>DASTNZ010000284.1:0-14459 GCA_035762665.1 Jiangellaceae bacterium | reverse complement strand
GTCGCCACGACGCCCGAAAGCGCCGCTTGGATGTCGGCGTCCGTCATCTCGTCGTGGTCGAGTGCCCAGCCGTCGGCGCCGATGCCGTCGCTGGTCGTCATGGCCAGCATCACGGCCTTGATCTGCGCGGCGGCCACATGGAGAAGCGCAAGCTCCGCCGGATCGCTGTCATCGTCGCTAACCCAGAGCCCGCCCGAGAGCAGGCGCGAGACTGAAGCGAGCCGCTCCTCGCGCCGGTCGTGCCGGCGTTCGAGCTCCTCGGGGCTCCGCGTCCCCTCCGCTTCCTTCCCGAATCGCTCCGCGAGCCTCTCGAGCATCACCTCGCGGAAGAAAGGGAGCGCTGGCAGGTCTCCGCCCAGCACGACATCGACGATCCGGTCGGCCGCTGCCTCGAAGTCCGCCTTGGTGCGGAGCTCCTTCGGCTTCTCGGGGTTCGCGTCGCGTTCGGTGATGCCTGCCCGGCGAGCCGCACGGGTGATCGGAGTCCCAGTCTTGGCTTTCCCCTCTTTTGGGGGGGCAAGCTCTCCGCGCTCGGCGAGCAGTTCGCCGAACGTCACCCCGTGCTGAATACGCTTTGCCTTGTTTTTGGCTCGCCCCGGGTTCGCTGCGGGCTTCTCTGCGCTCCGCTTGGTGCGGCGGGGTTGCTGTTTTACGGTTCGTTTCGTCATGGCTGGTCTCTCCAGTCGTGGCCAGGGGTCCGGGCGCGACAACGCCGCGGGCCCCACCATTGCTAGCGTTTTCGTTTCTTGGCCGCAGCCGGCCTCCCAAGCGTCTCGCCGTAGCGGGTCGCGTGGTCCCGGCGAATGAGCTGGCGCACCACGGCGGACATCGGCAGGCCGGTGTCTTCCGAAAGGCGCTCCAGCATGTCGTATTCGCCGGGCGAGATCCGCAGGGTGAGAAGCTTGGTTAGACGGTCACGAACCATGTACTAGCCTTGTCTATACAACCGAAGCGAGGGGAGCGCAACCCCTCCCGAAACCCGCGGAAGGGCGGGCCACGACCTTATGGCTCGGGGAGCTCGTGGTGGTTCAGCCAGTACCACTCATCGACCATTTCGATAAATTGTCCCAGCGTGGGCCAACCGGCCTCGCCCACCCATTCAGGTCTGCTTTCCTCGCTCGTGCGCCAGTCGCCCACGTGCCGGTGGTGTGCGTCACGGTGACCACGGTGCGTGTGAATGTTGTCGTGACGCAGGAACGTGCCGTGCCCGCGCACGGCAGCGTTGTAGTTATAGCGAACAGTCTCGACCATCGCGTCGCCCCCATCGCCGCCGAGGACCTGCAGGTGTTTGGAGACCCGTATGACGATCCCGCCCCTGCACGAGATGTCTCCGTGCATCCACAGGCGATCGCCTGGGTAAGGCTCGATCTCGAGCGTGTCTGAAAGCACCACCCCGGCCCGGCGTGCCTGCGCCATGCGGCGCTCATGCACACCCATGTAGTGGCGGAGTCTAGCGGGACCGTGGAACGCTTGTGCCAATGCCCTCTCGAAGCTCGAGGAGCATAAGCCAGTCGCACACGTCCGCGGTCTCGACCACCTCGCCCGAAGTAAGCTTCTCCCGAAGCACGGCCGAGCCGAACCCCGCCCGTTGCTCGTGTTCGCCGATCCTCATGTCCAGCCTTCGAAGTTCGCCGTTGGGCGGCTGCCTGGCGGCCCCGACAAGAGCGCGCAATTTCGCCTCCTTCTCCCCTGGTTGGAGCCTCTCGAGCTCCGATAGGCGGACGGGTGCTGCGCTCATGATGCCTCCTTGCTTCTTGGACACAGTACGCATGTTCGGTGGCTCCGCAAAGGTCGGCCGGTTGACGGCCGGGATTTCCTATGTCTAAAAATGTCCTACCCTCCGGCAATAGTCCCGCAGTGCCGAGCGGTTGCCTACGTATTGTCACGCCGACGAAGAAAAACTCGGCTGTCAACCGGTCGGCAGGGGCGACGGGGGGCGCATCGGTCAAGCGGCCACCTGCCCGAAGAAATACCCGCCAGCGTCCGCTAGGCCGACCTGGACGGCGCAGAAGGCCGCCGCCTCATCAGCCGTCTCGAAGGGCGCGCCGGCCGCCCGTAGGGCCGCGTAGCAGGCAATGCCGGCGTCAGAGCGGGGCACCTTGCCGAGTAGTAGCTTGCGAGCGCTGCCCATGTTCGCCGTCCTGATCTCGAGCCCGGCGCGAACGAGCTCCAGACGGCAGACCCCTCCGAGCTCGCCAAGGGTGTGCGCCGCCGTCCGCATCGCGTAGCCGTAGCTCTCGACGTGGGCGACGCTCGCGCCCGTCTCTCTTGCAAACCGAACGAGCTGGCCAGCGATCGTCTCGGTGCGCCGGGCGCGCTCGATGTCGGTTGCAGCGCGCCTGAGTGGCTCGCCTACTACGAGCGAGCGGACGCGCCGCCAGTTGCCGTCCCAGTCTGTAGGGCAGGCCACGGCGGCGCATGCTCGCGTGCCGAGGTCGATTCCGAGCAGAACCGTTCCGCGTGCAGCCGCCGGCTCGGACGCTGCAACCCTCGCCCGATCGGCGCCGGTCATGCGGACGGCCGTCATCCCGGGATCCTCTGCTCGGTTCGCAGCGCGTGGCGAGCGTGTGCTGGCAGGTGGGGCCAAAGATGCTGGAGCACCTGCGGGAACATCGTCCAAGGGTCCGAGCGGGTGAGCTCGTGGACTGCGTCTCGATCGCCGGCTGCGCGAGCCGTGGCCAGGATGTCAACGGCTTCCAAGATGATGATCGCGCCCGCTTGCTCGGCCGCCTGAACCGAGGAGAAGCGAGCGCCCATCGCTGCAATGCGGTGTGATCCACAAAGGGCCCTAAGCTCGCTGCCGAAACGGAGCGCCACGACTGGCGGCACAGGGTCACCGCGGCGGTAGGCATCGGCGAGCCGAGCGACGTAGTCGGCGTGCCTCGAGTGGTGCGGAGGCTGGATGCCGCGGAGCGTGGTCGCTTCGGGGGGGCGCCAGCGGACTCCGAGCACCTCCTCCGACGCAAGCGATGCGTTCTGTTCGCCGATGCCGAGCTCTCGCCGCTGCTGCCCGAGAAGGGCTGCCGCGGCTTGGGCCATGCGTATCATCGTCATCCCCAGCTCACACGAAGGCGCGCCACGTTCGTTCCGGTGCGAATGTGCGTGACGCCGGTGACAAGGATCAGCTCGCCATCGGTGAGCCCAGCCATTGCCATGTCGATGCCGCTAGCTCGGAAGTTCAGAACGCCGGACCCCGCGGTCACGACCTTGAGCTCCTTGAGCTGTTTTTTGGGGAACATCGAGACGAGGGCGACGAAGTCGGCATCAGCCCCAAGGTCGATTTCCGACCCGAAAGAAGTGAACTCTTTGATGAGGGAGAAAGCCATCAGCGATACCTCCGAAGCTCGGCCGCCGTCCGGGACTCACGCTCCCGGTCACGCGCGAATGCCGCGGCGTAGCGCGTGTCTTGGTTGGTCAGCTTTGGGGGCGGCTGGTTGCTGTAGACCATCGCGTCGTATGACTCGCGATCGATGAACGACACCGGGAACGCGCGAATGCCCGAGAGTCTCGCCGCCGTCAGCCGGTGGTTTCCGTCGCGGAGTCGGAGACCGATCGGATCTCGGTGAACGACGATCGGTGGCGGCCATGGGCCCTTGCCGGCGTCGGCCGCTCTGAACGCTGCGACCAACGCTCGAATGTAGGGGTGATCAGGTAGCAGGTCGGGGCTCGGTGGGTCGCCCGGCGCGAACGCGATCTCAGCGAGATCTGCGATCGGAACGAGCTGTGCCACGCAGGTGAATTTCTGCCATGTGTGGCGCCGGGGGTCGCCGGGCAGTCCCTGCACTCTGTGGAATTTTTGGTCAGTCATTGTCACCTCGTGAAACCCGCCCGCTCGCCCGACCGAGGACCAACAAGGTCGGGGAGCGAGACGAGCGCGCTTGGATCCGTGCCGCGGCACCGGCGCGCGACTCTGCGCCGAGCACCCGGGTACTAGCCGGGTGGGATCCAAAGTCTCTCATTGCGCCGCCTCAGCGTGCGCGGGTTCGCAAAGCTGAAGAAGCTCTGCCGGCGTGAGGGGGCGCGTCATGCCGTTCGGGTCGCCGCAGGCGATGAATCCGGAGTGTGAGCGGACGCCGTGGCGTGAAAGGATCTCGGCGATGCCGGCGTCCTCAGCTTGCGCCGGGCCCGTGAGCTCGCCACCGATGATGTAGGTCTGCAACACGTGGCACGCGGCGTAGGCACTGGCGAAGCTCTCGGCGAGTCGCTGGCAGCGGTCGAGCTCGTGATCGTAGAGAGTGCGGGCCAAAGGTAATGCAAGCTCCCTCGCGTGCCGCTCCGCCTGCGCCGCTGTCGTCGCCAGGTCGGGCTCGCGATCGCGGAGCACCGAGAGTGCAGACTCGATGCCGCGAACCCGCTCGCTCGCCTCGTCGCGTGCGGCCCGTGCTTTTTTCGTTGCGGCGGCCGTGCCCTCACCGAGAGACTCTGCGCCGAGTGCCGAAGTCAGCGCCTGCTCGGCGGCGTCGAGCACCTCTCGTGCGGGGGCAAGCTCACCCTGAAGTTTTCGGGCGCGCTCACGCTGGTTTGCAAGCTCTGTCGTTGCACGCTGCGCAGCGTCGACCGCCTGGTGTAGTGCCTGAGTGTCCATCAAGCCGCCGCTCCGCCGTCGTCGTCGGGCAAGTAGAAGCCGTCGCGATCCCTCGGATAGCGCTCGGCGAGCAGCCGCTCGAGCTCGGCCGTGCGCGCGAAGCGCTGACGCTCGGAGCCTTTGCCTGCCTGTGCCCTGAGCTCAGCGATCCGAGAGTCGAGGTCCGCGGGGGTCCGCGTGGGCGCCGCCGTCTGTTTCGGCGGTGCCGGCGGCTCGTGGCGTGCAAGCGTCTCGGCATCCGCGGCGTACTGTGCGAGCGCGTCATCGTCGAGTGTGCCCTCGTGACTGGCAATGAGGTCGCTCAAGATTTGGTTGTACGTGCGGGGCTGGCGTTGCGTTTCGAGCGCCCTGGCGTGCACTGTCTCGCGCCGCTCGCGGTCGGGGTCTAAGTTTTGGTGTCTGATGGTCATGTCGTTGATCTCCTAGTGTCAATAGAGGCAGTTGCTCGCCGCCTCGCTCAATCTCATGTATCGGAACGAGCCTTTTTCGGCGGCCCAAAGCGCGAGGCAAAAGGCGGATGCGATGTCGCCGTGATTGCCTTTGCGCCGGGGGCTCTGAATGCTGATCAGTCCGCCTGGCAGCGGGCGGGCCACCACTTCGCGCAGTTGCTGTGTCAGTCTACGATGTCCTGCACTCCAACGCACGCGGCCGGCGTGGATTGCGTCTCTCGCAAAGTTGTAAACGTCGCTCTTGCCCTGGTTGCCGCCGGGCGCTTGTAGGAACGAAACGCCGGACTCGCGAAGGTGCTCTTTGACGGATTCTTGATAGTGGATGTCGCTGCAAATCCTGGACGCGGTGTGCTTCTTCGCGATGGCAGCGAACTCTCGACAGACAACCGAGGGAACGAGAGGCTGGCCACGCTCCGGCCTGCGCTCGAACACCTCGCACACGTCGAACACGCCCGCACGCTTGCGAACGACGACGCCGGCCGATGCGTCACGTTGGAACGCCGGATCGAAGCCCGCGCCGTACCGATCGCCCTCGAGCTCCCAGTGCGGCCGGGTGGCAAGCTCGCTCAGAACGATGAGGGGGAGCGCGTCCGTCGCGCTCTTGTCGATCGCAAAACCGTCGAAGAAGTAGCCGCCACTTCCCGCGGGGGGCTGGCAGTCGTACTCGACCGCGGCCCCGTCAGGATCGCGCTCTCGCTCGGCCTCTACCAGCCGGCGCACGTCCGGATCCGAACGCATGGTGAGCGTCGGGAGCCGAGCGGCAAGCGCCGTCGTCGGGTGGCCGTAGTTCGCCTGGTAGGTCTTCCAAACCTCGGACGTTTCGAGCCAAGGCGTGCTGCCGTTCCAGAATTTGCCGAGCGTGCGGGCGATAACGGCGCGCCGGCAGTCGGTGTCGTTGATCGCGTAGTCGCTGTCTCGGAAGAACGAGCTCTCGTCAAAGAGCGCCTCGAGGTAGCGTCGGCCACGGAGCGCACGGCCACCGATCGACGCCGGCAGCGCCTCCACGGAAGTGAACCGGCCACCCTCGCGCCGGAGTGTGAAGCCGTCGGAGCCGCTCGACTCAATCAGGCGCTTGATTGCGGGCACCCCCTCCGCTGCGCCAAGCGCGTAGCGGACCGGGATCCGCCCGGTGCGGAGGTCGGGCGCCACGGCCAGGCAAACGCGGGTTTCGCCTGCCGCGCCGAGCTCCTCTGACGTGGCGGTCAGCGCCCGGTGCAGGAGACGCAGGCCAGCGAAGTAGCTCCAGCCGATGCCGGCGCCCTTGACGGCCACCTGCTCGCGGCGGGCCTCGGGCGGAACCGTCTCGATGTCGCCGAAGAGCTCGCGGGCGATGTCGCGGGCGTCTCCCGTGAGGTCGCAGAGCTGCACGTCGTCGGCAGCAACGGCCCAATAGACGCGCTGGGCAGGCTCGAAGCGGACGGCGAGCACGCTCTCGCAGAACTCGATGAACGAGAGGGGGCTCACTTGGTGGCCCCCTTGCCCTGGAACCAAGGCAGCGCGGCCTCCCCGCCGTCGTCGACCGGAACGTCTCGGGCGATGGCCTTGCGGGTCAGCACCACCTGGCGGGCCTCGCGCATCCAGGCGCGCCCCTCGTCGCGCCAGGCTCGCGCCTCCGCTGGCGAGCAGTCATCGCTAGCGCCCTGGCTCAGGCACGCCACGGAGAACATGCCGGCGCGGGCCTCGTCGCCGCAGAGCGAAAGTAGCTCGTCGGTCTTCGCTGGCAGCGCATCGACAAGCCGCTGGCAGTGCGCCTGTGCCTCGCTCAGGTGCGGCCTGAGCCACGGGGCCACGTGGTCAGGCTCGAGACGCAAAAGGCTCTCAGCGGTCACCCTGGCGAGAGCGCGCAACTGGCGGAGCCGACCGCCGGGGTTGCCAGCCATGAAGCGGCCCGTAGCTGGGTCCTTGAACGGGGCCGCCAGCGCCGACACTGCCGGGCTCGGCGGGCGATCCGGACGGATGGCGCGGGGGCGGAGCTTGCCCTTCTGCGTCTCGACGAAGGTGGTCACGGGCGGGGCGCTCCGGCGGAGGTCGGCGGGGGTCCGAACGGCGGGCCGTCACGAAACAGCCGGGTACTGGTCCCGTTGCCCTGGAGCGCCGAAACAGCGGGAAACACGCTGCGGAAGGGCCAGCCACTCGGGCACTGATCGGAACCCTCGAGCGTGCAGCGCGCCCTGGTGACGGAATTTCGGGCACTTAGCCTGCCTGGCGTCCGGCGCTGAAACGGCGGGGAAAGGGCGGGTTTCGGCGCTGAACCGGCTCGCTGGCCAAGGGGTCGGCCCGGTGACCGGTTGAGTGGTGCCGATTCCGGGAAGGGGGTCTCGAGCGCCGGACGCCACCTTTTGGGAACAGCTAACCACCCTGTCCCGTCGTGCAAGCTGTTCCTGTTCCCGGTTCCCCCCCTTAGGGGGTGGGAACAGCGGAACAGCTCACGAGCGGCTGTTCCCGGAACAGGTCGGGAACAGGTGGGAACAGCGGAACAGCTAGTACCCATCGACGCCTCCCGGACCGGTCGGGAGCCACTTCGCGCTCGTCTGGGTGCCGGCGTTCTTGAGCGCGCCGTCATGCTCCAGTCTCTCGAAGGCAGCCGTGACGCTCGCATGCCGGAGGCCGAGCGTCTCGCGGTAGACCTTGCCGGACTGACCGGGTCGAGCCCGAACAGCGTCAAGCACGGCTCGGCAAACCGCCTCGAAGCGGTCCGAAGCGCTCGCCGCCGGATCGGCCTTCGGAACGTCGCTCGCGATGACGCTCACCCCGCCCCGGTCATCGTCCAGGATCTCCACCTGGAAGGGCGGCACGGTTCGGCCGAGTCGCGCCTTGGTTTGCATCACCCGGAGCGGCTGCCCCTCGGTGTAGGTGACGTGCAACACCGTGTCGGCGGCATCGTAGATTGCTGAGCTCCCCCGGCCTGCCTCGCGGGGGTCGATCGTCGTGACGTTGCCGCTCACCTTCTTGGAGTGAACGAGCACCACGAACGCGCTCCCGTTCTTTTCGCCTACCCGTCGCAGGGCATCGAGCCCGGTGCGCATGTTGGAGTCATTCTCGTCGACGCCGGGGTTGCCGGCCTTCAGCGTGTCAACGATCACGAGGTCGTAACCGGCGGCGGCGGCCTCGATGGTGTCGCCGAACTCGGGCGCGTTCATGTACAGCGGCGGCATCGAGATCAGGCCGATCCCCGGCACCGTCTCGAGCCCGAGAGCGCGGGCATTCGCCTGAATCCGGCGGCGCATCTCGTAGGAGCCGTTCTCGTAGTCGATGTCGAGCGCCTTCCCCTGCTTCGCTGCGAATCGGCCAAGCCACGGGAGCCCGCCACCGACCGCGATCAACATGTTCGTGGCGATCCATGTCTTGCCCGAGCCGCCGTAGCTCACGATCTCGGTGAGCGAAGCCCGCCGCACGATCCCCTCGATGATGTAGTCCGGCTCTTCGAGCTCGGCGAAGAGCGCGTCAGACTCGATGATCTCGAGGCGGGGCGCTTTCTGTTTGCCGGTGCGCTTGGGTTGGAACTGCGGAAGTTCCGCAGTTGACGATTGCTCTCCGTCATCGCCCCCCGCGAACATGTCGAGCTCATCAAACTCGTAGTCATCGACGCCGGGCCCGTCGTCGTGCGAGTCGTCCAGCTCCTCTGCCGGCGGCGGATGCCTCGGCTCCTTCTTGCCGGCGCCGAGCCCGCTGGCGATCGTCTTCTTCGTTTCGTCTTTGCCGAGCCCGGCGTCACGCGCGGCTCGAGTTAGCTCCGTCACTACGTCCTTTTCGGCGAGGTACCCGCCGGCCACGATTTGCCCGAGCCGGAGCGCGGACACGTTCAGCGTGTCGTTGCGTTCGCCCTTGCCGGTGTTGCGTACGGTTTCGGCTTCGCCTTTGAGCGCGGCCTGAGCCCACGCTTCGATGCGCTTCCGCTCACGCTCGGCTGCGCGCTCGGCCTTGGAGTCGCTGGCCTTCGTGGACCGCTTCGCCTTCGGCGTGGCCGCCGACTCCGAGCGCGGCTCGTCGTCGTCAATCTCGGAATCGAGCGAGGCGGACCATGTGGCAGTACTCACGGAAGCACCGCCGGTTCTCGGATGTCGATCCACCGGTAGCGCCGGCCGCTCGCGTGCAAGCTCGGCGCGGCAACGATCTGTCCTCCCTCGGAGCGGACGTCGACCCCAGCGGAAAGCCTAACGCGATTCTTCGGCGGGCCCTTGCCCTCGAACCGGTAGATCAGGTGCAGGCCCTTGCCGCTTGACGCGGTCAACGTTGGCGGAAGCTTTCCGAACTTTGCCTCGAGCGGCTCGAGTAGCGAGCGCTCCCCGTCGCAGTCGATGCAAACGAGCACGAGGCCGGATGGCTGGCGTCCGGTGCGGAGCCCGATGCTGTAGTGACTGTCTCGCAAGTCACGATCGAGAGCATCGAGGTCGAGCGCCGCGCGTTGCCAGCCAGCGTGCACCGGATGCTTACCGATCGCGGCGCAAGGGTGCCGTCCGCATGTGCAGCGTCCATCCCGGACGCCATGAATCAAGATCGGGTGCAGCCCTTGCCGGGCGTAGATCCGGATCGCGTCGAGCTTGTCGGTGATGCTGATGTAGTGCAGGTCATGCCAGCCGTGCGGCCTCGGGTTGTGCTGTCCTCGCCGTGCCTCGATGACCGCACGCTCCTCGGGAGTGACATGCGCGAACATGTCGATCACCGGGGCAACGTGCTCTGCGTGCGCCGCCTGCGTCATCTGATACCCGCCAGCTTCATGAGCGCGACGCATCGGCTGACAACGTCAGCGTGTCGCTTCCGAAGCTCTCGGACTTCGCGCCCGATCGGCCCGTCCGGTCTCCCTGCTTCTTCGCTCGCCCAGCGCATCTCGAGCGCTCGAAGCTCCCGACCAAGCGCATCGGAGGCACCGTCGAACCAAGCGAGCAGCCAGACGTCGAGCGGCGGTCGCTGCGCTTCGGGCAGTTCGTTCCACCGGGCTCGCGCCTTGTCGATCATCACCGCGCCCCTCCCGCCAGCAAACGAAGCTCCCGCTCCGCCTCGCGATCGTAGCTCTCGAGATCAGTGGCCGGAGCCGAGCGCCGCGCACGAGTCGGCTGATGTGGCCTGCGCTGTAACGCTTCGAGGGCCGAGCGCTTCACCATGATCTTGTTTCGTCGGCCGCGAGTGAGCGTGATCTCTCCGCGCCGCTCAGCCCCGAGCAATCCGTCTCTGCCGATGCTGAAACGCTCGAAACTCTGCTTTGCGTCGAGCAGCTCGTCCGCCGGCTCAGCGTCGAGCGCTACGCGCACCGATCGCACCATCGCGTCGATGGCGTCGAGGTGCGCGAGGATGGCGGAGCGATCCACCTAGGCGGCCTCGCTGCTGACGTAGCCACGACGTGCGAGAACGACTCTGAGCTTTTCGCCCGCGCGGCCCGTCACATGCGGACGCTCGCCGCGCATCGCCGCGAACTCGCTGCGCACCGAGCGCGGGTCGACGTCTGCCTCCGCTGCCAGACGAAGAACGGTCCTCTTGTCGGGGGTGGGGTGTTCCATCGGTGACCTCAGGCATCACCATGAGTCACCGTCGCCCCCCATATAAGACTGACGCCTACTGTCCGGGGGGTATTCGCGCCCGGTGACGCCGTCGTGTGCGCGCTACGGATGCCGCTTTCCCCTTCCACCCCATAGCCCGGCAGAGTGCCTCAGTGCTCGCTTCGATGCTTGGCACCCGCGCTCGCTTGCCGCGCCCGCCCCGATTCTCTGCAATCGCTACGAGCAGCCCGCGGATGGCCTCGCGCTGCTTCTTGGACAGCCTGAGTTCTGGCACGATCGACGTGAACTTGTTGCACACCACGTCGGTAGAGGTTCCGAGAACTTCGGCCCGGTCGCGCTTGTTCTGCCAGTGGTCGCTTCTCGCCCAGCCGCGAGCGATCCTTCCACTCTGTTTGCAGAGGTCCAAGAGCACCTCCCGTAGCCTCGCCTCGCGCTCCCCCTTGTCGCCACCGAGCTCCGCGAGCACTTCCGCCGAACGCCGGGCTAGCGCCACGGCCGCCGCTTTGTCCTCTGGTGACGCCCACGGCGCCTCGATGGCGTAGGCTGCGTCTGTCAGGCGTTGCGCGAGTATCCGCGCCCTCTCCGCGTCAGGGTGGCCAGCACGGATGCTGATGCACGAAAGCTCTTCGCGTAGGTCGCGCATGTCTCGAATCCTACCTCAGCCCCGCCGCGACCAGCGCTGCCAGCGTGAGCGCCCTCACGACCGCCCTCCACGCTTCGCCCGCTCCGCCGCCAGGTCCGCCACTCCGGGCGCGTGGCGTGCCTTCCTACGCGCTTCGAGCTCCGCGACGAGCGAGGGGAGCACCTCGAACCTGCCAGCGCTGGCGGCCTTGCTGATGGCATCGGCCAGCGCCGCCTCTACCGGGTCGGCCGTTTCGATCAACCGATCAGTCGGTTCCGATCGGTGACTGAGCGTCGCTGACTTAGACCCTGTCGCGACTGACGGTCCGCCGGTCGTGCCTTCCGCGATCTGGCTTTTTTCCTGCCCGATCGCGCGTTTGGGCACTCGTTCGAATCCCGTTGGGGACGCAACGTTAGAGCCTTTTTTGGCTCTTTCGTCTCGGGCCGATCGAAACTCTGATCGAAACTCAGCCGAGAGCAGCAAGGGGGGCAGGGCAGGGAACGGCGTCCCGACGTTGCCGGCGGCATCGGCCGCCCTGATGTAGCCGTCGGTGGTGTCGTACTTCTCGTGCCCTGCGTCGCGCTGGATGGTCGGCCCGTGGTCGCGTCGCAGGCAGCGCCAGGTGATGCCGCTCGCGCGGAGGTCGTACATGGTGATGTGCTTGTGCGTGAGCGAGTCGGCGAAGAGCTCGGCGCGCCCCACCTTGGCGCGCTCCAGGTGCTTTCGGAATGTCGTCGCCCATGACTCCGGTGGCGGCATCGGAAAGAGCGGACCCTCGCCCTCGTGCTCGTCCAAGAGCGCCTTCAGCAGGGGCCAGAGCTCCGGTTCGATCGGCACCCTTCGAACGCCTGCGCCGGTCTTCGGAACCTTGCGCTTTGCTCGGGCCCGGTCCCATGACTCGTTCACCGCGATCGTGCCAGCGTCGAGATCCACGTCCGCCGGATCGAGCGCCTTCAGCTCGCTCGGCCTGATGTAGGCGTAGGCGAGGATCGCGTACATGCGGCGCCAGCGGACCGGCACGTCATCGCACGCCATGAGCTCGGCGAACTCGCCGGGGTAAAGCCACTGCTTGCGCTTGCGAGTGCCACGGTCGGGACCTTCGACGCCCGCGCAAGGGTTGTCATCGCGCACGCGGAGCTCGGTCGCCTTCTTGGCGGAGCTCGCCACCTTGCAGGCCTTCGTGAAAAAGGCCCAAGCGTTTTGCCCGGTTTTCCACGAAATGCGGTCGTCGCCCTCGCTCACGATCTTCTTGTCGAGCTCGGTCACGATGCGTTCGCAGTCTTCGCGGTTCCAGTCCCTCGGGTGCTTCTCGCCGAGCACCGGGGTCACATGCTGGTTCAGCGCCCACCGGATCGGCGCGTAGCCCTTGGCGTCCCGGTGCGCGAAGTAGCGCTCCCACCATTCCGTTGCAGCGGACGGCGCCCCCTTTGGAGCCGCTCGCTTCGACCCAAGCTTCGCCGCAAGCTCGGTGTGATAGCGCGCCTTCTCTTCGGCCATCGCCCGAGACGTGCCGAGCGGTAGCGGCTTCATCCGCTTTCGGCTTCCGTCCGCCAGCGTGACTACCGGCTGGAACCTGCCATCGGGGAGCGTGAGAACCGTTCCCGTTCGTGGCCGGCCGCCCTTGCTCTTCGGTTCGTTCGTCATGGTGCCTCAACCGCCAAAGCCCCCGGGCCAGCGAAGGCGCGGGGGCGAGGCGGGGTGTTCAGCGTCTTTTCTTCCGCGCGGCTTCGGCGAGTGCCGCGCGAACATAAGCGGCAGGCCACTTGGTCCGACAGTACGCCTCGAAGTTCGCGAAGCCCGCCTGCTTGTAGAGCTTGCGCCGCTTGATGGCGAGCAGCGCCCGGCCAGCTTCCGCCAGCCGAGCAAGGCCAGCGTCGATCTTGTCCTCTGGTGACTTCGCCTCTGGCAACAACGGAAGCTGTTTCACGTTAGCTCGCTCCCTTCGTTCGTCTCGAGGATACCCGCCTCGGAAGCGCTGGCCGCCGCCGAGTACCAGCCGATGCTCACGTAAAGCTCGTTCACGGCGATCCCAGCGTAAACCGCCGCTTGCCGAAGCCGTTCTGCTTGCGAGGCCCAATCTTCGCCGGGCACCATCGCGGAAGCGACGCGGGCCGCTTGCTGCAAGAGATCGGCGGTCTTGTCGGCCTGGCGTTCCTGCGCTGCCAAGCCAGGGAAATCGCGGAAGGTGGGGTTAGCCATGGTCGCCCTCCGTTTCCGCGGCCACGGCGGGCTCCTTCCAGCTCAGCGTCACGTATTCGTCAAGGAACCGATCGAGCGCTTCTAGCCGGCCTTCGAGAGCGCCAGCCGTGAGCGCCTCGGAGCTGCTCCCGTCCAGCGTGTTCAGAAGGCACCGCGCTTCATTCCTGGCTTTCTCGAGCGTCATGCCGACGATGGATTCGGCGCTGCCCGTCGTCTTGCACCTGGTGTCGAAGCCCGAGAGCGCCAAGGCGATGGTGTCGCGCGCGCTCATGACTCCGCGCTCCTTTCCACCTGAAGAGCCCTCGCCGTCGCGATGCGCTCCGAGACTTCGGCCGCTACCCGGGCACGGTCCGCCATGCCATGGAGAACGTCGGCCAGGATCTCCTCGCTCAAGAGCGTTTCGGCGCTCGCAACGTAGTCAGCGAAGACCGAGAGCTCGTTGTGAAGGCGGAGCAAGGCCGACTCCGCGATGCCGTCGGCCCGGATGTCACTTCCGAGCGCCGACGCGAAGAGCGCCGCGAGAGACGCTTCGCCCGGTCGGTCGAACGTGAAGCAGTCGCTCTCGCGGGTGTCGAGGTCGTGGCGAACGTGAAGGCAGGAGCAGGCCACGCCGGGGGATTTGTGGTCGCTCATGAGGCCACCGGTTCGGCTTGGGGGGCCTTGTCCTGAAGCTCGATCTCGCGCTCGCTGATGTAGCTCTCGAGGCTGACCCGCATGTTGCGGATCGTCTTGAGCGCTTCGATCGTGTCCTCGTGCGCGAAGTCGTGCTGCCCTCGCGACGAGATCACAAGGTCGATCGCCTTGTCGCAGTCGTCGCAGAGCTCGCGGAGGTCGACGAGGTTCATGACGCCACCTGCTCGCCTTGGGCCTTGAACTCACGCGCCTGGCTTCGCTCGGGCCGCTCGACGCTGTCCCTCCATTCGCCCTTCCCTCGAAGCTCGGCGAGGAGCTTCGGTGCGGCTTGCAGCGTCGCCACGACGCCCGAAAGCGCCGCTTGGATGTCGGCGTCCGTCATCTCGTCGTGGTCGAGTGCCCAGCCGTCGGCGCCGATGCCGTCGCTGGTCGTCATGGCCAGCATCACGGCCTTGATCTGCGCGGCGGCCACATGG
>DASTNZ010000283.1:0-4083 GCA_035762665.1 Jiangellaceae bacterium | reverse complement strand
TGCCTACGTGTGCGGGATCAACAAGACCTATCGCCGTCTCGGCCTCGTCGGACAGCCGCAGCACGGTCGGCAGCGGACCATCCTGCGCGAGCCGGCGTATCGCCGCCGTCCCGGCGCCGAACGCGGCGAACCGCCAACCCTCGTAGACGGTCACCTCCGGCGCAGGCCGCACCTGGACCGTGACCGACGTGATGACGCCGAACGCCCCCTCCGAGCCGAGCACAAGCTGCCGGAGGTCGGGACCGGCGGCGGATCGCGGAGCCCGGCCCAACGACAGGCTGCCTGCCGGAGTCGCCACCTGCAGCTGCACGACCAACTCGTCGAACCGCCCGTAGCCGGCCGACGCCTGCCCACTCGATCGGGTCGCCGCGAAGCCGCCAATGCTGGCCCATTCATACGACTGCGGGAAATGGCCGAGCGTAAACCCGCGTTCGCGCAGTAGTTCCTCCGCACGTGGAGCCAGCAGTCCCGGCTCGAGAATGGCCAGCCGGGACTCGGCGTCCAGTTCGACGAGGCGATCCATCCGGCGCAGGTCAAGGGCGACGACCCCCGTGTACGAGCGCGCAATTGGCGCAAGCCCTCCAACGACAGAGGTACCGCCGCCGAACGGCACGACGACCACGCGGTGCTGGGAACATGCCTCGAGCACGTGCATGACCTCTGGGTGAGAGGCGGGCTGTACGACTGCGTCGGGCGCGTCGGTGGCATCACCCCGGCGGATGAGGAGCAGGTCGACCGTCGACTTGCCACGTGTGTGCCGTATTCGTGATTCCGCATCGGTGCGCACCTGCTCGGCGCCCACCGCGCTGACGAGCGCTTCGTATGCGGGCGTAGGTAGCGGGTGTTCTGGCAACTCGACGTCGTCCAGATCGACCGGTGGGGCCGACGGCCGCACGCCGAGAGCCTGCCGCAGCAGGTCCACAACCGGCTCGGGCAGTGATGAGGCTCGGGCCGGATCGCCCCACCCACGCCAGTGCATGTTCACTTCGCATCAGCTCCCGTTACACTGTGACATGTGTCGTCGATTCGTCACAAGCTGTCGCGGCGGCATCATCGCGATGATGCCGTTCTCGATGCGGCGCGAGCCTGCGTGCTCGCCGTCGGTGTTCGGCGGACGACGCTGACCGATGTCGCCCGGCGGGCCGGCGTCTCGCGGATGACGATCTACCGCCGCTGGCCGGACGTGAGCTCGCTCATCGCCGATCTGATGACCAGAGAGTGGTCCGCCGTGGTGGCGGCAGTGGCACCGGCCAATGACGGGCAGCCGGTGCGTGCCCAGCTTGTCGCGAGCCTGGTGAGCGGCGTGCAGGCCCTGCGCGAGCATCCCCTCTATCGGAAGATCGTCGAAACCGATCCCGAGGTTCTCCTGCCGTACATCCTCGAGCGCCGCGGGAGCAGCCACAACGCGATGCTCGACGGCATTCAACGAACGCTGCTGGCGGGGCACAAGGACGGGACGATCCGCCGCGATGACGTGGCCCGACAGGCCCGGGCATTGCTGCTCGTTGCCCAGTCCTTCGCGCTGTCCGCACCGACGATGTCCGACGATCAGTACCCCGGGCTCAGCACTGCGGCCTTCGACGACGAACTGCGGCAACTCCTCGACAGGTACCTCGAACCGTGATCCCCAATTTCGCATCGTCGCTCTCCGCCGCCCGCCGCAAGCGGGAGCTCGCCGAGATCGCGGCCGGAGACATCGTCGACGTCCTCGTCGTCGGGCTGGGCGCCACCGGGGCAGGTGTTGCGCTCGACGCAGCGGCGCGGGGTCTTTCAGTGGCCGCCATCGACGCCCACGACCTGGCCTTCGGCACCTCGCGCTGGAGCTCCAAGCTGATCCATGGCGGGCTCCGTTACCTGGCGACCGGTCAAGTCGGCATCGCCCATGAGAGTGCAGCGGAACGGGCCATCCTGATGGAGCACACGGCACCGCACCTGGTCCGGGCGCTGCCCTTCGTTCTGCCCCTCACCGCACAGGTGTCCGGCCGGCAGGCGGCGTTCTTCCGGGCCGGCTACGTGGCCGGTGACCTGCTTCGGGCCTCCGTAGGCACCAGCCGCGGCATCTTGCCGCGTTCGCGCCGTCTGTCCGCCGTCGAGACGTCGCGGTTCGCGCCCGGGCTGCGCACTCAGGGCATTCGCAATGGGCTGCTGTCCTGGGACGGCCAGCTCACCGACGATGCTCGGCTGGTCGTCGCGATCGCCCGGACCGCCGCCGCCCACGGCGCGCGGATTCTCACTCGCTGCCGGGCAGAGCAGCTGTCCGGTGACGGAGCGATGGTGCGCGACGAGCTGACCGGTGCGCGGTTCACCATCCGGGCGCGAGCGGTCGTGAACGCGACCGGCGTGTGGGCCGGCCAACTTGTGGAAGGTGTGCGGCTACGCCCCTCACGCGGCACCCACGTCGTGCTGCGGTCCGACACCCTCGGTTTGGCCAGCGAAGTCGGCCTGCATCTGGTCGTGCCTGGTTCACCCCCGCAGTTCGTCCTCGTAGTACCCGTCGATCGCCATCGAGTCATCGTGGGCCCCACCGACCTGCCCGTGGACGGCCCGGTTACCGACGTGCCCAGCCCCACGGAGAACGAGATCGACTTCCTGCTCGAGGTGCTCGGTTCCGCACTGGACGCGACGATTCGCCGCAGCGACGTCATCGGAGCGTACGCCGGTCTCCGGCCCTTGCTCGCCGGCCGGCAGGGCCGGACGGCCGACTTGTCCAGGCGGCATGCCGTGCTCACGTCGACCGACGGCGTCATCACGATTGTCGGCGGCAAGCTCACCACCTACCGGCGGATGGCCCAGGACGCCGTCGACGCGGTCGCCGCGCGGCTCAAAACACACCGGCGGGGCGCGGCCGTAGGGCCCTGCCGGACGGACCGGATCAGGCTGATAGGTGCGACGTCCCTCGGCGGACTGTCGAAGACCGCCGCCCCCGTCCGGCTAGTCCGGCGGTACGGCGTTGAGGCACCAGCTGTGCTCGCCCTGGCCGCCGAGGATCCCTCGCTGCTGGAGCCGGTTGCGCCTGGCGTGCCGGTGACGGGAGCCGAACTGGTGTGGGCCGTCCGACACGAAGGTGCGCTCACCGAGGACGACCTGCTCGACCGGCGGACCAGGATCGGCCTCGTCGCCACGGACCGCGCAGCAGCACTCCCCCACGCCCGCCGCGCCCTTCAGCGGGTGGTCAGCGCGTCGTCCGACGTCCCGGCGTAGGCCGACCCGCCCGGTCGCCCGATGGCTGCCGCGTCCTTGGCTGTGCAGTGAGCTGTCCGGCCAACGCCAGCAGCACGCGTGCCGCCAGCGCGAGGATCACGACGGTAAGCAGGCCGACGACCGCAACGGCCAGACCGACGCCCGGACTCGGCGGGGCCCTCAGCAGCTTTCCCAGGGCGCCGGTGAGCAGAACGGCAAGGAGCACGAGCATCCAGAATGCCCACCGCGCCCGCCGGGCGGGCCGGGCGGTCATAGGTGAGCCTCCGGGGTCGTGACAAGAGCGATGACGGTGAGGGCGATCAACGCGGCAACGATCAGGGCCACCAACACCATGACGATCGGGCGCCGACGCCACGACCGGTCCGGACTGCGATCGACGAACGGCAGCAGCACGAGCAGCGCAAAGAGCACTCCAGCACCCCAAAGAATGGCGGGCAGACCGAACCAGTTCTCCAGCGCGAACATCCAGAGGAAGGGCCACGGTGGCTTGGTGACCTCAATGCCCTCCACTGGCGTCGGGCCGATGACCGGTGGGGCAAGAACTGCGACAACACCAAGCGCTCCGACCAGGATTACGCCGAACGCCGCGACCCGGCGTAGGTGCCCCGTGAACGGCTCGCTCCGCTCGGGAGCGCGGGGAGGAATGGCCGGATGGGACGAGATGCCGTGCCGCTTGATGAGCAATGCATGCAGGATGAGCAGCACGATGATCAGTCCGGGGACGATCACGACGTGCGCGTTGTACAGCCGAACCAGGATCGGCACGTTCTGCGCGACCTCGGGTGTGAACCAGAACCCCAAACCCCCGAGGAGCTCGGCGGCCTCGATGTTGTGCACCAGCGCCTCGAAGCCCTCCTGGTCCCACTTCAGCACGGTGCCGGT
>DASTNZ010000282.1:0-34762 GCA_035762665.1 Jiangellaceae bacterium | reverse complement strand
GTCGCGAGGCCGACGGGAACCTCGGCGGCCCGCAGTTCCCGGACGAACTCGAGCAGCTCTGGCACGACCTCACCCCGGTACTCCTGCCACTCGTCGACGGCCGCCCAGGCCCGCTTCGGCCCACCCGCCGCCGGGGCGAGGTCCGCCACGATGGACTCGAGCCAGGCGGCGTGGGTCTCCTCACCGGCGATCGCCGGGCGCAGGCGCTGCCACCCCAGGGCGCTCTTCACCAGGCTGCCGGGCGGCAGCCCATGGCGGCGCTCCGCCGAGGCGGCGACCTCGGGGTCGAACACCCGCAGCACGCCGTCAAGGTCGAGCAGCAGCGCCTCAGCCTGATCCCGCTGACCGCTGGTCACGGTCCCCACTAGTCCTCTTTGGACAGATCGGATACGGAGACGGCAGCCCACTCCAATCCCGGAGCCATAGTGGTGTCGCCCTTTGCGAACGTCCCCATGTGCGCGTACTCCGGTCCATCTACGAGCCGGTACGTGTAGACCCCGACGTCGGTCTCCGTCTCGATCCGCCAGTAGTGCGGTATCCCCGCTCGCGCGTACTGTTCGGGCTTGGCAATCCGATCGGCGGTCTCGGAGCCTCGGTCGACCACCTCGACGGCGAGAACCACCTGGTCCGGTCGCAGCCTCGGTACCCTGAGGTCGAAGCCGGCGGATCGCACCACGAGAACGTCCGGATTCCTCCGGGTCAGGTCGTCCACACGCACCTCGATCTGCCTGGTCACGCGAAACCGCGGCGGAGCCGACCGCCGCAGCGCAAGGGTGAGACCGTCGGCGATGTGCTGGTGCCATGGCGTCGGGGTCGCCATGAGGTGAACCACACCATCCACGAGCTCCCGTCGCGAGTGCTCCGGCAGCGCGTCGTACTCGTCGGGCGTGAGAACCTGGCCGATCGGCTCGAACGTCGGCGGGATCGCCATCAAGGGCACGTCGCCTCCCCACCCCATACGGTAGCCATCGCGGTGATCGCTCGAGGCGTCACGCGGCGGCTTCGACGTCCCGCAGGCGCTGGCTGATCACCTGGGTCACCCCGGAGCGCATGCTCACGCCGTACAGGGCATCGGCGATCTCCATGGTGCGCTTCTGGTGGGTGATGACGATGAGTTGGCTGTTCTCGCGCAGTTCCTCGTAAATCTCCAGTAGCCGGCCGAGGTTGATGTCGTCGAGCGCCGCCTCCACCTCGTCGAGGACGTAGAACGGGCTGGGCCGGGCCTTGAACAGCGCAACCAGGAAGGCGACCGCCACCAGGGACCGCTCGCCGCCGGACAGCAGTGATAGTCGCTTGATCTTCTTTCCTGGCGGGCGAGCCTCGACGTCTATGCCGGTGGCCAGCATGTCGTCGGGTTCGGTGAGGACCAGCCGGCCCTCACCCCCCGGGAACAGGCGGGCGAACACGTCGGCGAACTCCCGGGCCGTGTCCTCGTAGGCCGAGGCGAACACCTGCTCGACCCGGTCGTCGACCTCACGGACGATGTCGAGCAGGTCGCGGCGGGTTCGCTTGAGGTCTTCGAGTTGCTCCACCAGGAAGGAATGCCGCTCTTCCAGGGCGGCGTACTCCTCGAGGGCCAGCGGGTTGACCTTGCCGAGCAGGGCCATCGCGCGCTCGGCCGCCTTGGCTCGCTTGAGCTGAGCCTCCCGGACGTACGGGACGGGATTGACCGCCTCGCCGTCCTCGCGGGGCGGCTGGGGCACCGGCAAGTGCGGGCCGTATTCGTCGATGAGCGTCGCGGCATCAACGCCGAACTCCTCGAGTCCCTTGGCCTCGAGTTGCTCGACGCGCATCCGGAACTCGGCCCGGGCCAACTCATCGCGGTGCACCGACGAGGTTAGCTCTTCGAGCTCGGCGGCTAGCTCACGCACCTTTCCCCGCGCTTCGGCGAGCTGGCGTTCACGCTCGGCCCGCGCCTGCTCCGCCGCCGACCGCTCGACCGCGGCAAGCTCAAGTGAGAGGTCCAGACGCTCGATCACTAGCTGCGCGCCGTGGGCGACCGCGGCAGCTACCCTCGCCTGTCGTGCCCGTCGCTCTGCCGCCGCGACCGCACGCTCACGGGCCGCGCGTTCGTTGCGGGCAGTCCGCTCCAGACCTTCCGCCCGGCCGGCCAGCGCACGGGCTCGCTCTTCTGCCGTCCGGAGCGCCAGTCGGCCTTCGGTCTCGGCCTGCCGGGCCGCCCGTGCCGCGTCGGCCAGTCGGTCGCGCTCGTCAATGGACGGCTCGTAGTCGGCGTCGTCGCCGCTCTCGGCTGCTTCGAGCCGCTGCTCGAGCTCGGCGAGCCCGGCAATATCACGATCGCGGGCTGCTTCAGCGCCGGCGATGGCGGCGGCGAGCCGCTCGGCCTCCTCAGCGCCCGACTTGGAGGTCGCGCCGAGGGCGGCAAGTTGTTCTGCGATTGCGGCCAGTTCGGCGTCCGACTCGTGCAGTTTCTTGACCGCCACCGCCAGCCGTGCGGCTGCAACGTCGCGCCGCTCGGTGGCGCCGGCCAGCTCGCGCTGGATCCGCTCGGCCCGGCCGACCGCTTCAGCCAGCTGGTCGGCCGCCTCGTCGACCGCCACCTGGACCTCTAGCAGGCTTGGCGCGCTGAACGACCCACCGTACGCGCGGTCGCGGCCCAACAGATCCCCGTCCCGCGTGACCGCCACCAGATCCGGAAGCTCCGCGACGAGGGCACGTGCAGCGGCGAGGTCGTCGACGGCGACGATGCCGCGCAGCAGGCTGGTCAGCGCCGGTCGCAGCTCGGCGGGCACGGTGAGCAGGTCGACCACATACCGCAGACCGCCGGGCAGCGTCGGCCACTCCGCCGCGTCGTAACGCGACCCACCAATCAGCAGGCCCGCACGACCGAGGTCGTCCGAGCGGAGCAGCCGCAGTGCGGCCACGGCGTCGTCGACCGATCCCACGGCCACCGCATCCGACGACAGGCCGAGCGCTGTGGCGACTGCGGCCTCCCAGCCCGGTTCGACGGCGAGCAAAGCAGCCACGGAACCCAGCAGGCCCGACACGCGGTCGGAGGACGCCAGAAGCGCCGCCGAGCCGTCGCGGCGGGCCAACCCCAGCTCGAGCGCCTCGCGACGGGCCGCCAGCGCGGAGCGATCACGTTCGGCAGCGTGCAACGAGTCCAGGAGGGCGGCCACCGCGACCTCTGCTGTGTCGAGGTCGGCCTGGCAGCGTTCGTGTTCAGCGTCCAAGCCCTGCTCGGTGGCGGACAGCGAGGCAATCGACGTCTCGAGAGCCGTGAACTCGCGCTGCGCTTCACTCGACCGCTGCAGCGCCTGCTTGCGTGCCGTGGTGAGCCGAGCGATCTCTGCCTCGGCGGCACTAGCCCGCCGGCGCAGCCCTTCGACCTGGCCGGACAGCCGGGCATGGCCCTCGCGCCGGTCGGCAGCGGCACGCACGAGCGCGGCAAGTCGGCGCTCCTCCTCTTCGGCTGCCTGCTCGGCCGCTCGCCGGGTCGCCACGGCGGCATCCAGCGCCTCACGGGCGCCGGCGATCTCGGTCGCCAGGTCGGCCTCCTGCGACCGGACGGTCGCCGCCTCGCGTTCGAGTTCATCGGGATCGCGACCGGTGGTCTCTTGCTCGGAGATGGACGCCAGATGCCGTGCGCGTTCAGCGGCCAGGCCTGCCGTCCCGCGAAGGCGCTCACGCAGACCGGACAGGCGATACCAGATCTCCTGGGCGTGAGCGAGGCGCGGAGCAGCTTCGGTCACCTCGGCTTCCAGCCGAGCTTCGGTCGTCCTGGCCTCATCCAGCGCTGCCGCCACCTCGTCGTGGCTAGCGCGCAGGGCGGTCTCGTCCGCAACCTCCTGCTCAAGGGACGCCCTCGCCTGGCTCAGCTCTTCGGCGAGCAGCCGCAACCGGGCATCGCGCAGATCGGCCTGAATGGTTACCGCCTTGCGCGCGACCTCAGCCTGCTTGCCCAGCGGGCCGAGCTGCCGGCGTAGCTCGGCGGCAAGGTCCTGGACGCGAGTGAGGTTGGCCTGCATCGCCTCGAGTTTGCGCAGCGCCTTCTCCTTGCGCTTGCGGTGCTTGAGGACGCCGGCCGCTTCCTCGATGAAGCCCCGCCGGTCCTCGGGCGTAGCCGACAGGATGGAGTCGAGCTGACCCTGGCCGACGACGACGTGCATCTCGCGGCCGATGCCGGAGTCGGACAGCAGTTCTTGCACGTCGAGCAGCCGGCACGCCTGCCCGTTGATGGCGTATTCCGATCCACCGTTGCGGAACATCGTCCGCGAGATGGTGACCTCGGAGTACTCGATCGGCAGCGCGCCGTCGGTGTTGTCGATGGTGAGCACGACCTCGGCGCGACCCAATGCGGGACGCCCGGCGGTGCCGGCGAAGATGACGTCCTCCATTTTGCCGCCCCGCAGGCTCTTCGCGCCCTGCTCGCCCATGACCCAGGCCAGTGCATCGACGACGTTGGACTTGCCCGAGCCATTCGGGCCGACCACACACGTGATGCCGGGCTCGAAGCGCAGGGTCGTCGACGACGCGAAGGACTTGAATCCCCGCAGCGTCAAGCTCTTCAGGTACAAAGGGCGAACTCTCTTGTGAGCTTGGTCAGGTACGCCGGGGAAGCTGCCGCCATGCTACCGGGCAGGTGTGTCATGGGCGGTCATAAGCCCGGCTGCCCGCGTGTCGCGGGCGGCCGGGTGCCGGGTATGAGGGTTAGGTTAGAATGGGCTCGCGCTCGGTCACCTCGCCGAGAACTGGACCCGTCTCCAGAGCGTCGGCTAGCGAGTCGTTCTCGGCCTGAAGCCGAAGCACCTCGGCCTCGAGGTCGTGTACTCGCCGACGCAGCCGCCTTACCTCGGTTACAAGTCGAGGGTCTGGACCGCCGACGTGCCCGAGGAGCGCCTTCGCCATCTCAGGAATCCTCCACCAGATCTGGAAGCCAGGCCAGACCACCTCACCGCGACTCGGGGGGTCAGGCCGCTGATTCAAGGGTCGCACCACCGAACAGCGGGGTCAATAGGACACAAACCGATGTGCTCGTCTCACCCAGGAGCGAACAATCACCTCGTCCGGAAACCACGCATGCCCGTTGGCGCGTTCCATGATACCGCGACTTGGCTCACGTGTCCCGGGGTACGTCGACTCCGCAACGTTTCAATGAGCTTGTCGCAGGTTTGCCGCGGTCCCTCGGCCACGACCTCAACACTTCCATCTGGCAGGTTGGTGGCGCTTCCGGACAGGCCCAACTCACCAGCAATGCGCTGCACGAACCAGCGGAAACCAACGCCCTGCACCCGACCCTTCACTCGGGCGACGACCCGGGCGTGCTCGTTCTCGTTTTTCATGCCCCAAGTCTCGCCCGCTTACCAGTGGGGAGTGCGCGGACGGCGCTGGCACCGGGGGCACGTGTACGACGACCGGTTCATGAACGGATTCCGCCGGATCGGCGTCCCGCACCGCCGGCACGGCAGGCCGGTCCGGCCGTACACCTCCAGGCCGCGCTCGAAGTACCCGCTGGTGCCGTTGACGTCCACGTACAGGGCGTCGAAGGAGGTTCCCCCGGCGGTGAGCGCAGCCGTCATCACCTCGCGCACGGCCGCCAGCAACTCGAGCAGGACTGGACGAGTGAGGGTCGCCGTAGGCCTGGCGTAGTGCAGCCGTGCCCGCCACAGCGCCTCGTCCGCGTAGATGTTGCCGACGCCGGAGATCAGGGTCTGGTCGAGCAGCGCGCGTTTGATACCGGTTCGGCGGCGCCGTACAGCGGCTACGAACGCGTCGTCATCGAAGTCCGGCGATAGCGGGTCTGGGGCGATATGGACGATCTCGGCCGGGACGCCGTCAGCATCGACCGCGACCGACACGGACAAACCGCCGAACGTTCGCTGGTCGACGAACCGCAATTGCGAATCGCCGTCGGTGAACGTCAAACGCACGCGCAGGTGCAACTCGTCGGGCGCGGTTGACGGCTGAACGAGCAGTTGCCCACTCATGCCCAAGTGGCCGATCAGTGCCGATCCGGTGTTCAGCGGCAACCACAGGTACTTGCCACGGCGGCGGGCTGCGGTGACAGCGGCTCCAGTCAGCAACCCGATGAAGTCAACCGGCCCGGCAAGGTGCCGGCGAACTGCCCGCGGGTGCATGACTTCTACGGTTTCGATCGTCCGCCCGACGACGAACTGCTCTAGCCCGCGCCGGACGACTTCTACCTCGGGCAACTCTGGCACTGGCGGTGTCCTAGGCGCGCGTGGCGGGATCGCCGTTGAACGATCGCAGCGCCCGCCACGCGGTTTCGGCCGCGCCCGCCTCGGCTTCCTTCTTGCTTCGGCCTTGCCCGGTGCCGTACACCGTGCCGCCGATAACCGCTGACGCGGTGAAAACTTTGGCGTGGTCCGGGCCTGCCTCAGTGACCTCGTACTCCGGCACACCCAGCGCGAACTCAGAGGTGAGCTCCTGCAAAGAGGTCTTCCAGTCCAGGCCCGCACCAAGCGTCGCGGACTCGTCGATCAGGTCGTCGACCAACCGATGCACGAGACCGGAGGCGGCATCGAAACCGCTGTACAGATACACCGCGCCGATGAGCGCTTCGACGGTGTCGGCCAGGATCGATGACTTGTCGCGCCCGCCTGTGGCCTCCTCACCCCGGCCGAGCCGAACGAACTCGCCAAGCCCCAACGACCGCCCCACGTCGGCGAGTGCCCGCATGTTGACCACAGCCGCTCGCAGTTTGGCCAGCTGGCCTTCAGACAGGTCGGGGTGGAGCCGAAACAAGGACTCTGTGACGACTAGGCCGAGAACAGAATCGCCGAGGAACTCGAGGCGTTCGTTCGTCGGCAAGCCACCGTGCTCGTACGCGTACGAGCGGTGGGTCAAGGCACGCTCAAGCAGCTCGGCGTCCACTGCGACTCCGAGCCGATCGGAGAGTTCCGCGAGCGTTGGCGCCACGCGGGATCCCGCCTCGCGGGTCAGACGTCGCCGACCTGGCGACCGTTGTACTGGCGGAACAATGGCGTGCCCTGCGAGTCCTCCACAATGTGGGCACGGTGAGACACCACCCACACGGTGCGGCCGTTCTCGGTTCGCTTCTGGATCTGCGGCAGCTTGGCCTTCCACTGCGCACGGCGGTGTCGGGTGTTGCTCCGGGACATTCTCCGCTTCGGGACGGCCACGGCTAACTCTCCTCCGTCGGGCCGGCCCCTTGCTTCGACTCCGGGCCGGACACATCGTCGCCCTCGATACGCAGCTTCGCCAACGCCGCCCACCGAGGATCGGTGCTCTCATGTTGGTGTGTCGGGTCGTCGGCCAACCTGACCCCGCATTGCGGGCACAGGCCAGGGCAATCATCCCGGCACAGTGGTGCCTGCGGTAGTGCGAGCACCACCGCGTCGCGCAACGTCGGTTCGAGGTCGATCAACTCGCCCTCCACCACGTACACGTCATCGTCCGCCTCCGCGCCCATTTCCTCGGCACGGTCCGGATAGACGTACAGCTCCTGGAACTCGACAGTCATCTCACTATCGATCACGTCCAGGCAGCGAACGCACTCACCGAACAGCGGAGCCCGTGCCGAGCCCGACACGAGCACGCCCTCCATGACTGCCTCGAGCCGGAGGTCCAGCTCGATGTCAGCCCCTTCGGGCACACCGACCACGCCGCCGATCCCGAGGTCGGCCGGGGCGCGCACCGACCGCTGGATCTGCTGCATCGCCCCTGGCCGGCGCCCGAGCTCGTGAGTGTCGAGCACGAGCGGCGTTCGCGGGTCGAGGGTGCTCAGCGTGACCAACTCTCGTCGTTGCGGGCAAGCCGACTCCAGGCCTCGCGTGAGGCCGACATGCAAGGGTACTAGAGAGATGGTTCTTGCACACAATCGAGCCGCACTCGCAGCTCACTCGGCGCGAGCCTCCTGCGGCCGTGGATCCGAGGCCGGCTCGTCTGGCCCCGCAGACTTGGTCTCGGCTGCGCCCGCGGGCTCGTCGCCGTCCACACCTTGCGGCTTGCCGGCAGCTTGACCGGTGGTTTCCGAAATGCCCTTGTCAGACGTGCCCTCCGTGTCGGGACGCTGCGGGGTCCAGCCTCCCTCGGTCACGTGGGCTGCATCCGGCTCAGCAGGCTGAGGGCTCTCCGCGCCGCCGCCTGGTTCTGCGCGGCCGGCAGGCAGTCCAGTCGGTTCGGTCACCGCCTGCCGCCGTGGCAGGGCCCTGCCCTGGGGAGGCCCGTCCCACTGTGGCGTCGCGGTCCACCCGGGCGCCGCGCGCCACTCATCCGTGGCACCACGGTCGAGTAGATCTTCACCCTCCGGCATCCTCGTGCGCCGTGGGAGCGTTGCCCGCTCGGACGCCGGATGAGCCTCGGGTAGGGCCGCCAGCTCCCGATACAACCCCGGCTCGGCAAGGCGTTGCCGCCCCTGCCTAACCGTCTCGAGGATGTTGGCAACCGAAACCTCGAGATGAGCGAGCTTGGCGTCCACGTACTCATCAATCTCGCGTGATGTGCGGTCGGACCGCTCCTGCGCTCCTCGGATCACTTCGGCGGCTTCGATCCGGGCCTGCCGGAGGATCTCCTCTTCCGAGATCATCCGCTGGCGCTCCTCGATCGCCGCCGTGAGCAGCCGCTCGGCATTGGCGGTTGACTCGTACAGGATCGCGTCCCGCCGGCTGAGCACGGCCTCGGCTTGGGCCAGATCGTCTGGCAGCAGTTCACCGAGCTCTGTCAGTAGCCGAGTCAGCTCGGCTTTGTTGACCACTATCGATGAGGACATCGGCAGCGTGCGCGCGGCACCTACCAACGCCACGATCTCGTCCAGTTTCTCCTGGACCTTCACATCTCCACCCCCGCTAGCGTTCGGCGAGACGTTGCGTGAGCCTCCCGAGAACGGTATCTGGCACTAGCCCCGAAACGTCACCCCCATAAGAGGCTACTTCCTTGACCAGACTCGACGATAAAAATGAATAATCCGGATTTGTCGCAACGAATAGCGTCTCGAGGTTAGACAGCCGGTGGTTCATCTGGGCCATCGACAGCTCGTACTCGAAGTCGGTGACGGCGCGCAGGCCGCGGACGACCGCCGGGATTTCGCGGGCCCGGCAGAAGTCGACGAGCAGCCCTTCGAAACTTTCGACGGTGACGTTGCCGAGCGGCGCGGTCACTTCGCGCAGCATGTCGATCCGCTCGTCGACGGTGAACAGGCCCTTCTTTGACACGTTCACCAGCACGGCCACGACGACCTCGTCAAAAAGTGGGGACGCGCGCTCGATGACGTCTAAGTGACCGTTGGTCACCGGATCGAACGAGCCAGGACACACGCAACGCCGCATTCCGCCCCTCCGCAGGGTCACAATCACCCAGCCGGCCGACCGTACCAGAGCCGAGTCTCCCCGTAACGCCGATCCCGCAAAGCAGCCAGGCCGGACGGCCACCGAACCGGCTCGCCACGGCTGGGGCGTTCGACCACGACAACCGCATCCGGTGCGAGCCAGCCGGCCGCCAGTGCACTCAGAATGTTGGCAATCTCGCCTGGCTCCATGGCATACGGCGGATCGGCCAGGACGAGGTCGAACGGTTTGTCGGGCGCCGAAGCCAGAACGCGCCGCACGGGAGCGGCCAGCACCTCGACCTCTCTGAGCCCGACAGTCGCGACGTTGGCTCTGATCACTCCGACTGCGGTCGGATCCGATTCCACCAGCATGGCGTACCCGGCACCTCGGGATATCGCTTCGAGCCCCAGCGCACCGCTACCGGCGAAAAGGTCGAGCACACGTAGGCCATTGAGCGAACCGAATATCGACTCCAGCGACGAGAACAATGCCTCGCGTACTCGGTCGGACGTCGGACGGGTGCCGCTACCGGTCGGCACCTTCAGTCGGCGGCCGCGCGCGGCGCCGGCGACGATCCGTGTCACGCCTTCTCCAGGTAGTCACGCTCTTCCACGCCGAGTTCGGCAACGGCCGCTGCGAGGTCAGGGTGCCTCTCCAACTCAGGATCGGACGTGACGACGGAGCCCGCGGCCTCCCGCGCCACCATGATCAGGTTCTCGTCCCGGAGCACGCGCAAAAGGCGCAGGCTCGATCGCCGGCCCGACTGCTCCACGCCGAGGATGTCACCTTCCCGGCGCTGCTCGAGGTCGACCTGCGCGAGGTAGAAGCCGTCATGCGACTTGGCGACGGCATCGAGACGATCACGCGCGGTGGTGCCGGCCGGGGTGTCGGTGACGAGCAGGCACAGGCTTGGGATGTTGCTGCGGCCGATCCGGCCCCGCAGCTGGTGCAGTTGTGAAACGCCGAATCGCGTCGCGTCCATCACGACCATCATCGATGCGGTCGGGACGTCCACTCCGACCTCGATGACTGTCGTGGCGACAAGTACTGGAACGTCACCGGCCGCGAATCGGCGCATCGCCTCGTCCTTGTCCTCCGGCGCCATCCGCCCGTGCAAAATTCCGACCGGCACGTCTCCGAGCGGCCCGGCGCGCAACATCTCGGCGACGTCCATCACGGCCACGGGCCGTCGGTCGGCTTGCTCTGCGGCGGCACCGCCGGCGGTCTCCGGGCCGTTGTCGAAGTCCCCGCCGATTCGCGGGCAGACCACGTAGACCCGCTGGCCCGCGGCCACCTCCTCGCGAATTCGCTGCCAGGCCCGGTCCAGGTACTGGGGCTTCTCGGCGACCGAGACGACGTGCGTCTCGACGTCGGCGCGACCAGCCGGTAGCTCGCTCATCGTCGACACCCACAAATCGCCGAACACCGTCATCGCAACCGTGCGCGGAATCGGCGTCGCCGTCATGACAAGGACGTGCGGGCGGGTCCCCGCCGGGCCTTTCTCAGCCAGAGCGGCTCGCTGTTCGACGCCGAATCGATGCTGTTCATCGACGACGACCAGGCCCAGGTCGGCGAACTGCACGTGCTCTTCCAGCAGCGCGTGGGTGCCCACGACGATGCCGGCCTGCCCCGACGCGGCGGCTAGCAAGGCGGGTCGACGTGCGGCTGCGGCCATCGACCCGGTGAGCAGCGCGATCTGGGTGCCGATCTCGGATCCGCCCAGCATGCCGCCCTCAGCCAGCGGGCCCAACAGCTGCCGCAGAGTCCGGTAATGCTGGTGAGCCAGCACCTCGGTGGGGGCCAGCAACGCCGCCTGGCCCCCGGAGTCGACGACCTGCAGCATCGCCCGCAGCGCAACGACGGTCTTGCCGCTGCCGACCTCGCCCTGCAGCAACCGGTGCATCGGATGTCGCTGGGCCAGATCGGCGGCGATCTCATCACCAACAGTGACCTGTGCTTTGGTCAGGTCGAACGGCAGCTGGCTGTCGAACCGGTCGCGAAGCCCTTCGGCGCGCGCGGGGCGGGCCACCGCCGGCAGTGCCTCCACGCTGGCGCGTCGCCGGGCCAACTCCACCTGGAGAACGAAGGCCTCTTCGAATCGCAGCCGGTGTCGTGCCTTCTCAACGTCCGCCAGGGACTTCGGTTGGTGGATGACCCGTAGAGCGCGGTCGGCATCCATCAGGCCGAGCCGATTGCGCAGGGACGCGGGGATGGGTTCGCGTACGTAGTCAAGCTGGTCCAGCAAGGTGCCCACGCTCTGCGAGATGCGCCACGTCGGCAGCTTGCCGGTGGCCGGGTACACCGGAATCAGCTGGCCGGCGAACGACTGGACTGCCCTCGCAGTGTCTTCTAAGTCGTCCAACATGTTGTATTCGGGATGGGTCAGCTGGCGCTTGCGCTGGTACTGCGACACCTTGCCGGCGAACAGCCCGATCCGGCCCGCCCGTAGCTGCCTCGTGTGCATCAAGAGGGCGCGCTCAGACTTGCCGAAGAATGTCAGCGATAGCTCGCCGTAACCGTCGGTGACCTGCGCCTCGAGCATCCAGCCGCGGCGGGACCGCATCGGCCGCAGATGGGCGGACTTGACCTTGGCCAGAACTGTGACGTGCTCATCGATACGCAGAGCGTCCAGATCGGTCAGCTCGCCGCGCTGGGCGTAACGGCGCGGGTAGTGGCGCAGCAGATCGCCGGCGGTGTGCAGGTCGAGCGACTCGGCAAGGATCTTGGCGGTCCTCCGGCCCAGCAGGCGATCCAGCGGGTCGCTGAACGACAGGCCCACTACTCCACCCCAATCAGCAGCGGGTACCTCGCCTGGCCACCCGCGTAGACGACGGTGTCGACCTCTGGGTGCTCAGCATGCACGACCACGCCGACAGTGTCAGCGAGCGAATTGTCGGCGTCCTGGCCGGTCACAAGGGTCACCAGTTCTCCCCCGACCGCGAGCATCCGGCGCACGACCTCGGTGGCCACACCGGCCAGATCCGATCCGATGATCGCGAAGTCGCCCTCCACCACGCCGAGGACGTCGCCCGGCTGGCAGACGCCCGCAGAGGTCACCGCCTCGCGGGCAGCGATCGTCACGGCCCCGTGCCGGGTGTGCCCGGCGGCCGTTGTCATGGCTACGACATCGGTGTCGAAAGCCCGGCCCGGTTCGTGCATCGCGGCGGCTGCAAGCCCCTGGACCTGGACGGTCGTCGGGATCACGGCCACCCGCAGGCCATGGGACCGCGCTTCGGCGGCCGCCGCCTCAGCCACCGGGATGCCGTCCCGGTCATTGGGCAGCAGCACGACCTCCTCGACGCCGCAATGACGGATCGCTTCGAGTATCTCCGCCGTGGACGGGCGCCGACCGACGGGTGGCCGGACCACCCTGGCTCCGGCCGACTCGAACAGCTCGGCCAGCCCGTCGCCCGCCGCGAAGGCAACCAGCGCCCGCCCGGTCCTGGCCGGCGCTGGAGTCTCCGCGGCGAGATACGTGACCCGGATCTGGTGGGGCCGGCCCGCTGCGATGCCGGCCTCGAGCGCCGCGCCGGGGTCGTCGACGTGCACGTGAACGTTCCACAGCCCGGCATCGCCGGTGCCGCCGCCTACCACGACCAGCGAATCACCGAGCGGCTCGAGCGCCGCGCGGAGCGTTGGGATCGCCGCCTCGTCCGCATCGAGCAGGTACATGACCTCGTATGCCGGCCCTGCGGGAGCAGCCTCCGGCACCATGAACGTCACCTCGGGCACGCCGTGGGCCGTCAGCTCCCGGGGACGCGGCAGCGGCCGCCGACCGGTCAGCACCGTGTCGAAGGCGTCGAGGACGACCGTCAACCCGCGGCCACCGGCGTCGACAACGCCGGCCTGCTTCAGGACGTCCAGTTGGTCGGGTGTGCGCTCGAGCGCTTCCCGTGCGCCGCGGGCCGCAGCGAGCGCGACGACTGGCAGCGACGGCCGGTCGTCCATGGCGGCCGACGCCGCCTCCGCAGCAGCACGTGCCACGGTCAGGATCGTCCCCTCGACCGGTTTGGCCACCGCCGCGTACCCGTCACGTGCGGCTCGGTCAAGCGCGGCGACCAATGCTTCTGCGTCGCTGCCGTGCGCGGACGACGCGAATACGGCCGAGACTCCGCGCAGCATCTGCGCCATGATCACGCCCGAGTTACCCCGCGCGCCGAGCAGCGCCCCGCGAGCGGCGGCGGCCATCACCTCCGCCAGCGTCGCGTCCTCGCGGGCGGCCGCAGCCTCCGCGGCTTGCGTTGCCGCCTCCATGGTGAGGTACAGGTTCGTTCCTGTATCGCCATCCGGTACTGGGTAGACGTTGAGCGCGTCGATCTCCTCGCGGGCCTCCGCGAGAGCCTCGAGGGCCGCCTGGCACCATCGGAGGGCGACTCGTTCGTCCAGCACCGGCTCTCGCGTCATGACCTTCCTCGGCTGCGGCTGCCTTGGCGTCGAAGCGTAGCCTCCCCCCGGTGCGTTGCCACGGTTTGGGTTCACTGCCTCGCACCGGGTATCCTTCTGCGGTTGCCTGCGGCGCCCCGCCGTTGGGCGGACCAATGTCGTCACCTCATGTCTACCCGCTAGGAGTCTCCCGTGGCTGCCAACTGCGACGTCTGTGGCAAGGGCCCGGGCTTCGGCAACTCGATTTCGCACTCGCACCGCCGCACGCCCCGTCGCTGGAACCCCAACATCCAGACTGTGCGCATCACTGTGGGCGGCACCCGCAAGCGGATCAACGTGTGCACTTCGTGCTTGAAGGCCGGTAAGGTCACCCGCTGACCTCACTTTCGGCTCGTTCTACGGCCGGCGCCGCCCGATAGGCGGGCCGGCCGTTTGCGTGCCTGCACCGAATTACGGCGGGACCCCCACACCAAGCCTCCACAATGCTGCCCCAGCAACACTGCGCCTCTACGGTGCGGTGATACAGCGACACCAAGCGTCGATGTTGCCGACTTAGGAGCGCTCAGCTGAAGTGCACGTGACCGCCCGGGCCTTCGTACTCCTTGCCGGCGACTGTCACACCCGCACCTTCCGCTACGGTTCCCACGGCCGCCCATCCCTCGGGCAGGTCCGCGCCGGGCGCGAAGGTGGCCGCGAAGCCGTTGTCGTCACCTCCGGTGAGGATCCACCGCAAGGGATCCGCTCCCATCGCGGCGGCGAAGTCACGCATCGGCGCCGGCACTTCGAACGCTGCAGGGTCGATATCGACCGCAACGTCGCTGGCTTCGGCAATGTGCCCCACGTCGGCAAGCAACCCGTCGCTGATGTCGCACATCGCGGTGATGCCACCGCCGGCGACCGCGTGCAACGCGCGCTCGTACGGCACATCCGGGCGGCGGTGGGCCTCGACCAGCGCCCGCGGCGAGCGAAATCCGCGCGAGAGGACCTGTAGGCCCGCCTCAGCCCAGCCGAGCCGGCCACACACGGCCACCCGGTCACCCGGACGAGCACCAGACCTCGTGACGGGAGGGCGCCCGTTCAGGTCACCCAACGCGGTGATCGCAACCACCACGACGTCGGCGCGTACCGTGTCGCCGCCCACGACGGACGCGCCCACGAGAGCCGACTCGTCCCGCAATCCATCTGCGAGGTTCAGGGCCCACTCGGTCGGCAGGTCCGGTGGTGCACCCAGCGCGATCAGCAGCGCCGTCGGCTGGGCGCCCATGGAAACCACGTCCGAGAGGTTCTGCGCAGCAGCCTTGCGCCCCACGTCGTATGCCGACGACCAATCCCGGCGAAAGTGCCGGAGTTCGACGAGCATGTCCGTGGTCGCCACGACCCGCCCGTCCGGGGCAGCCACCACGGCGGCGTCGTCGCCCGGGCCGACGAGGACGCCATCACCCTGCGGCAGCCGATCGGCAATGGCGGCGATCAGCCCAAACTCCCCCAGGTCGGCTACGTTGTCCGGCATCGGTTCCCCAGCGATCGAATGAGGCGGTAGGTTTACGCCCAGTCTGTCGGACATCTTCCCCCCCGACCCATGGAGGACGCCCGTGGTCCAGGCATACATCCTGATTCAGACCGAGGTCGGCAAGGCGGCCGATGTCGCGCGCGCCATCGCCGAGATCGACGGCGTGACGCTCGCGGAGGACGTCACCGGGCCGTACGACGTCATCGTCCGCGCCGAAGCCCGCAACGTCGATGATCTCGGCCGACTTGTCGTCGCCAAGGTGCAGGGAGTTGAAGGCATCACCCGCACGTTGACGTGCCCCGTCGTCCACATCTGATCCTTTTCGCCCCGCTCGCACTGGCCGGGTGCGGGTTCGGCGCTGTCGAGGTCGAACCGTACGACGTGCTGCCCGGTGCCGATCAGGCTTGCGCTGCCTTGCTCGGCGACCTGCCCGAAGTGGTGTCGGACGCGGTGACCCGCGACATCGAACCGGCCGAGTTGCCCGCGGCTGCGTGGGGGCAGCCGCCGATCGTGCTGCGCTGCGGAGTCGGCCTGCCCCCGGATTACCAGCCGGACGCAGTCTTGACCGAGATCGACGGCGTCGCCTGGCTTCTGTCCGAGGGAGTCGGCGGGTCCTTCTTCTCGACGGTCGACCGTGACCCTATCGTCGAGATCGCAGTGCCGGACGACTACGACCCCGCCACCGTGCTTGGCGAGCTCGGCCCATCGATCGCCGCCAACGTCCCACTGCGCTCACCTCGCTGATCATGCAAGAGCTGGGCGACACGCCGATTTGTCCACTTCACACTGGCACAGCGGATCCCGACATTTCGGCGTGTCGCCCAGCTCTTGCATGATCAGCGGAGTTAGCGCAGGCCGGTTGGGCGAGCCAGCGCGGTAGTGATCAAGCGGTCGACGAGAGCCGGGTAATCCAGGCCGCTGGCCGCCCACAGCATCGGGAACATTGACGTCGGCGTGAAGCCCGGCATCGTGTTCACCTCGTTGACCAGCAGCGACCCGTCCTCGCGGTAAAAGAAGTCCACGCGCGCGAGCCCCTCGCACGACAGTGCCTCGAAGGACCGCGTGGCCAGCTCACGAACCTCGTCCGCCACCGCGTCCGGCAGGTCAGCGGGCACGTCGAGCTTCACGTGCGTCTCATCCTCGAGGTACTTGGCCTCGAAGTCGTAGAACTCGTGGGTGTCGTCGATGCGGATCTCGCCGACCACGCTCGCCTCTGGCGGGCCACCGTCCAAACCCTGCAGGACGCCGCACTCGACCTCACGGCCCACGACCGCCTCCTCGATGACAACCTTGGGGTCGTGCTCGCGGGCGGCCAGAACGGCCGTCTCCAGCTCGTCGAGCGTCGCCACCTTGGTGATGCCCACACTCGAACCCGCCCGGGCCGGCTTGACGAATACCGGCCAGCCCAACTCAGCGACCTCGGCCTCCACCCGCGCCCGCTGGGCGTCCCACGGCCCGGGCTGCACCAGCGCATGCCGGCAGACAGGGAGGCCGCCGGCCCGCAGCACGAGCTTCATGTAGTGCTTGTCCATGCCGACCGCGGAAGCGAGCACGCCTGACCCAACGTACGGAACGTCGGCGAGTTCGAGTAGGCCCTGCAGCGTGCCGTCCTCGCCGTACGGACCATGCAGGAGCGGTAGGACGACGTCGACGGAGCCAAGGGCCTGTGGGACGTTTCCCGGCTCGTAGACGCTGAGTTCCACGCCTTCCCGGGTGGCCGGCAGCATCACCGTGCCTCCGATGTCCGCGACCTCGGGCAGCTTGCCGTCGGTGATGGCCAGCCGGGACGGATCATCGGGGCCGAGGACCCACCTGCCGTCCATCGTGATTCCAACCGGGACGACGTCGTAGCGGTCCAGGTCGATCGCCCGCAGGACACTACCTGCGGTGACGCAGGAGATGCCGTGCTCAGAGCTTCGGCCGCCGAAGACAACGGCGACCCGGATGCGGCGGGGTTGCTGGGTGCTCATCCCGGCCGACCATACCCCTATCGGCCAATCCGTGAACCCTGGACACCCCGTCGCCGCCGGTCAGTATCAGTAGCCGCGGCGTTCCGGCTTGGCCGAGCGGGAGACGAAGCTGCGCAGCATGTCCTGCGGCGTCATCTGACCCCTTACGACATAGGTGACGTGCTCGACGATCGGCATATCGACGTCCACCCGGCGGGCCAGATCCAGGATGGATTCACACGACTTCACGCCCTCGGCCACCTGGCGCGTAGCAGCCGAGATCTCCGCAACCGACATTCCCTTGCCGAGCTTCTCGCCGAAGCTTCGGTTGCGTGATAACGGCGAGGAACATGTGGCGATCAGGTCGCCCAACCCGGCCAAGCCCTGGAATGTGTAGACGTCAGCGCCCAGCGCAGCTCCCAGCCGAGCCGTCTCGGCCAGCCCACGGGTGATGACGCTCGCCCGGGCGTTGTCGCCGAAGCCGAGGCCGACGGCCATTCCGACAGCCAGCGCGATCACGTTCTTGACCGCACCGCCGAGTTCGGTGCCGACGACGTCGGTGTTCGTGTAGGGACGGAAGTAGGGCGTGTGGAACGACTTCTGCAGCCGGGCCGCGGCGGACTCGTCCACGCAGGCGATCACGCTGGCCGCCGGCTGGTGCTCGGCGATCTCACGGGCGAGATTGGGGCCGGACAGCACCGCGACCCTATCGGCCTCGACTTCCGCGACCTCGATGATGACCTCGCTCATCCGCTTCGCGGTGCCGAGCTCGATGCCTTTCATCAGGCTCACGAGCATGGCGTCCGGCGGCAGCACCGACCGCCAGCGGGTGAGATTCTCGCGCAGCGTCTGCGAGGGCACGGCCAGCACGACTAGGTCGGCACCGTCCGTCGCCTCTGCGGGATCGTTGGTGGCGCGCAGCCCGGCCGGAAGCTCGATGCCGGGCAGGTAGTCGGGGTTGGTGTTCGTCTTGTTGATCGCGTCACACAACTCCTGGCGGCGTGCCCACACCGTCACGTCGCAGCCGGCATCGGCCAGCACCATCGAGCATGCGGTTCCCCATGAGCCGGCGCCGAAGGTGGCCACTCTCATCGGAGACCTCCCCCACGGCCGGGGTTTCCCGTGGGCGGGATACCGGAACGTCGCGGGTCGAACCGGGTATCAGGGGGCGACTCGCCGCGTATCTTCGCCAACTCCGATGTGATGGCGTCCATGATGCGGTCGGTCGCGTCATGGAGAAGTTGCGCGTTGATGGGTCGGCCCCGAAGATCGTCCAGGTCCACTGGTGGGCCAGCCACAACTCGTATGATCTTGCGGGGAAACAGTCGCGGCTTCTTGCTGTACGGCGGGAGGAGTTCCTGCGCCCCCCATTGCGCCACCGGAATGACGTCGCATCCCGTCTCCAGCGCCACCCGCGCGGCTCCCGTCTTGCCCACCATGGGCCAGAGGCCAGGGTCGCGGGTGATCGTCCCCTCCGGATAGATGGCGACGCACTCTCCCTGCTCGATAGCCGTGACGGCTTCCCGGAAGGCCTTGGTCGCGTCCCGCGACTCCCGGTACACGGGGATCTGGCCGCACGCGGCGATGATCCGGCCGAGGACCGGGATCCGGAAGACACCCTCCTTGGCCAGGAAGCGCGGTGCGCGGCCGTTGTCCCACAGGAAGTGGGCGAAGGTCAGCGGGTCCGCGTAGGACACATGGTTCGGTGAGACGACCACGCCAGTTCCCACCGGAGGCAGGTGTTCGGTGCCGTGCCAGTCGTGCCTGGTGAGCAGCACCAAGATCGGCCGGATGATGCCCGCGACGAACCGGTACCAGAAGCCCAGGCGCTGCTTGGGTCCGCTCACGTGTCCTCCTCGCTCGTGGCCGCGTGGCGTTGTGCTACCCGCATCGTGCCTCACGCAGTCGTGCGCTGCCACGATAGAGCCAATGAACTGGTCGATTGTCATCCCCGTCAAGCGCCCCGAGATCGCCAAGACCCGGCTCTCCGAGGCCGTGGGCGAGTTGCGTCCCGCCCTGGCGCGGGCCTTCGCGGCCGACACCGTGGCGGCTGCTCTCGCGTCCCCGGCGGTCGAGCTCGTCATCGCGGTAACCGACGACGCCATGCTCGGGGACGAGGCCCGCCGCCTCGGCGCGGTGGTCATCGCCGACGCACCCGACGCCGGGCTCAACGCGGCATTGCGGCACGGCGCCGACGAGGCCCGCTCACGCCGCCCTGACCTAGCGGTTGCGGCGCTGTCGGCCGACCTACCCGCGCTGCGTCCGGACGAGCTTGCGACGACTCTCGCCGCCGCGGCAGAGCACCCCGTCTCCTTCGTGGCCGACCAGACCGGGTTGGGGACCACGGTCTACGGAGCCCTGCCGGGCGCGCCGTTCTGGCCACGCTTCGGCGGCCGGTCGCGAGCCGCGCACCGCGCCGCAGGAGCCGTCGAGCTGACGCTGGAAGGCATCCCATCCGTGCGGCGCGACGTTGATACCGAGGTCGATCTGTGGGACGCCCTCCGGTTGGGCGTCGGGCCGCGAACGAAGGCGATCGCGGTTGAGCTCTGAGTGCTGGCTTCGGCCGGTTACGCGGCGGGTACTCTCGGCGGCATGCAGGCGAGCATCTACGACTTCGACCCGCAGACGAGGTCCGGCTCCGTGCTGCTGGACGACGGGTTGCTCCTGCCGTACGACGCCGCCGCCTTCGACGCCGGCAGCATGCGGCTGGCGCGGGTCGGCCAGCGAGTGCGCATCACCGTCGAGGGCAACGGGGCCGACCGGCGGGTGACCTTCCTGACCCTGGCCACACTGCCCGACTGACGCATCACGTCAGGGTGTTTCGACCAACTCGACCCGACCGTCGCCACCCTCGACCACGACCTCGAGGATCGGGCCGACGCCGGATGCGTAGTACTTCTCCTCTACGACGTCGGGTTCAAGCGGATTCCACTCTTTGATCACAAGTACGTCGTCGAACTCGCCCGCGGGTACCGACGCGGACTCGCCTCGGCGTACGACCTCGGCCAGATCCTCCGCCTCACCGGGGTAGTACTCCTGCCGATAGGCCTGCCCCACCGTCGGATCGGCCTGCATCACGATTCCTGCCTGGGCGCCGTCGACGCCCGCCTCCCACGAGCCTGCTGCGCTGACGACCTCGCCGTCCTCGTACTCCTTGCTGTCCTCGCCGAGGTACCAGACGTTGCCGTCGCGGTCCTGAGCGAACCAGTCATATGTGTCCTCGACCAGCTCATCGTCGACAGTGACCGTGTCGCGCACCACAACCGCCGAGATTCCCAGTACCTCCTTGCGGTCCGTGGTGACGACGACCTCGACCCGTTCGATCTCGTCGTCTTCGACCCCCTCGTACAACCAGCGCATTCCCGGCGTGAGCGGAAAGTAGGGGTTGTCTACGCCGGCGACGAAATCCGCCGGATCGAGGTCAGCCTCGTATCGGCCACCGTCGCCAGGGTCAATCACCAGATCGGGCATTTCGGAGCCGGACCCAGCGGACGTTTCAGGCTCCGCTGGGGAAGTAGCGTCAGGCCCGCCGGCAGAATCGGGTTCAACGGTGTCTGAATCGCTGCCACAGGACGTCACCGCCAGCAAGGCCATCCCGATAATCGGGCTTACTCGGGCGCTAATCATCATCCGGCTGGTCATCATCCTCCTCCCCGACCACGGTGAAGTCCTCGTCGAGCTGGACGTCGACTTGGGTGCCGTCGTCGAGAGTCACCTCGACCTCGTAGTAGCTCTCCTCGTCGCCTACCTCCGAATCAGTAACTCGCCCACCGCCCGTGTGGTCGAGCGCCGCTTCACTGGCTCGCTCGAGCTCGACTCCGGTGATAGGTCGCTCGGCTTCGTCGTCATCACCGGTCGCGGCTACGCCGATGCCGGCGCCCGCGCCCACGATTACCACGACGCCCATCCCGGCGATGAGATACTTCGTCCTGTGCTGCATCGGAACCTCCTCGGCTCAAGTCGATGGGCCAACCATGCCGCGGTTGAGCTGAACCCTCGCTGAACTGCCGCCAGGGTCGTTCAGCCTCCATTCAGCTCGCAGCGGTCACGATCGGCGGAGGACGATGGATCGGAGGTTGCTTACATGCGCGTCCTTGTAGTGGAGGACGACGCCAAGGTGGCAGCTGCGGTGAGCCGCGGCCTTCGGGCCGAAGGTTTCGCGGTCGACGTGGCCCGCGATGGCATAGACGGAGTGTGGATGGCGACGGAGCACGACTACGACGTGATGGTCCTCGACATCATGCTGCCGGGAAAGAACGGCTATGTGGTATGCGCTGAACTTCGCGCCGCAGGTGATTGGACGCCGGTGCTGATGCTCACCGCGAAGGACGGCGAGCTGGACGAAGCGGAGGGGCTCGATACTGGCGCGGACGACTATCTGACCAAGCCGTTCTCCTTCGTGGTCTTGGCCGCCCGGGTGCGTGCTCTGGCGCGACGTTCCAGCCGCCGCGCGCCAACGCCAATGAACGTGGGCGATTTGCACGTGGATCCCGTCAGGCGGCGTTGCCAGCGCGGTGAGGCTGAGATTGCGCTGACCGCTCGGGAGTTCGCCGTCCTCGAGTACCTCGTTCGGCGGGCGGGTGAAGTGATTTCCAAGCGGGACATTCTCGGCGGCGTTTGGGACGACGATTTCGACGGCGATCCGAACATCGTCGAGGTATACATCCGGCACCTGCGTCGCAAGGTAGATGAACCGTTCGGCCGCCAGAGCATCGAGACCGTCCGGGGCGCGGGCTACCGCCTGACAACGGCCTGAGGACGGGTGTCGTGCGCCGCCTCCTGTATACGGCTCAGGTACGAATATGCGGCCTGGCCGTGTTGGCCGTGACGGTGGTACTGGCCGTCATCACGGTTGCCGCAGTTCTGGGTCAACGGGATGCGTTGATAAGCAACGTTGATGACCGCCTGAGGCAGCGTGCCGACGACATCGTGGCGCTCGTCTCCGGCGGCTCCACGCCGGCCACGCTTGCAGTTGGCGACGACGATGCGCTGGCCCAGCTTGTCAGCGCCGAGAAAGTGATCGCGGCCAGCGAGAACGCTGTAGGGATGCCGATCGTCGCCGAGGCGCCGCCTGGAGACGGGGAACGGCTGACGACGGTCGACGGCGTCGCAATCGACGAGGGGAAGATCCGCGTGCTTTCCCGGCGCTTTGAGGTGGGCGAGACGGGCTATGTCATTCACGTCGCCGCCGCTCTCGACGACGTCAACGAGTCAGTGGCGTTGTTGACCCAGACTCTTGCGCTCACTCTCGCGGTTGTCGTGACTGTGGTAGCCGGAGTTCTGTGGATCGTGGTCGGCCGCGCGCTCCGGCGAGTCGAAGCTGCTCACAGCAGGCTGGGGCAGTTCGTCGCCGACGCCTCACATGAGCTGCGCAGCCCGCTTACGAGCATCCGATCCGAACTCGAGGTTGATCTCGCTCATGCGGATGAAGCCGACCTTCGTGCCACGCACCGGAGCGTCCTCGAGGACACGGTGCGACTTCAACGGCTGGTCGATGAGCTTCTCTTTCTCGCGCGCCACGACAACGGGAAGGCCGAGATTCGGCGAGAGCCGTTGGACCTCGACGAGACCGTCCTCCTGGAGGCGAGCGCAGTGCGAGGCCGACACCGAATCACCGTGGATACCACGCGGGTGTCGGGCGCTCAGGTGGTCGGCGACGCCGCGCAGCTTGGCCGCGCCATCCGCAACGTGCTCGACAACGCTGTACGCCATGCCGCGTCGACGGTGACCGTTGCACTATCCGAGACTGCGGACCAGGCAGTGCTCAGCATCTCCGACGACGGGCCAGGAATTCCCCCCGACCAGACGGCACGGATCTTTGAACGCTTTACGCGCGTCGACGATGCACGTGACCGAGAGCGCGGCGGTGCCGGTCTCGGTCTGGCGATCACCCGCGAAATCGTGACCCAGCATCGAGGAACGGTGACAGTGGAACCGAACGGTTCCGCACAGTCACGGTTCGTGATCCGACTACCGCTGTCGTCCGGCAACGCCGGCTGAACGCTGGTCTGCCAGTTATGGCGTCTCCCTGCCGGAAGCCGCCGTATTTGCTGTAGTCGTTGTGGCTGGCGCCGTCTTCGCCGGAGCCTGCTCCGCCGTCTTCTTAATCGGCGTTGTGGCAGACGGTGTGGCTGGCGCCGTCTTCGCCGGAGCCTGCTCCGCCGCCGTCTTAATCGGCGTTGTGGCAGACGCCTTCTTAGTCGCCGCCTTGGTGGGGGCCTTCTTCACCGCAGCTTTCTTTCCGGCCGCCTTCTTGCTGGGCGCCTTCTTCGCCGGGGTGGTCTTCGCGGCAGGTGCGGCCTTCGCCGGCGGAGTCGTCGTCGCCGGTGTTGTTTTCTTGGCCACCGTCTTCTTGGCGGGCGTCCGCTTCGCCGGTGCCTTCGTAGTGGTGGTCCGCTTGGCCACCGCCTTCTTGGCGGGAGGCCGCTTCGCAACCGTGCCCGTCGTTGCAGCCCGCTTGGCGGGCGCCTTGGCCGGTCGCTTGGCCCGCTTCTCCGCTGACGCACCCGGCTCACCGAGCGAGCGTGCCTTCGACGCAGCGGCCCGCAACGTATCAGCGGCGGCCCGGCTTGCTTGACCGGCGACTCCCGCAGCGACCGCCGGCACGACGGCCAGCGACTTGGTCACCCGGTCACCTACGGTGCGGGCACCACTCACGATTTCGGACAGCTCCTTGCCCGGCCGGAATTCCAGTACGTTCTCCCCAGTCCCACGAACCGAGCGTTCGAACCTACCGAACCTCTGGATCACGACTTTCTCGCCGGCCGCCACGCTCCGGGTGATGACGTCGATGACCGAATCAAGAGCGTGTGCAGCGACCTGCCGATTGCCTTCGAACCGCTTCGCGAGCTCGTCGATGAGCTCTTTCCTGTTCATCGCTCCCCCAATGAGTCGTAGCGACGTACCGTTACGCACGCTAGGGACTCATCGGGCGCGGCACAACAAAAAAGCGGATCTCATTCTTCAAACACAGCGCAGGTGGGCCGCCTAGCAGGATCGGCCACGTAATTACAGGCACGCATGCATACGTCGCGTCGCCTGCTGAACGTGATCAAACGGTGACGGGCTTGTATGACGGGCGGAGGCGTTCGAACTCGTCGATCGCATCCACGTGGCGCAGCGTCAGGCCGATGTCGTCCAGGCCCTCCATCAGTCGCCACCTGGTGTAGTCGTCCACCTGCATCGGCGCGACGATGTCGGCGCACCACACCTCGCGCGCAGCCAGGTCCACGGTGACTTCCGTTCCCGGGGCGTTCTCGAGCACCTTCCAGATCAGCTCGATGTCGTCCTGGCCCAGCTGGCCGGTCAGCAGCCCCTGCTTGCCCGAGTTGCCGCGGAAGATGTCGGCGAACCGGGACGACAGCACGGCCCGGAAGCCGTAATCCTTCAGGGCCCACACCGCATGCTCGCGCGACGACCCAGTGCCGAAGTCAGGGCCCGCCACGAGCACGGATCCGGAGCGGAACGCGGGCTGGTTCAGCACGAACGTCTCGTCCGATCGCCAAGCCGCGAACAGGCCGTCCTCGAACCCCGTCCTCGTCACTCGCTTGAGGTAGACCGCCGGGATGATCTGGTCGGTGTCGACATTGCTGCGGCGCAGCGGGACGCCGATACCGTTGTGCACGGTGAACTTCTCCATGTCAGGCCTCCACCAGCTCGGGCAGGTCTGCCGGCGAGGAAAGCGTCCCTCGGACCGCGGTTGCAGCCGCCACCAGCGGCGATACCAGGTGCGTACGCCCGCCCCGGCCCTGCCGTCCCTCGAAGTTGCGGTTGGACGTGGACGCACTGCGCTCTCCCGGCGACAGCTGATCCGGATTCATGCCAAGACACATCGAGCATCCGGCGGACCGCCATTCCGCACCGGCCTCGAGGAACACCTCGTGCAGGCCCTCGTACTCGGCCTGCTGCCGGACACGCATCGAACCGGGAACGACAAGCATCCGGACGCCGTCGGCCACCCGCCGACCCCGCAAGACCGATGCGGCGACGCGCAGATCCTCGATGCGCCCATTTGTACAGGAGCCCAGGAACACGGTGTCCACCGCGACGGAGCGCAGCGGCGTGCCTGGTGTCAGGTCCATGTACTCCAGCGCGCGCTGTGCGGCGTTGCGCTCACCCTCGGTCGCGAACGACGCCGGGTCCGGGACGGACGCTGAGAGTGGCAGCCCCTGCCCGGGGTTGGTGCCCCAGGTGACGAACGGCTCGATTTCCCCGGCTTCCAGGACGACCTCTGCGTCGAAGACCGCGTCAGCATCGGTGCGCAACTCGCGCCACTCCTCGAGTCCGGCGTCCCAGTCCGCTCCGTGTGGAGCGTGCGGGCGATCCTTGAGGTAGGCGAACGTCGTCTCGTCCGGAGCGATCATTCCCGCGCGCGCACCGGCCTCGATGGACATATTGCAGATCGTCATACGGGCTTCCATCGACAGCGCCTCGATGGCCGAGCCGCGGTACTCGAGCACGTAGCCCTGCCCGCCACCGGTGCCAATCTTGGCGATTACCGCGAGGATGACGTCCTTGGCGGTCACGCCGGGCCGCAACTCACCGTTCACGGTGATCGCCATGGTCTTGAACGGCCCCAGCGGTAGCGTCTGGGTGGCCAGGACATGCTCGACCTCGCTGGTGCCGATGCCGAAGGCCAGCGCCCCGAACGCGCCGTGCGTGGACGTATGCGAGTCGCCACAGACAATAGTCATGCCCGGCTGGGTCAGCCCGAGCTGCGGGCCGATGATGTGCACTATGCCCTGCTCGGCGTCGCCCATCGGGAACAGGCGGATGCCGAACTCCTCGCAATTGCGGCGCAGCGTGTCGACCTGAGTGCGGGAGACAGGATCGGCGATCGGTAACTCGATTCCGATCGTGGGCACGTTGTGGTCCTCGGTGGCGATGGTGAGGTCGGGACGGCGGACGGAACGCCCGGCCAGGCGCAGACCCTCGAAGGCCTGCGGGCTGGTCACCTCATGGACCAGGTGAAGATCGATGTAGAGGAGGTCCGGTTCACCCTCGGCGCGGCGGACTACATGCGCGTCCCATACCTTTTCGGCCAGGGTCTTGCCCATGATGTGGATTCCTCCCCAAGAAAGTGCAAGAAATGAGGCGAGCCATGTTCCTCGCCAGTAGGCTTCGGCGCGAGTTGCGATCTCACATCATGAGATGACAGTATCGCTTCATGGACAAGTCTAGCGGAGTCGGCGTCCTAGATAAGGCAGCCCTCGTCCTGTCCGCGCTCGAAGCCGGCCCGGCCACCCTTGCCAACCTCGTCGCGTCGACCGGCCTTGCCCGGCCGACGGCCCACCGGCTGGCCGTCGCGCTCGAGCACCACCGGATGGTCTCCCGTGACATGCATGGCCGGTTTGTTCTCGGTCCTCGCCTCAACGAGCTCGCCACCGCCGCGGGCGAAGATCGCCTGCTGGCCGCCGCCGGGCCGATCCTGGCTCGACTGCGCGAGCTGACCGGCGAGAGCACCCAGCTGTTCCGGCGCCAGGGCGATCTGCGCATCTGCGTTGCCGCGGCCGAGCGTCCAACCGGATTGCGCGACACGATTCCGGTGGGCGCGACGCTGACCATGCTTGCCGGTTCGGCCGCGCAGGTCCTGCTGGCCTGGGAGGAGCCGGAGCGGATGCACCGCGGCCTGCAGGGCGCGCGGTTCACCGCCACGATGCTCGCCGCTGTCCGCAGGCGGGGCTGGGCGCAGAGTGTGGGCGAGCGCGAGCCCGGGGTCGCGTCGGTCTCCGCGCCGGTTCGCTCGTCCAGCGGCCGAGTTGTGGCGGCAGTGTCGGTGTCCGGCCCAATCGAGCGGCTCACCCGCCAGCCCGGCCGGATGCACGCTCCCGCCGTCCTCGCCGCCGCCGACCGGCTGACCACGATCCTCAAGACTGCGGACGAGTGATTCCGTTCGATCACGTTCGGCAGGCGGTGCGACGTACCTACATGCATGCAGCCATGTAGGTATGTGGGGCCGCCTGCCGAACGTGATCGAACGACGAGCGGGCGGCTGATTAGCTTCGTGGGAGGGCGCGGCGGAGGAGTTCAGCTAGTTCGATGGACTCGCCGTCCCTCGCGCCGCGACCGAGCACAAGCGGCGGGTCGGACGGCTGGACGTCGGCCCCGAACAGCCGCGCTCGCAAGCTGACTGGGACGTCGAGGACGTAGAAGTCGCCACCCGTCCCGATGGCGAGCGACTCGTTCTGCCGGATGTACCAGCCGGCGCGCGAGGTCCGGTACGTCGTACGGCGGCCTGGCACCCGAGCGCGGAGTTGAACCGGCGGCACGCCCCGAGCCTGCATGGCGGTAACAAAGTCGGCGATCAGCCCACGTGCCTTTGCGATTTCCAGATCGCGTTGCCGATCGAGCGCGGCCGCCCTCCCGGCGATCGCGTCAGCCCGCCGGAGCCGCTCGTCGTCCATCACCCCATCTTCACACCCGGCGAGCACAGGTGACTGCGCGTGGGATTAGTCGATGTGCTGTGGTGACCCGATCGGCAGCCAGTGGACCCGCCGCCGGACATCGTCGGACGCCGTGGCGAGCGCCCGCTCGACAGAGGCCCGCCCCGCCTTGAAGTGGGCCCATCCCTCGTAGTGCACGGGCACGGCCACTCGCGGACGTGCGATGCCGATCAGTTCCACCGCCTTCCGGCCGGTCATCGTGTACCGCACCGGTCCCGTCATAGGGAAACGCACTCCACCCACGTGCACGAGTGCAACGCTTACCGCCATTGAGGCCGCCACCCGCCGCAGTGGGCGGTGCAGCACGGTGTCGCCGGTGATCCACACGACCACGCCATCATCGGCTGGCCGACGCAGTGCGAACCCCACCACGTCGCCAACGATCGGCCCGGACAGCGGCGGGCCGTGGCGGGCCGGCGTTGCCGTGACTTCAAGGGCCGGCTTCGCCGGCGCATTCAATCGCACGGTGTCGCCAGCGTCGAGTCCGCGTGCACTCGTGAGCCGCAGCCGGTGCGCGCCACTCACCGTGGTGATCACCGTCTTAACGGACTGCAGCAGCGCCCTCCCGGCAATGTCGAGATTGTCGCCGTGGTGATCATGAGTTAGCAGCACCGCATCGATTGGCGGCAGGTCAGACGCCGCCACCGCCGGCCCGGCGAGCTTCTCCGACGACGTCCCCCAGCCGAAGTCGTAGTGCCCTCCGGCCGGGTCGAACGTCGGGTCGGTGAGCAGGCGCCATCCATCGAACTCGATAAGGACGGTCGGCCCACCGACATGTGTGATGATCAACGGGCCTGCTCCACGGCCCAGGACAGGACATCGTCGGCGATCTGTTCCCAGCCCTTCTGGGCGGGCAGGAGGTGAGCGTAGCCCTGGTACTCGCGGATCTCGGTGACCGTGTTGGACTTGTAGTGCTTCATGTTGGACTGCTGGACGGCCGGCGGCATGATGTGGTCCTCGCTGCCGGAGACGAACAGCAACGGCGCCCTATTGTCGTTGTGGTAATCGACCCAGGTCTCTTGTGGCCCTGGCTGGAAGTTGGCCAGCACGCTGCCCCACAGAATGCCGCCGTTGGCGGGGATGTGGTAGCGGTCATACAGCGCCTGCGACTCCTCCTCGGTGAACGTATTCGTGAATGCGTACCGCCACTGCTCCGAGGTCAGCCCTACGGCTTTGTGCCGGTTGGCCGGGCTCTTCAGCACCGGCAACGTCGACCTCACCTGCGAAAGCGGCACCACCCGAACGCCCTCGGTCGGCGCGGAGTTGAGAGCGACACCGGCGGCTCCGAGGCCGTGGTCGAGCAGGATCTGTGTGAACGCCCCGCCAGCAGAGTGGCCCATGATGATCGGCGGGAGGTCGAGCTCACGGATGATTCCCTCGAGCTTGTCGATGATCGCGGGGACCGTGACATCGACGATGATCTGAGGGTCGGCGCGCAGGGCTTCGACCTCGACTTCGAAGCCCGGGTAGCCGGGGGCGATGACTCGGTAGCCCTTCGCTTCGTAGTACGTGATCCAATGTTCCCAGCTCCGGGGCGTGACCCAGAAGCCGTGCACGAGAACGATGGTGTCCGGTTCCATGCACCGATCGTCACGGGAAAGCAAACGACGACGCACTACGCTGAACGCCATATTTCCCACAGATCCGGCCAGGAGGTGAAGGTTGGGGCGCCATCGCGTGGCGATGATCGTGCTGGGCGGCACATTCGTCCTCGACCTGGCGGTGGCCGTGCAAGCTTTCGGACGCCGCCCATCCGTGTTCTCCAAAATCCGCCACGAAGCCGAGGCGCCGTATGAGATAGGCGTCTGCGGTCAGGCGCCTACACCGACGTCGCTCGGATTTACGATCGGCGACCTCAAGCCCGTCGAGTGGATCAAGGGTGCCGATACGGTCGTAGTGCCAGGGCTCGAGGCGCCGTGGGTGCTGCAGGACCCTGCGGTATTGGACGCCATCGCGACAGCGGCGCGGGACGGTGCCCGGCTGGTGTCGTTGTGCGCCGGAGCGTTCGTGCTCGGCCAGGCCGGCGTGCTGGACGGCCGGCGTGTCACAACGCACTGGGCGCTCGCCGACGAGTTCCGCACCGCCTTTCCCCGCGCTCACCTGGTGGAACATGCCATGTACGTCGACGACGGCCGGGTCCTGTCGTCGGGTGGCATGCTCGCCTCCGCCGACCTGTGCCTCTACGTCCTGGGCAAGGACCACGGCCAGTCCTACGCGAACGACGTCTCACGGGTGCTTATCAGTCCACCACACCGCACCGGCGGGCAAGCACAGTACGCGAAGTCGGCCCCGCGGCCGACGTCCGGCCCGCTGTCGCCGGTGCAGGAATGGCTCATCGAGCACATCACCGAACCGCTGACCCTGCAGCAGGTCGCCGTGCGGGCGCGCATGAGCCCACGAACGCTGGAGCGGCGGTTCCGCGCCGAGACCGGCGACAGCCTTGGTAACTGGATCAACCATCGTCGGGTCGAGCGAGCGCGGGCTCTGCTAGAGGATTCGGACCTGACGGTAACCCAGGTAGCGCACGCGTCCGGATTCGGCTCGACCGAGTCGCTGCGCCGGCACTTTCTGCGACAGACCGGCACCAACCCGCGGTCCTATCGCGATACCTTCCGCGGTTCGTTTACGCAGGTGCCCGAGGCGTAATCAGCACGGACGACCGAAGGTGACTACTTAGCTGCCCGAACAATCCTTCCTGTCAAGATCTTCTCGGAACGATGTCGATCCGGCGCGGTCCCGTTCGAACTATGGGTGAGAGGGTCGAAAAGCGATCCTGAAGAAGGAGACTGATGATGGCGAAGTACATGCTGATCATGCGAGCGACGGACGAGGCCTACGGAGCGATGGCGTCCATCCCATTTGACGAGATGATCGAGCGGATGGGGCGTTTCAACGACGAGTTGATCCGGGCCGGAGTCCTGCTGGCAGCGGAGGGCCTCGACCCCGAGGTGAGCGTGGTGGTCGACTACTCGAGTGAGCCGCCAGTAGTCACCGACGGCCCGTACGGCGAGACCAAGGAACTGTTCGGCGGCTACTACATCCTCGATGTGGCCACCATCGAGGAGGCGGTCGAGTGGGCCAAGCGAATCCCGAGTGTGCCGGGCACCAAGACCGAGATCCGCCGGGTGACCCAGATCGACGAGTTTCCGCAGGACAACGAGTGGATTGCCAAGGAGCGCGCGTGGCGCGAGCAGACGGGTCAGCTCTGACCGACCAGACGGACGGCCCGCGGGAGCCCGACACCTCCCGTCGGGCCGTCGAGGCGGTGTGGCGGATCGAGTCGGCACGGATCGTCGGTGCCCTGGCCCACTACACCGGTGATTTCGTTCTGGCAGAGGATGTGGCTCAGGAAGCCCTCGCCGAAGCGCTCGTCGCCTGGCCCCGCGACGGTGTACCGCCAAACCCGGCCGCCTGGCTGCTGACGGTCGCGCGCCGGCGGGCCATTGACGTGTTCCGGCGCCGGTCCGCGCTCGACGAGCGGTACGCGACTCTCGCCAGCGGGCTCGCCGAAGGACAGGCGAGCTCTGGCGCGGCATTGCACCCGCCCTCGGGCGGGGATCTGCCGTGGGACCCCGACGCCATGGACGACGACCTGCTTGCCCTGATGTTCGTGGCCTGCCACCCGGTGCTATCGCCGGAGGCCCGTGTGGCGCTGACCCTGCGGGTCGTCGGCGGTCTCACGACTGAGGAGATCGCACGGTCGTTCATCGTCCCCGTGCCGACGATCCAGGCCCGCATCACTCGGGCAAAGAAGACCATCGCGGCAGCCCAGGTGCCCTTCGAGGTGCCGTCCCTCGACGAGCGGAGAGAACGACTGAGCGGTGTGCAGAACGTGCTCTATGTGATCTTCACCGAGGGGTCCACGGCGACGGGCGGAGAGGACCTGCTCCGTCCCGACCTTGCGAGGGAAGCCACGCGCTTAGCCCGAGTCCTTGCGCGGCTGCTTCCCGACGAGCCGGAAGCCCACGGGCTGCTGGCCCTCATGGAGCTCACCGCCGCGCGGTTCCCGGCCCGCACCGGACCCGACGGCGAGGCCGTACTGCTCGAGGACCAGGACCGGCGCCTGTGGGACCGCTCGGCGATCGCACGCGGCGCCGCCGCCCTTGCCCACTCCGCGTCCGCCGGGCGAGGGCTCGGGCCGTACGGTCTGCAGGCAGCAATCGCCGCCTGCCACGCCGCCGCACCGTCGGTAGAACAGACGGACTGGGAACGCATCGTGCTCCTCTACGAAGCACTCGGCCGGGTTGCACCGTCGCCCATCGTCGAGCTGAACCGAGCAGTCGCGGTGGCGATGGCCAACGGACCGCTATCGGCGCTGGCGATCGTCGACGAACTGGTCGCCTCGGACCGGCTGTCCGGCTCCCACTTGCTGCCGAGCGTCCGCGGCGAATTGCTCGCCCGGCTCGGCCGCGTCGACCAGGCACGAGCCGAGTTCGAGCTCGCCGCGCGACTGTGCGGCAATCAGCGGGAACGAGCCGTGCTCGAGCGCAAGGCGGCCGCGCTCGGCTGAGAGCCGAGTCGCCGGAGGTCCACGGTGGTGCCGAGATCAGCCTGCGGCGCCGTGTGTCGCCGCGGTCTGCGCCAGCGCGGCTACGAGAGCCGCGGTCGCGGGAGGATCGGGTGGGTCGCCGTAGGTGGCCGCGTAGATCTGGCGGGGCGGGACCGCGAGTCGGGTGGCGGTGATCGCGGGGTGGCGGTGGGCACGCAGGGCCAGTCCTGGGATTGTGGTGACGCCCATGCCGGCGGCGACGAGGCTCTGCATGACCACCATGTCGTCGGTGGTGTACGCCAGGTGCGGGGAGAAGCCGGCGTGCTCGCACATCTCTACGAGGTGGCTGCGACATCTCTCGCAGCCGGCGATCCAGGGTGTGTCCTTGTGCTCGACGAGGCTGGTCCCGCCGCCGGTCGTGAGCAGGAAGAGCGGGTCGTCTAGCAGGTGGATCAGGCGGACGCCGTCGTCCTCAGGAGCTGTCTCGTCGTACCGGAAGATCAGGGCGAGGTCGATGTGACCGGCCCGTAACAGCTGTAGCGCGTCCTCAGGGTGGGTGTCGGTCAGGCCGAGCTCGAGGCCGGGGTGCTGCTGGGCGAGTATCGCGGCGGCCTGCGGGACCAGTGAGCTCATGACGGAGCCGAAGCCGGCCAGCCTGACCCGTCCGGCGTTCAGGCCTACGAGCGTGGACAGTTCCGCCGTCGCCGTGTCGACCCTGCCGATGATCTCGGCCGCGCGGTCAGCCAGCAGCCGACCGGCCTCGGTGAACCGGATCCCGCGGCCGACACGCTGGAGCAGCCTGGCACCGGTCTGGGCCTCGAGCCTGGATAGGTGGTGGCTGAGGGACGGCTGCGAGTAATGCAGCTCCGTGGCGGCCGCGGTGACCGAACCGTGGCGGCGGACGGCGTCGAGTACACGAAGTTGGACGAGGGTCACCATTCATAGAGTCTATGCATGGATTGCCACTGATATTGACATTGGACTTATGGCTGGTTCGGCATCAGGCTCGTTGTCATGAACCCGACAACCAACGCTCGGCCAGAAGGGACACAGCGATGACGTTGTTCGCGATCGCAGCGCTGGTGCTGATCATGATGCCGGGGCCGGACCAGGCCCTGATCACCCGGAACGCCCTGGTCGGCGGCAGTTACGGCGGGCTGCTGACGATGCTCGGTGGTGTGCTCGGGCTGACCGTACACGCGAGTGCCGCCGCGGTCGGGCTATCGGCGCTGCTACTCGCCTCGGCGGCGGCTTTCACCGTGCTCAAGATCGCCGGCACGGTCTACCTGCTCTGGCTCGCTCTGCAGATGCTGCGGTCGGCGGCCCGTACCCGGCGCGAGCCAGCGCCGGAGCAGCCGGTTGCGATGCCGCCGCGCCGGTCGGCGTACTTGCGGCAGGGCTTCCTGTCGAACGCGCTCAACCCGAAGGTGGCGCTGTTCTTCGTCACCTTCCTTCCCCAGTTCCTCTCCGCGGACGGCGGCTCGCCCAGGGCGGAGGCCCTGCTGCTCTCGGCGATCTTCGCTCTGCTCTACCTCACGTGGTTCGGCTTGTACGTCGCCGCCGTCGACAGGCTCGGCAGGTGGCTGCGCCGGCCGAAGGTGAAAGCTCGGATCGAGCAGATCACCGGACTGGTCCTCCTCACTGTGGCCGTCCGGCTGGCAACCGCCAGCCACTGATCAATCGGGCTGAGTCCGCCGCCGGGCGCCCAGGCGAGCCGTAGGGGCCAGGAGGTCTGGCGGCATGGTCATCCTGGTTGTCCTCGGCGGCGATGGCGGCCAAGCGTCGCAGCGCCCGTGTGCCTCGATGAGCCATCGAACCGATCGCCAGCAGCCAGTTCCTCCTTCCCCCTGGCCTGACGTGACTTGACGACCGGCCGAAAGTCCCGTAGTTTATCGATTCACCACCTGAGGTTGATCGATTCACAACGGAGTCTCATGACCCGTCCCACGCTGCTCAGCCTGGCCCAGACGCTAGGTGTCTCGCGGACGACCGTGTCTAACGCATATTCGCGTCCGGAGAAGCTCTCAGTCGAGCTCCGGGCGCGGATCCTGGCCGCCGCGCGGGAGGCCGGATACGACGGCCCGAGTCCGTTGGCGGCCTCCCTCCGCACCGGCCGGACGGACACAGTCGGCGTTCTCTTCACCGACGATCTCGGTTACGCGTTCAGCGACCCGGTGTCGTCGTTGTTCCTCTCCGGGCTGGCCGAGCAGGCGCAGGAAGCGGGCCTTGCGATGACCATCGTTTCAGTCCCGCGTGGCAAGCCGGCGGGCCCGATGTCGAAGGCGATGGTCGACGGGCTGATCGTCTACTCCGTCGACGAGGACTCACCGGGTATCGCGGTGGCCCACAAGCGCGGCATCCCCATCGTGACGGTCGACCAAGCGCCGGAGCCCGGGGTTCCGAGCGTGAACATCGACGACCGTGCGGGTGGTGTGAGCGCGGTCGCGCACCTGGTGGGGTTGGGACACCGATCGATCGGTGTGATCGCAGTAGCCGTCGGCACGACACGGTGCGAACGTGTGCCCGCCGATGCGACCAGTCGCAGCTATGTCGTGCGGGAACGACTGGCTGGCTGGCGCGAGGCGACGGCGAACGCCTCGCTGCCGCCACCCGTGACGATCTCGTGTCCGTCCAACGCACGCGAGTACGGTCACGTCGGCGTACGGCTGTTGCTCGAGGCGGCGCCGGCGACGACGGCCGTCGTCTGTCTGACCGATGAG
>DASTNZ010000281.1:0-3822 GCA_035762665.1 Jiangellaceae bacterium | reverse complement strand
CTGGCCCGGCTGGCGGCGACCGACGAGGAGATCCCGGTGCGCATCACCTCCGCCGCCGACACGGAACCGCACGATCTGCCCGGCGTCGATGTCGCGGCTGGAACGACGAGTACGTCGCCAGCCGGCCGTTCGGTCGCCCGCAGATCGTACGCCCCGGCGACCGTGGACTCCGACGGCTCCTGGCGGGGTGTCGTCGACGTGGCCCTGGCCGGCCGCGACGCGAGCGACGTGGAGCCGGCCGCGGACGACTAGAGCTGCACACGCTGACCGTGGACGTCACGAACCGGGACGGGGAGTTGGGCCTGCGTTGTGTGGGGTCGCGGGCCGATGCGCGTGACGCGGGTAGTGTTTGTCGGCCAGGGTCAGGAATGCCCGTGCGGCAGGCGTTGTGGCGGCCCGGTTCCAGGCGAGCGCGGTTCGTCGTCGAAGGCGTGGCCGGGTGATCTTGACGACGGCGAGTTCGGGCCGGCGGGCCGCTGATAGTGGCAGCATGGCCACGCCTAGTCCTTCGGCCACAAGGTCGGCAAGGGAGCCGAGCTCGGTGGTCTCGGCCACGATGTGGGGCGCGAAGTCGGCTTCCGAGCAGGCGGTGTCCAGCACTGTGCGCAGACCGCTGCCGCTGACGAGGGTGATGATCGGCTGGTCTCGTAGCTCCTCGATGGTGACGGTGCGCCGGTGAGACAGCGGGTGGCCGGACGGGACAGCCAGTACGAGAGGTTCGGCGGCGACCACGCGGGTTCGTATCGTCGCCGGCAACGGCTGGTCGTGGAAGCCGATGAGAGCGGCGTCGAGGTCGCCGGCGGCCAGTGCTGTCAGCACGGGCTCGTTGTGCTGCTCGGTGAGTGCGATCTCGACGGCGGGGTACGTGCGGTGGAACTCTCCGAGAGTTTCGGCCAGTCGTCGGTCTGCTGGTGTTGATACGCCGACCCGAAGGCGGCCGCGCAGTAGGCCCCGTAGAGAGGCGATCGTGTCTCGTCCGTCCTGGACTGCCGCCAAGGCGGTCCGGGCGTGCGGCATGAAGGCCTCGCCGGCAACCGTCAGGCGGGCTGCTCGTCTGTCGCGATGAAAGAGTGTCTCCCCTAGTTCGCGTTCCAGGCGCCGGATCTGAGCACTGACCGCCGGCTGGGCCACCGCGACCCGTTCCGCCGCCCGCGTGAACTGTCGCTCTTCGGCCACGGCCACGAAGTATGCGAGCTGGCGTAGCTCCATAACGACTCCTTCTGCTGAACCAAATTTATCTGTCTTTGCCTTATCAAGGCTACTGTGCCTATCTTGGTTGACACGACGACCTATTCGGGTCGTCGCAACGAAACCCGAGGGGGTCGCGAGTGCTGCTTCTTGAGCGACTCGACCGCCGCCCGCCGGCGACCGTACGCCGTCGGCTCGTGCCGCTGGTGATCACCCTTGCCGCGTGGATGGTGGCGTTCGTCGTGGTGCTGGTCCTGCTCACCGTCCTGGGTGGGCCGATCGCGGCCCTGCCGGTTGCGCTTCGTGCCCTGGTGATGAGCGGCGTCGTGGTCGTGGTCATGATCAACCTCGTGATGCCCGTCCTGAGCAAGACCATCATGCGTTGGCTGGCCGACCCGGGTACCGGGGCTCGAGACGCGACGCGCCAGCTCCTGAAGAGGTCCCGTCACATGAATGACAACAACAACAAGAGGGGGAGCAGTCCGGTGGACGCTCCCGGCCGGCCAACCAACCCGGACGCCAGGGTCCGGCCGCGACACGTGCTCGCCCGACTCTGGGCTGCGTATCCCGTCCACCCGCCGTTGACGCACCTCACGATCGGCGCCTACGGCACCGCGACCGTCCTGGCCGTCACCGGTGCGTTCGGCGTGGCCGAGCCGGACACGGCCAAGGGCTGGTGGCTGTCGCTCGTGGTCGGATTGGTGGCATCGATCCCGACCAGCGCGAGCGGGCTTGCCGACTTCCTTGCCCTCGGCCGCCACCACCCGGCCCGGACAGCCGTCGTCCGGCACCTGCTTCCCGCCCTGTCGACGTTCCCGTGTTTCGGTGCAGCCACGGTGCTCGGTTACCCAAGCTACGAAGACGGCGTCATCGCCGCCGGCCCGCTGACACTCACTCTTGCCGGATTCGTCATCTTGACCGTGGCCGGAATCGCCGGTGGCCGGCTCGTCTTCACGCGAGGACTGCGGGTGAAGACGAAATAGGGTCCACCGGTCCGCCGGGCCAGTCGTCGGCCTACGGCCGCTGGGCAAGGACCGCGTCGACCGCCGGGGCCGACAGTTGCGGGTCGTCAACCCTCCCACTAGCCGGCCCTCGGGGCGGCCGGGTCATATGGTCGCGTCGGGCCCGTCCCATGCGGTATGGGCGCGGTCGATCGCGTTGTGCAGTACGGCCAACATTTGGATGTCGCAGGGATCGGCGCCAGAGCATTCGCCAGCGATAGGTCGGGACTGGAATCGGTGAGCGGCACGAGCACGGCTTCGGGAATCGCGGCGGTGGTGGTCCTGCGGGACCAGGATTCCGAGCGGCTCGTCGATCACCACTCGCTGCTTCAGTACGGGCGGGAGCCGAGCCGGTTCGATGTGTCCGAACGCGACGTCGATGTCGCCGGCCAGCAGCAGCGGGAGCGCCGCAGCAAGCCAGCCGCTGGTTCGAGTCACGAGGTCGGCTCCGCCATCGTCGCGGGCCGCACGCACCAGCACAAGGGGTGTCAGCCCGTCGGCGACGACATCGACGACGACCGGGGATCGCAGACCGCGGACCTCGTCGAGCATTGCATCGTGCACGGCGAGCAAATCGCGAGCACGCTGCAACAGCGCGACACCGTCGGGTGTGAGCTTCACCGGCGGGTGGATCGGTCGAACAAGACCACGCCAAGGTCGTCCTCGAGCTTTTTGATCTCGCGGCTGATCGCTCACTGCGCCACATGAAGGTGCTCGGCGGCCTTCGTGAAGTGCAGCCGCTCGGCGACCGCGACGAAATAGCGCAGCCGGCGAATGTCGAGGTCTCGCTGCATCGGCCATCGAGGTGCGTAGACGGCAAGGTCAATTGACACACTACCGATGTCAATCGGCCGCAAACGGGTTTGGACCGGTGCCACCTACGCGCGTGACGGTTGATGCATGACTTACCGACTCAGCAGCCAGACCGGAGCGCCCTGGTGGCAGGGTTCGGTGACGATGACGCCCGAGCAGACCGCGCTTGCCGGTCCTGGCAAGGGGGCCTGCCTGCGAAAGAGCCGACGCCAGTGTCGAGGTTAGGCTCATCTGTTCAGCAGAGGTCTTGCACAGGAGCTGACGGAGCATGGAGCGAGCTACCAAGGAGCGTCTTACGTTCCAGAGCGGGGGCGAGACTCTAGGGTCAAATCATTTGCGGACGCATGTAGATTTACCAGATCGGAAGGTCTTGCCCATACTCGGCTAGCCGTGGCGGCCAGGTGAGGTTGCCGCCGCCGATCGTTCCGGGCGGGGTGACCATAGTGACCGGACCGGCGCCAGTATGCAGAGTGATGAGCCATTCGGTGGCGGGCGATTCGGTCGCGATCAGCTGTCGGTCGACTGTCGTTCCTATTGTCGGACGAGGCTGGTCGAGCAGCCAAGCAGCGGTCGCGGCGAGCGACAGTTCGAAGCTGTGGGTGCCACCGCTCGCGGCTTGTCGTCGTACGCCCTCCATAGCCGCCGCGGCGGCCAAGTAGCCAGTGCCATGATCGAGGAGTTGGCAGGGCAAAGCCCCAGGGCGGTCGCCGTCGGACGACTCGGCTGCCGCGATCCCGCATGCGGCCTGGACGAGGCTGTCGAAGCCGCGCCGTTCCGCCCACGGTCCTGGGCGACCCCAGGCCGACAGCGAGACGATCAC
>DASTNZ010000280.1:0-8781 GCA_035762665.1 Jiangellaceae bacterium | reverse complement strand
CGTTCAAGGCACGGACGTACGGCGACCTCCAACCGATCACGCGCGACCTGCCGCAGGGCCCGTACCCGCTGCCGGACATCATGCATGGCCAGGTGCAGCGACCGACCGGCTTTGACCGCGCGCCGGTGCGGCGTCCACCGGTCGGAGTTCCAGCGCAGCGAACCGAGCGGATCACCACCATCCTCGGCGACGAGAAGAGAGTCGGCCGGTGGGAGGTTCCGGCCCGCCTAGAAGTGGTGTGCTTTCTTGGGTCAGTTCGGCTTGACTTCACAGAGGCGATCGTTCGCGGTCGTGAGGTCGTGGTTCAGATCGGCGCCATCCTCGGCAGCGTGACGCTGGTGGTGCCCGAAGGCATCGACGTGCGCATGGAGCCGGGCGCCAACGTCCTCGGCGAGCGGAAACACCGCCTGACCGGTCCGGTGACCCCTGGTGGCCCGATCTACCACGTCCGCGGGTTCGTGGTGCTGGGTGACATCACCGTGCGACCGCCAAAGTCGAGGCGGTCGATATTCGGCGACTCCTGAGCCCGCAGTGTCACGAACACGGGAGAAGCGGCATCATGCCCAGCTGCCTTTGCAATGCACACCCATAGGAAGCGCTCGTTCAGCATGAGTGTCGTAAGCCGACTGCTTCCTATGGGTGTGCATTGCAAAGGCGCAGCAGCAGCAGTTGCGGCGGCAGCCGTGGCTTTGGGCGTGACAGCGTGCGGGAATGCCGGCGAGCCGGATCAGGTGACCGTACTCGCGGCGGCGTCGCTGACCGAACCCTTCACCGCGCTCGCCAATGAGCTGGCCGACGACGGCGAGATCGCGTTCTCGTTCGGGGCGAGTTCGGCGCTCGTCGAACAGTTGCGCGCCGGCGCGCAAGCGGACGTGCTGGCGACGGCTGATACTCGCACAATGGACAGTGCGGTTGAGGCCGGGTTGGTCACCGGTGAACCCGTGGTATTCGCCCACAACTCACTCGTGCTCGTGGTAACCGAGGGCAACCCGCTCGGCGTGGCAGGCTTGGCGGATCTCGCTCGCGGCGAGTTGCGCGTGGCGCTGTGCGAACCGCAGGTGCCGTGCGGCGCCGCTGCCGAGCAGATGCTCGCGCTGGCCGGCGTCGACGCCAGCCCCGACACCCTGGAGGCGGATGCGCGAGACACCGCAGGCAAGCTCGCCCTCGGGGAGGTCGACGCGGCGCTGATCTATCGCACGGACGTCACAAGCGCGATGGAGGTCGTCGACGTGCCGCCGGACGTGGAGGTGGTCACCGAGTACCTGATCGCGGTGGTGGACGGTGCGCCCAATCCTCGCGGTGCCGATGAGTTCGTCGCGGTTGTAACCGGCGAGGCCGGCCGGCGGGTCCTCGCCGACGCTGGGTTTGGTACGCCGTGACCGGGCGCTCTGGCGAGGCACGGGTGCCGATCCTTTTCGTCGTCCCGGCAGGCCTCGGTCTGGCGATCCTGCTGCTGCCGCTGGCAGGGTTGGTAACACGGGCACCGTGGACCCGGCTCGGAGAGATCCTCGGCTCGGATGGTGTGCTCACGGCGCTGCGCCTGTCGCTGGTGACGGCGTCGGTGGCGACCGTGATCTGCCTTTTCTGCGGAATCCCGCTGGCCTGGCTGCTCGCCCGCAGTTCGTTCCCGGGCCGCTCGCTGCTGCGGGGGCTGGTGACCGTTCCGCTCGTGCTGCCACCGGTCATTGGCGGCATCGCGCTGCTGGTCGCCTTCGGCCGCGGCGGCACAGTGGGGAGATGGCTGGAGTCCGCCACGGGTGTCACGCTGCCGTTTACCACCGCGGCCGTAGTGCTGGCGCAGGCGTTCGTGGCGTTGCCATTCCTGGTGATCGCCGTCGAGGGCGCGTTGCGGGGCGCCGACCGCCGGTACGAAGACGTGGCGGCCACACTTGGCGCGTCGTCCTGGACGATCTTCCGGCGGGTAACGCTGCCGGCCGTCGCACCTGGCGTCGTTGCGGGTGCCGTGCTGTGCTGGGCCAGGGCACTGGGGGAGTTCGGGGCAACGATCACATTTGCTGGCAGCTTTCCAGGCGTCACCAGGACCTTGCCGATCGAGGCGTATGTGGCCATCGGCGCTGGCGATGCCGAGACCGCGATCGTGCTGAGCTTGCTCATGATCGCGGTGGCGGTGGCGGTGCTCGCTGCGCTGCGCGACCGGTGGGTGGTTCGCGGATGAGCCTGCAAGCCAAGGTGATCGTCCGCCGAGGCGATTTCGAGCTCGACGCGAAATTCGACGTCCCGGCTGGTTCGGTGGTGTCGTTACTCGGGCCGAACGGCGCGGGCAAGTCGACACTGCTCGCCGTGCTCGCCGGTCTCCTTCAGCCGGATGATGCGCTGATCGAGATGGATGGCGAGATTGTGATCGACACGACAACCGGAAAGTACGTCCCAGCCCGGCGTCGCCGAATAGGGCTCGTCCTGCAGGACTACCTGCTTTTCCCGCATCTGACAGCCCTGGAGAACGCGGCCTTTGGCCTACGGTCACGCGGAGTCCCACGGCGTGAGTCGCGATCGGTGGCCGCGGACTGGCTGGCCCGACTCGGCGTCGAAAAGGTGGCAGACCGTCATCCGCGCGAGTTATCTGGCGGGCAGGCTCAGCGGGTGGCGTTGGCCCGTGCCCTCGCCGTCGAACCCCGCCTGCTGCTGCTTGACGAGCCGTTGGCTGCCCTTGATGTCGGGACGCGGCCGGCAGTGCGCGCCGACCTCCGGCGCCACCTCGCGGCGTACGAGGGATGCACCATCGTCGTCACGCATGATCCGTTAGAGGCACTTGTCCTCGGTGACCGGCTGGTGGTCCTCGAGCACGGCCGGATCGTCCAGGACGGCCCTCCGGAACAGATCACCCGGCATCCCCGGACCGACTACGTCGCCCGGCTCGTAGGGCTGAACCTGTTGCGCGGTACCGCGGACGGTCGGATCGCAACCGTAGGTCCTGGAGCGTTGGTGACGCTGGCCCACGATGCGGCCGGACCGGTGCATGTGGCGTTTTCGCCGGCAGCCGTAACGCTGAGCCCGCACCGGCCTGAAGGTTCGGCACGGAACGCGTGGGAGGGTACGGTCGCCGACCTGGAGCGGCATGGTGACTTGGTGCGTATCACAGTGGACGGACCGGTGCCGGTGCTTGCGGACGTGACGCCACTCGCGGTCGCCGACCTCGATCTGGCGCCGGGCGTCACCGTATGGGCCTCCGTCAAGGCCACCGAGGTCACCGTCTACCCCGCCTGAATGCCGACCTGAGACGATGGAGCGGTGTCGATGAGCAACAGTCGGGGCAGCATCACGGCGTCCACCGGTGACATGCTTCGGACCGTCGGGATCCTCGCCGGCGTGCTCGCAGTGCTGGCTCTGGCGTTCACGGTGACCCGGCCGGACGCCCGGCTCCCGGAGACCGTCGATTACGAGCCGGTGCTCGAGCAGGTGCGAGAAGAGTTCCCGTACGAGGCGGCCGCCCCACTGTCCGTCCCGGAGGGTTGGCGCGCCACGAACGTCGAGCATGAGGCTGACGCCGCAGGTCACCGGTGGCGGCTCAGTTTTCTGATCGGCGAACACGGCTTCGTCCGTCTTGAGCAGTCCGACGGCGAGATCGTCTCGTACCTGGCAGATCGGCTGGAGGACTTCAGTGCGGACGGAACGTCCGTTGTCGACGGGGACACGTGGGACCGGATGCGCCAGTACAGCGGACCGCGCGACCGGGCGTTGGTGCGCACAGAGGACGGGGTGCTGACAATCGTTCGGGGCACCGAGTCCTACGAAGTGTTGGAGCAGTTCGCGGCCAGCCTCGATCCGTGATCAACACGAGGTGAGGCTTAGTCCTCGGTGCGCTTCGTGGCGGCGGCATCGAGGCGGGCACGTGCATTGTCGAGGTACCGCTCGCACAGCGTTGCGAGCTCCTCACCTCGCTCCCAAAGCGCGAGCGATTCCTCAAGGGTGGTGCCGCCGGTTTCGAGCTTGTTGACGATAGCAACGAGCTCGTCGCGGGCCTGCTCGTAGCTGAGCTGCGGTTGACCGCTGCCGGTCGCGGGTTGCACGGTCGCCATGCCGACACGATAGCCCTGCCTTGGTTTCTGGTCAGCCACCCGTGCGCTACGGACGAATCGGCAATCTGGTCGGCGAGCTGATCACTCGTCGATCGTCGCGCCGAGCTCGCCGGATGCGAGGCGTAGCCGGACGTGATCGCCAGCGGCGACGTCGGACGGCCGCCGAACCACTGCACCGTCCGCTCGCTGTACCACGGCATAACCGCGCTCGAGCGTGGCCGCCGGGGACAGGGCGCGCACCCGCGCGCGGGTGTGCTCGATGTCGACTACCGCCCGATCCAGGCTGTGCCGTAGGTAGCGGCGAGCACGGTCGCACAAAGCGGCGATCTCCTCGGTGCGGGCACGAAGGCCGCTCGCCGGGTCGGCCAGCGATGGTCGAGACCGAAGCGCCCTCAGCATCGTGTGCTCGCTGTCGAGCCTCTGGCGGATCGCGGCAGAGATCCGGCCACGGGCTCGGTTGACGCCGTCCAGCTCTTCGGCGACGTCAGGCACAACCCGCTTCGCCGCGTCGGTCGGCGTAGACGCCCGAACGTCCGCGACCAGGTCGACGAGTGGGGTGTCGCTCTCGTGCCCGATCGCACTCACGACCGGTGTGGAGGTGACTGCGACGGCCCGGACCAAAGCCTCGTCTGAGAACGGCAGCAGGTCCTCTACGGACCCGCCCCCCCGGGCCAGGATGATCACATCGACACCCTCCGCGCGATCAAGCTCGCGAAGCGCCTCGATCACCTGGGTCACCGCGGACGGACCTTGCACCGCGACCTCGCAGACCCGGAACTGGACAGCCGGCCAGCGACGGCGCGCGTTCTCCAAGACGTCATGCTCAGCCGCCGAACTGCGACCGCAGATCAAGCCGACGACACGAGGTAGGAACGGCAGCCGGCGCTTGCGGCCGGAGCTGAACAAGCCCTCCGCCGCCAACAGCCGGCGGAGGCGCTCCAGTCGGGCAAGGAGCTCCCCGAGACCGACCTGCCTGATCTCGTCCGCGGCGAGCGACAGTGTTCCGCGGGTGTAGTACCAGGACGGCTTGGCGTGTACGACGATCCTGGCACCTTCGACAAGGGGCGGATCGACCTGGTCGAGTACCAGCCGTGGAACCGTGACCTGCAAGGAGATCTCAGCGGCGGGGTCCCGGAGAGTCAGGAACGCCGTCTGGGTGTTCGGCCGTCGGGTCAATTGCGCGACCTGGCCCTCCACCCAGATCGCCCCAAGCCGGGCAATCCAGCCTCCGATCGCCTGCGAGACTACCCGCACCGGCGCGGGTTGGTCGGGGGAGGTCTGCAGGGCCACGGTGTGACACCGTACCGTGCTCGTCGCGGCGGCCTGGCTGGCGCGATTCGTGAGCGGACGGGCCGGGCTCCTACGATGGAAGATATGAACACCACGACCGGCCGAGTTCTGCTCGCCGCACCCAGGGGATACTGCGCCGGTGTCGACCGTGCCGTAGTTGCCGTGGAGACGGCACTCGACCAGTACGGCGCCCCGGTGTACGTCCGCAAGCAGATCGTCCACAACAAACACGTTGTCGAGACGCTCGAGGAGCGCGGCGCGATCTTCGTCGAGGAGCTCAACGAGGTTCCGGAGGGCGCGCTTGTGGTGTTCTCGGCGCATGGCGTGTCGCCGGCCGTGCATGCCGAAGCTGCCCGTCGACAGTTGCGCACGATTGACGCGACCTGCCCGCTTGTGACCAAGGTGCACAACGAGGCGAAGCGGTTCGCCAAGGATGACCTGGACATCGTGCTGATCGGTCACAGTGGTCACGAGGAGGTTGAGGGGACGTCTGGCGAGGCGCCAGCCCACATCCAGCTCGTCGAAGGCCCGGACGACGCGGACAAGGTCAGCGTCCGCGATCCCTCCCGGGTGGTATGGCTGTCCCAGACCACGCTGTCGGTGGACGAGACCATGGAGACCGTCGGCAAGCTACGCGAGCGATTCCCCGACCTGTACGACCCGCCGAGTGATGACATCTGCTACGCGACCCAGAACCGGCAGGTGGCGGTGAAGCAGATCGCCCCCCAGTCAGACCTGGTCCTAGTCGTCGGTTCGGCGAACTCGTCCAACTCGCTGAGGCTGGTCGAGGTGGCTCTGGATGCCGGTGCGGGTTCGGCGTACCGCATAGACAATGCCGCAGAAATCGACGAGGCGTGGCTGGACGGCGTTGAGACAGTCGGGCTGACCAGTGGCGCGTCAGTGCCGGAGGAACTCGTCCAGGGTGCGATCTCGTGGCTGGCCGAGCGGGGATACCCCACGGTGGACGAAATCCACACCGCCGAGGAGACACTGACCTTCTCCCTGCCTCGCGAGCTTCGCCGGCCCGCCTGATGTGCCGCCGCACGTCAGTCGTTTGTGCCGTCCTTTGACCCGCCCTTGCGTCGCCTGCTCACGCCGTAGCGCGAGTCAGTCTCGATCTCGTCGAGTGCGATGAGCGCGTCTGTGGCCGACGCAACCAGCTCAGGAGCCTGTACTTGCCGCGCCACCACCTCGACCTGCGCCGGCGCTTCGAGCTCTTCGTCGGACACCTTGAGGTCGGCGAACCGCCGGGCCGTGACGAGCACCCGGCTCTCCAGTGAACTGACCGTCGAGTTGAAGTTTTTCACCGCTGAGGTCAGCGCGTTGCCCAGCCGATTGACATGGGTCCCCAGGGTGGACAAGCGACTGTGGAGGTCGCGGCCCAGCCGCAGCACGTCCTGCGCGTTGCGGGCCAGTGCCTCCTGCCGCCAGGTGTAGGCGACGGTGCGAAGCAGCGCCACCAGGGTCTGCGGCGTGGCGATGACGACATTGTTCTCAAACGCGTACTCCAGCAGAGCTGGATCTTCGTCAAGCGCGGCGTTGAGGAACACCTCGGCCGGAATGAACATCACGACGAACTCCGGGCTGGGGTCGAGATGCTCCCAGTACTTCTTGCCCCCCAGCTCGTCGATGTGGTCGCGCACGTGCCGCACATGTGCCTTGAGCCGTGCGGACCGCTGCTGGTCGTCGCGAGCCTCCATGGCCTCGAGCCAGCCCGCAAACGGCACCTTCGCGTCGACCACTATGTTCTTGCCGCCGGCCATGCGTATGACGAGGTCCGGCCGCAGCAGCCCGTCGGCGGTGCGGACGCTGGCCTGCTCATCGAAGTCGCAGTGCTCAACCATGCCAGCTGCCTCGACCACCCGACGTAGCTGCATCTCGCCCCAACGTCCACGCACCTGGGGCGCCCGAAGCGCCGTCACGAGCTGGTTGGTCTCTGCGCGAAGCTGCTCCGACGTCTGGCTCATCGTTTTGACCTGCTCGCGCAGCTCGGCGTAGGCCTCGGCGCGAGTTCGCTCAACGGCCGACAGCTGCGCTTCGACCTTGCCCAGCTGGTCGGAGAGCGGCTTGACCAGCGCCTCGACGGCTTGGCGGCGCTGCTCCAACTCGGCGACGGAGCGCTGCTCGGAGTTGGCCAGTCGCTCGCGGGCCAGCTGGAGAAACTGCTCGTTGTTGCGCCGCAGGGCCTCGGCTGAAAGTCGCTCGAACTCGGCCGCCAGCTTCTGCTGGCCGGTCCGAGCATGCTCAAGCTCCGCACGCAGCCGGACCAGCTCGCGCTCGGACTCACGGAGGTGCGCCTCAATAACGGAGTTCTCGGCCCGGGTTTCGTTGCGCTCAAGCCGGAGGAGGTCGAGTTCCGCACGGGCGGCGTCGCGTTCAGCCACCGTACCGGCCCAGCGGGCGCGGACAGCGAGCGCGCCGATGATCGCGCCGACCGCAATGCCCAGCGCCATGAGAAGCAGGTCCATGCCCTCCATGGCATTTACTGTGCCGGGTACCCCCGACAAAATCGGGGAGGCGCGACGTTCAGCGGCCACTGGCATGTCGGCGGGCGGTGCTGAGGACGTCGGAAAGTGTCGCGGGACGTACCCTTGACGCTCGTGGCTCTCACCATCGGCATCGTCGGACTGCCCAACGTGGGCAAGTCGACTCTGTTCAACGCGCTGACCAAGAACGACGTTCTGGCGGCTAATTACCCTTTTGCGACCATTGACCCGAACATCGGCGTGGTCGGCGTTCCGGAGCCTCGCCTGGCCAAGCTGGCCAAGATCTTCGGGTCGGCCCGCCAGGTGCCCGCCACCGTCAGCTTCGTCGACATCGCCGGCATCGTGAAGGGCGCGTCCGAGGGGGAGGGACTGGGAAACAAGTTCCTGGCCCACATTCGCGAGGCCGACGCGATATGCCAGGTCATCCGCGTCTTCAACGACCCGGACGTCGTCCATTTCGAAGGTCGGGTCTCGCCCAAGGGCGACTTGGAGACGATCAACACCGAACTGATCCTCGCCGACCTGCAGACCATCGAACGAGCGCTCCCGCGGCTGCAGAAGGAGGCCCGGTTGGTCAAGGAGAAACAGGCCGTCGTGGCCGCGATCGAGCAGGCTCAGCAGGTGCTGGAGGAGGGCCGGACGGTCTTCGCCGCGGGTCTGGACCGAGAGCCGCTTCGCGAGCTGCACCTGCTGACCGCGAAGCCCTTCCTCTACGTCTTCAACATGGATGAGGAGGAGTTGGGCGACGAGTCCCTGAAGGGCGACCTGCGGGCCCTCGTCGAACCCGCCGAGGCGATCTTCCTCGACGCCAAGATCGAAGCAGAACTGGTGGAGTTGGACGACGCCGACGCGCTGGAGTTGCTCCAGTCGATGGGGCAGGACGAGCCTGGCCTGGACATGCTCGCCCGAGTCGGCTTCGACACCCTGGGCCTTCAGACGTTCCTGACCGCGGGGCCGAAGGAAGCCCG
>DASTNZ010000279.1:0-31446 GCA_035762665.1 Jiangellaceae bacterium | reverse complement strand
AAGATCTTCACCACCGTGGTCTTACCCGCCCCGTTCGAACCGAGCAGAGCGAAAATACTGCCCCGCGCCACATCGAAATCCACACCGCGCAGCACCTCCAACTCCTTATACGACTTCTCCAAACCCTGCACATGGATCGCGGGCTGCTCGACCTGATCGATTGTTGGCGGGATGCTCATGACTGCCAGTGTGGAGGGTTGACGCAGCGTCAAGGTCAAGTCCGCAGGGCAGATTCGATTCGTCCACTCAAATGGAAGTTACGGCCCGACGCCCCGACGAAAGTGGCTGACTCTTGTCAGACGGATCGACAAAGTGGGAGGGCGGCGGAGAACGCCTGGCCTGCTGGCCTCAGAGCCGACGCGTCTCACACGATGCCTGGATGGATGCTTGCTCAACGTCGGCGACAGCGCGTTCCAGCTCGTCGGGGTCCTTGGGCAGTGACGTGGACACCCTTCCTCGTCGCCACCGGCCACGCCGACTGATCACCAACCGGTGTCTATCCCTTGGAATTCCTCATCTAGTCGACGGCGAACCAGACGTCCGCCTTGACCACGCCGTTGAGTAGAGCCTCGACCCGGTGCCGGCCAGGGTAGTGGGTGCGCGTGGTGTGCTGGGCCAGCGAGACCGTCTTTCGCAGCGTGTGGTCCTCACCAGGAGCGAGCTGGAACGAAGAGCCCTTGAACACCCTGGCCGTCCTGGATCCGTTCGCCTTGACGAAGTACACCCGGAAGTCCACGAGGACCGACGAAGTGTGGGCGGTGTCGTTGCGAACCCTGGCCTCGATCACCACCTTCTCGCCTGTCCGGGCCAGGTCCGGTGTCACGGCGAGTTTCTCGACGGTGATCCGCGAATCATGCCCGAAGCCCAGTACGTCCAGCGCACCAGGATTGCCCTGCTTGACCAGAGTGCGCAGGCCATGTGTCACCATTCGGCGACGCTCCTCCGACGCTGCGCGGAACCACCGCTGGCACACCTCGACCACAAGATCAGGGTGATCCTTGGCAATGTCATTGAGGTTGTTGGCCACCGAGCGGCGGACGTACTCTTCGGGATCGTCTTTCAGCAGCTCCAACAACTCGATCACCGGCTCGGGATCGTCCTGGAAACGCCGCAACCGAGGCGCCCAGGGCAACCGTGGCCGCGTCCCTTCTGAGACCAACCGGCGGACATGCATGCTGGGATCCGTTGCCCATTCCTTGAGTCTGGCCAGTGTCTTGTCCGGATACCGATCAAGGAAGGCGCGGATGCTGAACTCGGCGGTGAACCGCTGGGTCAGCTCGTACTGCGCCGCGAGCGACTCCTCGAAGCAATCCAGGCCGTGTTCGGCGACGTAGAAGACATGGGGCAGGTAAATGAAGGGCTCCATGCCCTGCAATCGCTCAACCTTGGGCCCCAGCGAGGCGACCAGGATCGTGATCGCATCAGCCGGCTCGGAGGGTAGATGCAGGGCCAGCGCATCGGCAATTCGACGAGCCCGCGGGGTCAGCTCGAGGTCCTCGTAACCGTCCAGCGAGTACGCGATGAAATCGACGGACGGAAAGGGCGGATGGACGGCCTCGATCATGGCCGCAATGCGCCGGGGGATGTCGGCGTCGAAGCCGTTCTTGAGCGGCGTAGCCATCTGCTAGAGCCGTCGCACGATCGTGACGTTCATCGTCTTCATCGACCTAAGAATCGCTCATAGCACCGACAAGCTGCGCCGACTGCGGTTTGTCCCGGTCGGAACCAACAAGAAGCTGCGTCCTCCCGGGGCCGCGACGCGCAACGCCGGTGCTCTGGCGGCTCACCACCCTCTCGTCCACCGGCCGGCGGTCCCGTGGCTCTTCGAGATTGGACCTGGGACCTCGACGTTCGGCTGAGATCGAGCCCGTACTGACCAGCCCAGGGCGGTTGCGTCACTGAGTGGCTGTTACCCCTGGGCTCGCTTGGTTCGGCGTTGTGCGAAGAATGAGGGCCGGCCGCGCGTGCGGCCGGCCCCCACCGGTCTCAGCGGGACGGACCGATCAGTCGTTGTACTTGAAGATCCAGAGCCCATGGTCACGGTCACTGGCCGCGACGTACTCCTGGCCGTCCTGTTCGAAGACCTGGACGCCCCAGAAATTGTTCCCGCCTTCGTCGATGTAGTGGCCAACCTCGACGATCTCGTCGTTCACGATCTCGGCGACCCGGAAGCCGGCCGCGTAGTACGAGAAGTAGAGCCGGTTTGCGACCTGGTGTGAGGTGGCCACCTCATGCACGGAGAGGTCCCCGAACCCGCTGGCGAAGTCAGGGTCGTGAGCCTCCGGGATGGCGTACGTGTCGAGCTCGGTCATCTTGCCGTTCTCGTTTTCGAACAAGTGCACGTAGCCCCACCCGTCGAAGTACGAGGAGAACCGCAGAGTGTCGCCCTGCGTGCCGATGGCAATCGGGGCGAGCTCGGACCCGTTGCCGGCCAGGCACGCCGCGTCGTCGTAGGCCGCATCGAAGATGGCGAAGCCCTGCTCGCGCGGCGCGACACCGAACGTCGGGATGTCGCCCTCGGCGAGCATGCCGAGCGTCTGGTTGCACGCATCTGACCCGGTCCGGTTGAAGATCAGCAGCGCATCCCAGCCGCCCGCCGCGACGACGTTGGTGACCTTCTCGGTGAACGTGCACAGACCGCGCTCCACCACGGCGATGTCGACTGCGTTCGGGTCTCCAGCTGGAACCGCCGGGTCGCCGTTGCAGGCGCGACCGGCGAACGTCGTGGTTCCCTCGATCGTGTCGCCCGGTTCCAGCGGTGTCGTGTTGCTGCCCTGACCGCCGGAATTGATGTTGGTGCCGTCGGTGAGGTTGCGGGCGACAGCCGCGTAGGCGCTGAAGTCCTCGTCCGAACCGACCACGTAGGCGTTGTCGGCGGTGAACTCAGCCTGATGCCCATTGCCCTCCGGTGGCACCGGCAGGCCCTCGTCGGTTACGAAGCCGGTGGTCTCCGGATCGGGGTCGGTGAAGTCGGTGTCACCCAAGTACTCAAGGTCGTGGACGTCGGTGACGTCGACCTTCACGTAGCCGGCGTCCCAGTAGGACAGCAGCATGACCTGTCGGCCGTCGATCTCCTTGACGATCATGTCGTGCAGGAAGACCTCGATCAGGTTGCTCGGTGCGGCCTGGAGGATCTGCGGGAAGGTCTGGTCCAGGTCGTACTCGGCGGTGAGGAAGGGCTTCTTCGGGTTGGTGATGTCCATGATGTCGACATCCATGCCCTCCTCGTTGTCCACGATGACGGCGTATGCCTTGTCGCCCGCGTCCCACGCGAAGACGCTGTGGATCTCGTTGGCCGCCTTCTTGCCCTGGCCCGGGACGGTGAAGTCGCCGATGCCCTCTGCCAGCGGCGTCGGGTGCGCAGGGTTGGTGACGTCGTAGATGTTCATGCCACCGAAACCCGGGGCGGCTTTGTTGAGGCACTTCTCGTTGTTGGTCACCAGGATGTCGCCGGTGAACGCCGGAGTACTGATCGGTAGCGCCTGCACGCCCTCGCCGGGGTAGCTGCCTTCCTTGGACGGGATGAAGGCGACTTCCTTCGGGTTCTCCACGTCGGCGATGTTGACGACATGGACACCGTTGTACTTACAGGTCACCTGGCCCCATGCGGCGAGGTAGGCGTAGTCGCCGAGGACGCCGACGTCGGCGATCTTCTCGGGGACCACGTTCTTCAGCTTTAGCTTGCTGACGACCTCGATGTTGTCCGTGCTGCTTGGCGGCAGATGCCCAGCGGTGTCCCCGTGCTGATGCGTATGGCGAGGGCCGTCCGGGTGATACCCGCCGTCGGACTCTGGCTCCGGATGCGCTATGGCCGTCCCGCCCAGCGCGGTCATGGCCGCAGTAACCATGACCAGGCCGGTCAGGCCGCGACGTATTCCAATGGACATAGAGCTCCCCACTCTTCCGGCCCGCTGTGCGGCGGGCGCCTCGGTCACGCCCACCTGTACGAGCGAGCCGTCGTGCGAGAAACCATAGGCTTGTCAAAGCCCTAGGGCAAGAAATCCTCAACGCATTCACCGGACGCGCCACAGATCGTTTAGCAAAAGCGTGCGAAGTACCTGATCACCAAGAGATCGACTTTGCACTATCCATGTCGCGATCGGAGTCTCCAGGCGGAGGGGATTCTGCCCGTCGACACGTCAGCCCCAGGTCAGCGCTATTGCGACGAGCAGGAGGAGGCTATTGCCGATCTCTATGAGACCGACATGCATGGGGGCAAGCCTGCGACCCGGAAATGCCCAGGCGCGAACCAGAAGCCAGGTAAACAGGACGGCTATGGCTGGGCCGAGCAAGACCGCCAGGACAAGTGCGGCTGCGTGATAACCAATCGACCATCTCCGGTAGGTCACACTGCCGCGCTCTCGGATCATCGTCTTGACGAACAACGCCGTGCCCACGAAGTACGCGGCGCAGGCGGCGAACACGCCGGCCACCGCGGCAGGGCTGGTGCCGGCGACAGTGGCGACCACGAACACCATCAGGCAGCTCTGCACCACCGACGCGAGGTCGTTGAGCAGCGCGCGCTCGCGTCGCCGTCGCGCATACCAGGCGTTGACCAACCACAGCGCCGCGTAGACGGGCGCGTACCACAGCACCGCTGGGCGTGCCCATACGACGACGGCAACCAACGGCAATATCACCACCCCATACAGCATGATCTGGTCACGCCATCGGCTGGGCCGGCCGGTCTTGATCGCCTGGAACAAGTAGTAAGACAGCAGGTAGCCGGCCAGCCAGGCCGCAACGAGCGGTACGGCCACCCAACTCCACCCCGCCACGAGTAGCCCAGCGACGTAGGGCACCACCAGCATCGCCCAGGCGCCGTGCTGTGGCGGCAGGAACCTGCGCTTCACCGCGTCACCTGGAAAGCGCCTCGTGCACCGCGGTCGGCATCCACCATGGAGCGATGCCAACCGCGATGCCGCCGAGCGGACGGGCCGACCTCTCAGTCGGCTGGACCAACGACGGGGTGGACATTTGGTCAGGACCTCCGCTTGATGAGCAGTGCCTGGACAGCCGCAATCAAGAACTGCACCAGTACGACCAGTACCAGCAATGAGGTGGTAATGCGCACGTAGGCGCCTACTGGCAATACGAACACGACCAGAGCAGCGTTACCCATCACCACCCGCTGCCGCCAGTGCCGCTCCAGCACCTCGTTCCGGGCGCGTACCCTTGCCGGACCCCCACCCAGGACCATCGGCAGCAAGTACGTCAACGCTCCAAGCAGCACCTGGGCTACGAACCCGGCCAAGAGCGGCACCAGCACCTTGCCGAACGCACCGGCGGCCGCGTCCGGGTTAGCCGCAGTGAGCAGCGTTACGGTGTCGATAGTGAGCGCGACTAGCAGCCAACCAATGGCTGCGGCGATCGACCAGGCGGCGAACGAGGACGGCGGCCTTCTCCACGCGCTCGCTATCGCGGGGACGGCGGACACAACAACAGCGGCGGCGAACACAACCAGCCCGGCGGCCGCGACCACCGGCCACCAGGCCAGCACTCCAACGCCGAGAAGCGCCAACGCAGCGACGGCCAGCGGCAACGCAATGTTGGCCGCTCTGACCGCACCTTCGGCCATCCGAGTGCGCAGCACCGTCGGCCACAACGTCAACAAAGTGCCCAGCACCGTGAGGGTCACCCAACCCAGCACGTTGACGTGAGCGTGGAACAGCGACAACCTGGCGCTGCCGCCGCCGACCATCATCCATGCGCCGGCCGGGATACCAGCAAGCAGTGCGGCCGTGGCGGCCAGGTAGTGGTGCACGGTGACCACAAACGGGGCGGGCAAGGTACGGCGAAGCCGCGCCACCAGCACGGCTAGATGGGCGAGCACGGCGGCGAACACCACGCCGGACCCGGCCGCGCCGATCCGGCCCGTGTCGCCTCCGAGCACTCCACCGGCTAGGACGCCGGCAACGCCGGCATTTAGCACGACCAACCGTGCGGCCTCGCCGCGCCGGCTGGTCGCGCCAGGCACCCGCAAGACTGCAGTCGCGAAATGAGTACTCCACACCACGATGGCGTTCGTTGCGGCACCGAGCAACAGCAGATGAACCAGCAGCCATCGCCAGTGCGGCAGGAACGGGTGAGCGGCGCCCACCACCACGATGGACAGCAGGTATCCAAGCGGGATCATCCCGACCCGTCGGTGCCAGCGGCCTCGACCAGTGGTGCCGGTGGGTGCGGCGCCCGGACCGGGACGGGGGCTCATAGCAGCTCCGCTCGGGCCGCCACGACCGTGGGCCGCGACACACTGACGGGAGCCTTCCGTCCAGCGAGTACGGCCAGCGTGCCGATCGCCCCGAAAAACCATCACCGGTCCGTGCACCTCATCCGATTGCGGGCGCAGCGCCGGAACCGGCATACCGAGCAGAAGCAGGGCCGCGTACAGGCCGCCGAGCATCGACACGGCACCGCCGGGAACGAGGGCCAGCCGGGCCTTAACGGGTACACCAGACGACACGCTCTGCGCGGGGAGCTCTCGGTCTGGGGCATCGCTCCACAGTCATACTTGCCGCGAGCGTGGGGCGCGAAGGGCCATAAGTCACTCGTATGACGGGACGACGGCCCTACGGCGTGGGCGCTGCCGCACACCAACCTGAACAGACAAAGGTCCTGGTCAGAGTGGGACAGGCATGGGTGTTCACGAAGGCCTGCCGTCAGGCACGGCGCTGACCCCGCTCGACAGACTCGGTGCCTGGGTGCGGAGTCATCGAGCGCGAGACATCGCGATGCTGCGCCGGCAATTGATCGGCGACGTGGTTGCAGCGGTGCTCTTTCTGCTCGGAGTTGCTGCTGGGCTGCCGATATCGGTGCTGGTCGTCCTGCTTGTCTGCGCGACGTCAATCACCGCGCTGCTCGTGATCCGGGTGATTTGAGCCGCGGCCCGACTGGAGCGGCTTGCCGCATCGTTGTCGATCCCGTGACGCTCGAGCGATCGTTCTTGTCCGCAACGCCGCGGACCGCTGCCGGCTACTCAGCAGGCGGGATACAGCGCAGCCGGGAAGACGTCCTGCTCCGCGAGGATGTGCTCGCGCAGCAAGTGCATTGTCTGCAGCAGGCGGTCGGACCAACTGTCCTCCCCATGTCACACACGGCCGAGCCGTCTCGTCTCAGGTCTCAGAGAGACTCTGGAATCAGGACGGTGATGATCATGCGGGTGTTCGTGGCAGGCGGGGCGGGGGTCGTGGGGCGGCGGCTGGTGCCGCAGCTCGTGGCCCGGGGCCACCAGGTGACGGCCACGACGACGAGCACGCGCCAGCTGGGCTTGCTGGAGCAGCTGGGTGCCGAGGCGGTTGTGATGGACGGGCTGGATGCGATGTCGGTGGGTGAGGCGGTGGCCGCGGCCAGGCCCGACGCGATCGCGCACGAGATGACAGCCATCGGCGGCAAGGCCGATATGAAGCACATGGACCGGTGGTTTGCCACCACCAACCGGCTGCGCACCGAGGGGACAGATCACCTGCTGGCCGCTGCCGAAGCGACCGGCGTGTCCAACTTCGTCGCGCAGAGTTACGCCGGCTGGAACGGCATCCGCGAGGGCGGATGGGTCAAGACTGAAGAGGACCCGCTGGATCTGTGGGAGGGAACGGCTGCGCACCCGGTGATGGCGGCGCTCCGTCACGTTGAGGACGTGGTCGTCAAGGCTGGTGGCGCGGTCCTGCGGTTCGGCTGGCTCTACGGGCCGGGCGCCACCGACGGCCTGGTCGAGCCTGTGCGCAAGCGGCAGTTCCCTGTCGTCGGGGGCGGCACGGGCTACACCTCGTGGGTGCATCTGGACGACGCGGCGAGCGCCACCGTCCTGGCCGTGGAGCAAAAGGCGGAGGGCGTGTTCAACATCGTCGACGACGAACCGGCCCCGGTCAGCGAGTGGCTTCCTTATCTGGCCGCGTGCGCGGGCGCAAAGCCACCGATGCGCGTCCCGAAGTGGCTGGCCCGGCCGCTGGCCGGAGAGGTGGTGGTGGGATTGATGACCGAGGGGCGCGGCTTCTCCAACGCCAAAGCCAAGCGAGAACTCGGCTGGAAGCTGCGCTACCCCTCGTGGCGCCAGGGCTTCAAGGAAGAGCTGACGTGACCCGGACCGAGGAGTTCGAGCAGCTGCGGCCGCTGCTGTTCTCGATCGCCTACCGGATCCTGGGCAGCGTAAGTGAGGCCGAGGACGCGGTCCAAGAGACCTGGCTGCGCTACGCGGCCTCCCCGACGCCGCACAGGTCGACCAAGGCCTTCCTCTCGGCCGTGGTGACCCGGATCTCGATCGACGTGCTGCGCTCGGCCCGCCGCCGGCGGGAGGAGTACGTCGGGCCGTGGTTCCCCGAGCCGCTGCTGACCGACCCCTATGAGGATCCGGAGCGGTCGGCGGAGCTGGCCGACTCAGTGTCGATGGCGGCCCTGCTCCTGCTCGAGCGGCTGACCCCGCTCGAGCGGGCGGTCTTCGTGCTGCGGGAGGTGTTCGGGTTCAGCTTCCCGGAGGTCGCGTCGGCAGTGGGGCGCTCGGAGGCGGCGTGCCGCCAACTCGCCGTGCGGGCGCGGCGCCACATGGACGCGGGACGCCCTCGGTTCGAGGCGGACCGAAGGGAGCGGGATGAGCTGGCGGCGCGCTTCTTTGACGCCTTCAGGGAAGGGGACGTCGACGGGCTGCGGGAACTGCTCGCCGCTGACGTTCAGATAGTGGGGGACAGCGGCGGCAAGGCCCCACAGTGGGGCAGGGGCATCATCGGCGCCGAGAACGTAGCCCGAGTCCTTGCCGCGATCGTCCCGCCATTCGTCCGGATCGGGGGGAAGTGGGAGCCACACGACATGAACGGCCAACCGGGCGCGATCTTCCGCGACCGAGACAACAACGTACTCAATACCTGGACGCTCGACATACTCGACGGGCGGATCCAGACGATCCGCACGGTGCTCAACCCCGACAAACTCGGCCACATGGGTCCAGTGGCGGACGCCTGGGCGGTCATCCGCGAGGCGAACCAGGCTCGCCGGCCCACGGATTGACCGGAAGAGCCGACTGCGCTCCAAACAAGTACAAGCAGTTCGACGGCAACTGGCCGGGTTCGGGAGTTGATGAGGCGGGAGTACGGATGGGCAGCTTCGCCAGAGGCCGCGCCGCGTGACTACCCTGATCGCGTGACCACGGAGCTGACCTTGTTGCCGAGTGTGGCGTACCGCGGGCACGAGGTCACCAGCCCGCGGCTGCGTACCCTGCTGGCGCTTCTGGGCGCCGATATGCGCACCGGCGCCAGCACGGCGCGGCTGGTCGAAGGGCTCTGGCCGGAGGAGCAGCCGGAGCACCCGACGAAGGCGCTGCAAATCTTGGTCTCTCGAGCACGCGCTCAATTGGGCGCCGATCTCATCGCCACGACACCAACGGGTTACCGCCTGGGCCTGGATGAGGATCAGGTCGACGCCTCAGCCCTCGTTCGACGGGCGTCCGCGAGCGCGCAGCGCACCCGAGCCGGCGACCATGCGAGAGCGCTCGCGGAGGCCGAAGCCGGGCTTGCGCTCTGGGACGGCGCGTCGGCCGATGTTCGCCCGACTGACGATCCCCTTGCACAGCTCCGGTCGGAGCGGTTGCGCGCCCACCGCACGCTCGTGCGCGCACAAGCGCTGGCATTGGCCCGGCTCGGGCGATATGGGGAGGCGATGGAGCCTCTGGCCGAGCTGTTCCGGGACCGACCTCGCGACGAAGAGCTCTTGCTCGAACTCCTTCGCTGTGAAGCGGCGACGGCAGGCCCCTCGGCCGCGCTCACCCGGTACGAGAGGTACCGCACCGACCTCCGCGACGAACTCGGCACCGATCCAGGCTCCTCCCTTCAGGAGCTGTACCAAGAGCTGCTCAGGGATACTGCACCCCCCATGCGCCATGGACTGTTGTCTGAGCCGAACCCACTGTTGGGACGGGACCGTGACATCGCCGCTGTTCAGGCGTTACTGCACAGCTCTCGGGTCACGTCCATCGTCGGCGCCGGCGGGTTGGGCAAGACTAGGCTTGCGCACGCGGTGTGGCGGCAGGCGGAGCAGCGAGTTGGTTTCTTCGTAGGGCTGGCCGGAGTGACTCGGGATGCCGACGTCATCGGCGAGGTCGCGGCGGTGGTTGGCGTAGGCGAGTCTGGTCGCCCGCGGACCAGCGCCTTCTCGCACGATCTGCTCGGCGGGATCGTTGCCGCCGTCGGGTCCGGCTCGACGGTGCTGGTGTTGGACAACTGCGAACATGTGCTGAGCGGTGTTGCCGAGCTCGTGCAAGCGCTCGTCTCGATGACCGAGTATCTGCGGGTCCTCACCACTAGTCGTGCTCCGCTCGGCCTCTCCTCGGAGGCGGTGTACCAACTACCGGAACTGACGCTCCCCACAATGGTGGAGCTATTCACTCAGCGCGCCCGAGCCGCGCGCCCTGCTGCTGAGCTACCCGACGACGCGGTCAGGGATATCTGCCGGCGCCTCGACGGGCTGCCGCTTGCCGTTGAACTTGCCGCAGCTCGGGTTCGGGTGATGTCGGTTGCGGAGATCGCGAGCCGGTTGGATGATCGGTTCAGCCTCCTTCGCGGCGGGACCCGCGACACGCCGGAGCGGCACCAGGCCCTGCATGCTGTAGTGGATTGGAGCTGGCAACTGCTGTCACCGGCTGCACAGCGAGCAATGCGCGTCTTGTCCATCCTTCCGGGCGGCTTCACCGCGGCAGCTGTAGAACACCTGCTGGGTGACGACCCGGCTGACGTCGCGGACATGCTTGAGGAACTGGTCGACCAGTCGATGCTGAACGTGGCCGACACACCCGCGGGAACCCGCTTCCGGATGCTTGAGACAGTCCGAGAGTTCAGTGCCGCCGAACGCGCCACCACGGGTGAGGAGATGGAGACCGTTGACAGATTGTTCTCCTGGGCGCGCCACATCGGGCACTTGCACTACATGGGAATCATCGGTGCCAACCCTTACCCGCATGTGGATCTGCTCCGCGCCGAGCAAGACAATCTTGGTCATGCGCTCAGACATGCGCTGACCAGAAACGACGGCCGGACCCTTGCAGCTGTGTCGGCGGTACTTGCCTGCCTATCGGTAGTCGAGTCCAACTACCCGCGAATGTCGAGCCTGGTTGAGCAAACGTCGTGGCTTCTTTCGCATTACCGCCCCGCGCCGAAGGACGTCGAGATCACGCGGACGGCGTTGGCTCTGTATGCCACGTATACCTTCCTGATCGAAGGGCCGCGAGCGGTGCGATCGCTGGTCGCCCTGAGGCGGCTTCCGCCAGCGGCACCAACGTCCCTCGGCGGAGCGGTGTCAATCATCTTCGAAGCAACGCGCCATGATTTCAGCGAGCTGCTCGAGCTTTGTCACAGCAACGAGCCGCTGATCGCAGCGGCCGCCAACAGCATTGCCAGCTACTACTGGGAGACCGAGAACCACATCGATCAGGCGTTGAACGCGGCCTACCGAATTCTCGATGCTGCCGAGAAGCAGGACGCGGCGTGGCTACGTGCGCTCGCTCATAGCCGGATTGGTGAGCTGTGCTTCCAGCTCGAGTTGGCCGACGACGCGTGCCGCCATCTAACCGAGGCGCTGCCAGTGATCGAGCGGCTCGGAGCGCGCACCGATGCGGTAGGGCTTCGATGGTGGATAGTTCTAGCCAATCTGCAACGCGGAGCTGTCGACGAGGCAGAGCGCTGGATCGAGTCGGTCGCCGGCATTCATGTGGAGCCGAAGCTTGGCACGCTGGGCTATGACCTCGGCGCACGTGCGGAAATGTTGCTCGCGCGGGGCGATGTGGATGCGGGGTTGCGGATGTGGCGGCAGGTCGTGGAACTGCTGCGGACTGCGCCTAAGGAGTTCTCGTTCGTTTTGCCCGCCGAACTGGATCCTTGGGCGGTGGAAGCACGGGTGGTGACTCTCGTCGCGCATGCACAGCACGGCGGGCTCGATCTGGTTGCCGACGTTGCGCCCGAACTCACCGACCGCCTGTCCGCGCTGCTCGAACGCCCTGTGGTCAATCCTCCTCCGTACTTCATGGAGCTCCAGCTGATCGGATCGGTGCTCGTTGCACTGGCGCTGGCGGATCTTGCCGCCGCGCGGGTAACGAGCGACGACGGAGCGGTCCGGTCAGCGGTGCGCGCGATCGCCCTGGCCGAGCGGTTCGGCTACCTGCGGAACTTCCAGCCCACGATGGCCTCGCGCCGGATCCGCAAGATTGCCGAGGACGCTGATCGGCCGGCGTATGAGGAGGCGGTTTCCTCGTACGCCGGCCTGGATCGCGACGGTTTGCGCGTCGCCGCTGTCACCGCCCTGCGGAGGAGGTGAGCGACCACGCGGGCTTTGCCGACGGGTCGCGGTTGTACAGCTTCCGCGCCCACAAATAGCCGGCCGCCCCGATGCCGACGGCCCACGCGACCGCGATGGTCCCGCTGTTGCCAATCGCGGTACCCATCAACAGGCCGCGAGTCGTCTCCATGGCCGGCGTGAACGGCTGGTTCTCGGCGAACCAGCTCAGGCCCGCCGGCATGGATTCGGTGGGGACGAATCCGCTACCCAGGAACGGCAACAACATCAGCGGCATCGGGAGGTTACTGGCCGCCTCCACCGACTTCGTCACCAGCCCGAAGGCGACCGAGAGCCAGATCAGAGCCAGCGAGAACAGCACGAGAAGGCCAGCCGATGTTAACCATTCGACCGGCGTGGCGTTTGGTGAAAAGCCGATCAGCATCGCAAGCCCGACGACGACCGCCAGCCCCAGCAGCGTCTGGATCAAGCTGCCGAGAACGTGCCCGGTAAGCACCGAGACCCGGGCAATCGACATGGTGCGGAAACGCGCGATGATGCCTTCGGTCATGTCCATGGCGACCGAGATCGCCGTCCCCTGCACCGAACCCGCCACCGCCAGCATCAGAATGCCCGGAGTGATGTAGTCGGCGTATTCGCCTCTGCCACTGGACACGCCACCGAGACCGGCGCCCATCGTGTCGCCGAAGACGTAGACAAACAGCAACATGAAGATCACCGGGATGCCGATCACCATGAGCGGCACTGTCGGGTAGCGCTGCATGTGCTTGAGGTTGCGGCGCAGCATGGTGGCCGAGTCGCGAATCGCGTAAGTCTGGGTCTTCATCGGGCAGTCTCCTTTTCCGTCGTCGGGTGTCCGGTCAGGGCCAGGAAGACGTCGTTGAGGTCAGGAGTGTGCACCGCCAGCTCGGCCACCTCGATGGACTCATCGTCCAGGCGATCCAGGAGTGATTTCAGCGAGCGCACGCTGCCGTCGCTCGGCACTTGTAGGGTGAGCGCGTCGTCGTTCCGAGCCCCTGCTCCGACCAGCAGCTGGGCCGATTCGAGACCTCGTGCGGTCGTGAAGCGGAGCAGCACGTGGCCGCCGGGGACGAGCTGCTTGAGTTGCTCCGGGCTGCCGTCGGCTACCAGTCGGCCGCGGTCGAGCAGCGCGATCCGGTCGGCTAGCGCGTCTGCTTCCTCGAGGTACTGCGTGGTGAGGAAGATTGTCACACCGTCTGCCACCAAGTCTCGAATGATCTGCCACATGGTCCGCCGACTACGGGGGTCGAGACCGGTTGTGGGCTCGTCCAGGAACACGATCCGCGGATCGCCGACCAAGCTCATCGCCAGGTCTAGCCGCCTGCGCGTGCCGCCGGAGTACGTCATGACCGGCTTGTTGGCTACTTCCACCAAATCGAAGCGCTCGAGCAGTTCCATCGCTCGCCTGCGGCCTTCGAGCCTCGGCAGGTGGTTCAGATCGGCCATCAGGAGGAGGTTCTCCTCGCCGGTGAGCAGGTTGTCCACGGCAGAGAACTGCCCGGTCACGCCGATGCCGGCGCGCACTCCGTCGGGGCTCTCGTCGACGTCGTGTCCCGCGACCGTGACCTTGCCTGAGTCAGCTCTGATCAACGTTGACAGGATCTGGATCATGGTTGTCTTGCCAGCACCGTTCGGGCCGAGCAGCGAGAAGATCATTCCCGTGGCGACGTCCAGATCGACGCTGTCAAGCACCAAGTGATCGCCGAATGACTTCCGCAGCCGTTTCACCGAAATCGCCGCTGTGGACGAAACGGTCGTCATGTTCGCTCCTTCGTCACTGTCGCACTTGTTGCCGGACTGCAAGACTGCGTGCCGGCGGATTTACCGAGGTTTCAGATCGGTATCAGCGACGGTGGGCTCGAACGTCGACGATGTCGGGTGAGCGCCGACGACCTGTTTGCCGGTGAGCACGTAGTCCCACCGAATCGGCGCTGCTGGCGGTGATCCCGCGGGCCGGGTAGGTCGATTCGTCAGAGGTAGGCGAGGGCTTCGCGGACTGTGAAGCGGGATGCCCGTGTCGCGGCCGCGTCAGTAGCGAGCACGGAGCCAAGCGTGACGATCAATACCCAGATGACGGCGGCAAGTGCTGAGACGCGGTACGGAAGTGGTGCGGAGAAGAACAGATTACCGAGCCCGGCACCGAGTACGCCGGTGAGGGCCAGTGCTGGGATGACCGCCACGAGGCAGCTGGTGAGGGCCAGGAAGAGGCCTTCGGCAACGACGACGCGTCGGACGGCCTTGGAGCGGGCGCCGATGGCGTGCATGACCCCGAACTCGCGGGTCCGGTCCAGAATGTTCGTGCTCATGGTCGACGCCAAACCGATGACACCCACGACCCCGAGGGGGAGAGCGATCCCGAGCAGGATCAGGATGACCGGCGTGAGATGACCTTCGGTGATGGCCTCACTTCGACTGACCGACGCCGCGGACCTGACCTCGATCCCGGCGCCTGCCAAGGATCTGATGAGGGCGCTAGCCACCGCCTGGCGGGTCTGCTCGTCGTGGCGCTCGGTGAAGATGCGTAGCTGGTTCACTCGTTCTGGCTGTCCCGTGGCCACGGCGAAACCCTCGGCAGTCGTGTACGCACCACCGCCACCTGTTCTCTCCTCGACAATGCCTACGACCCGCCATGTGGTGGGCACACCGCTGACGATCAGTTGCACGGTGTCACCGTCGCGAACGCCAGGGACGGTGTTCTCGCGGGTCAGCTGGTTGAGCACGACTGCTCCAGTCTCGCCCGGCTCGAGCCAGCGGCCCTCCAGCAGCTTGGGCGGTGTGAACGTGGTGAGGCCGGGCGGAAGCGCGGTCACCGCGACCCGACCGTGTCCCTGGTCGGGGTAGGTGCGGGTAACGGGGATCTGTCCGGGCCCGGCGACACCGGTCGGCATGACGGTCAGGCCCTCCACGTTGGTGACGCCCGGCACCTGGCTCGTCAAGTTGCGGATCAGTTCGGCCGAGGCCGGCGCAGCCAGTTGCACGTCGACGTCCCAGATGCGCTGTTCCTTCTCCTCCATGGCGATTGCGTCTGTTCCCGAGCTCAGCGACATTCCGGCGACGAATACCGTGCCCGCGGTGGCTAGCAGGCCGACGGACAGGAAGAACCGGGCCGGTCGCCGGACGGTGTTGCGAAGTGCCATGAGCAGGCCACGGTCGAGGCGGCCGATCTGGCTCAGCCGGGTCAGCAGGCCGGCCGCAGCGCTCGGTTTGGCGGCGCCGCCATGGTGGTCGATCGCCGCTCTAACAGTGATGCGGCTGGCCTTGACCAGCGGGACGAGGGCCATCAACGTCGGCAGGCAGAGCCCGACGACGAGGACCGCCACGTAGGTCCACCAGGGGGCTGCGAGGCTGGTGGGTTCGATGCCGAGGAACCCGAGAAAGATTCCGACCGCGAGCCTGCCGAGCAGGACGGCCGGTACTAGCGCGAGCAGGGTGGCCGACACAGCAACCAGAAGGGTCATCGCCAGGTAGAGGCTCGCGATGCGGCCCGATCGCGCGCCGATCGCCTTCATGATCCCGATCTGTGGTATCTGCTGGGTGAACAGGCCGTTGAGCATGGTGGCTACCAGGACGGTGCTGAGCAGCAGGGCTGCCGCTCCACCGGCAAGGAGCGAGAGAAGCAGCGCGTCGGCCTGCCACTGGTGGGGGTGAGCGTAGGGTCTGGGAACCTGAATCTCGCGGACCGCCAGCCCGTACTCACGCTGGAGCCACTCGCCGACCTCGCTGGCGACGTTGACGATGGCGTCCCGGTCAGCGCTCGGCTCGGTCTGCCCTGGTTCGGCGACCATTCGACGTGCGCCGGCTGCTGGGGATGCAGCTGTGACACCTGCTTGATGTGCCGACAGAGCTGTGTGAGGTATCGGACTGGACGTTCGGGTTGGCGGGGCTCAGTCGGCACGCCGCGCGCCGCGCGCGGCAGATCCGGCCCCATGCTCGGCGAGAATTCGGCCGTCGCAGTTGAATTTAATGAGAAGTTGCCGGATGCCCGCGTGCCGAATTCGTTACGGGTCGAGGAGTGCCTCGTCGTGGTAGCACCAGATCCAGTTCATGCCTCGCTCCTGGTGCGGCCTCGTCAACGGATGGCCGGTCTGTTGGAAGTGCTTGCGGGCATGCTGGTTCTTAGCGTTGTCGCAGCAGCCCACGTGGCCGCAGGTCAGGCAAATGCGAAGGGCCGGCCAGTTGTCTCCGGAATCGACGCATCGAAGGCATGCATCTGAGGCTGGTTTCACGTTCTTGACCATGCCCAGGTGGGTGCAGTCCTTCTCGGCGAACTGCCCGGTCCAAGCCTTGCGCAAGAAGAGGTTGATGATCGTCTGAACGGCGGGCATCAACCACCCCTTACGTGTATAGGTATGCCACAGAACCACCATGGCGCCATCGCAGACCAGTTCACCAACCGAATTGCACGCCGGTGTAATTCTCCGCGAGAGCCTGTGATGCGGCACGCGACCGGCTCACGTATCGCAGCTGCGCCAACTGCAACTCTTGGTCGAAGTCGTCATTGCCAGACACGTGGAGCATGGCGGTCATCCACCACGAGAAGTGTGTGCATCGCCATACCCGGCGCAGTGCCACCTCGGAGTACTGGTCCATGAGGTCGCTGCTGTTCTCCTTGAAGAACGCGACCAGCGCGTCCGACAACAGCTTGACGTCGGCGACAGCCAGGTTCAGGCCCTTTGCGCCGGTCGGGGGAACGATGTGCGAGGCGTCACCAGCCAGAAAGAGCCGACCATGACGCATTGGGCTACTAACGAAACTGCGCATCGGCGTGATGCTCTTGTCGACGATTGGGCCGGTCTTCAGCTGCCAGCCATCGAGGGCGAAGCGGGTAGCAAGCTCCTCCCAGATGCGGTCATCTGACCAGTCGGCAACGTTCTCGTCATGATCAACCTGGAGGTAGAGACGACTCACCGTGGGTGACCGCATGCTATGCAAGGCGAAGCCATGGGGATGCCAGGCGTAGATCAGCTCGTCGGTTGACGGCTCAACGTTGGCCAGGACGCCAAGCCAGCCGTATGGATAATCCCGTTGCCATGTTCGCAACCCGGCCACACTTTCCCGGCTGGGACCGTGGAACCCGTCGCAGCCAGCGATGAAGTCACACACAATCGTTAACTCGCGGCCGTCCGAAGTTCGGCACCGGATCTGCGGCTGCTCGCCATCGACGTCGTGAAGTGACGTGTCCGAGACTTCAAAGTACAGCGGCTGTCCTGCTGCCAGGCGGACCGCTATGAGATCCCTGACGACCTGTGTCTGTCCATAGATCCACACCGACCGGCCACACAGTTCTGGGAAGTCCACGTGGTGTCGGACTCCTGGCCATTGCAGGTAGATCCCGTCGTGACGAAGGCCTTCCCGTTGTAAGCGATCAGCCACGCCCGACTCGACGAGCAGGTCGACAGTCCCCTGCTCGAGCACGCCGGCTCGGATACGGGCCTCGACGTAGTCCCGGCTGCGGTTCTCAACGATGACCGACTCGATCCCATGCTGAGCGAGAAGGTGCGCCAACAGCAGCCCGGCGGGACCGGCTCCGATGATGCCAACCTGTGTACGCACGATGCCCCTACGGTTCGGCTCTCCCAGTGCGACCAGGCTCACTCATCTGCGACTCCGGCGCACCATCCCTTCCACACTCAATGGAATCTCAGCTCCCATCAGTAGTCCATCTTGCATTGGAAACTCGACGCGTCGTCCGTACTTCCGTGGCCACGGTAACGAGCCACCAAGGGATACTCGCACAGCGGACGGGTCTGGACGACTTCGCCGCCCTCGGTGCGTACCGCCAGCAGGTCTTTGGGCTCCTTGCCGTTCTCCACCCATTCCATCAGGGCTTGGAACATGCCTGAAGGCTGCGGACCGGGGCCGCCGGCACAATGCGCGACACCCGGTGCCATGTACAACCGAATGTGCTTGTCGGACTTCGACGTGCCGCCGGCGGTATCGACCACCTTCGTGTAGTAGTCGACCGTTCCCATCGGATAGATCAGTTGGTCGTTCCATCCGTGCCACATGAGGATCTTGCCGCCCCGCTCGGCGAATGACGAAAGGTCTGGGTTGTCGGTGCCGATGACGGCGCCGTACTGCTCCAGCGATTGGCTCCAGAGGCGCTCGAAGAGATCCTGGGTCAATGTCGTCCAGTCCCATTCCGGGTTCTGAGTGATGAAGTACCAGATCCATTGCAACGTGATGAAGAATGGCTGACCCGCCAGCGGGTCACCGCCGGTGTTGTTCAATCCATTGAACGCCGCGCCGGGCTCCAGTCCGTACCACATGAACTCGCCGTCGCTGGTTTGCGGGCCCTGCCAGATCTTACGGACGACCTCAGCGTCGGTAGCAGTGAATGCTCCGCACGGTGTCACGGCCCCAACGAGCGTTTCAGGATCGAAGTCGCAGCGGTTCGGGTCGCCGATGACACCATCCACGACGCCGTCGAGGTCGTCACACGCGGCGATGGCCGCCTGGTTGACCGCCTGGAACTTGCACTGGTCCACCGGATTGCCCAACTTCAGCATCACGAGCTGGCCCCACAGTTGGGCGATGTGCAGCTTCTGCCAGTTGATGGCCGGAGCACCGGCAAGCACGCCGTCATAGTCGTCTGGATAGCGCTGAGCCTCCATCAAGCCTTGTCGCCCGCCAGTGGAGCACCCGTTGAAATACCGGTACTCGGCCGGCTCCCCATAGAACTCTGCGGTAAGTGTCTGCCCGACCACCGCAGCTTCGTGAATACCCAAGTAGGCGTTGTCTTGAATGAGCGTCCAGTTCAAGCTGCCGTCCTCGTTCAACGCGAAGCTACCGCTACCTCCGGTATGGCCGGTATCGGTAGCGGCTGCTGCGAAGCCTTGCCGCAGCGGCCCAACCAGCGCGCCTTCGCTACCGCCGGAGAATCCTCCGCCACCGGTTCCCTGGAACCGGCCATTCCAATTCTCTAGCGGCAGGTACACCCAGATTCGAACCTCGTCACCAGCAGGTGGGTGAGTACTGATTGCGGTGATGCGGCACGATGCCGGCGTTGTGGCGTCACCGGGGTGCTCGGTGATCGAATTGATCGTTACGTTCTCAATGGCCACGTCGGCCAAGCTCGCGCACGACCGAACCGGTTGCGCAGCATCCGTTGTCGACTTTGCGACCGCCTGCGGGCCCACTCCGATCGCCGCGAAAGCAATAGTGGCGACAGCTATCGATGCAACCGATGGCCGCCGACCCAACCGAGATGCTGTGGAGACTCGAACAGTCATGTGAACCCCTTCGTTGCGCTCGAGACGTCGCAGGTCAACACGCTGAACGGAACATCACACGACCGCGGCAGCGAAGCCACCAATCGCTTCCGCTGGACGGAATATGTCACTTCGCAGGCACGTCCGCGCGCCCCGGTCGGTGTCACGTAGTGACAAGGTGACGAGCGTCACCCGATGCCGCATACGCCCGCCCGACCTCGGCTGCCGTGCTCAGCACCGGCTGAACCAACCCGTCGAGTTCGCCGGCTCGCCGAGACGCCAGCACGACTCCGATAGACGCGATGACCTTTCCCTCCGCGTCACGAATCGGCGCCGCCAGAGAACACGAGCCGAGCGTCATCTCCTCCTTGGTGATCGCCCATCCGCGGTTGCGGGTAATTGCCAGTTCCCGGCTCAACCGGCCCGGTTCGGTAATCGCGAATGGCGTCGGACGCTCCAGCTTTCGCGCCAGATATGACTGGAGAAACCAGGTCGGCTGGAAGGCGAGCAACGCCTTGCCGACGCCGGTGGTGTGCATCGGTAGTCGTCCGCCGACGCGCGAGATGATGGGTACCGCACGACGGCCGTACACCTTGTCGAGGTAGAGCACTTCGAACCCATCGCGGACGCCCAGCTGCACGTTCTCCCGCGTCGAGTCGAACAACTCCTGCAACCACGGGTGTGCAACCTCGCGCAACCGGCTATTCGCCAGCTGCCCGAGTTCCCACAGCCGCAAACCGATGTGGAAGCCACCGACGGAGTCACGGGTCAGCAAGCCGGCGTCCTCGAGCTCATGTACCAGGCGATGCGTAGTACTCAGCGGCAGACCGCTGCGCCGCGCCACATCAGTAAGAGTCAAGCCGGTGTGAACTTCGTCGAAGGCGCCCAGAATCTCCACGACACGCGATGTGACGCTTTTCCCGGGCTCCCTGCGCCGAGCTGACATCAGCGATCACCGTGGCGAGGTCGTCTCGTGTGATGGCGGGCGATACCCATGCTTGGCGCGCTGCACTAACTCATAGACGTGACCACGCAGCTCGGCGAACCGCGTCAGCGACCGCGTGTTCAGCTGATCACGATCGTCCGGCAAGTCAACTGCGACATCCTCGAGCAACACAGTTGGCGCGTTCGAGAGCACCAGCACCCGTTCGCCAAGGTAGACCGCCTCGTCGATGTCGTGCGTGACGAACAGCACTGTGACCCCGAGCCGTTTCCACAACGCACGGACCAGGTCCTCCAGCTCCGCACGGGTTTGTGCGTCGACGGCGGCGAACGGCTCGTCCATGAGTAATACGTCTGGTTCGTAGGCGACAGCCCGGGCGATCGCGACCCGTTGCTGCATACCACCGGACAACTGCCAGGGATGGGCCCCATGAACATCGTGCAGACCCACCGCCCGCAGGGCGTCTGTCACAAGACGCCGCCGCTCCCCCTTAGGCAGCTTCTTCTCCTTCAGCGGCAGCTCGACGTTCTGCCATACGGTCATCCATGGAAAGAGGCTGCGTCCGTACTCCTGAAATACGACCGCCATGCCACGGGGTGGTGCCGTGACGCGCTCATCGCCGAGCAAGATCTCGCCCGCCGTGGCGTCGAGCAAGCCGGCGATGCAGCGCAGCAGCGTGGTCTTGCCAGCCCCGGACGGCCCAACTACGCAAACCAGTTCTCCCGCACTGGCGCGGAATGTCAGTTCCTGAATCGCCTCCACTCGTCGGTTGTTGCTTTCGTACGTCTTCTGCAGCCCGCGTACTTCGAGCGTGGCATGGTGTTTGCCGAGCTGGCCGGCAACAGGGTCGGTGGTCATGGTCATGTCAGCCCCTTCCGCGCTGCGCCGCTCGGATACCGTCGTACCAGGCCAGTGCCCGCGCTTCCACAACGCGATAGATCAGCGACAGAGCAACACCGATGAGGCCGAGAACGATAATGCCGGTCCACATTTCTGGGATGGCGAAACTGCGCTGGAACTGCACAATGCTGAAACCCAAGCCGTTATTGGCCGCGAACATCTCACTGATGACCATCAAGATCAGCCCGATCGAGAGACCCTGCCGAGCTCCGGTCGCGATCTGTGGGCTGGCCCCGCGTAGCACCAAGTGAAGCACGCGCGTCTTCGCCCCGAACCGATAGCAGCGGGCGGTATCTCGCAGTACTTCGTCGATACTTCGTACTCCTTCGACCGTGTTCAACAGGATCGGCCAGATGCAGCCAGAGACGATTACCAACACCTTCATGGTGTCACCGATGCCTGCAAAAAGGATCAAGATCGGTACGATGATCGGCGGCGGGATCGCCCGAAAGAACTCCAGCACGGGCTCAACCACGGCTCGCAGGTTTCGTGACGACCCGATGGCCACGCCCAGGCCGACGCCCAGCACCAGGGCTATGCCATAGCCCACCGCGAGCCGCAGCAGGCTTGGGATGACGTGATCGCTGAAGCGCCCGGTAAACCAGGTGTCGCCGAACGTGCCGACAATCTCTCGTAGCGGCGGCCAGTAGAAGCTGTCGCTGTTCGCGCTGACTACCCACCACACTGCCACCAGGACGGTCGGCAGGCCCAGTACAAGGATTACGCTTCGCGCCAGGGCTCGAATCCTCACCGTGGTGCCTCCCGTCGAACTGACGGATGCCACCGCAACACTCGGCGCTCTAGGCCCCTGGCCACGACGTTAACCACCACCCCGATCAATCCGGCCACGATCACCAGCGCATACATGGCTGCATAGGCACCCGATGTCTGCGCTACGGCGATGAGTTTGCCGATACCAGGAGTTCCGATGATCAGCTCACCCGTTATCTCAAGAACAAGGGCAACCGCGGCGGCGAGCCGGAAACCGGTCATGACGTAGGGCAGTGCGGTCGGCCAGATTACAGTTCGCACCTGCCTCCACGGGCTGAACCGATAGCTGTGCGCCGTCTCACGGGCGACCGGATCCACGTCCTGAACGCCGTACAGCACTTGAACCAGTACCTGCCAGAAGGCCGCGTACACCACTAGCAGCAAGGTGGCGCGCATGTTCGTGCCATAGAGCAGGACGGCGAGCGGAATCAGGGCCACTGAGGGAATCGGCCGGAGGAACTCGGTGGTGGAACTCGTCGCTGCCCGCAGCGTCGGGATGCCTCCGATGGCGATACCAAATCCCACCCCAGCGATCATCGCGATGGCCAGGCCAACGGACCAACCCTGCAAGGTATCGCCAAGAGCCTGCCAGAAGCTCGCCGTCGTGAGCTGATCCGCCAAATCGCTCATCATCTCGCTGAACGGCGGCAAGAACCGTCGATCTACCAGGCCGAGGCGAGGGGCCAGCTCGATGAGAGTGATCAATCCCGCCAAGCCGAGCAGGCCCAGCAACCACGTGGGAACGGTCCGTTGCCGCCGTTGCCGGCGAATGGTGTAGACGGGTGCGGCGGTGGTCACGGCAACAGGGCATCCACGTCCGGTTCGGTGTCGACCAGCCCGTCTTCCACTGCGAGATCGGCGAGAAGCTGCACAGTTTCGGTGGCGATCTCGGTAGGCCACTTCGGCAGTGTCAATGCCTCAGCGGTCGCCTCGTCGATCTGGGTGTACGTACTCAGAATTCTGCGGGCTTCGTCGGGGTTGGAGTCGGCGTACTCAAGGGACTCCGTCATCGCCGTGGTGAACCGTTCGACGAGTTCCGGGTTCGAGTCGATCAGCTCTTGTGTGGTGAAGTAGGCGGCAATCATCAGGTTCGGATCAGTGCCGGCGAAGTTCCACGCCACCGGTCGAGCACCCTGCTGGGTCGAGATGGTAAGGAACGGCTCAACCACCCACACCGCGTCGACCTGGCCGTCTTGCAGCGCCGCCGGCATGTCGGGGAACGCCAGCTCGGTGTAGTTGATGGTGGACGGGTCACCGCCCGCGTCGCGCACCACCTTATTGATCGTCGACGTGCCGATGTTGTTCAGCGTGTTCACGGCAACCGATCGTCCGGCGAGATCGGCGGCGTCTTGAATATCGCTGTCTTCCCGCACGACTACCGCGCCGAAGTCGGCGCCCTCCTCACCGGTTGTGCTGTTGCCGGCGGTCACCACCTTCAGATCGAGCCCTTCCGTCCGAGCGATGAGCAATGACGTGACATTGCTGAAGCCGAACTGGAACTCCCCGCTGACAACACCAGGCACGATCGCAGCACCACCTTGGCCGCTCTCGAGGGTCACGTCGATGTTCTGCTCTTCGAAGAAGCCCTGCTCGATTCCGAGATAGATCGGCGCCACGTCAACGATCGGAATCACACCAACGGTTACGCTGTCCGGCTCCCCGCCGGCAGTTGGCTCTTGAGTGGAAGCGTCTGCTTGCTCGTCGCCACCGTCGTCTTCCCCGCACGCAGCGAGCAGGACGACGGCGACAGCAGTCAGTGCTGTGAGAGAGCGCCTCATCGGGTCCTCCGGAAGTGGATCGGGCGGGTTTCAGATGTCGGATTGATGTAGCGATAAGTGTGCGAAGTACGGACGGTTGTTCTCATGCAGAACATAGACGTCGGCCTCGCAGGCGTCAATGGGGCGATGGCAGCATCATTTCTTGACTGAGATCTCGTCCGTTACCGTCCAAGCGGAGAATGTTGACGCGAATGTTCGCAACGACCTATGTTCGACTGTAGAACGTACGTGCGTTATACGAACGGAGTTGGGTGTGGCAGAGCTGACGACACTGCAGGCCGCCGTGGCCGCCACAGTTCACGACGGCGACACGGTGGCGTTGGAGGGTTTCACTCACCTGATCCCTGTGGCCGCGGGCCACGAGATCATCCGGCAGCGTCGTCGCGATCTGACACTGGTCAGGCTGACCCCTGACATCGTCTACGACCAGCTCATCGGTGCCGGCTGTGCCCGCAAGCTCATCTTCTCCTGGGGCGGTAACCCAGGAGTCGGGTCCCTCCACAGGTTTCGCGACGCCGTGACTACGGGCTGGCCGGTACGGCTTGAGCTTGAAGAACACAGCCACGCAGGCATGGCGAACCGATACGTCGCCGGCGCCTCAGGATTGCCCTTTGCGGTATTGCGCGGCTATCGCGGTACCGACTTGGTGGAGTACACCGCCACGATCCGCCCGATTACCTGCCCCTTCACCGGAGAGGTTCTGACCGCGGTTCCGGCGCTCAATCCAGATGTCACGATCGTGCATGCGCAACAGGCCGACCAAGCCGGCAATGTACAGATGTGGGGCATCACTGGGGTGCAGAAGGAAGCCGTCCTAGCCGCGCGACGAGCGGTGGTCACCGTCGACGAGGTCGTCGACCACCTGGAACCTCGCCCCGGCGCAGTGGTGTTGCCCACGTGGGCACTGAGCTTCGTCGTCCACGTCCCCGGGGGCGCCCACCCTTCCTATGCCCAGGGTTACTCTCAGCGAGACAACGCGTACTACCAGGCCTGGGACGAGATCAGTCGCGACCGTGAAGCGTTCAGCCGTTGGATCGACGATGTTGTGCGCGCAGGCAAACCTGATCCGATCAGGAGTCGATGATGGCGGCGCTCGAAGCACAAGCGAACCAGAAGGTGACGTGGACCACCGACGAGATGATGTGCGTTGCAGCCGCTCGTGCACTGCGCGATGAACGCACCTGTTTTGTCGGCATTGGGCTACCGAGTACGGCAGCCAACCTGGCCAGGGCGGTGCATGCACCCGATCTCGTCCTCATTTATGAATCCGGACCCCTCGGTGCGCGCCCCGACCGCCTCCCGTTATCCATCGGTGACGGCATACTTGCCGACACCGCAATCACCGTCGTCAGCGTTCCCGAGATCTTCAACTACTGGCTGCAGCCAGGCCGCATCGATGTCGGCTTTCTCAGCGCGGCGCAGATCGACCGCTTCGCGAATATCAACACCACAATCATCGGCCCCGACTATGCCCGGCCCAGAGTCCGCCTACCCGGAGCAGGTGGTGCTCCGGAAATTGCGGCTTCATGCGGCCACAGCGTGGTGGTCGTTCGGCAGCAACCTCGGATCTTCGTGGAGACAGTCGACTTCGTGACCTCCGTCGGATTCGGCAGCGGCCCGGGTGACCGGGAACGCCTGGGCCTCACCGGCGCCGGGCCGCAGGTCGTCATCACCGACCTCGGAGTACTCATGCCAGACCCGGTGAGCTGCGAACTCACCTTGGTGCAACTCCACCCGGGGGTGAGCGTCGACCAAGCCAAGCAAGCCACTGGCTGGCGGCTGCGGATTGCGCCAGATCTCAACTACACCGACCCGCCGACTCCGGAAGAGCTCGAGGTACTACGTCATCTCGAGGCGACGAAGGGCACCTGAAATGACACTGCCGGTCTATCCGCGCGTACCCGGAGTACACCCGCCGCTCGACAGCCCCGAGTATCAGTCGTCTCGCCTGCGCCATCCCACGCAGCCCTTGCAGGTGTTGCCGCAACGCCTTACCGAGATCACTGGGCCGCTGTTCGGCGAAGAGCGCATCGGCCCCCACGACGACGACCTCACTCGTCAGCACGCCGGTGAGCCGCTGGGGCAACGGATCATCGTGCATGGCCGGGTGCTCGACGCCAACAACAAACCCGTCCCCAACACCTTGGTGGAGGTCTGGCAGGCGAATGCCGCAGGCCGGTACCGGCATGCGAACGACAACTGGCCGGCGCCGCTGGATCCGAACTTCACTGGGGGTGGACGCACCGTCACCGATGAGGCCGGGCACTACAGCTTCACCACCATCAAGCCTGGCGCCTATCCATGGCGAAACCACGACAACGCCTGGCGGCCTGCGCACATCCACTTCTCCCTGTTCGGCAGGTCGTTCGTCCAGCGCCTGGTCACTCAGATGTACTTTCCAGACGACCCGTTGTTCTTCCAAGATCCGATCTTTAATTCTGTTCGGGACGAGAAGGCGCGCCAGCGCGTGATTTCGGCGTACGACCATTCGACTACCCGTCCCGAATGGGCACTCGGCTTCCGATTCGACATCGTGTTGCGTGGGCCAGAAGCCACCGTGTTCGAGGAAGACGACGACGATGAGTGACACGATCGGCGCACCGGCCGCGTTGGGCATCACGCCCTCTCAGACCGTGGGCCCGTTTCTACACGTCGGGATGATTTGGGACGACGGTCCATATGTCGTCCCGGAAGGGACGGCCGGCGCCGTGCGCATCGTCGGTACGGTGTACGACGGCCACGGCGTCCCCGTACCTGACGCGCTGATAGAGACCTGGCAGGCCGACCCACACGGCAGATTCGCCCACCCGGACGACCCCCGTGCTCCGGTGAGTCCCACAATTCCGGGGTTTCGCGGCTTCGGCCGTTGCCACACCGACAAGGACGGGCAGTACGCGGTTCTCACTGCCAAGCCTGGCCCGGTGCCCGCCGAAACAGGAACTCAAGCGCCGCACATCGACGTCTCGGTGTTCGGTCGCGGGCTTCTGGATCGAGTGGTCACCCGGATTTACTTTCCTGACGAGACCACCGCGAACAAGTTGGATCCGGTACTTTCGGCAATGCCGGAGAATCGCCGTCACACCCTCATCGCTGTGCCTAACGGCGACGCACTACGGTTTGACATTCGTCTCCAAGGCCCGGACGAAACGGTCTTCTTCTCAGTGTGAGTGTGTGATGGCGGGGTTGTTCGAAGCACTCGACGGCGATCCGGCAGTCGATGCAGAGATCAGCGGGGCCGCGTTCGTCCAGGCGATGCTCGATGCGGAGTCGGCTCTGTTACGAGCGCTGGTTCATGCCGGCATTGCTCCATCGGACGCCGTCGATAGCCTTGCGAAGGTCAGGTTGGAGCTGTCCGTCGAGCCGGCCGACCTTGGAGCGCGGGCCGTCGCATCCGGCAATCCCGTCGTTCCCCTTGTCCATGACTTGCGTGCCGCCGTGTCGGCAACTGCTGCACCGTGGATCCACTATGGCGCCACCAGCCAAGACATCATGGACACGGCGTTCATGCTGGTGACCAAGCGAGCGCTGATTCGGATCACTTGGGCGCTCGATCGGGCCGCAGCGACCGCAGCCGACCTCGCGCAGCAGCACCGCGAATCGCTGATGATCGCTCGGACCCTCGGGCAACACGCCCTCCCGACGACCTTCGGCCTCAAGGCCGCAGGGTGGTGCGCGGGCCTTGACCGCGCCGCCCGCCACCTGCGCGATCTATTGTCCGGCACGCTCGCGTCACAGCTCGGCGGGCCAGTCGGCTCGCTAAGCGCCTACGGTGACCAGGGGCTCGCGGTCGCGGCGCGGTTTGCCGCCGAGACGGGACTGGCAGATCCCGGCGTTCCGTGGCACACCGAGCGATCTCGGATTCATCGCATTGCGGCCGCGTTTGGGTCGGCGACGGCCGCTGCGGGCAAAGTTGCGACCGATGTCGTGTGGTTGTCTCAGTCCGACGTCGGCGAAGTCACGGAAGCTGGAGATTCCGGCCACGGGGCTTCGTCCGCGATGCCCCACAAGCGCAATCCGTCCAAAGCTGTGCTCGTCGTGTCGGCCGCGCGCCGGACTCCCGGACTCGTCGGCACGATCCTGGCCTCCGGCGTCCACGAGCACGAGCGTGCAGTAGGCAGTTGGCACGCCGAGTGGCAACCGCTGAGAGGACTCCTGCACCTGACCGGAGGCGCGGCCGCCCGTGTCGCCGATCTGCTGGCCAACCTCGACGTCCACACCGAAAGGATGCGGTCGAACCTCGACGCCTTTCTCGCCACCCCGGCCGCCGCACAGTCTCTTGGTGAGGACGCCATGCGCAACCCCGAATCCCTTCTTGGTCCGACACAGTCGTTGATCGATCGGACTCTCGCTGCTCACCGGGCGGACTCGGCGTGACGAGTGTGCGATTGGGCTACGAAGTCCACGGGCCGGCGGACGCCCCCTGCGTCGTCCTCGGCGGCTCGTTGGGTACCACTCGTGCGATGTGGGACGATGTACTGCCGCATGTCGCCAAGCTTTTTCGAGTGGTCACGTACGACCATCTCGGACACGGGCAGTCGTCCGTCCCCACCGGTCCATACACAATCGACGAGCTCGCCGACGATGTTGTGGCGCTCATGGATGAAGTTGGCATCGCCCAAGCACACCTCGGCGGCGTGTCACTGGGCGGGATGGTCGCCATCCGCATTGCCGCCACATATCCCGGCCGAGTGATAAGGCTGGGCCTGGTATGCACGTCCGCCCATATACCTCCGCCGTCGATGTGGCACAACCGGGCGGCAACCGTGCGTGAGTACGGGATGTCGGCGGTGCTGGAGCCGGTCACGCGACGGTGGTTCACTCCACAGTTTGCCGCCACGCCTCGCGCCCAGCAGCTGCAGTTACAGTTCCTGAACGTGCCCGTCGAGGGCTATGCGGGGTGTTGCGAAGCGATCGCGTCGATGGATTTGCGTCCGGCCTTGCGTGAGATCAGTGCACCTACTCTCGTCATCGCTGGCCAGGATGACCCGGCAACGCCAACCGACCATGCCAGGGTGATCGAAAGCGGCATCGCCGAAGCAGGCGGAACCGCGCGTAGTGTCGTTGTCCCCGGCGCGCATCTGGCGGCCGTGGAACAGCCGAAGGCCGTTTCGACCGCACTGCTGGAACACTGGTTGACGAGCTGAGCTGAGGCGCTCCGACGGAGGTAACGCAGATGGATGACACCACCCGGTACGACACCGGAATGGCCGTGCGTCGGGCTGTGCTCGGCGACACCCACGTCGAACGTGCGACATCCGCCAGCACCCCGTTCACTGCGGACTTCCAGAGCTTCATCACCCGATACGCGTGGGGCGAAGTGTGGGCGCGCCCGGACCTCGATAGGCGTACCCGAAGCTGTGTCACTTTGGCGTTGCTTGCGGCCCTGCATCACCACGACGAGCTCGCGATGCATGTTCGGGCCGCGCTGCGTAACGGTGTTTCCACCGAGGAGATCTCTGAAGTGCTGTTGCAGGTAGGCGTTTACGCTGGTCTGCCGGCAGCAAATCGGGCCTTCTCCATCGCGCAAGACGTGCTCGTCGCCGACGGCGTCATCACCGGCCCGGCGAGATCGGAGTCGGCATCGTGACCGGACCGACGAAGCGCAGCTCCGATTTCGTGCAATCACTCGAGCGCGGCCTCGCAGTGATCCGAGCGTTCAGCGCCGACACTCCCGAGCTGACGCTGAGCGAGGTTGCTCGTGCGACGGGGTTGACGCGCGCCGCAGCCCGGCGCTTCTTGCATACGCTCGTCGAGCTTGGCTACGTTCGCACCGACAGCCGGTTGTTTGCCCTGCGGCCACGCGTGCTCGAGCTGGGTTACGCCTACCTTTCCAGCCTGTCGCTTCCCCAGATCGCCGAACCGCACATGGAACAGCTCGTCGAGAAGATCCACGAGTCGTGCTCGGTTTCGATCTTGGACGGTGACCACATCGTCTACGTAGCCCGGGTACCTACCAAGCGCATTATGACCGTGGCGATCAGCGTAGGAACTCGCTTCCCTGCCTACGCCACATCAATGGGCCGCGTCTTGTTGGCACATCAGAACGCTGCCTGGCTCGACGAGTACCTCGAGCGCGGCGAGTTCAAGCCGTTGACTCCCTACACGACAACAGACCCAAAGGAGCTGGCCACGGAATTGGCGCGGGTTCGGGCTCAGGGATACTGCCTGGTAGACCAGGAGCTCGAGGAGGGGCTGCGGTCGATTGCCGTTCCGATTCTCGATGGATCAGCACGAGTCGTGGCAGCCATGAACGTCTCTGCGCACATCAGCCGAGGCAGTGCCACTGCCATCCGTCAAGAGCTACTGCCCGCGCTTCAGCAGACGGCGGCCGAGGTGTCCGCCGACCTCGCCGCACAGTGAACCCCTTGCGGTGCGCGCATGCGATCACGAGCAGGTTGCGAGCCTACCCATGTCGTGGTCGTCGCCGAGGCGGTATCCCTGGTGCTGTGCACGCCCGCGCGGCGGCTATTGAAGTTGCTGGTACCGGTAGCCGATGCCGGGTTCGGTTATGAAGTATCTCGGCCGGGACGGCTCGGGTTCGAGCCGGGCCCGGATTTGGGTCATGTACACGCGGAGGTAATTGGTCTCGGTACCGTAGCGCGGACCCCAGACTTCCCGCAGGAGTTGCTCATGGGTGACCAGGCGCCCAACGTTGTGGACGAGGACCTCCACGATGTGCCACTGCCTCGGGGTGAGTCGTACCGGTCGCCCGTTGCGGGTGACAGTCTTGGCGGCGAAGTCGATGGTGAAGTCCGGTGTGGTGACGACGGGGTCGCCTTCGGGTAGCACCGCGCGCCGCCCGACGGCGCGTAGCCGGGCGAAGAGTTCATCCATGCCGAAAGGCTTGGTGACGTAGTCGTCGGCGCCGAGGTCGAGGGCTTTGACCTTGGCTGCTTCGGCGTCGTGTCCGGACAGCACGACGATCGGCACCGATGTCCAGCCGCGCAGGCCGCGGACGACGTCGAGCCCGGTCATGCTCGGCAGGCTGAGGTCGAGGATGACCAGGTCCGGGTGGTTTCGGGCCGCTGCTTGGAGGGCTTGTTCGCCGGTGGCGGCGAGGTCGGCCTGGTAGCCGCGGGCTCGAAGGTTGACTTCAAGGGTGCGGCGAATCCGCGGGTCGTCGTCGACCACCAGCACGCGGCCGTGATCTGCCACGTAAGTCATGCTAGCGACGACTGGCTTCGGCAACGTCGATTTTCCGGCTCGACCGTCAGGAAGGCGCAGGTCACCGGGTCGTCCGGGCGGGACAAATCGACGTGTGGTCAGAGGTCGTCGAGAGCAAGGTTGAGTTCGAGGACGTTGACTCCGGGTTCGCCGAGGAAGCCGAATGCTCTGCCGTCGGTGTATTCGTCGACCAGTCGCAACACCTCCTCGACCGCTATGCCGCGAGCCTCGGAGATCCGTGGCGCTTGAACGTGAGCGTTGGCAATCGAGATGTGCGGATCGAGTCCGGAGGAAGACATGGTGACCGCGTCCACCGGGACCGGCTCATCCTCACCGACCCCATTGACCTCGCGGTACTCCAAAGCGTTCGCCTCAACCGAGGCCAGCAGGT
>DASTNZ010000278.1:0-6041 GCA_035762665.1 Jiangellaceae bacterium | reverse complement strand
CTCTCCTTCGCCGGGCTTCCAGATTGTGATCTTCAACTGGTTGTCTTCGAATGCCACCGATGAAGCCCCGGTGAGGTCGGCGACGTAGAAGGGATCGAACTCCTGCCCGCGGAGGTCGAATCCGGTCTGCTCGAACAGGTCATTGGCGAACCGCTGGTGCAAGTGCCTGTCATGCAGGTTCGTGACATCGCCCCACAGTTTGGCGTCACCATCTCCCACGTACGGATCGACGGTCGCCGTGTGCAGACAGAATCGCGGGTCGCGCGCCAGATCCCGAAACTTCGTGGTGTTGGGCATGCCAATGATCACTAGGTGCTCCTCGAAGATCCGCGGTTCGACGGGACTTATCCGCGGATACCCATCGGACCGGAGCGTGCCCAGCATGCAGAGATTGCTCGTTGCGGTGTGCCGGCGGACGAAGACCTCGGCTATTCGCGGAGCCTCTTTGGCGAACTCATTCCAAGTGACCATGTACGAGGACGTTAGCTGGCAGACGAAGCGCCCGCTATCCAGACAGGATCGAGTCACCCTCCACATTGATGGGCACCTCCGGCAGCGGTGCCTGTGTATCCGCTGTGAGTCCGGACGCCGCCTGGACGACGGAGCCGTCCTCGATTGAGAAGCGACTGCCGTGGCACGGGCAGTTGATCGTCCCGTCCCTGATCGATGACACGGTGCAGCCCTGGTGAGTGCAGGTGGCACTGAATCCCTTGAACTCGCCGGTGCTCGGCTGAGTGACGACCACTCCCTGATCGGCCAGGATGATGCCGCCACCGACCTCGACATCGCTGGTCGCGGCCAGGACTTCGCCGCCGGGCTGCTCGGCGGAGTCATCGGGCTCCGTTGCGGTGGGCTCCGGCCGGGCCTCCGCATCGTCGTCGCGCCCGTAGACCGTGCACCCGGCCAGCGCGGCGGCGGCGCCGGTTGCGGCCGCAACAAGCAGCGTCCGCCGAGGGGTCTCAGCTGTCACGTTGTCTCCTTAGAACCGCACGCCGATCGTGGTGAAGAACCAGAGGGAGGACGTCCACCATAAGCCCACCAGCAGCGCGAACACTGTGCCTCCGAGCACTGGAAGCGCCCAATTCGGTAGGCCGTCCCGGCGTAATCCGAGCATCTTGACTGTGAACGCTCCGAAGAAGGCGCAGCCCAGCAGCGAGTGGACGAAGACCCGCGTGGAGTACGTTTGGAAGCCGAGCGCATACAGGCAGTGGACGGCGACCGGCACGGCGAGCAGAAACGCGGCGCGGCCGGACCACCGATGCAGCGCCCCGATCCACGCCGGCGCGGCCAGGCCCGGCACCTTCCCGTACATCACCAGTGCTGAGCCAAGCTGAACCAGGGCGAAGAACAAGGCGGCCGAAGCCACCCACACCTTCGCCTCGAGCGGGCCGGAGAAACCGGCTAGGTTCACGGCGATCCCGGTCGGTGTGTGCAGCCCGCCGTACACTCCGAGCACCACGGCGACTACCGAGCCGACAAGTACCGGTACGAGAAGCAACGGAGCCGTCCGTCCAGGGAGTGTCGGTTGGGTTGTCATCATCGCCTCCTGTCAGCCCAGCCGTTCGGGGACGACGAGCGCGCCGTCAACCGTGGCCTGCCCGGTGTCCACGTCGAGCGCTGGCGCCGGTTGGGTCTGGCCGTCCACGTTGAGGGCACCGACCTGGGTGCCGTCGGGTAGCACGATCCAGCCGCCGACCACCTCGGCTCCACCGGAGATGGTGTCGGCGAACCGGTACAGCCCTTCGGGCGGATCGACCGCATCGATGGTGAATGTCCAGGCCTGCTCGTCGGCGGTGGCCTCTCCTGTCGCCTGCAGGTCGTCGAAGGTGCCGGTCAACGAACCGCGCTCGCCGGTCAGGTCCAACTCCCCGCCCTCGGCGCTGCCATCGAGCCACGCCTCGACCGAACTGCCATCACACACGTAGGCGATCGCTTCGTCGCCGGTCACTATCACCGCCACCGAGGCTCCGCCACCGCCCACGTAGCCCACGTACGTGACGGATTCCGCCGTTTCGGTCTCGGTGGGGGACGGCGCGGGCTCGGTGGTGGGCTCCGGCGTGGGCTCAGGGGAGGGGGTGGGCTCGTCGGCCGACTGAGTCTCGGTTGCTTCAGCGACCGGCTCCGGGCTTTCCCCGGCTGTGTCTTCGGGCGTTGCCACCATGGCAGCGATGAGGAGCCCGACGCCCAGGACGCCCCCGGATAGCAGCGTGTACAGCGGCCCATTGCGTGCCATTAGTCCCCCACATGCACAAGGTGGAGACACCCTAGCGGCTACCGGTAATTGGACACCACGATTTCCGCCGTTACAGATCTGATGACCCGGCAGACGGAGTCAGGTCGCGGCCAACTCCGCATCGTCAGCTGACGTAGCTGTGCCACCAGCGGAGCCGTCGCCTCCTGCTTGGGCGAGCGCTCGAAGGATGATGCCGATCGAGGAGTCGTCGAGGTCAGTGATCGTCAACACGCTCAGACCGTCGTCGTGGGTGACCGCCCATGGCCATCCGTCCGTCGCTCTCGGTCGGTACCGGATCACGACGGTGCACTCGTTGCTGGTCGTCACGCTGGCGAGTCTGCGCGCCCGGGGCATCCGCGACCTGAACGTCGCGTGAACCGTGCGGGACTGTTGGGCAACGGTGGCACACTCTGGCTTGTGAAGTTCGAGCTTGAAGTGAATCTCGATGACGTTTCGGGCAACCCCGCCGCCGAGCTGGGCAGGATACTCCGCTACTGGGGTGGCGCGGCCAAGAGCCTCGACCTGGAGAAGGCCCAGGAGCAGGCGATCTACGACAGCGCCTACACCGAGGTCGGTGTCTGGCGTATCTCGTAGCTTCGGCGCGCGTGCCGGATTCGCCGGCGGGAAATCTGGTCGCGAGTTCCGTCTGACATACCGGACACTGAATTCCATGGGCCACGTCGACCTGAACGCCGTCACTTACACCCTCGCCGATGGCAGGGTGCTGCTCGACGACATCACGTTCCGGGTGGGGGACGGCGCGAAGGTCGCCCTTGTCGGTGCCAACGGTTCGGGTAAGACCACGCTGCTGCGGATCATTGCCGGCGACCTTGCCCCGGATTCGGGTGCCGTCGTCCGTTCCGGAGGGCTCGGCGTCATGCGGCAGTTCGTCGCGCGTGGGTGGCCTGGCGGCCCGGTGCCCACGAACGTCCACGGTCTGCTGCTGTCGGTGGCTCCGCCACGCGTTCGGGCGGCTGCGATCGCACTGGACGAGGCCGAGGTCGCGATGATGGAGCGCGAAGACGAACCCACCCAGCTGACCTACGCCGCGGCGCTCGCCGAGTGGGCCGACGCCGGTGGGTACGACACCGAGGTGCTGTGGGACGTCTGCACCACGGCCGCGCTGGGCGTGCCCTACGAGCGCTGCCGTTGGCGAGCCATCGACACCCTGTCAGGTGGCGAGCAGAAGCGGCTCGTTGTCGAGGCGTTGTTGCGGGGGCCGGACGAAGTGCTGCTGCTGGACGAGCCGGACAACTTCCTGGACGTTCCCGCAAAACGCTGGCTCGAGGAACGGATCGCCGAGTCTGCGAAGACGATCCTCTACGTCAGCCACGATCGAGAGCTGCTCGCCCGCACCGCAACGCACGTCGTGACGGTCGAACTGGGTGCTGCCGGCAACACTGCCTGGGTGCATCCAGGCGGCTTCGAGAGCTACCACCAGGCTCGCCAAGACCGGTTCGCCCGGTTGGAGGAGCTGCGCCGCCGGTGGGACGAGCAGCACGCCAAGCTCAAGGCGCTCGTGCTGATGCTCAAGCAGAAGGCCGCCTACAACGACGGCATGGCCTCCCGCTACCAGGCCGCCCAGACTCGGTTGCGAAAGTTCGAGGAGGCCGGCCCACCACAGTCCGTCCCGCGGGAGCAGGACGTCCGGATGCGGCTGCGGGGCGCCCGGACGGGCAAGCGGGCCGTGATTTGCGAGCGGCTCGAGCTCACCGGCCTGATGCGCCCGTTCGACCTGGAGGTCTGGTACGGCGATCGGGTGGCGGTGCTCGGCTCAAACGGGTCGGGCAAGTCGCATTTCCTGCGGTTGCTGGCCGCAGGTGGCACTGATCCTGAGCCCGAGCACCGTCCTGTGGACGAGACGCCGGTGGCGGCGGTGGCCCATACCGGGCTGGCCCGGCTTGGCGCTCGCATCCGGCCCGGCTGGTTCGCCCAGACCCACGAGCATCCCGAGCTCGCTGGTCGCACGCTGCTGGCGATCCTGCACCGCGGGGACGGCCACCGGCGGGGTATGCCGCGGGAGGAGGCCAGCCGAACGCTGGACCGCTATGAGCTCGCCTACGCGGCGGAGCAGACGTTCGACTCACTGTCCGGCGGTCAGCAGGCGCGGTTCCAGATCCTGCTGCTGGAGCTGTCCGGCGCGACACTGCTGCTACTCGACGAGCCGACCGACAACCTGGACCTGGTCTCGGCGGAGGCCCTCGAGGAGGGGCTATCGGCGTTCGACGGGACGGTGCTGGCGGTCACGCATGACCGGTGGTTCACCCGCGGGTTCGACCGGTTCCTGGTGTTCGGCGCGGACGGTCAGGTCTACGAATCGGCGGATCCGGTCTGGGACGAGGGCCGCGTCGCCCGCGCCCGCTAACGATCTCCATGCCGTTCGATCACGTTCGGCAGGCGGCGCGACGTACCTACAGGGCTGCATGCATGTGGCTACGTCGGCAACCCTGCCGAACGTGATCGAACGGAAACAGCGGCCGTGAAAGTTGCTGCAAGAGTCTTGTAAGAGAGCTGCAAGCGGACTAGCGTCTCGCCATCGACACCGTCCTGAAACAGGAGCGTCACCGATGTCTAATGCTGCGTCCCGACGTGCCCGCATAACAATTCCCAGCCTCGCTGTGGCGGTCGTCGCCTCGATCGCCCTTGTCGCAGTGCCGGCGACGGCTGACCACACCGAAACGCCCACCCAAGTGACGCTCGTCGGCAGCCTGCAGGATGAGCTGGGGTGCGGCGGAGACTGGGATCCCGGCTGCGCCGCCACGAAGCTCCAGCCCACCGGTGACGCGGGCGTCTTCGCGGCCACCTTCACCGTCCCAGCGGGGTCGTACGAGTACAAGGTCGCCATCGGCGGCTCCTGGGACGAGAACTACGGCGCCGGCGGCGAACAGAACGGCGCCAACATCCCGCTCGTCCTGCTCGAGGACGCCGAGCTGCGGTTCTCCTACGACCACGCCAGTCACCGGATCGCCGTCGCCCCGGCAACGCCGCAGCCGGGCGTGAGCGACGCGGACGCCGAACTCGCCGGCACCAGCCTGCGCGAGGATCTCACCCGCGAGCGGTTCTACTTCGTGATGACGGACCGGTTCCAGAACGCCGACCCGGGCAACGACACCGGCGGTTACGAGATCCCGCCCGGGACACCGCCGGACGACGAGCGGCTCGTGCACGGCTACGACCCCACGGACAAGGGCTTCTACCACGGCGGCGACATCGCCGGGCTGATCGAGAAGCTCGGCTACATCGACGACCTCGGCACTACCGCGATCTGGCTGACGCCATCGTTCAAGAACCGCCCCGTGCAGGGCTCCGGAGAGAATGTCAGCGCCGGCTACCACGGCTACTGGATCACCGACTTCACCCAGATCGACCCGCACCTCGGCACCAACGAGGAACTCCAGCAGCTGATCGACGGGGCTCACGACCGAGGCATCAAGGTCTTCTTCGACATCATCACCAACCACACCGCGGACGTCATCGACTACGCGGAGGGCCAGTACACCTACATCCCAAAGAGCGACGAGCCGTACCGCGACGCCGACGGCAACGTGTTCGACGACCGGGACTACGCCGCGTCCTCCACCTTCCCCGAGCTCGACCCGGCGACGTCATTTCCGTACACGCCGATCTTCAACTCGACCGCGGACGCCACCGTCAAGGTGCCGTCGTGGCTGAACGACCCGATCTACTACCACAACCGGGGCAACGCGGTCTTCGACGGCGGCGAAGGTGACGAGTACGGCGACTTCTTCGGCCTGGACGACCTGTTCACCGAGCACCCGGACGTCCGCCAGGGCATGATCGACATCTA
>DASTNZ010000277.1:0-3029 GCA_035762665.1 Jiangellaceae bacterium | reverse complement strand
GGTGCACGTCTACGACGCTCTCGCTGCGGCGAAGGGCGTCAAGAAGGTCGTCCAACAGGCGGCGCTTCATGGAGTCCACCGTTCGGCGATGTTCCGGCTCCGCTCCGGGGAGCGCTCCGCGTCGCTGGATCTGGCCATGCGCATGGCCGAAGACCTCGGAACCACCGTCGAGGTTCTGTTCGAGCGCGTCGAGAAGAGGGCAGCCTGATGGCCGGACCCGACACTGAGCCGCCCGGACCCACCGGCCCCGGCCGCGAGGCGATGCTGACCCTCGCCGAAGCCGGCAAGATCCTGAAGCTCTCCCGCGTGTCGGTGTGGCGGCGTGTCTGCGCCGGACAGATCCCGGCGAGCGACGTGGGCAACGGCCGGAAGGTAGCGCTGCGGATCAAGGAAGCGGACCTCTGGGCGTACATCGACGCTAGGCAGGTGGCCTGATGATCACCGGGTACATGCACGTAATCGAAGAGTGCGGCGCTCTCGTTGATGCCGGTCTGATGGACCGTGCCGAAGCGGTCGCCACCGTACATCGCGCATCGGGCGGCGGGCTCACGCCGCTCGGCGCTGAGTCGATGCTCAGCGAGTGGCAGACCGCACGCGCCCGGCTGGCCGACATCTTCATGACGGCTGAACTCGGCATGGCCGCATGCCAAGACGCGATCCGTCGGCAGGGTCCGGGAAGGCAGGTGGCCTGATGACCTACCCACCAACCGGACCGCCCCAACCCGGCGGCCCCCAACCACCGACTCCGCATCCAGTTCCACCGCCGAGGGAAGTCGCGGACGTTCTGCGGGTGGCCCGCGAAGCGCTCGCCGAGATGCCACGGGAGTGCCGGTTCCACGGCGGGTACTTCGGTCACCTCGGGTTCCAGTGGGGCGAGCCACGCTGCGAGTCTTGCCGGCAGCCGTGGCGAGTTGATACCGCACTGCGGCGGATCGATCACCTGCTGGACCGCGTGACTGTCGATGTCTAGCTCCCTGACCGAGGCGCGGCCGGCTGGGGCGAGGTTTCCGGCCGCGCCTCACCTACCACCCGTTTCACCGACGGGTGAGGCCCTCGCCGGGCTGGTCGACGTGACTTGGGTGAGCCGCGTCGGCGAAGCGCTGAGGCCGATTTCAGCGCAGGCGAGACCCCCGGGTGTGCGATCCCCCGTCGCGCACCCGGGGCAGACGACCCCGGACGTGCGTTATCCGGCACGCGCACGTCCGGGGTTCCCTACCTAGGACCCCCGGCCAGGCGAGGCGCCGATCAAATCCCCTCGCCTGACCGGGTCGCACAGACAGCGCAAGCAGAGCAGCGCCCCCGGATGAGTTGCAGACCCGACCGGAGGCGCCAGACCGAGAGAAGTGTAGCAATGACCGACTTGAGCGCCCGCCGGGCCGAGATCTACGCCGAGATAGCCGCCCGGTGCACCGTGGACGCCCTACCGGCGCCGTGTGAAGTCAGCCCGAAGCGGGACGGCTACGTGTGGCTGCGCTTCGACAGCTACGAGGAAGCCGAGCGGTGGGCGACGTTCCTGAACCTGGAGATCCGTGTGCAGATCTACCAGCCGGAGTGGAACCCCAACCCGGTGCGGGATCTGCAGGCGGGGAGTGGTGACTGGCACGGGTGGCGTGTCTACGTCACCGGCTGGTCCGAGCAGGTGACGACATGACCACTCCACTGGATGCCCCGTACGTCGATCAGGTGATGATGCCCGATCTGAACGACCCACCGGCGAAGTGCTGTGACCGTACCGGCTTCTGCGCCTGCGGCGAGTACATGACCGTCGGCTTTCCGCACACGCATGAGGTCGAGCGCAGAGAACTGGTGGTGACGGGATGAACAAGCTTGCGCGCGTCCACCGGCCCTGCGACGAGTGCCCGTGGCGCAAGGACACCGCACCGGGGATGTTCCCGGCCTGCCGCTATGACGCGCTGCGGGAGACGGCGGGAGCGGCGGGGTGCGAGGCGCACATGGGCGCGCCGATGTTCGCCTGCCACAAGAGCCCCGACGGCGCCGAGCGCGCGTGCGCGGGCTGGCTGGCGGTCGTCGGCTACGACCACCTCGGCGTGCGGTTCGCGGCGGCGACCGGCCGGCTCGACCCCGATGCGCTGTCACCACGACCGGGCTGGCCTGAGCTGTACGACTCGTACGAAGAGATGGCCGAAGCGATGGGCGGTATGTGATGACCCTGTTTGACGTTCTGGTACTCGACGCCTGCGGCGCGCTGTTCCTGCTCTGGCTGGGCTTCTCGAAGTGGAACCGCCGGCGTGAGGACTGGCTGACCCGCGAGAGCGTCCGCGATGAAGTCACGCACCGCATGTTCGCCGCGTGGAACGACGACGACAGCACAATCAACTCCCTGCAAGACCTGTCAGGCATCGCCGGCGAGGTTCTCGACCGTGCCGAGCCGGTGGAGGACGAGCTGGGGCCGTGGTTTCCCGGGCGGCACCGCGAGGTCCCACCGTTCCTCTTCAATGCGTGCACGTTCACCTTCCCGGTCGAGCAGGGCGTCAGGTGGGAGCCGTGGTGGCGTACACCGACGGGGGCGTGGGAGGGCTACGCGCCGAGACAGTTAGAGGCGAGTCAGTCGTGAGCGCCGAGCCCGTCCGCGTTGAAACCCTCGAACTCGTCGGCAAGCTGATGTCGGCGAGCATCGGCATGACGCACGACGTCACGAGCCAGGTCATCGACTCACTGACAGAGCAACTCGCCGACGCACACGCGCGCGAAGCGGCGGTTCAGGAAGGCGTGCTTCGACTGCTCAGCGGTCCGTGGATGCCGACGCCCGAGGCGATCCGGCGCGCTCTGCTGGTGCCTGACAAGGCGCTGATCGCCAAGTTCCGCGAGGCGAGTCCGTCATGATCCCGAGACGCGCTCATCGCCTATCGGCCGGGTCGGTCATCGCCGACCGGGAGTCGTCCTGGTGCAAGCGCGCCAACCCGGTGATGCCGGGGTATCCGTGGTATCCGGGCTGGTGGTCGGACGAGCAGATGGACCAACGACTGGCCACCGGCGCGCAGGTACTCCGCGTTGGCGGCGACTACGAA
>DASTNZ010000276.1:0-31708 GCA_035762665.1 Jiangellaceae bacterium | reverse complement strand
TTCGGGGAATCTACGCCAATGGTGCGGGAAAGGCTCGCCATCGCCCTGGAAGCGCGACGCCGCAACGGTCGGCGTCCTGGCGAACCACCGCGCTGTCCAGCGCGCGAACCGGTTGCGTGGCTCCTCACCGCGCAACGCGGTGGCCGCCGCAGCCCGCCCCAACCACCCCATCATCGCGAGACCAGCCGGGCAAGGCTGTCGAACGATCCCTCCCAGCCCTCGCGGTGCGACTCGCGAGACTGCTCGTCGGCCAACCCGCGGTTCGTCATCACCACCGTGGTCGTTCCGTCAGGATGCCCGGTGAAATCGACCTCGACGAGCTGAACGCCCGCGCCGACGTCAGCGCGGTCCCACGTCCACGTGAACACCAACCGCGTCGGCGGCGTAATCTCGCGGTACTCGCCGCCACCGCCGAACGCCTCACCGTCCGGGCTGCGCATGACCAGCCGCAACCGGCCGCCGACACGTAGATCGACCTCGGCGACCGGCGTGTCCCAGTCCGCGCCCGGCGGATACCAGCGGCGCAGCAAATCGGTGCTCGTCCACGCCCCGAACACCGCCTCGATCGGAGCCGCAAACCTGCGCACGATACGGATCGCCGTCGCATCCTCGTCGTCGGAGTCGGTCACGGCTGCTCCCGTTCGCTGAGGATTTCATCGACCGCATCGAACATCCGCGTCCAAACAACGCGCTGCCGGTCGAACCAGTTGGCCGCCTCGACGAGCGTCGCGACCTTCAGATCAAGCTGGTGGGTACGGCCCTCCACCGTCCGCGCGACGACTCCGGCGCCTTCCAGCACCTTGAGATGCTTCGAGATCGTCGGCTTCGAGACCCCGAGGCCACGGGACACCACACCGACCGTCGCCGAACCGTGCGCCAGGCGCTCGACGATCTCGCGGCGAATCGGGTGGGCAACCGCCCTAAACGGATCGTTAGCCATTTGGCTAACTATACAGGCTGCTGCATCGCGACTGCCCTCGTGCGCGCCGGACGCGTGGCGCGGACGAACCAGACCCAGGATCGAATCCTCGTTCAGCCTCATCAGATCGTGCCTTCCTACGACTCGCCAGCAAGCCCGCCCGGCGACATCAGGAGCGGAATCTGGATCTGTAAAGTCAGCGGGCTGCGGCGAAGCGGGTCAAGGTCCGGCGCCCCGTCAGCAGCACCACGGCGCCACACGGTGCCGCGTCGCTCGTACTCGAGGTAGTTCCCACCGTGAGGCGGACTCCCGGGACTGTCAGGCATCCTGTTCAAGTCCGGCGTGACCCCACGACTTTAGTCCGTGGGTGGAGGACATCACGCGTGACGCCCGCCTGCGCCTGGCCGGTCCCCGCCCCGCGATCGACGCGTTCTGGCGCTGGTGGGAGGTCCATCGCGGTGAGGTCCTCTCCACCGCCGACGCAGGTGCGACCGACCAGGTGTCGAAGCTGCTCCACCCGGCCGTCGTCGCGATCGATCCAGGGCTCGCGGTGAGCTCGGACCCCGACAGCAGGCCCGCCACGCGCTCGTCGCCACCGGTAGGCGGCGGCCAGCGCTGCGGGGCGTTGTCGGAGCGCTGGATGCTGTCCGCGCCCGCATCTGACGCCGAGGTCGAGTACGCACCGATCCGCCGGGCCGACCCGCGAGCGTTCGCGACCACGGTGAACGTCGACGACCACGAGCTGCCGCTGGGCGAGCTGGTCGCCGCCGCCCGCCTGTACCGGCAGCGGGTCGGCTGGACCTGGTCATCCACCATCCGCTCTTCCCGTTGCTCACCACCGAGGCTCACGGCCGGCTCGCGTTCACAGGCCCGCAGGCCGCGCTCGGCGAGGACGACATCGAGCGCTAAGTGGGTGTGGTGGGCGTGTCGGCCGATGCCCCGCTCGACGTGTTTTCGGTCGCGAGCCTGCCGACGGTCGTGGACCACTGCGTCCACCCGGCGACCCGTGGGCGGTGCTGAAGGGGATCGGCCGCGTGGGGCCGGTGCTCGCGACCATCCGGCGCCCCTCGCTCGAGTCGATCGGCCGCTGTGCGAGGTCTACGTCGGCGTGACCCTGCCGTATCCAGCCGGACCCGACGGCCTCCCTGCGGAGGAGTCCGCCGCGGCGGACCTGCGGTCGTTCCAGTTGCGAGTTCTGGACGCCATGGGCGGCGACGGTCCCACGGCCGTCCTGATCGGTCAGCAGAGCGGACTCGGACGTGCCGTCGTCCACTTCTAGGTGGACGGCTCCGGGTAGACCCGGGGCGGCGCGGCCTCGCGGCGGACTGGCGGCACGAAAGGGCCAAGCTCGAGGCGGTGGCGGACCCGGAATGGCGCCGGGTGAGCCGGTTCCTCACCTGATCGCGATCGGCCGAGCCAGGGATGTAGCAGCGCTGTGGACCTGACCAGTGCTGCACCTTGTCTACTCAATAGCTGAAACCTTCTCGTAGTATCCCCTGCACAGACCGGACAACGGTCACACCCGATGGTTCACTGCACCGGACAAAGGAGTGACGGTATGCAGAGACACAGCCCTGTGATCGTGCTCGTCAGCGCAGTGTCGCTGTCAATGTTCGGGGCGGTGGTAGCAGCGGCGCATCCCGACGACCAGCACGGCACAACCGAGGACCATCTCCTAGGTCCAGGCGAGTGGGGGAAGATCGACCTGCTCGACGTAGTCGACGTCACCGACACCAACGACCTGATCGCCGACGTCGCGGTCTCTCCCGACGGCAACACTGCATATCTCGCCAACTGGGGGGAACCCGACTGTCCCGGGCCCGAGACCGGGGGCCAGACCAGCCCGGACGCCGGCGCCTACGTGATAGACATCTCGGACATCGAGACCGACCCCGACTCGGCCGAGCTGATCGGCTTCATCCCGTCTCACCAGGACAGCCGCCCTGGCGAGGGGATGCAGGTGATCGAGCTCGACACGAAGTGGTTCAGCGGCGACGTGCTGCTGATGAACAACGAGGCGTGCGGCAAGAACTTCAAGGGCGGCGTCTCGATCTGGGACGTGACCGACCCGACGAAGCCGAAGAAACTTTCGGAGCACTTCGGCGACCGCAGCGCGTTGCTCGGCGACGTGAACACGATCCACAGTGTGTTCGGCTGGCAGGCGGGCGACCGCGCCTTCATCGTGATGACCGACAACGAGGAGTTTCCCGACGTCGACATCATGGAGATCACCAACCCGAATCGGCCGCGGCTGATTGCGGAGCTCGACCTGAACGACTTCGAGGTCAACCAGCCGGAGCTGGGCCTGACGGATTCGTTCCTGCACGACATGGTCGTCAAGCAGATCGACGGTGACTGGATCATGCTGCTGTCCTACTGGGACGGCGGCTGGGTGCTGCTGAACGTCAACGACCCGGCGAGCCCGGCGTTCATCGCGGACAGCGAGTACCCCGCGGTCGACCCGGAACTGCTGGAGTCGTTCGGCACGTCGCTGACGCCCGAGGGCAACGCCCACCAGGCCGAGTTCACGATCGACAACCGGTTCATCATAGGTACCGACGAGGACTTCGCTCCGTACCGGACCGACGAGTTCGAGATCACGACGGGCCCGCACGCGGGCGTCTACCCGTCGGGCATCGTGCCAGGCGGGCAGGCGCCGGCGATCCTGCCGGATCTGACCCTCAACGGACCGGTCGTGTACGGCGGCTACGGGTGCCCGGACTCCGAGCCGGTCCCGAGCCCGGAGGACATCCCTGGGTACCTGGACATGCTCGAGCCGGGTGAAGAGGCGATCATCGTGTTGCAGCGTGGGCCGGTCGGCGACCCGAGTGCGCCCGAGGCCGCCTGCTTCCCGGGCGAAAAGGCCCACGAAGCCGCCCTGGCCGGGTGGGACGCTGTCCTGTTCGTCAACCACCACACCGGTGAAGCCGCCGGTGGCGAGCCGTTCTGCGGCTCGGGTGCGTTCGTGGACGAGATCGTCGCCGTCTGCACCACGCACGCGGCCTTCCACCGGCTGTTCGGTCTGGAGCCGTTGGACGCGCCGTGGAGCTACCCCGAGGACATCGCGATCGGGACCATCGGCGAGGAGATCGAGGTCGGCTCGGTCTTCGACGGATGGGGATACGTCTGGCTGCTCGACGCGGAGACGCTCGAGCCGATCGACACCTTCGCAATCCCCGAGGCGCACGATCCGGACTTCGCGTTCGGCTTCGGCGACCTCTCGGTGCACGAGGTCGCGGTCGACCCGCAGGATCCGTCGCTCGCCTACCTGTCGTACTACTCCGGCGGGCTGCGGGCGATCCAGATCCAGTGTGCTGACCCGTCGGACAACTCCACGTGCGAGCTAGTCGAGGTGGGCGGCTACCTGGATCCCGCGGGTAACGACTTCTGGGGTGTCCAGACCTTCATCGGTGAGGACGGGCGCACGTACATCCTCGGAAGCGACCGTGACAGCGGACTGTGGATCTTCGTCGATCCGTGATCGGCGAACGGCGGCTGCACAGCTGACCTGAGTCCAACACGGAGAAGTGGGGGTCGGAACTGGAGTTCCGACCCCCATTTCTCCCTGAGCATTGCGGTGTCGGCGCACCGGGCTGACGAGAACCGCCCCGAGAATGGCCCAGTGACCACGTAGTGGTGCGAGCTGGCCTGGCTGGACGGCGGGCTCGCCGATCGGGGTGCGGGTGACCGCAGGCGACAACTGCCGGATCACGGCGGTCGAGCGGTCGACCAGCCCCCATCCGGCCGACAAGCGGATGCCGGGAGTAGTTGTGCTGCCCGGCTTCACCAATGCCCACTCGCACGCCTTCCACCGGGCGCACCCACGACGCCGGGGAGGCGCTAGAGCAATTCCCTTAGCCGCAACGATCCGACGAGATCGTCGAACGAGAAGGATGGGTAAAGCATGGCCTGCGACATCGACCGGTCGGCCGGAATGCCTTTGACCTGGGGCTTTGGTGGGCCGCCGGGGACTCGAACCCCGAACCCGAAGATTAAAAGTCTCCTGCTCTGCCAATTGAGCTAGCGGCCCGTCTTGCACAGGGTATCCAGTTACGGCGGGCGCCAACGCCGCCGCTTCTAGTCCAGCTCCATCGCGGCAGTGAGCGCCTCGTCGAGTCGCGGTGTGAGTGACTCGACGTACGTGGTCGTGAGGTGGGATCCGCGCCGATAGACGAGTGTGTTGCCGATCACCGCCGGGCAGATGTCGCCGGGACAGATGAAGTCGCGGACATCGACGGAGGCGACGTGAGGAGATCTCTCCAGCGCGGCCAACTGCGCAGGCGCACCGCCCCTGGTGTCACCGTCGTCACGGGGGAAGGCGCACTCGGTCAGTTTGTGGTCATAAGTCGCGACGCACTCCATCACGTCGAGCTGGGGATAAGGGTTGTCAAGCACGACGATGACGTCCTTGCCGTCATCTTCGAGCAACTGCCATGTGTCGCGATGCCCGTCGACCATCGTCTCGAGACGTTCGTCCTCTGACGCACTGCCGGCGAGCGCAAGGCTGAGCCGCTGGGAAGTGATCACATAGTCGATCGAGTTGTCTTGGAGCAGCGCCTCGTACCGAGTTTCGTTGTACGTGGCGCAATCCTCGTTGGGCTTGTCGCCCCGTTCGACGGGAACGCGCACGAGCGGGCAGGCGCTCTTGAGGTAGGTGACAAGCCGCCATTGGTGCTTTTCAGCGATCTGTTGGAGAGCCGGCAGGTATTGATCCATCTTGGAGTCTCCGGCGACTGCGACAGTGATGTCAGCGTCATCCGGACCATACGAGCAGGAATCCATCTCCGTGCCGGTCACCACATTGATGCAGGTGCGGCCGTCGAGAGTCGCACGGTATTCCTCCGCCTGCAGGACGTCCGGAACGATGTACTCGACGGTGTCAACGGGCTGGCCGTCCGGATCCGTTGTTGGATCGTCACCGAGCACGGCGGCCCCAGGCGCTGCACGGTCGGCGGACGCAGCCGACTGCGGCACTGAGAACGACACCACGATGGCGGCCGCGACGCCCACTGCCGTGCAAGTGGCGCCGAGTACGGCGGCGCGCGCCGGGAATCGGACGAACATCCGGGCGTGGTGAAAGGGTTCTTCAATGATCCGATAGGTCAGCCACGCCGGCACCGCCGAGAACCCGACTACGAGCAGACCGAGCGGCACTGACAGGGTGCCATCGTCGCGACCGAACACGACGGCGGCGCCGACCAAAAGCGGCCAGTGCCACAGGTAGAGGGAGTAGGAGAGCGTCCCGATGTCGCGCATCGGCGGTGTGTCGAGCAGAACAGTTGCCGCGGTGCGCCGCTCGACACCGCCGGCGATCAGCACGGCCGCGGTGCCCAGCGTCGGAAGCAGCGCCGCAATACCGGGGAAGCTGGTGCCGGCGTCGAAGCTGACCGCCGCGTAGGCAATGGCGCCGAGCCCCAGCAAGCCGAGCGCCTGGGCCAACACCATCGGAACGTGGCGCAGGCGATGCGCGACGATGGCGAGGCTTGCTCCGATAGCGAGTTCCCAGAGCCGTGTCGTGGACACGAAATAGGCCTGCGCAGCGCTGGTCTCGGTGAAGAATGCCGACCACGCGAGTGACGGCAGGGCGATCGCCACGCTGCCGACGATCAGCACTTTGGTCAGCGAGAGCCGGAATCTCCGCTGTACCCACAGCAGGAAGATGATCAGCAGCGGCCAGACCAGGTAGAACTGCTCCTCGACGGCCAGCGACCAGAAATGCTGGAGCGGGCTGGGTGCATCTTCGGACACCAGATAGTTCACCGACTGATCCGCCAACCGCCAGTTGACGACGTAGAGCGCGCTGGTGGCGATGTCCCACGCGACCGACGACCACCGGGTGACCGGCAGCAGGAGGATCGTCATGACGGCGACCGCGCCGAGTACTACGGCCGTCGCCGGCAGCAGCCGCCGCGCGCGCCGCGCCCAGAACCTGGACAGGCTCAGCCGTCCCGTCCGGCGGACTTCTCGGACGATCAGGCCGGTGATCAGGAACCCGGAGATGACGAAGAAGACGTCCACGCCGACGAATCCGCCGGACAGCAGTGGAACCCCGGCGTGGAAGCCCAGAACCAGCAGCACCGCAACCGCCCGCAGCCCCTGGATGTCGCCACGGAATTCCGAACCTACGCCCGCCGCGGTAGGGGCGGTGTTGCCGGTACGGGTCTCGGACGTGGATAGTGGCGCCGGCCGCACGGCGGTAGCAGAGGAATTATGCATCTGTCTCGTTGTTCTGGACTCGAATATACGGACCGCGACCACAACGGTGTGGACCGCGAAAGTTTAGACGAGAACACGCAAATCGGCACGCGCCGCCAAGCCCGAGCATCAGCGCCGAACCCTGCTCGACGGGGCCGCGAGCGCAACCACCAAAGCCCTCGAGAATGATGAGATCGATCTAGTCATCGACTAGATCCTCTTGTTAGACTACCGACGTGAGCCGTTCGTACCATCACGGTGACCTACGGCGAGCGGTGCTCCGCGCCGCTGTTGACGTGATCGCCGAGTCAGGTCCGGCTGCGGTGAGCTTGCGCGACCTGGCCCGGCGGGCCGGCGTCTCCCACGCCGCTCCGGCATATCACTTCGGCGACAAGGCAGGTCTGCTGACCGCCGTCGCGGTCGAGGGGTTTAGCCTGCTCGGCGACGCGCTGGTCGCCGCGTACGAACGCACCGAAAGCTTCCTAGAAATGGGGGTCTCCTACGTGCGGTTCGCGGTTGCGCACCCCGCGCACTTCGAGGTGATGTATCGCCCGGACCTGTACCACGCCGACGATCCCGAGCTGCTCGCTGCCCGACGACGGACGTCGGAGCTGCTTTACGGCGGCCTGGCGTCACTGTCCGACGGTAAGGCCGGCGACGACTCACAAGTCGCGGGTGTAGCGGCGTGGTCGCTGGTGCACGGGTTTGCGACGTTGTGGCTGGGCGGAAACCTGCCTCCGGAGCTCGGAGCTGATCCCGAGGCGGCGGCTCGTTCAGTCGCCCGCATGCTGTTCTCCGGGTAGCTTGACCAATTCTAGTCATTGACAAGATGGCCCTTTCGGAGCTAACTTGTCAATGACTAAATCCGCACTGTGCCGGTCGCCGGTCCCACCGACGACGTCACGGTGCGAAGGGAGGCGGTGGTTGTGCGCACCGTACTGGTCCTGCTGCATGCCGTTTCTGGCGTGATCGGGCTCGTCACCGGCTTGTGGGCGATGTCACCGCCGCGGCCCGGCGATGGACGGCGCCGGTGGCGGCAGACGTACATGGCGTGCATCGGCACACTGATCGCAGGGCTGGTTGCTCTTGTCCTATACGACTGGCGAGACCTCGAGGCTGCCGCCCGGATCGCGTTCTCCGGCCTGGCCGGCTTGGCAGCAGTCATGGCGTACCGCATGTGGCGTGCACACCGGGAGGCGTCTATGCGCGAGGGCGACTGGCAGCGGCGGTACGTCAGTCATGTGTACTTCACCTACATTTCGCTGTGGGTGGGGGTCCTCATCGTCCCTGCGGTCAACTCGTCGGTGCCGCAGTTAGCGGTGCCGGTCGTTATCGTCGCCGTGCTGGCAGCCGGACACGTCCTCATTACGCGGTACCAGCGCGGGCTAAATCTGCGGCAGGAGAAGGCGTGACCGCCGCGGCTTGCCCGATGGCCGTCGACCAGTGCAACACCGCAGCGCACCGCCCGGTCGCAGGGTGACCATAGCGGCGGAATGGTGCCCGGCAACGTACTCCTGCACCCGCTTATCCATCACCCACCCTTCGATGACTGCTCTGCCGAACGGAAGCCTCATACGCTGCTGCAGCGACGGCCAGATCCTGCCAGCTCATGCCTACGCTCTTAAACAACCGTGGACCTGGCGCAAGGTCCGCCGTCCCACTAACTACGTCAGCCAACCCGATGAGGTGGTCCGCGTCCAGCGCCCCGGAACGGATCGCTCCGATGACGTCGCCGGCTTCGCGCAACGCTGCAGCCCGTGCCTCCACGACGACGGAGCAGCGGCGGACGGTCTTGTCATCCACCTCTCGAGCGTCGGGCTCATGGGATCCGATGGCGACCACGACAGCACTGTCGGGTAGGAGCTCACCCGCAAACAGAGGTGTGCGGGCGGTCGTGCAACAGGCCACGACGTCTGCCCCGGCAACAGCGTCAGGTGAGCCGATCTCAATGTGCAGCCCGAGCGAGGAGCGCCACCGCTCCGCCAGCGGCCGCGCCCGATCACGTGAGCGCGGGACGAGTGTGACGCGCTCGATCGGCCGGACAGTACAGATAGCGACCAGATGGCCCCAGGCCTGCGGGCCGGTTCCGAACAGGACCAGGTGAGCAGCATCAGGCGGGGCAAGGTGCCGAACTGCTACTGCTGACACTGCCGGTGTCCGCAGTGTTGTGAGCGCAGATCCATCGAAGATCGCGATCGGGCTCAGCGTGAGTGCGTCGATCAGCACGTACAAGGCCTGGACGCGCGGCAAGTCGCGAGCCGGATTCCCCGGCGCCACGGTGGCCACCTTGACTCCGATCCACTGAGCTGTGTGCGCCGGCATGATGAGCACATCACCCGCTGCGACGCGAAGCACTTGACGAGCGGGATCTATCTCTGGGTCGAAGCCGGATCCCAAGAGCTGCTCGACGACGTCTATCGCTTTGGCAATGGGCATTAGCGATTCGAGCGACGCGGCGTCGATCCGCGGCAAGGCGTCGAGGTTCATCGCAGCACGAATCCGGTCTCGAGGTCGTCGCGCGGATCGAGGGTGAACACGTGCTCGCCGGTGAGGTAAGCACTGCCTTGGACTTCGGGGACGACCGCCGGCCGGCCCTCTGCCGTGGTGTGGTCTGCCACACACGCGATGAAGCGGGTACCGATGATCGATTCATGGGTGAGCACCTTGCCGGGCGTCAGCCGTCCCTCCTCGGCCAACAGCGCGACTCGCGCAGCCGTGCCGGAACCACATGGCGAGCGGTCAACCTCCCCGTCGGCGAACACCGTGACGTTGCGCTGGTGGATTCCATCGGCTGAGTCGCCGAGGTCGTCGTACCAGATCGTCCCGTAGACGCCGGACAGCCTCGGATCGGACGGGTGTTGCGCCTCCGCCACCTCGTTGAGTGCCCACTTGATCTCCCGACCCACAGCGATCAGATCCTCGTAGTGCTCGGGAGAAACGGTCAGGCCAGCAGACCGTACGTCGACGCAGGCGTAGACGGCACCTCCATACGCGAGATCGGCATGGAGGGTGCCGGTCCGGGTCTCGACCGGCACGGACCGGGCCAGCACATATGAGGCAACGTTGCGGAGGGTGACGGACTGCACCTGCCCACCCGCGCACCGGACTCGGGCGACGACGCGGCCGGACGGCACGTCGATGACCAGGTTGGTGACGCCGTCAGGCGCCGCGTCGGCCTGCCCAGTCTCGACCAGCCAGGTGGCCAGCGCGATCGTGCCGTGCCCGCACGCCGTCGAGAACCCGTCCTTGTGCCAGAACAGCACGCCGGTGTCGGCGCCGTCGTCGTCCGGCGGCGCAAGGAAACAGCCGTACATGTCTGCGTGACCGCGCGGCTCGTAACACAACAAGCGGCGGAGTCGGTCGAGTTCCGCCGATCGCATGGCGTACATCCGCCGATCCCCTACAGTTTCGCCTGGGATCTCCGGCAGCTGCGACGTCACGATCCGGAACGGCTCGCCAGCGGTGTGGTAATCCGTCGTCCGGACCTCAAGATTCGCGCCGGTCTGTTCCGTTGCCGACGAAGCGGCTCGCTCGCCATCCTCGCGCCTATCCATCCGACTACCACCCTCCACATGGCCCACAGACACGAACGTGCTGGGCTCCACTCTGCGGCACAAACCAAGTGAGTCGTCCCCGGCGCCTCTGAACGAGGCGCAATATGTCGATATTGAGCCGGCCCGATCGTCGTACAGTCGAACCGGCTGCTCGGCCACTCCACGAGACGCGGTGTTCCGGCAGCACCACAGGAGTAGGTAGGTGATGCGCACGTGGCGTACGAGGGCCTGGCGACTCGTATTCGCGAACTAGTCGGCCACGAGCATTACGAGCTGACGGAGAAGAGGATGTTCGGTGGACTGGCCATGCTGCTGGACGGAAACATGGCCGTCGGCGTGCACGGCGACGGGCTCATCGTGCGCACCGATCCGGACCAGCATGAGGCGCTCTTGGCCGAACCCGGAGCTCGCCCGTTCGATCTCACCGGCCGTCCTATGAAGGGCTGGCTCGTCGTCGATCCGGAAGGGTGTGCGGAGGAGGATGACTTGCGCCGCTGGGTAGGCCGCGCACTCGAGTACGCGCAGAGCCTCCCGCCCAAGTAGTCCCGATCCACTCGGAGTCTCGCAGCAGACGCCGACGTATTTCCGGCTGACCCGACACCTCTGTGTGGACAGATCGCCCGTCGCTCCGACGGGATGGATCAACGCAGGGGGGAACCATGACGGTCAGCAGACTTGACCTCGAATCCGCCACCCTGCCCGGATCGATAACGGTCCACCAGCCGAGAAGGAGCGGTTGGCCGGCCACGTCGTGGCGCCAGCGCCATAACGGACATGGTGCCCACCGCCGCTCATGGGAGATCCACGCGCAGGTCGCAATTGACGATGTACGCGGCGTTGCAGAGACCGCAATGGCCCGCGGTGGCAAGTCGGACCTCGCACTTAAACAATCCGCATTCCACCAGGTCAACCGTCAGCTCGCCATCGCCGAGTCGTACCTCAAGCGACCGGCAGCGCCGTGGACGTGGCTGCGCGGAACCAGGCTCGAAGGTGCGTGGTGCCACATCAACTCTGCGAAAGTCGCTCTGGTCCAGCTACTCGATCACCAGCAACTGAGGGCGCATTGCCCGCAGATCCTTGCCCTCGCCGACAAATACCTGAAGCGGGGCAAGCCACCGAAGGAAGAGCCGGCTCTGACGGCCGTCAAGGAATGGTACGGCGGGCTGGATTCGGACCCTGATGGTCATGCCATCACTACCGTTCGGCGGCACGAATTGGCGAACGTCCTGAGGGAATCCTACGTGCGGGTCGCCAATGAGTATCACCGGCTACGCCGCTTCCAGGCCGCGGTCATTGTGACCACGCTCATCGTCCTGCTCCTGGTCGGCACGCTCGTCACGGTCGGACTCCGCACGCCACAGATCATTCCGCTGTGCTTCCCTGACTCGACCTCTCCCGTCGTCCAGGCCTCGGGAGCTGGCACGACGGCGTGCCCGACCGGTCCCCACGGATCCCCGACCTCTGGTGACGTTGGGACCGTGGCTCTGTTCGGACTGCTCGGAGCGGCACTGGTCGGGGTGCGCCTCGTTGTCCGGAGGGCAGCGCCGTCCACCGTACCGATGGCCACGACCCGGTGGTTCCAAGCACTGCTCAAGGCCGCCACCGGGATGCTCACGGCCATTCTCGGTTTGCTCTTCCTGAGGGGCGGCATCGTTCCCGGCTTCACGCAGGTGGACACACAGTCACAGATCTTGGTGTACGCAATCGTCTTCGGAGCTTCACAAGAGCTGATCACCCGCTTTGTCGATCAACGGTCGAACGACCTCCTTGCGGCCGTCACCTCAAGCGAGGCAGTACGTAATGACGCCACGGACTCCCAGTTCGAATCGTGACAGAGAGACATCTTGAGCCACAGGAGGAAAGACGATGAGCCCACCAGCTGATCCACACATGTTGCGGCGCATCACCGCGACCAAGCGCTACAGCAACGGAAGTGCCCACTTCGCCTACGACTTCGCCATGCCAATCGGAACGCCGCTGTTCGCGGTCGGGTCCGGCGTGATTCTGGGGTGCAACGACGGTGTCCGCGACCAACCGCGCGGACGGTCGGCGGGCCCGAACTCGCCGTCGAACTGGGTGCTGTTGGCTACCACCTGGAAAGGCAAGAAGATCACGGTTTACTACCAGCACATGACGCGGGGGCTGCGGGTTAAGCCGGGCCAGCGGGTGCGGGAAGGCCAGCGGATCGGAGCCAGCGGAAACAGTGGCAACACCACTGGCCCGCATCTGCACCTTGCCGCATCCTGGGGGCACCGGACGAGCCGGTACGCCTACCTGACAAGCGGTGGCAACAACAACATCGTGATCTTCCCTACGCCGCAGATCTGGGCCAACGGCAGCAAGGTGGTACCTAGCGCCACCGTGAGCCTGTCCAGTCTCGTCCCCGGCCGCAAGAATGCCCACATCAAGATGTATCAGCAGGCACTGCGCGCCTTCGGAATGGCCAAGCACAACCCATCTGGGGCAACAGGCCACTACGGCAGCGAAACGAAGGCTATGACTCGCGCTGCGTATCGCAAGCTTGGCTGGCTGAGTGGCGATCTGAACGTGCCTGGCCCTCGGCTGCTCGCCAAGCTGGGCCTTACCGTTATCTAGCTGACCGCCTCGGGAATCCGCAGGGTAGGTGAGTCAGAAGCAGGCCAGCGCGTCCTAGCCCGTGGTCGTCGGCTCCGGCACTGGAATCCCGTCGTCGTTGCCGCCGCCAGGGCCGCGGTCTCTGTCGCCGTCCTCGTCCGGTTCGTCACCATTACCCGGCGGCCCGCCATCGCTGCCTGGCGGGTCCTGCTGTGGCGCCGAGCCGTTGCTGATGATGAGACCTACGCTGCCACCGGAGGGATGGTCGGAGTACGGACCGGGTTGGGTGTCGACGACGGTGCCGGCGGGGTGCTGTGACGGCACTTCGCCCGCCACGTATGGCCGGAAGCCGGCCTCACGCAACTCCTCCTCGGCGTCGGCCTGGCTGCGGCCACGTACGTCCGGCACCGGGGTCAGAGCGCCCTGCACGACCTTCGGATCGGGTTCGACGAATGACTCAGGCTCGTACTTGTCGACTACGGCCTCCATCATCTGTTTCCAGATCGGGCCCGGCACGCAACTGCCGCACACGTTTGTGATGCGCTCACCGGCGAAGCTATAGCCGCTCAGCGAACGCGGACGATCGTTTTCGAAGTCCCAGGCGCCACGAGGGTCGAAGACCGCGACGGCCGTCACCAACTGCGGGATGTAGCCGACCCACCAGACCGCCACGGTGTCGTTGGTCGTACCGGTCTTGCCGGCGGAGTCGCGGCCGTCGTCCAACCGCATTCGAGTGCCTGTGCCGCCCGAGTTGAACATGACGCCCCTGAGCACGTCGTTGATGCCGTCGGCATGCTCCTTGGCCAGCACCTGGTTGCATTCCGGCTCAGCGTTGAAGACATCCTCGCCAGTTCGATCCGTCACGTTCTGGACGGCGTAGGACTCGCAGTGCTCGCCTCGGGCCGCGAACATCGCGTACCCCTCGGCCATCGTCAGCGGCGAGACCGGGTTACTGCCGAGCACGTTGGCCGGAACCTCCTGCAGCGGATCGCCGTTGGCTTGCGTGACGCCCCCTTCGGCGGCTATCCGTAGCGGATCGCAGAGGCCAGTCTGCTGGGCGAGCTGCGCGTAGAAGGTGTTGACCGACCTCTCCGTACCGGTGCGCAGGTTGAACAGGCCGCTCAGCCCGGTGTCGTAGTTCTTCGGACGCCACACCTCGGTAGACCGGATCTGGCCCTCGCACCCCTCGAAGGAGTTGACCGGCAGGTTCACCTGATACGGCGAGTTGATCGACATGTTGAGCGCGATACCCTGCTCGATCGCCGCTGCCAGCCACCACACCTTGAACGTCGACCCCGACTGGGCGCCACCACCCCCGCCCATGTCCTCGTCCACGGCCAGGTTGAGCGTGGTCTGCCCGTTGTCCTCATCATTGCCGTACGGCTTGGACTGCGCCAAAGCCTTGATGGCACCAGTGCCGGGCTCGACCGACGCGAGCGCGGCCGCAGCCTTGTCCGTTGGGTGGACGCGTTCGGCGATAGCCTTCTGAGCGGCTCGCTGCGCATCACGGTCGAGGGTCGTGCGGATGGTCAAACCGCCGCGGTACAGGGCGGCGACTCGCTCTTCCGGCGTAGCGCCGAGCGCCTCCATCTTCTGGATCTCCTGGACGACGTACTCGCAGAAGAATTCGGCCGACGACCCGCCACAGCCGTTACGAGCAATGCGCTCATCCAGCTCCAGGCCGGTCGCCATGGCCTCCCTGAGCTCGTCGTCAGTGATCATTTCCAGGTCGTGCATCCGCCGTAGCACCACGTCGCGGCGGGCCAGCGCACGTTCGGGGTTGGCCGCCGGGTCGTAGGAATTCGGCAGCTGGATGATCCCGGCCAGCAACGCGGCCTGGGCCAGCGTCAACTCGGCGGCCGACGTGGAGAAGTACCGGCGCGCGGCCGCCTCCACGCCGTGCGCTCCACCCCCGAAGTAGGCGATGTTGAGGTAACCCTCGAGGATCTCCTCCTTGGTCATTTCCTGCTCAAGGCCCACCGCGACACGAAGCTCGCGGAGCTTCCGACCGTAGGACTCCTCGACAGCGGCGCGGCGCTCTTCGTCGGTCTCTGCCTGTGCGAGGGTCAGCAGCTTGGCGTATTGCTGCGTCAGCGTCGAGCCGCCGGCCGTGATGCCGCCCGCCTCCGCGTTGACGAAGAACGCTCGTGCCGTACCCCGGAAGTCGATCGGGCCGTGATCGAAGAATCTGTGGTCCTCGATTGCCAACACGGCGTCCTGCATCACTGGAGCGATGTCCTCCAGCGGCTTGCTGACTCGGTTCTCCGTGTAGAAGATGGCGATCAGGTTGTCGTCCGCATCGAGGATTCTGGACCGCTCAGGCAACGGGTTGGACGTGTCGAGATCTGCCGGCATGTCGCTGAATCCGTTGGCGCTCTCCCGGGCCACCAGCCCGAGGCCGGCGGCGACCGGTAATGCGAGACCTGCTGCGAGTAGGCCGGCCAGTGCGCTGATGCCGATTACGAGCAGCGCCCGACGCAACGTGGAGAAGATCGACTGGGGCCCAGGGAATGCCACAACGCCCTAGGATACGTTGTTTCGGCGACAGCTCATCGTTGGCGCCCTTGTCGCCGGGCGAGTGCGGAGTTGACCGGCGACTAGCGTCCCGCGGCATACCCCTGCATGCCCCGAGGGTTTGCCGCCGCACTCAGCACACCACTCTCCGGATCCCGGGTCACTACGCACAGCTGGCTCAGCGACCAGGGTTCGGCCAACGAAACGTCGTGGCCACGTTCGCGCAGCCTCGCCGCCGCGGCCTCCAGCCGCGACTCCAGAACCAGGCCGGCCGGCGTCGTCTCGCGCGGGAAGAACGAGCTGGGGAAGGACGTCGTGTGCCACATCGGCGCGTCAATCGCCGCTTGCAGATCCATGCCGAGCACGAGGTGCCGTAGAAGAAACAGCAGCTGCCACTGATCCTGTTGATCGCCCCCCGGAGACCCGCAGGCGAGCACCGGCTGGTTGGCACGCAATACGAGCGTCGGGCTGAGCGTCGTCCGCGGTCGGCGGCCCGGGACAAGAGACGATGGCAGGTCCGGCTCCAGCCAGCACATCTGCAACCGCGTCCCAAGACAGAAACCGAGCTCCGGAATCGTCGGTGAGCTCTGGAGCCACCCACCGCTCGGGGTAGCCGACACGATATTTCCCCAGCGGTCTACGACGTCGACGTGGCACGTGTCGCCGGGGTGCTCGGCCAGCCGGGCCACCGTCGGTTCCCCGGTGAGCCCTGAAGGATCGGCGCGACCCGCTCGGGGCCCCGTGGAACGCACCATCGAGCTCATCCGAACGTCCCGCCCTCCGGGCGATCCCGGCCGCAGCACTGCGGAGGCACGGTCGTCGATCAACGCTCGCCGCTGCTGGGCATAGCCCGGTGCAAGCAGATCCGCCACGGGGACGTCGGCAGAGTCCCCGTACCAGGCCTCCCGGTCGGCCAGGGCGAGCTTCATGGCTTCGGCGATCACATGGATGCCGTCGGGATGGCTGGGATCCAGGGCGTCATCATGGAGCGGTTCCAAGAGCTGGAGCATTTGCAGTAGGGCCGGGCCTTGGCCCCACGGCGCGGTTTTGGCGACCGTCACGCCACGGAATCCGGTTGTCACCGGCTGCTCGTACCCAGCCTCGAAGCCAGCCATGTCGTCCGCGCGCAACACACCTGGGTGATCCCGGCCACTCGAGTCGCGATGAGGACGCCGGACGAACTCGTCGATCGCCTCAGCGACGAACCCTTCCCGCCACGCCCGGCGCGCAGCGTCGATCTGCGCCTCGCGGCCTCGTACTCGCTCACTGACGGCGACCAGGCGTTCGAGCGTCACGGCGTACGCCTCATTGACCAGAAGGTCGCCCGGCACCGGAACCCGGCCGGCCGGCAACCACTGCCGGGCCGAGCTGGGCCAGTCCTGTTCGAACAGCGGCCGGACCCGCTCGATGGTCGCGCATACGAGGGGCGCCACGGGATGCCCGCACCGCGCGTAGCGGATCGCGTAGGACAGCACCTCGCCGAGTGGCTTGGTGCCGTGGTCCCGCAGCAGGATGAGCCATGTGTCGACCGCGGCCGGCACGGCGGCGGCGAGCAGGCCGGCTCCCGGCACCAGATCCAGGCCCTGCGACGTGAAGTGCTCGATCGTGGCACCTTTGGGGGCGGGGCCTTGACCGGCCAGAACGACCGGCCGCGGGTCGTCTGCGCGGGCGAAGATCACGGGCACCTCGCCGCCCGGACCGTTCATGTGCGGCTCGACGACATGGAGGACGAATCCGGCGGCTACAGCGGCGTCGAAAGCGTTGCCGCCCCGCTCCAGCGCGGACATGGCCGATGCCGACGCGAGCCAGTGGGTCGACGACACCATGCCGAAGGTGCCGCGCAGTGTCGGTCGCGTGGTGAAGGTCATTGGCGCGCAGGCTAGCCGCCGCTCTAACGTTGCTTGCATGCGGCTGACCAAGTACGAGCACGCGTGCGTTCTCGTCGAGGACGAGGGCGTTCACATCCTCATCGACCCTGGCGTCTACTCGTCCGGTTTCGAGGCCCTAACGGGCCTGGACGCGGTGCTGATCACCCACCAGCACGCCGACCACGTTGACCGGGACCGACTAGGTCCCCTGCTCGCCAACAACCCCGAAGCCCGCGTATACGCAGACGACGCCACGGCCGCGATCCTGCGCGAGAAAGGCATCGAGGCAGCGGCGGCCACCGAGGGCGAGCGGATCAGTGTCGGTGTCGACGTCAGCGTTCACGGCGTCAACCACGCCTTGATCCATCCGGACATCCCGATCATCCCGAACGTGGGCTACCTGGTCAGCGGACGCTTCTTCCACCCGGGCGACGCGTTCACCATCCCCGACGTTCCGGTCGACGTGCTCGGGCTCCCGACCGGTGCACCGTGGCTGAAGGCCAGCGAGGCGGTGGATTACCTACGCGCGGTCGCACCCCGGGTGGCGGTGCCGATCCACGAGGCCGGCCTCGTCCGGCCAGCGATGCACTACGCGCTGTTCGACCAGCTCGCGCTAAGCGGCACGTCGGTGCGAGTCGTCGAACCCGGAACCACGATCGACGTCTGAGTTTTCGCGATCCGCGCCACTAGCCCCGGCCGAACATCTGCGTCCAGTACAGCCCGCGCGAGGAGTCCGCAACGCCGACGCCGATTTCGGTGAACGAGCAGTTGAGGATGTTGTCGCGGTGTCCTGAGCTGGCCATCCACCCCTTCATGACGGCATCGGCGGACGAGTAGCCGAGGGCGATGTTCTCGCCCCCGTACCCGTCATAGCCGGCGGCCTCGGCGCGGTCGGCCGGAGTCTCACCCTCAGGACTGGTGTGGCTGAAGTAGTTCCGCTCGGCCATGTCCTCACTGTGTGCCGTAGCGACGTTGCGCAGCGTCCGATTGTTAGCGACTGGTGGGCAGCCGGCCTTTTGCCGCTCCGCATTGGTAAGGACGATGACCTCGTTAGCCAACTTCGCAGTCGAGCCGGTCTTGCCTTCGGACGATGTGCTCGACCCGTCGTCAGGCGGATCTGATTCCGAGGCTGTCGCGCTTGGCGAGGAGTCACCGCTCGACGCGGTTTGGGACGGCGTCGATTCCTCGGTGGGTGTCTCCGTCGGTGTCTCAGTCGGGACGGGGCTCACCGTCGCCGTGGCTTTTGACTCGGCCGCGGCAGCGACCGGAGGAGGCGTAGACGTCGGCGGCGACGTCTGCCACGGCCAGTAGGTGGATTCCGACTCCACAATCACCACGTCGTCCGGCCCGCTCGAGCACCCGACCAGCGCGGCGCACACGGCTAGGACGGCCAGACCACCGGCGGGGCGGCGTGGCATTAAGCGCCTGCGCCGAGTGCCCGCAGCCGACGCACCGCTACAGCTTGCCCAGTCCACCACGACGGCACAGATTACGAGGTACGGCCGAGCAACACCAGAGCGGGTTCACATCTGCCCGCTAGCCTGCTTTACAGAGGAGTGTCTTCAAAGCAGGAGCCTGCGATGTCTGAACCGCACGACACGTCCGGCGGACAACGCGATCCGGCGCGCGATCAGCCTCGCCAGGACCGCGACCTCGCGGCGCGTGCGGACCGTGAAGTGGCTTCCCTGGAACGCCAGATCGACCTGTCATTACGCCGCGCGGACGACGCAGCGAGCGGGCGGGCCGTCGTCCGCCGGCGGTCCCCGGGGCTGGTCGCCGCATTCGTGATTGTCACGCTGTTGCTCCTCGCGACAGCAGCCCTCGCCGCGTATCTGTGGCGCGCGACCGACGAGTGGCGCACCGAGGCCGATCGGCGGGGAGAACTTGCGACGAGCCTGGCCGCGCAGCGCGACGAGTTGGCCGGCAATCTGCGCCAGGCTGAGCGCGATCTGGAAGCCACCGAGAACCAGCTCCTCGAACTGCAGGACCGACTGCTGTCGCTCGCCGAAGAGCGCGCGCAGACGGGCGACGAGCTAGAGCTGACGCGTATGGTCGCCAACGACGTCGCTGCCGTGGCAAGCCAGCTGGAAGCATGCGCGCGCGGGCAGGATCAGCTCATCGATCAGCTGATCACGGTGCTCGAAGAACTCGAGCGCTACGATCCTGCGTCCGTCGCCGAAGGCGCCAGGCGGGCCAATGAACAACTCAACACGGTGTGTGACGAGGCACTGCAGGGAATCGAGGACCTCAGACAGCGGCTGGAGATCGGGTGATCCGGCGGCTCGTCGTACTAACCGTCCTTGTCGCGACCGCGTGCGGCACGGTGCCTGACCTGCCGCCAATGCCGGAACGATTGGTCATCAACGAGACTCCGGTGTTGCCGACACCGACTCCAGGCTCTGTGACGCTCTCTCCCGACGGGTTCCGGACGACCGAAAGGGTCGCCGTCCGCGTCCGCAATGTCGGTTGCGACGGTGTGAGCACCGGCAGCGGCTTCGCGGTCTCGGCGAACCGCCTCGTGACCAACCGCCATGTCGTCGCGGGAGCGGCCACTCTCCAGGTCAGCACCTACGACGGTCAGGACCTACTGGTCGAGGCGTCCGGGACGGCCGTCTTGGCCGACCTCGCGGTGGTCGAGACCAGCTCCCAGCTTCCGGCGGCCGTCGAGCTGGCAGAGGCCGACCCAGAGATCGGGACTGATGTGGAGATCATCGGATACCCCGGCGGCGGTCGGCTGACGTCCAGCACCGGCAAGGTTCTCTCCTACGAGGAAGACCCCCTCAACGCGACCGCGGGAGAAGTGATCGTCAGCTCGGCTCCGGCCGAACCCGGCTCGTCCGGAAGCCCGATGTACGACAACGAGGGCAGGGTGGTCGGCGTCGTGTACGCGGCTTCTCCTGACGGCGCGCATTCCCTGGCGATCCCCGTCTCGACGCTTATGGGGCTGCTCGAACAGACCACCTTCGACCAGCCCGTGCCCGACTGCAGGTGACCTAGATTGGGCCGGCCTTGCCTCCCCGGGACACAATAGTCATGTGAGCGGATGGCAAAGTGATCAAGACGGTGGCCGGCCGCTGAGGCCGCTGCTGTCCGGCACGCTGCCAGACGTTCCCGGCGACCCTGACCCGGCTGACCGGGTGGCCGTCGCCCACGCCACCGCTGCCGCCGTCCTTCGGGTAGGCCGCGGCGAAGGGGCAGATCCGGAACGCACCCGCCGCCTGGTGGGGCTCGCGGACGACGTTGGCCTGGACGAGATCGCCGACCTGTGGCGCGATGCCGGCCCGGAAACTCTGCCGGGCACGCTGTGGTCGCTGTACCTGCTTCGCACCTGGGTTCATCGGGATGGCGTCGACGCGGCCCGGCTCTTCCACGCCGGCCAGCGAGTCGCCGAGGTGTCGAACGTAGTAGCGGGCGTCGCCGAACCGCCTGGACCACGCGAAGTCGCAGCGCTTGGTGACGCCGTTCTCACCAGTGCGTTCGACGGCGACTTCGCGGTTGCACTGGAGCGCGCGGCCGCGTTCTGCCGAGTCGTTGCCGCTGGGCGGGCCTATCTCGCCGACGACACCGCTGATGAGGCGGAAGGCCAGCGGCAAACGCGCCTCGCCCAGGGCAACCTACGCATGGCCGAGGAGCTCGAACGCTCTGCCCGGCTGTGGCGTAACGGCCAACTCTCCTAACCCGGCCGGTTGAAAATTCGGCAGGCGGCGCACCGTATCGACAGGCATGCATGCGTGTAGGTACGTCTTATGCACTGGTGAGCGGCCCACCCGGCGGCGCGACGTGACTATGCCCACACGTTGGCCGAACGGTTGGGGAACAGCCACACCATCGGCTACGTTGGGGAATCGGCGACAGCCTTCGGGTTCTCGCTGGGCGTCGGGCCGCGGTAACCCCGGGTCCCACCTTTTGCCGCCACGAGCGGCCGTTGCGCCGAGAGGCGTTCCCGGACCGGCGTCCCAATACGTCGCGTGGCCCCTGGCCCATGGGCTAGGGGCCACGTCGTGCTCATGGCTGATGCAACATGAACGCCAGATGGCAAGCGCGGTTAGCCCCACCCCAGTTCGTGCAGCCGGTCGTCGTCAATGCCGAAGTGGTGCGCGAGCTCGTGGACGACGGTGATCTGGATCTCCTCGACCACATCTTCGTAGCTGTCGCAGATCTCCAGGATCGGCCCGCGAAAGAGCCGGATGGTGTCCGGCAGCACCCCGGTATACCACTCGCCACGTTCGGTGAGTGGTGTCCCCTCGTACAGTCCCAGCAGGTCAGGCGCATCTTCTGGCGCATGATCCTCCACCAGAACGACGCAGTTGTCGACCAACTTCGCCAGGTCAGGCGGGATCGTGTCGAGGGCCTCTGCAACCAGCTCGTCGAACTCCTCGGTACTTAGCTCGAGCACGACTCAAGTCTGCCGACACTTCGGCGGAAAGTGGCGATGTGCTACCAACGTAGGGTGGACCAGGCCACCGGACCGGACCAGGCCAATGGGGCGAACTACTCCGAAATTCCCCGTTGGCTCCGGGCAGTGGCACCGTGGATCGCCACCGTCTTTGCTGGCCTGTTCGGGGCGTGGTTAGCACTCAGCGTGGCAGGAACCACCCAGACAGCACTCGGTCCACTCGCCATCGATGCGGAGATCTCACCGTCCTGGCAGGGTGACACGGTCCTCCAGGTGGATCCGATCGGCACCCTCGAGTTCGACACCCACACCGCTCCGCTACGCATCACGGTGAGTCTGCGATCCGTCGACGTCGAGGCCGTGCAGCAGATCGTCGAGAATCCCGCTGCGCTCAACTCGATCGAGAGCCAGCTTGTCGCCGACCTCAACGACGCACTTTGGCGAGCAGCGATCCGCGCCGGGATCGTGGCGGTCATCGGAGCGGTGATCGCCGGTGGCCTCGTTCTGCGATCGTGGCGGCGGGCGTTGCTGGCCGGCGCCGTCGCACTCAGCGCCGTCGGGCTCTCGTACGCCGTCGCTCTCGCAACGTTCGACCGCGATGCGGTCCGGGAGCCCCGGTACACGGGATTGATCGCCACCGCGCCACGTCTGATCGGCAGCGTGGAGGCGATCACGACAAACTTCGGCGCATACGTCGATCAATTGGCGTCACTGGTGACGAACGTCACGCGGATCTACGACGTCACGTCTGCGCTGCCGACTTGGGCACCCACCGACGACACCATCCGTGTCCTCCACGTCTCCGACCTACATCTGAACCCCGCAGCATGGGGAATCATTCGAGCGGTCAGCGACCAGTACGACATTGATGTAATCGTGGACGCCGGTGACATCGCTGACCACGGGACGGCGGCCGAGTCACGGTATGCCCAGCCCATCAGCACACTCGGTCGGCCCTACGTATACGTAAAGGGCAACCACGACTCGATACTGACGGCGGCGGCGGTCGCGGAGCAGCCCAACGCGATAGTGCTGGACTACGAGCCGGTTAACGTCGCAGGCCTGCAGTTCTACGGCGCACCCGATCCCCGGTTCACCCCGGACCAGCGCACCCGAGGCACGGCTAGCGAGGACATCCGTCGCGGCAGCGAGGAGCTTGCTGAGCGAGCCCGGAACTTGGCGGTGACCCCTGATGTGATCGTCTATCACGACCCAACGCACGCCGACATGTTCGATGGCACCGCGCCGCTGATTCTGTCCGGTCACGCTCATCGACGGCGAGACATTGTCTTGGACGATGGCACCCGCGTCTTCGTCCAGGGATCTACTGGAGGAGCCGGCTTAAGGGGGCTTGAAGGAGAGGAGCCAACTCCGATCATGCTGTCGGTGCACTACTTCGACCCGGAGACGAAGCAGCTGGTTGCGAGGGACGACATCACGCTCGGCGGTTTAGGCCTGTCGAGTGCTGAGATCAATCGCACGCAGATCGAAGACGGTGATGAGACCAGCGACGACGAGGACACCGGCGAGGTCGCACCCTCGTCACAGTGACTTCCCGATTCGGAGTCGTTCCGGGGACTGACGAGTCGTTGACCTGCACTGTTGCCTAGTTCGACCCAAAGACCTGGCCCATGATCGGCAGGCTGTCAGTAGTCGGTTTGGCGAACGCCACGCATACGCCCTATCCTTGAGCGGTCCCCGACGGCGACGAGCCAAGGGCTAGCCGTCCAGGTGTTGCCCCCATCGTCTAGCGGCCTAGGACTCCGCCCTTTCAAGGCGGCAGCGCGGGTTCGAATCCCGTTGGGGGCACGCAGTACTACCTCGGTAGTGTTGTGGTCGCAAGGTCCTGTGGAGCAGCTCGGAGTGCTCGCCGCCCTGTCAAGGCGGAGGTCGCGGGTTCAAATCCCGTCAGGACCGCCCGCATCATCGCAGGTCATCCCTGAAGGAGCGGGGCCGTGTCAAGGGGCTGGCCCTCGTTCTTTCCTGTCCTCCGCCATGTTGTTGGGCGCGCCGGGTCAAGGCGTCGGGGTCAAGGATCGGCCCGTCAGGGTCGACCGCGTAGCGGCCGTAGGTCCTTGACGCCGGCGCCGCCCGGTGCACGCTGTTCAGTTGCGGAGGAGAGGCGTGAGGGCTTCCGTTCGGTGCAGCGTCGTCGATGTGCGCGGGTGTGGTCGTGGTTTCTCCAGGGTTGCGGACCAGTGGTACCGGTGGCAGGCCGAGGCTCGGCTGCCGGTCATCCCTTCGCCCACGGCTGTGCCGGGGCATGGAGCGGTACGACCGCGGCGGGGTGGGACCGATCAGAGGGGCGACCTCGCTGCGGGGGTCAGACCTGCGAAGTGGCCGCGCACCCGGCCGCGTCCGGGCCTGCTCACGCCGCGGTCTTGGCCCGGTTCAGGGCACGGATGTGCCCGTCGCGGAGGCCGTAGTAGACCAGGGTGAGCAGCTTTCGGGCGGTCGCGACGGTGGCGATGTTGCGGCCGCGGCGCTCGGCTAGCCGGGCCCGGTTGGCCACCAGCCAGCCGGCGTCGGCGCCGAGTTTCTGCACCGCCTCGACCGCGGCCCAGCGCACCAGCGTGGAGCCCTGCTTGGTGATCGACCCGCGGCGGACCTTGGTGTCGGACTCGTAGTGCCGCGGGGTCAACCCGGCCCACGAGCACAAATGTCGGGCGGTGGGGAACCGGCACACCTCGCCGATCTCGGCGTAGAAGATCCCGGCCAGCACCGGACCCACCCCCGGGATCGTGAGCAGCGCCTGGTAGCCGGGCCGGTGCGTGAGTTGGGCCTGCAACCGGGCGCTCACGGTGTCGATCTCGAAGGTGTACGCATCGATCAGCCGTAGCAGCGAATCAACCCGGGCCCGATACGGCGCACCCAGCGGCAGCTTGTCCAGCTGGGCGCGGCCGAACACCCCGAACAGATCGCTGGCCCGCACCTGCACGCCTTGTTTGGCCAGCACCGCGTGCACCTGCGCCTTGAGCCCGGACCGCAACGCCACCAGCTTGGCCCGGTGCCGCACCTGCTCGCGAAGCTCACGCACCGCCGGCGGCGCCACGTACGCCTCGGGCAGGCGTCCCATCCGCAGCAGATCCGCCAAATCGCTCGCGTCCCGGATGTCATTCTTGACCCGCCGGTGCGCGAACGCCTTCACCCCCAACGGGTGCGCCAGATGCACCCTGGCGCCGGCCTCGGCCAAAACGTCCGCGGCCCAGTACCAGCCATAGGTGGCCTCCAGCACCACCTCCGGCGCTTCACCGGCCTTGGCGATCTCCAACCCCAGCGCCACCGGGTCGTTGTCGATCCGCGCCACCCCCAGCCGTTCACCGGCCTCGGTCATCCGCACGATCACCGACCGGCGCCGATGCAGATCGATACCCACGATCTGCCGTCCGCCATACTCGTCCACAAGGGGCCTCCTTCGTCGTGGTGGACGTTGACACCCCCAAGCGAACAACCGGCCTGGGTGACTGTCACGAGGAGCGGAGGCCCCGCTCCTTCATCGCATCAGAGACCTTTTGCAAATCTTCGGTTGCCTTTGACCGTCTGTTCGGGACACGTCGCGGGACACAAAGATGCGCTCTTCCGGACATCCAGTGAGTGCGGCCATCGGGCTGGAGGTTCTGCGGCGCTATGGGGAGGTGGCCTGGTCGAGAACGGCAAGTGGTCGGCGTTCATTCCGGCCGGTTCGGCGACGCGCGCGATCATCCGCTCGTGGGCGGTCAGACCTCTGAGGGATTGCTGGCGGTGATCGAACTTGCGGTAGACAAGCAGACGAAATGGAAGCCCACCGGTCGAACCAAAGCTCAGTTGCCGTTGGTTCAATGGAGGTTACCGGAACGGGTTGATCTTCGGTGCCTTTGCCTCCGATACGATCGCGTCGCGGCGCCACGTCCTGTCACCAAGCCGGAGTCGAACTCCTGATTGATCGCCCTACTCGATCTGCTGCGACGTTCTCGACATAAGGGATATACGCTCATGAAACTCACCGACTTCAAGGCACTTTCCTTCGACTGTTACGGCACGCTGATCGACTGGGAGTCCGGCATTATCGACGGGTTGAAGGCGCTAACCTCGAGGGTCGACCGGAACCTAACGCGCAATGAGATCCTGGAGGCCCACGCACGGCACGAGTCGTTCCAACAATTGCAAACGTCGGGCAAGGCTTACAGTGAACTCCTGGCGATCGTCTACCGCCGGCTCGCAGAGGAGTGGGGCGTATCGGTCTCTTGGGCCGAGTGTGTCTCGTATGGCTGCACGGTCAAGGACTGGCCGGCATTCCACGATTCTTCGGGCGCGCTGCGGTATCTAAAAGAGCACTACAAGCTCATCATTCTGTCCAACGTCGACAATGAGAGTTTCGCTGCCACCAATGAGAAGCTCGGTGTCGAATTCGACGCGATTTATACGGCTGAGGATGTCGGTTCTTACAAGCCATCGGATCGTAACTTCGACTATATGCTGGCCAAGCTGGAAGCTCTTGGCATCGCGAAAGAGGACGTGCTGCACACCGCGGAGAGCATGTTCCATGACCACGGCCCGGCCAACGGACGCGGGCTCGCATCTTGCTGGATCTACCGTCGCTACGACCAAGAAGGCTTCGGCGCGACGATGAACCCGGGCTCGATGCCCAAGTATGATTTCCGCTTCAACAGCATGGATGATTTCGCCAAGGCCCATCAAGAAGAGCTGAGGGGGTAGCAGGCTGCTACAAGTACCGCACCAGAGCCTGGTGTGGGACCGCACCCGACACGTGCTCCGCCTGCGTTCGGCGTTGCGGGAGTTCTTCCCGGCCGCGCTCAAGGCCTGCCGACCTGGATGCCCGCGACGCGCTCGAGCTGCTGCGTCGGGCTCCCGATCCCGACCAAGCCGCCCGGCTAACCAAGTCACGGATCAGCGCTGCGTTGCGACGAGCCAACCGTCGCGAGATCGACGCCAAGACCGCACGGCTGCAAGCGATTCTTGGTGCCGATCAACTGCGGCAGCCACCGGCGATCCAGTCCGCCTACGCCGCCATCGTGGCCAGCGAGGCCGCCGTCATCCGCGCCCTGAGCACCCAGATCGACCAACTCGGGGCGGTGGTGGCCGCGCAATTTGGCCAACCCGGACGCTGAGATTGCAGCGATGGCCAACACCTCAGGTGGCGTGATCATCATCGGAGTCGATGAGATGACCACGCTCGGGCGGTCGCAACACTTGGTGTTGCGACTGGTGACGACGAGGTGAGCTGAGTGCGCCAGATCGTCGCGTCGCTCACTGCTGGGCTACCACTGTTCGACATCCTGACTGTGCCGTCCTCTTCGAACGCTGCGGACACCGGCTTCTTCGTCATCGCCGTGCCCCGAAGCCCGAACGCACCCCACGCCGTACGCGTGAACGATGATCTGAGATTCCCGACGCGCAATGGCGCGACGACGCGGTAACTGACCGAGGCTGAGCTGGCTGCTGCGTATCGCCATCGCTGCCGTGGCGCTCAACGGCAGCTTGCTCGCGGCGGGGGCGCGATGGCCTGATTCAGCAGCTGCGCAAGGCGCGCCTCGGCTGCCTGCCGATTGCGGAGCTGGGAGCGGTGCTCCGAGGCGCTGACGGTGAGCACTCCATCAGGGAGCCGGCCGGCCAGTCGCTGCAGCGCGCGCCATCAGGGTGGGGCCCAGCGCTGCCAGGTCATAACTGAGCTCCACCCTGCTGTCGGTGGTGCTGACCGACCGACCGCCAGGTCCCGACTGGCGCGAGAAGCACCAGCGCAACTCGGCCTCTGGGATCTCGACCGAACGCGGATACGCAGCGGACCGGGCATGGCGCCATTTTGCCAGGTTCGCTACCCGCTCTAACTGGGCGGCGACGCCCTCAAATGCGGCAGTCGTGCGCTCTACCTCGTCCTCAGTCCCGACCCTCAGGTACCCGGGCGTTGCCCGTAGGCGAGGTTGAACAGGAACGCCCAACCTTTGGGTCCGATAGCGACATCGTTGGAGAGACCTGGTGAGCGGAACTGAGTGTACTTGTTGTGGAACCGGGCCACCGCCGCCTGAGTCTGTGAGCCGTAGTTCGGGTGCTCCGTCACGGTCTTGGGCATGAACCCGGCTTTCTTCAGCGCCTTCTGCAGAGGAACAGCGGACGGGTTCGACTTGTTCGGCCCGATCCCAGTTGGGAATGCAGGCGGTCGGTAGGACGGCTCCGCCAGCCGCACACCGTTGATGTCCACGCTCCAGCCTTGATAGCTCTGGCCCCAGTTGCGGGTGATCGACGAGATGGCCACTCGGCCGACCCTTCCCTTTGACGGGTAATCGGTGGAGATGACATACCCGTTGCCAGCAGAGACGGCCACATGGCCGAAGCCCCTCGACCCTCCGGTCCACCACACCGGGTAGCCAGGTGGCGGGGTGCCCCTACGCCGTTGACTAGTGTTGGACCAGGCGATTGCCGCGGTCCGGTATTTCGCTGGCACCTGCAGCATGGTCCTGACGAAGTTCAGGCACATGCCGGTGGGCCACTCGGACTTGGTCGTCGCCGTGGCAAATGCCTGAGCGCGAGATACTGCCATCATTGCTCCTCGTCGGGCGCGTCGTCTTGGCGATCGGAGTCGAAGCTGGCGTATGGGTCCTCGATCTCCTCGGGGTCCCACGCTTGCAGATCGTCCTCAGTATCTAATTGCTCGATGGGATCGGATTGCATTTCGGTGGAAACTTCAGACATGGTCACAGGTCCTTTCGTGCCTATGCGGCCACTGTCGAGGGAAGCGAAACGAGGGCGATGGACCGCAGAATTTGCACTACCGCCGTCGCGTTCAGAAGATCTCGTATTCGCTCACGCATTGACCGGCGAGCGAGGTCGTTGAATGTCCCGCTAAGACTGCGATATGGCCCACCCCCGTGCAATAGCGTGCCGCGGCCCCCCGGCTGACACCTACTGCCAAAATAAGGAACGCACACCATCGGGCCATTGTCAACAGCGGACATCAAGAAATCTTGCCAGGCGGGCAGGACGGTCAGGGCCAGCTGGTCAGCAGCTCGCGGACTGCAGCCGGGAGCCACGCATCGTGTGGCGGCACGAGCCAATGCTCGTCCTCCGCCAGCTGGTCTACGGCCCTGTTGATGGCCTCCAGCCCGCGGTGGCGCAGCTCTCTTCGATTCACCATGGTCCACAGGCAGAGCGGCACGGGGTCGACCAGCGGCCGAACGACGGCCCCGGTGACCTCAGGCCCGTCCACCTTGGTGAGGATTGACCACCCGGTCGTTCGCAGGTGGTGGCCGGTGGAATCCGGTCCGGCGGCTGCAACGGCGGCCATGCCTGGGTGGTGCTCCGGTGCCGCGGTCCCGCCGAACGCAGTGACGAGCTCCTCGCCCAGCTCCACCCATTCGGGCGCCTCGGGGTTGCCGGCGCTGGTGTCGATGGTGAGTCCTGCGATGGCGGCCAGCGGGACGGTGGGCTCGCTCGCCCAGTGGGTGATCTTCGGGCAGCAGGAGGGCGAGCGGCTCGAGACGCACCAGCCGTCGGGAGAGGTGGCGCGGGAAGGTTGTCCCCAGCTTCCGGTGCTCCGCCCGAACGCGACATCGAGCCGATGGGCGAGCAGCGCGCGCAAGGAGGCGGCGAAGCCTCCGTGGAAGTGCGCCTCCAACTGGGGTCTCCGGGTCAGCTCACCGGCGACGCCCAGCGCCCGAGCAGGAGTGGAGCGGTCGTGCATCACATCGACCAGCAGAGGCCGGTCGGGGCCGGCCGGAGCTGCCACGATCTCGTCGTGCAGTTCGAGCAGCCGGATGGCCCGGGGGGAGGAGACGTTAACGCACAACGGTGAGCGTCACCCGGCGCGTTGTTCGGACGAACAGCTGAACGCCCAGTGCGCGTTCGAGCCGGGCGATGTCGCGGCTCAGTGCCTGCTGTGCGTGAACAGGCGGGCGGGTGCCCGACCGAAGTGAAGCTCCTCGGCCACAGCGACGAAATGTCGCAACAGCCTCGGGTGGATGTCGCGGTCCACGTGCTTCCCTTCCTGCGCTAGGCCCATTGGGCTCAGGAACGCGCGCTGCAGCAAGATCATATGACTGGACCCCTCAGTCGCAGAGTCCGGCCGCAGAACCCGCCCGTCAAGACCGTCCTCGTGGTCGTCAGACCCGAGTTTTATCAGGCTAGTGCGCACTGGCTCGCCGGTTGATCTTGGCTAGGGTGTCTCGCACGTCGTCCGGTAGCGGGTCGGCGGCGGTGATGGTCTGCTCGCCGGCCTGGATTTTTATGGTGCGGTAGCGACGGACGGTCTTGATGAACTTCTTGATCGACCAGCCGGTGGTCTGTTCAATCCACCGGGAGACTGCCAGGGCGGCGAACACGATGGTCAGGTGCGCTTCGATCGAGTCGCGGGTGCGGTGGTAGACCGGGCGGGCGGCCAGGTCGCTTTTGGCCATCCGGAAGGACTTCTCGATGTGGAACAGCCGATGGTAGACGTCGTCACGAACTCGGGCGTCGGGTTGGGGATGTTGGTCACGTAGCCCTTGACCCCTGCGAGCGCCGTGCCTTGGCCTCCAGCTCGCGGTTCACGGTCTTGGTGGCGTTGGTGATCTTGATGAACCGGTTGCGCTTGACCGGGATCTTCCCGGCAACGGCCTTCTCGGCCTTGGCGACTTGCTCGTCGATGCCCTTGAGCGTCCTGCGAGCCCGGTCGTGTTTGTACTGGTAGTAGAAGACCTGGTCGCGGCGCTTGTCGGCCGGCCCGGCTTGCCAGGGCTGGGTGAAGATGTGCCTGTCCGGGACCTGCTCACCGGGATGGGCTTGGTGCCAGGCCTTGATCACGTAGGGCACCCGGGTGAGCCTGGCCCCGAGGATGAACGACAGGCCCTCGGCTTCGATCGCGCGCATGTTCACCTCGCTGACCATGCCGGCGTCGGCGACGATTACCACGTCACGCAGGCCGTGAGCGGCCATGAATGAGCGGATCGTGGGCAGCATTGTGGTCGTCTCGGCGCGGTTGCCCTCGAACGCGTTCACCATCAGCGGGAACCCCGCCGCGTCGGTGAGCAGACCCACGGTGATCTGCGGTTCCAGGCGCCGTTCCTTGGAGAACCCCGACTCGCGGAACCCGTCACCAGCATCGGTCTCGAAGTACAGCGTCGTCACGTCGAACAGCACCAGGCTCGCCGGGCCGAGACCGGCCTGGCGGGCGCACGCGGCGGCCAACGACTCCCGCCAGCTTGCCGTGGCATACACCGGCAGCCGTCGTTTCATGGTGCGGTAGGACACCGGGGCGATCCCGGCCTCCTCGAGTACCCGCACCGAGTCCAGCTTGCTGGTCGGTTCGATGATCCGCGCCAGCACCAGCTGCCGGAACACCCCGTCCCCGCCGGGTGCCTCGTCGAAGCCGAGCGCGTCGTAGGCCATCGACAGCGCGTCCCACAGGTGCCCCATCCGGGCGGCGATGATCGGTAGCGGCCCGCCTGCCTCCGGCGGCGCATCCACACCCAGGTCAAGCTCACCCTGACCGGCGGCCAACCGCTGCCGGGCCACCGTCTTGAGCAACTCAAGCTCGACATCGTCGTGCGCCGAGCCGATGTGTTCGATATCCCGCGAACCCTTCCGCGACGAGTGCACAATCTGCACCGCCGTGGCCCCGGAGGCGGTCTTCACGGTGCGCACGTACGCCACCAGCACACCCTAGGAGATCAACTTAGTGCGCAAATCCCAACCCCTACGCCACCGAACCAGCAGGTCA
>DASTNZ010000275.1:0-10526 GCA_035762665.1 Jiangellaceae bacterium | reverse complement strand
CGGGCCATCGCCAGCAACGGCCGCCATGTGTTGTCCGTCTGATCCTCAGACGTGCCCAGGCATACGATCAGCGGCGTCGGATACGGAGCACCAACCGGTTCACCGGCAGCGTTCCAGCCATCGAAGCGGGTCGGACCCAGCGCCTCGGCCCAGCAGATCGCCGCACCGAACGGGTCCTTGCCCCACTTCTGCGACCGCCGCAGCTGGCCACCTGTGTGCCGAAGCCCGACTGGACCCGGCCACGGTTCAGCATCAGGGTCGAGCCGGTAGAAGTGCAGCAGGAACCGCCACATCTCGTCCGTCAGCGCATACGGCTTCCCCTGCCGATAGCCGTCCGGGATGACGCAGTGCGACTCAATCCACTCGCCGACGTCGTAACCCAGCGTCGGGAACTCGCCCTCGTACTCAGGGCCTCGCCACGGCACTCAGACCGCCTTGATCCGGCGGCGCACATTCGACGCCTGCCGCTGCTCGGCCACCTCATCGGAGACGACCTCCCACAACAGCATCCGCATCGCCTTCGGCGTCAGCCCTAGCCGGTCCTCGAGATGACGGGCCTCGGCCAACGCGTCCTTGTCCAGCACCTCGGCCGCCAAGGCGACACGGGCATACCGCGCCACCACGCGCGTCCAGCCCAACCGCTCCCAAGCAACCGCCTGCGGAGTCGCCCACAACTCACGCCAGATGCGCTGCAACTCGGCGACCGGCTTAGCGCCCAGCGGCCACTTCGGCGGCTCACCCCTACGGCCCTCGGCCGGCAGCTTCAACGGGCCGACGCGGGAGTTCCGGCGAACCGGGTCAGGCTTCGGTGCAGGGGGCATTTCGGCCTCCTGTTCCGTACAGATTGCGAGTCAGGGAGTTGGCGGGTCGGGGCCTATGTCCGTTTTGACTATTTTCGGAGGCCCTATCCCCCCGTCGCGCCCTTCGCTGAGTTGCATGGCCGGCACAGCACCGTGAGCTCGCCGTCCTCAGCTCCGCCGCTTGCCACCGCGTAGACGTGATCAGCGGTCAGGTCAGTGGTCTCATGTGGTGGGCGTTGCCAGCCTGGGCACCAGTCGCCGTGGGTGGAGCGGTGCTCAGCCACGGCCTGCTCTCGGCGTTCCCGCTCGGCGTTGGTGTAGGGCCTGCGCTCACGCTTGCGGCGCGTGTATTCGACTTCGATAGGGCGGGCGCAGGCGCGGCACCGGGAACCTGCGGTGAGGGTGCCGCAGTCGAGGCAGGGACGCAGCGGCATGGTTTACCCCCGACATGGATAACCCCACCAGCCACGGGTAGCAGCGGTGGGGAGCATTGGCGATCGGGACCTAGTCACCCGATCTGAGCACACTCTAGCGGACATCGCCGCTCACGCAACCTCAACGACACGCTCCAGTTCGGCCATGTCCACCAGGATGCGCCGCTCATCCCCGTGGTTGGCCAGCCTCCCTGCCTCCACCCACCGTCGCACGGTGCGGTCGGTCACACCGAGCGATGCCGCCGCCACCTGCACGTCGACGTAGGCGATGCGCTCACCCTTGCGGGCCAGAATGCGCCGACCGGTGCGCAGCCACTGCGTCGGGTCCCAGCAGCGGTGGCACTCGGTGCACTCCATGCGGGCTTCGCGTTCGGGCTGGGCCGGGATGTAGGCCCGCACCTCGCCGGCACAGGTGAGCTCGGGGCAGGGCCCGACGGGAAACGTCGTCCGGTTGGCGGGTGCGTCGACCACGCGCCAAGCCAACCGCACCGCACCGACGATCTCGCCGTGCAGGTCCGCGGCGGCCGGGTGCAGGGCGATCCGGTCGATGCGCTTGAGCAGCCACCAGGCGAGCGCGGGCATGGTGTCGGCGGGCAGCGTGTCGCCGCCGGTGTCGGCCATATCGCGCACCCAGCCGACCAGCGTGACCCGCAACTCGGAGCGGGCCTTGAACGCGCCGGGATGCACGGGCAGCGGGGTCTCTGCGGAGTGGCCGCCGTTGCGCTCGGACAGCGCGATCTGCCGGGCCAGCACGGTCTCTAGCTGCTCATCGAGCCAGCCCACGTCGCCGAGGTCGCACTCCAGGGCCCACAGGCAGGAGCGGCACAGCAGCAGCGTGTCGCGGGTGGGCCGGCCGCAGCCGGTGACGCAGGTGGTCACGTGGTGGCCTCCTCGATCTCTTCGACCAACCGCTCAATCCTTGGCGCTATGAGCCGAGATATGAGTTCGCACAGCACCGGGTGTGAGCGCTGGTACTTGGCCGGCATGTCGTCGCCGCACGCTTCGCAGTGCCACAGTTCGGCGCTCATTCCCCACCTCGTTTCGCGTAGTCGCCACCCCGGTTGCGTTCGCCTTTGCTGGTGCGCAGGGCCCGTTCGCAGGGCGGCAGGCCGAACATGTCGAGCAGCAGCCGGGTCTCGGCGCGGCACTTAAGGCAGCCGGGGCTGTTGTCGCCGCAGTCGCAGGCTGTGCCGGCGTGGTCGGCGAGGGTGAGCGAGGCGTGCTGCTTCACGGTGTGCTTGCCGCAGCGGCAGGGCTCGTCGCCGTAGCGTGGTGGCACGCCGGTCGTGTTGGTGTCCAGGTTCGCCGCCGAGCTCACGGGGTGGCCCTTGCCACGACGTCGAGTCGAACGTCGCCGGATGTGACGATCGTCTCGATGCCTGCCGGAAGTTTCTTCGCCAGTAGGGCCGCGATCTCCGCTGCAACTTCGCGGGTGACTGGTTGCGGCAGTCTCACGACCAGCACTTCGCCGGGCTTGATGTCCAGGCGGGCGATGGACTCGATCTCGATTGGTTCGCTCACAGCGTCTCCTTCGTCGGGGTATGCGCGGCGCGGGCCGCGGCGAGGGCGGTCAGTACGGGCACGTTTCCTCCTGCAATTCGATTCTGACTCTGTGCGGCCTTATCGGCGGCCCATTGCACGGAAATGGCCGACCGCATTCGTGCTCGATTAGCACGTCGACTTTCCCGGCGGGCTGGGCGGCGATGTCGAATGAGCTGCGTCGGTCTATTTCCCACCTGCCGAAATAGCGAATGCGGAATGTGCGCCGGTTCTGCATTAGCGCGAGCAGTTCGCCAGCAGGGTCGACGGGGCTGGGTTCGACGGCGGCGGGCAGGGCGGCCCGGTCGGCGTCGAGGCCACTGAGGACGCGCGCGCCACAGGTGCATTGGCGGGCTCGCAGGGCGCGGCCGATGCCGTCGGTGTTCCAGGCGCCGGTGGCGGTGAGGTGGGTTTGCAGCCAGGCGGGGATCATGCGGTCACTTCCCGCCCGGCGAGGCGGCAGTCTTTGCATCGCCCGGCGACGAGGATGTCGTCGCTGCGGTTGATGATGACCCCGCATGCTCGACACGCCTGCTCTTGTTTGGGCGAGGTGGGCGAGGTGAGGCTGTTTTGGTCTTCGCCAAGGGTCGCCGCGACCTCGCCTCGCCCCCGTAGGGGAGGGGGCGAGGAGGCGAAGTCGCCAGTGCAGCTTCCCGCCGGATCTTTGGGCGAGGTCGGGGCGAGGTCGGGCGAGGTGGGCGAGGTCAGGTCGTTCAACTCGGTGTACAAACGGACATGACGGACGATTACCGCTCCGCGGGGGCCGCTCGACCGCTCGGCGTATCCCTCCGCGACCAGGGCGTCGACAGCGGCCCGCTTGGCGTCGTTGTTGCCGTTGACCTCTTTTTCGATGTTATTCTTGCTGACCCCGTCGGGCAGGGTCGATAGGAATGCCGAGACCTTCTCCATGAGGTGCGTGGGGCGGAACAGCTTGGCCTCGCCGCGGTGCTCACCCGGTGCAGCGATGCTGATATCGAGGGTGCCGTCGTCGAGACTGGTGATGGTCACGTCGCCGGCCCAATGGCCACCTGAGCCTGGCAGTGATGCGCCGCGAATATGACCAGGCCGGTCTTTGTCGACGCGCATTCTGAGTTTGCCGTCCTGGCCTTTTCCGAATGCCTTGATGATTTCGACTTTGAATGCCGCCCCAGTGGTCATGGCGCGTTTTGCTTGAGCTCCAATGCCGCCTTTTGTGTCGTTGTCCTTCGACTTTGGGGTGTGGTCGACGTAGAGCACAGCGGCCCCGCGGGCGGCAATGGGGCGGAGCAGAGTTTGAGCGAAGCGGGTGGCATCGGTGTTGGAGATGAGGTCGAGCCCGAGCAGGGTCATGGCGGCGTTGACCCCGTCGACGACGACGAGGCCGGGTTGCCAGGTGTCGAGGTGCTCGGCGAGGTCTGTGGAGCTGAGCGCGTCGAGTCCTTGGTCGGGTCCGATGTAGGCGAGATGGGCGCGCAGCGCGTCAGGGTCGGTGCTCATGGTGAGCAGGCGTTGGATGATGCCGGGCGCGGTGTCCTCGAAGTCGAGGTAGGTGACGTTGATGGCATCGGTGATGGCCTGCTGGACGGCGAGTAATGCGATCCATGTTTTGCCGCTCTCGGATTCGCCGATGATGCCGTTGACCTTGGCGGGGTAGATGAGTGGCTGCTTGTCGTCGCGGGTGAGGTAGGCGGGTTCGGGTTCGGGATTGTCGCCGGTGAGGGCCGGCTCGAGGTCGACGGGCCACCAGGAGGTGCGCTCGCGGACTGCGGGCTCGCCGTCGGGTTCGGGCGCCGCGGGCTGTTGCGGCGTGGGAATGGGTTCGGGGACGGCGGGGCCAGCCTGTTGTTGGGTGGTTGCGATGAGGTCGCTGAAAGGCGCGTCGCACGGGTCACCGTCGCCTTCGGGCTGAGCGGCTGCGAGCCTGATGGCGCCGGCGAGGCCGCGGAGCCATTCGGCTTGCGCCTCGGTAATGCTGCGTTGGTCTTTGCCGGGACGGGTGGCGGCGTCGGTGAATGCCCGATAGAGCCGGCCCATGGCTTCGAGGGCACCGGCATGGCCCTCCGCGGCGAGGGCGGTGATGCGGCGTTGCCCGTAGAGCCCGGCGTCGTGCCGGGAGCCTTTGGAGGCCGCAAGGTCGCTGGTGTAACGGTCGGCAGCCCGGCGCATGGCGCGGCAGGGCGTGCCGTCGCCGTGGTTCTTGAGCCAGATGTTGGCTGCGATGTCGTTGAGGTCGGCTTTGGGTAGGTCGTTGTCGGCTTCGCCGTGGGTGAGCCCGACGACCCACGATTCGGGCAGGTCGGGTAGCTGGTCGACTTCGGGGACGTCGCCGATGCGGTTAACCCCGTCGGGGTCGATCCACCGGTAGGTGCGGCCTTCGGGATGCACCGAGGGCCAGGCGACGGTGTAGCGGTGACACCAGCGGATGATTTCGATGTCGGGTCCGACTTCGCCGGGCCAGGACAGGTCTTGGGGGATGCGGTAGAGCCGGATGCCCGACGTGCCGTCGTCTCGGCTGGTGGAGCGCCAGGTGGAAGGCAGCGGCCCCCATTTGGCTTCAGCTTCGAGGAGTGTGGTCTCGCCGGTTTTGTCGCCGTAGGCGTCGACGTCGATACCGATGATGTGGTGGGGCATGCGCAGGCCGAGGTTGGCGCCGGTGCGGTCTTCGGCCCAGGCGTAGATGTCGGCAACGGATGGCCATTGCCCGTCGCGGCCGGTCCAGCCGACGGGGACGGGTTTCTTGGCACCGGGGGGTAGGGGGAGGATGCCGCGCCAGCCGGCGGCCCAGTAGAGGGGCGCCGCGGCGGCGTAGGGGCTGCCACCGGGTGCAGGGTTCGCGGCGGACATGGCCATGGTCCTCCTCTGTTCGGGTGCGGCCTAGCCGACCCGCTCAGGGCGGCGGGTCGGCTAGGCGGAATCGGTCAGGCCGCGACGTTGCGGAGTGCTGCGATGACTGCGTGGTCGAGTCCGGTGACCTGGTGGATCACGTCGTCGGTCTGGCCGACCCCGATGAGGGTCTTGGCGGTTTCGATGTTCTTGGCCTGCTCGTCTGAGGTGGCGACGTTTTGGGCTGCTTGCTGAACTGCTTGACCCATGTTGTCGATCACCCGAGCGGCTTGCCCGACGCGGTCGACTGCTTGCTCAAGGCTCCGCTGTCCCGCGGTGCCGAGATATTCGCCGGACGCTGCGCCGGGCGACGGTGAAACATAGCTAGCCTCATACAACTTGCGCGGGTTGAACCCGCGGGTCTGTGACGGCTCCTCACCGACGAACCGAACGGTGAGAACACCGCCCTTAGCGAGGCCGTCCGCTCCGGCGTTGCGCACGGCGGTGGCCACCGCGTCGTGCAGGCTCCTGGTGCCGGGTTTCTTGCTGCCCTTGATGTACAGATTGCGGACACCGTCGTCTTCGTCGTCGGTGCGCAGCGTGGTCTGGAGGGTGACGACGAGCTGGTACTTGGGGTCTCCGTTGTCCCAGGTTTGCGGCTTGCCGGACTGGATGTCGGTCTGCTGGCGGACCTCGGGTTCTGCGGTGATGGTGCCGCTGATCGAGTCTCCGATAGTGTCGAAAGCAGCGGACTTGCCGCCCCCGCCGAGGAGGAAGTCGTTGGGGTTGGTGGACATTGTGTTCTCCTTTACTGGGTTACGCCGGAATGAGATCGGCGAACGCTGCCGCCTGCCCGGTCGGCAGGGGCGGGTCTGTGGGGTATGCGGGGTAGCGTTTGCAGTCGAAGCAGTCGGAGTTGCGTTGCAGGGTGGGCAGGAACGTCTCGGTTCCGAGGATGCGGATTGCCTTGGCAAATGCGTCTGCGCGGGCGAGCGCACTGAGGGCGACTCGCTCGTCGTATGGTTCTTCCCACCACAGGGCCTGCTCGAGGCCGCCGTCGCGGGGCAGGTACCAGATAGCGACGTTCTTCACGTCTACACCGTTGTGTTGCCAACCGCGGCCATACAGGTGGGCTTGAACGCGGTACCGCTGCGATGGCTGGCCGCTGCTTTTGACAGCTTTGAGACGGGTCTTGCTAGCGGTCTTGAAATCGACCACGGTTTCGCCGCCGAGTCTCGCGTCGAGCAGGTCGCACTGGCCGTGGATCTCCTGGCCATCGATGTCACCCACCCACACCTTGGTCTCTGTCGCCCAGCGGCCGTTCAAGCCCGCTTCGAGGAATATCTGCTCGAGTTGGGCGTGTACCGATACGCCTACGTAGGGTTGCCAGTCCGGTGTGAGCATTCGGGGCGTGCCGGCGAGCATGTGACCGAGGCACCGGTCGCACTCGGTTCCGATACCGGACGGGCCAATGGCGACCTGGTGGTTGCGCGGTCGGGCGAGGATCGCCGAGGTGACGATCCGCTTAACATCGTCACGAGTGCTCACCGCACCGACACCCGCGGTTCGCCGACCTCGTGCATGAGGGTGTCCACGACTTTGGCCGGCAGTTCGGCGCGCAACTTCTTCGGGTCGGGTTTGGCGGTGTACAGCTCGGGGTGGCTGCTGATCGGGTACAGCAGCGCGATCTTGGCCTCGTCGATGCGCCGGGTTGGGCTGATGCTAACGGTGAGTCCGGCGATGGGGTGCGAGCCGGCGCCGAGGCTGCGGAGCTCCGCTTTGATGGCGTCGAGACGTTCGTCGATGCTGTTTTTCTGATCGGTGAGTTGGGCGTATTCCTTGACGAGGGTGTCGTAGTCGGTCATGTTCTGTTCTCCTTCTTCTTGGCCCGACTGCGGTCCTGCCTGGCTCTGGCCTTGTTGCGGCATCCGTCGCAGTAAGTGGCGCGGCTGCGGGGTGGGATGGGTGTGGGGCAGGTGCGGCATTGGCCGTTGCGGTTGTTGCGTTCGTCGGTGGTCATGCCACCCCACACGCCCCAGGTTTCGGCGTGCGTGATTGCCCAACTGAGGCACTGTTCGCGGATGGTGCAGCCTTGGCAGATGCGTTTGGCCTCTTCGGTGTCGGCGTTGGCTGCGGTGCCGCTGAAGTCGTCGCGGAACCACAGCTCGGCATCGTGGTCGTGGCAGGCGGCACCGTCCCAGCGATCCGCGTCGGCGGGCAGGTCGAGCAGGGGGTGCCTGCGGCGGGGGACGGTGGCGATGGTCATGGCCCCACCTGCCGCCCGACCATGGCCCGCACGCCGTTGAGGGCATCCGAGAGCTTGTCCTTGTCGATTGCCTGCCTGAGCGTCAGGTCGTAGTACTCGTGCGACCCCCGGTCGTTTATCGGCAGCGTGACATTGTCAAGCAAGGAGTACAGGTCGGCATCCGTGATCTCTTCCGACTGGTGTAGGTAAATAGCTGCTGCGAGCAGCCGCAGGTTCTGCCGATATTGGGCGCGCTTTTGAGCGTGCTCTTGATGAGTAGCGGCATTGCGTACTCGCTCGGTCTGGACGTTCAGTCGTTTGGTCAGTTCGTCGATGCGGACCGTCAAGACAGCCTGGAATCCCTCCGCCTTGCGGCGCCATGCCAACTGCTCGTGCCGCAACCGCTTGAAGTCGCCATCCCGGATACCGCCGATCGCACGGTTGGCCTCGGCTTCAGCCAGTTTCAATCTGCTGAGCTTCAGATCTGTTTTAACTTGATCTGACCATTTGCGAAGGACACCCAGTACCTCGGTGGCGTCGGATTCCTGCGCAGTGATCTCGTCCCACCATTGCGGCTGTCGTAGCGCCTTGCGGATCATGGTCTCGAACTCTTGCTCGTTCATGCCCCCACCTCGTCGGGTGTCCACGGCTGCCACTGCCTGGGCCCTGGCCCGGTGAGCCGCCGGTATTGGATGGGGCGGCGCGGTTGGGGCTGGTGGGCGACGACGGGCACCGCGCCGGCCATGTTGGCGAGCCGGATGAGTTCGGCGCGGTCTTCGCGGCCGATGTTCCCGTCGCGGCGTTTGACCTGGACGAACAGCATGTGATAGCTGCTCGGGCCGTATGGCAGCCACCGCTTGAACGCGACGAGGTCGACCTTGCCCTTGGATCCGGCGGAGCGGATCACCTCGTAGCCGTCGGCGGCGAGGGCGTCGCGGACCTTGTATTCGAAGCGGCGGCCGTCGTTGTAGTGGGTCACGTCCGCCTCCCGTGTCTGCGTAGTTGCCACAGCCGGTGCATGATGCGGCGGCGCCGGTCGCGGTCCTGGTTGCGGCGGTTGGCCACGACGGCGATGCCGGCGAGTAGTAGCGCGGCCACGATGAGGACCACGGCGGCGGCGATGCGCGGGTCGGCGCTCACGGGGCGGCCTCCAAAGTCGGCTGGGTGGTGACGCCTCGCAGCCACGCCAGTACGTCAGGTAGCAGCACGTCGGGGCCGAAGGTCAGGTATGTGCCGTCGACAGAGTCGCAGCCGATGGCAACGGCGTAGCGGATGCGGCGTTCGGAATTGACCCGGCCCATGTGCACGTATTTCCCGCGGGCCTTGGCCTCGATCACGAAGGCGCGGGCGTGCGAACCGAGTTTCCATTCGGTGCTGCCGCCGACGAACAGCACGTCGAACGCGTCCCATGGCACGGTCAGGTGCTCTTGGCCGTCCTGGGCGACGAACGCGGCCGGGTAACCGAGGGCGCGGATGCGCGGCAACCACGGCAGTGATCGCTCAAGGGTGGCCGCAGCGTCGGCGACCACGTCGGGTGCGACGGCGAACGCGCACCGGGCGATCTGCTCGGGCGTGAACGACGCCAGCCATGCGAACCACTGCTCGTCGCCGGGATAGCCCCTGCCGAAGCAGCCATTGTCCGCGCACCATGTTGCGCCCGGTGGGATCACTTTGCCCTGCCTGGGGGTGGCGATCATGCCGAGTGCTCCTGCGGTCATCGCGTCACGCACCCGCTGCGAACTTGGGTTGCCGAACCAGCGCACGGATCACCCCCACGGTTGCGACGACGGCCACGGTGATCCACGCCTTGCCGACCAACTGCCCCGGTACGGCTGTCCAGGTGAAGAACCCGGCGATCCACAGGAACAGCACGGTGTCGACGAACGAGCCGGCGAGGTTGGATGCGGCGGCGGCGCGGATGTAGCCGCGGCTGCGCAGCGGCGTGTACACGGCCAGGTCGACGGTCTCGGACACGGTGAACGCGACCGCTGATGCCAGAGCGATGAATGGGTCGGCGACCAGGAACGACAGCAGCCCTCCGGCTGCTATGACGGCGAGGCTGGCCCAGCGTCCGGCGGTGTCGTGGACGGCGTCGCGGAACACGAAGCACGCCCCGGCTAGGTAGGTGCCGGCGGTGGCTTCCAAGCCGAACCCGACGGGCACGAACCCATAGTTGGTGGTGAGCCAGTTCGCGGCGAGGATGCTCGCCAGGAAGGCGGCGCCGCTGGTTGCGGCGGCGGCGATGCGCGGGTCGGCGGTCATGAGGTGCCGTCCAGCCAACGCAGTAACTTGATCGCGTTGCTCAGCGAGCAGTCCTCGCCGCGTTCGATGCGGCCGATGGTGGTGAAGCTGACGCCCGACTTCTCAGCGGTCTGGCGCAGGTCTAGCCGTCGCGCTCGTCGTGTGACCCGCACTGCGGTCGATAGTTCGGCGAGCATGTCCGCTGCTTCGCCGTAGCTTGCTTGGCGCCTAGTCATGGCGCCACCTCCCAGCGGTCATGGGGTGCCGTCCAGGGCGCGGATCGTGACGCATGGGTAGGGCACGGCGCACTGGTCGCAATGGGCCGGCTGGAAGACGTCGGGTCGGTGCAGTTCCCGCACCCGCTGCACGGCCTGTTCGGCGGCTTCCGCGCGGGCCACGGCGGGGCGCACCACGTCGGCCAGCGGAACCATTCGGCTGCCGCCGTTCCTGGCGTGCCGCGCGCAC
>DASTNZ010000274.1:0-5158 GCA_035762665.1 Jiangellaceae bacterium | reverse complement strand
CACGTCGGCCTACCGCTACCAGGCCCGGTTCACCCTGCACGTCAGCGCCGAGACCGCGGCGGAACGGATCGCCCCCACCACCGCAGCACTCGAGCCGATCGACGAACACAGCTGCACCCTGCTGGCCGGGTCCAACTCGCTTGACGAGTTGGCCATTTACGTGACAACCAAAGGGTTCGACTTCCAGGTGCACGAACCCCCGGAGCTTGTCGAGCACGTCAGGACGCTGGCAGCCCGGCTCGCCAGCGCGACGAATTAGTACCGCGGCCGGGTCGGCGCAGCAGGAGTGGTGTGGCCAGGACTACGACGATGCCCCGCCAGCCGCACAGCGCAACGGACTCCCGCCACGACCCGCATCCCGCCAGCTCTGACATTGTCAAGAAACGTCTGAAGATGAGCACCGGGCACGTCCTGAGCCCCGGCGAGCCGCGGCAGGGCCCGAGTGCCTAGCAGGCCGGCCGGCATCCGGCCTAGTAGTGCGGTTCCATGGGCTGAGTGCGCACTCAGCGTGATCTCGGAAGGCAGCCGCGCTGAGCAGGCGGGCGGACCCGCGCGTGGAATTCCCGCGTTGGTCGTATCGTCGGCGCATGGCGAGTGAGGTCTGGGCGCTCGGCGCGGCCTATGACGCATACATGGGTCGGTGGAGCCGTTTGGTCGCGCAACGGTTCGTGCCCTGGCTGCGCGTGCCCGCTGGCGGGCGTTGGCTGGACGTGGGCTGTGGCACCGGTGTGCTATCAGAATCGGTGATGGCGTTTGCCAATCCCGTCGAGATCGTCGGCGTGGACAAGTCGGAAGGGTTTCTCGACACCGCTCGCGCCCAACGCCCCGGCCTGCGGTCGTCGTTCGTCGCAGCCGACGCGCAGGCGCTTCCCTTCAGCGGCCGCCGGTTTGATGCCGTGGTGAGTGGGTTGGCGCTCAACTTTGTTCCTGACCCAGGCCGCGCCCTGGACGAGCTCACCCGGGTAGCGGCCTGGGACGGTGTCGTGGCGGCCTACGTCTGGGACTACGCCGAGGGTATGGCGATGATCCGTCGCTTCTGGGACGCGGCGGCCGCACTCGACCCCGCTGCAGTGGCGCTCGACGAAGCGCGCCGTTTCCCCCTGTGCCGACCAGAGTCCCTCGCAGCACTGTGGCGCGGTGCCGGTCTGAACCAGGTCACGACCCGAGCGATCGAGATTCCGACCGTGTTCGCCGACTTCGACGACTTCTGGGCGCCGTACCTCGGCGGCCAGGGTCCAGCACCCGGCTACGTGAGTTCCCTCAGTGACGAAGACCGTGATGCGCTGCAAGGCCAGCTTCGCCAGCAGTTGCCGGCGGCTGACGACGGCACCATCCGGCTAACCGCGAGGGCATGGGCAGTCCAGGGCAGCATTCAAGAACGGCCGTGACGCGGCCATCCGGTTTTACCGCTCAACGGTCGCGCGGCCATCGGACGGGTGAGGCGGTCATCTGCTCAGCCTGGGGTTCGCACACCGACTGGATCCCAGACATCCGCGCGCGCCCGGCACTGCGGGTCCAGATCGGCCACCGGTCGTTCATCCCCCAGCAGCGGTTCCCCATTGGCCTTTTGAGTAGTGTCAGCGGCAACCGAAATCGGAGGCCTCCACGCCAGAACCTTTACGGAGGGATCGCGATGGACGCGCACCTGCATCGGGTTCAGCGCCAGATCATCCACGAACTCGGTGTTACGACGACGTTCGACTCTGCGGCAGAGGCTGAACGTCGCGTTGGATTTCTCGCCGACCTGCTTGCCAGCACCGGCCGCACCACTCTGGTCTTGGCCATCAGCGGCGGGATCGACTCCGCCACAGCGGGTGCCCTCTGTGCTCGGGCAGTGCAACGCCGGCGAGCGGTCGATCCCTCCTCTGCGTTTGTCGCGATGCGCCTGCCCTACTCCCGACAGGCGGATGAAGCCGACGCGGATCTAGTGATCGAAGTCTTGGATCCCGACAAGGTCCTCACCGCCGACATACAGCCCGCGAGTGACTCTGTTCTTGAGACGTTGGAGAAGTCCGGGTTGCGGTTCGACTCCCTTGAGGAGCGTGACTTTGCGCTGGGCAACATCAAGGCTCGCGAACGCATGATCATGCAGTACGCAGTCGCCGGCACACTCCGGGGCCTCGTGGTAGGCACCGATCATGCGGCTGAAGCGGTCACCGGTTTCTTCACCAAGTACGGCGACGGTGGCGTGGATGTCGTCCCGTTGTCCGGACTGACCAAGGGACAGGTGCGCGCATTGGGCAAGCACCTCGGAATCCCCGACCGGATAACCAACAAGGTTCCAACCGCTGACTTGCACACGCTTATCCCACAGCGTCCCGACGAAGACGAGTTGGGTCTGACCTACGAGCAGATCGACGCTTTTCTCGAAGGGAAGCCGGTGGGCCGTGAGGTCGCAACTAGACTCATCGAGCGCTACCGCCTCACGGCGCATAAGCGAGCCACCCCAACAGCGCCGACAGCCTGATTTACCGCCACATCTCACGGTTCACTTAGCGCGAAGTACTGCCTTCGGTCAGTGGGGCGTCGTAGGTCGACCAAGACCGCTCTAGGAGCAGGGGCGCTACCAGAGACTCGATGTTGTCCTTGAAGTGCTGGCTGCGGCGGTGTTCATCGAATGCTTCCTGAGTGGCATAGGCCTCGTAGAGCACGAAGCGGGTTGGGTCGTCACGGTTCTGGTGGGCCCGGAAGGTCAGGCAACCTGGCTCTTGTTCGCTGGTGGCGGCGTGGCCGCTCAGCACTGTTCGAACGAGGTCGACATGCTCGGGCATGGTGCGATAGTGCGCGATGACGACGATCATTGAGATCTCCGTGGTTTGGCGGGCAGCGCTGGGGTTCCAGGTTCGAGCGGGAGGCGAAGGGCCTTTGCGGCGAACGAGATGGCGTGATACCACCCGGCGAGCAGCAGGAGATCCACGGCGCCGTCGTCGCCGACAGCCTCCACCAGCGACTGCCACTGGGCGTCGGCCAGGTCGTGATGATGATGTAAGGCGTCCACCGCGCACAGCACGGCACGGTCGGCCGGGTCGGTCCAACATGGATCATCCGGGTTGCCGATCGCGAGCGACTGTATCTGCTCGGCTGTGAGAGCTGCCTTCTCGGCGAAGACTGCGATGTGGACACCCCACTCATAGTCGGCACCGCAGAGCGAGGTTGTGCGGTCGATCACCAGTTCCCGCTGCCGAAGCGACAACGTGAACCGCCGCGACAGGGTGTAGCCGCCCCAGCCGACAATCGCGCGGGCCCGCGCAGGCCGTCGGGCAAACGTACGGAACAGCATGATCGGCGGACCGAGAGCATCGAGCGCGGCTGCGGTTTCGTGGTCGTACGGAGGCTCGACCGGCGCGACCCGAGGTCGGACAGCCTGCTTCGAAATTCGAGGCATGGCCGAACTGTATCGTTGGTGCTTCGAAAAGACAAGCAGATGGACTGGGAGTACCGATGGCCGGACGTAGTACCGACGCCAGAAGGTCACGGGCGACCCCCCTGCCTGGCCGCCCCGTTCGAGGTTCGCTCGCGGGGCGGCCGATCATGGCGCTGTTCGACCTGCTGGGTCGCAGATGGGCGCTGCGGGTGCTGTGGGAGCTACGGGACACGCCTCCGCCGACATTTCGTGCATTGCAGCAGCGGTGCGGTGGAATCTCGTCGAGTGTGCTCGCCGACCGCCTCCGCGAACTGGACGAGGCGGCGATCGTCGTGCGAAACGAGCAGGGCTACGCACTGACTCCGGCCGGCCGGGACCTGCTGGCGAGGCTGAGACGCCTCGACGACTGGGCGACCCGGTGGGCCCCTGCCCCACGGGAGTAGCCGTCAACATCGAGGACTGAAGACAGAATCAAACCTTTCCATAACACGCCATGGCCCCATGGCACGTCCTGACCACCGCGTCGGGGAGGATCGGTCCCGTGGCCAAGCAAAGGATCGAGGTGCCGGAATCGTTCCGCGCTACTCGTCGTTGGCAACGCGAGGGCCGGGCAGGCGCACGCTGGCTCCGCTCACTGCCAGACTTGGTCGCCAGCCTGTGCATGCAATGGGACCTGGTCGTCGACGGAAGTCCCGGCCATGGCGACAATGCGCTTATCGTCCCAGTCCGCAGCGGTGGCGAGCCGCTCATGCTGAAGGTGAGCTGGCCGGATGAGAGTGTGGCCGAGCAGGCAGGTGCGCTGCGGCTCTGGGACGGCGAGGGCACAGTCCGGCTCGTCGACGCGGACATCGACGCAGGCGCATTATTGCTCGAGCGCCTCGACGATAGCTTCACGCTAAGTCACCTGCCAATCGAGCACGCGGTTTTCCTCATCGGTCGCATCCTCCACCGGCTGGCCCGTCCAGCACCCAGCGGCTACCGCACCACGGCCGACGCGGCCGCCGAGCTACGAGCGTCGCTCCACGATCGGTGGATGGCTGTTGGCCGGCCGTTCGCGCGCCGAACACTTGACGCGGCAGTTGATCTGGCTCGCGAACTGTCTGCCGGCGCGCCAAGAATCCTCGTCGATCGCGATCTCGATTACGGGCAGGTGCTCCGCGCCGACCGGGAACCGTGGCTCGTGATCGACCCGCTTGTGATCGTCGGCGACCCCGAGTACCTGTGCGGGCAGCTGTTGTGGACGCGTTTCGACGAGCTTGGCAGTGACCGGACTGTGCGCTGGTGCCTCGACGCGCTCACCGACGCAGCCGAACTCGACCGGGAGAAGGCAGCTGCGTGGTCGGTGCTCCGTGCCGTGGACTACTGGCTCTGGGGCCTAGCGGCCGGCTTCACCGAGGAGCCATTGCGCTGCCAGCGCATCGTATGGACGTTGCTGTAAGGGCAGCTGTCCGGCACGCGCCACCGCGCGGAACCGGGTGATCGACCGACTTCGACGGGCCACCCCGCAGGGCGGAGCTTCTCCGGGAGATCGCCAGCCCTCAGGCGGCCGACTGCTCAGCTGACGAGACAAGGTACCGATTGGCTGGACGCGTCGGGGGTGTACCGCGTACGTTCGTCGACAAGGTCATGAGTGCCAGCGGTAAGCCCCGGCTTGCTGGCCGGCAACCCTCCTCCGCGGTGGGGTGCTCCGGGTGACGACCGGGTCGTCTCTACCGAGGCGGCAAGCGCTGGACGTAGAGGAGCACACTCGTGAGCACGTTTTTCGGTTCTACCGTCCTTGGCTACCCACGCATC
>DASTNZ010000273.1:0-7358 GCA_035762665.1 Jiangellaceae bacterium | reverse complement strand
ACCGGTCAGACCGGGCTGGACCCGATCTTCCAGGGTGCGGCCGACTTCGACCTCGAGCTGCTCGAGCACCGGACACTCGACAGCCACATCCAAGAGCTCATCTACCGACCCACCCTCCATTGACCTCTTCACAGAAGAAGTTTGGGTTAAGGCCTGGACGCTGTGGGACGTCCGCATCTGCCGCCGACAGCGCGCGTCGCTCGCCGGCCGACTCCGAGCTAGAGGTCGATGCGCTGCTCTCTGGCATCTCGATCGGAGACGTCGCCGTATCGGAGTTGGGCGTAGGCCGGACGGGCCGGGAAGGCCCTGAGTTCGGCCTCGATGCCAGCGAAAGTCGATCAGCATCCGGCCCGTAGCAGTACAGCACTGCTTCGCCCTCATCGAATTCGTTGCCGTCAAACTCGCCAAGTCCTCGCGCGTCGATGACCGAGAGCAATCTGTCCTCAAGCTCGAAGATCGCCTCGCGCTCCGCGACGGTCCCATGTTCGTTGTCTGACAGCGAGTAGTGGACGATGACCGTGTGCTGCGCTTTGGGCGCGGTCGGCTCCGCCCGCTTTCGCTTGAACAGGCGCATAGACCTACTCCGTGTTTCGAGGTGTCGTGGCCCGAAGATGATCGTGGCATTGGGCACGATCGAACGCATGGATTTGTTGCGAATGGCGTTTCGCTAGTCCGCGGCCGTTCCGTCTCGCCGCAGTGGGGGGCCGGCGTTAGCTCGACGGAGGCTAGCCAATGCGTTGGAGCTGCTGCTCAGGTGACCAGTCCGCCGGCGGGCCACCGAAGCCATGCCAAGGGTGGCCACTCCCAGATCCAGCGCACTCGCCATCCGATGTAGAACCCAGGACGCAAGTCCTCGCGGCCCCCGCAAGCGTCCTGGTAGCCAAATTGGAGGCCGCAGCACTCGCAAATCTCCTGAGAGCCGACACCGTGCTGCCACGGTGGCTCACCTTGCTCAAAGCCACAGGCCGGACAGAGATTCACAAGGAGATGATGTCAGCCGAAGCACTCGCTCATGCCGCACAGCGGGCGGGTGGATGCGATGGCTCGCCTCGTGGTTCGGGCGCTTCCCAGCCACAAACACGGGCGTCGGGATCTACGCTGAACGGGTGCTCGACCTGAGCAGGCTGGACTTGGACGAGATCGCGGCTGCGCTGTCCGATCAGACGGACTACGAGCACCGATGGCTGCTCGACCCACGGACCGGGCAGGTCGCGTTATGGACGGTTGACACAGGCATCGATGGGCACAACCCAGTCGAGCTCGAGGAGTTGGACCTGATTCCCATCGATCCGCTGCCTTCCTATGTCTGGTACGAGGACATGGCCGAGTTCGCCGAAGGGGTCAGCGACGATACCGCCGGGCGGCAGTTGGGGCGGGCCATTCGAGGCAGGGGAGCCTTCCGCCGGTTCAAGGACGAGCTTTACGAGGAGTACCCGGATCTGGTGCCGGCGTGGCACGCCTTGCGTGACGCGCGGGCCAAGCGCCGAGCCGTTGCATGGCTGCTGGACCAAGGGCTCATCGACAATGAAGCCGCCCAACACTTCCTGACCGACCACCCGGATCCCGACCTGCCCTGAAACCAAAAACGCGGTCTCGGTCGACGCCAAGACGACGATGACCCTGACTCCGACGCACACTCACATGCCGTCCGCGCAGTCGGTCGCTCAGGCGGATGAGAAGGCCGCGAAGGAGCGCGCAATCTCCTCGTAGTAGGCGATGTCCGCTTCAGGTTGGCTCCCAGAGCCCGCTCTCGACCGCACTCAACTGGCGGGGTTAAACACCTGCCGCGAGGAGGCGACCGCTCCGGTAACCGGCCAGCAGTGCTGAGCGTTTATGTGAGGTCGACGAAGTTGGGGCCGAACGATCATTTACACGTATCAGGCCTGTCAGCTTGCTCCTCTTCATGTCGTCAAGCCTTCCGCTTGTACACGGGGGTGATGAGGATGCCAGCCGTTGATCCCAGCGCACCGTATCTGGAAGTTGTGAGCCCTGGCGCGCTGCACGGGCAGCTAGTGACGATGTCGCGCGATCACATCGTGGTCGGTCGTGGTTCGGACAGCGACATCCGCCTCAATGAGCCGCATGTGAGCCGAACCCATGCGGAGTTGCGTCGCAAAGGCAATGAGGTGTTCGTGCAAGACCTTGGTTCAAGCGGTGGGACGAAGGTAAATGGGGTCCGGATAACTGAGTCGCATCGCCTCGATCCTGGCGACGTCGTGTCCCTGGCAACGGTCGATCTTGTGTACCACACCGGCCACGAGGTCAATGATCTGACGAACGCGACATTGGCGGGCCAACGCGCCCAGGCTGCCGATCCCCATGATGGCCCTGGCTCGGCTGCGGACTACGACGTCCGCGACCAGTACGGACGGGTCATCAACAATGTCGGGCGCAACCAGTACAACGCGTATTTCCGCCAGCGAGACAGCTTCCTTCGCGACATCGCAGCTACCAAGACGAAGGCACGGTGGCTCGTCTGGTTGGGACTTCTGATGTACGTGGCGGGTTTCGCCCTCTTTGCCGCTGGCGTTCTGGGCTTCATCAGTCAAGGCGTCGACGCCATCAGCAGTGGCGATCTTGGGCCGCCTACAGATCCGTTTGGCGAGTCAATTGCCGGCATCCCTTCCGGCCTGCTGGGATGGGCCCTCGCAGCGGTCGGCACGATTCTCCTGGTTGTCGGCATCGTTCTGCACATCGTGGCCACGTCGAGGCGTAAGCGGGTCGAGCGCGAATGGCCATTGCAGCCACCACCCTGGCGGTTCGTGGAATAGGAGGATTCCAGCGTGACCTTCAACATCCGTAACCAGACGGCTGGCGTGATCAACAACGTCGCTGGCGATCAGCACGTCGCTGGTGCTCAGCAGGGCATGGTGGTAGGAACCGACGCCGCCCGGCGTGCAGTAACTGAACTGCGCGATGCCCTCATGACAGTATCGCTTCCGCCTAACACCACGGCTGAGGCACAAGCCCGCGTCGAGCAAATCGACGTGGCAATGAAGGAACCTGAACCCGATCGATCTCGCGTCGCTGACTCGTTGCGCCGGCTTACCCAACTCCTCTCATCGGTCGGTTCGCTTGCAGTGGCCGGAACAGCACTAATCGGCCCACTTCAGACGCTCGCAACATGGCTCGGTGAGCTTGGCCAACCGATCATGCGACTGCTTGGGTGAGGGGGCAATGTGGTGGGCGCGCCGGCTGGCGTGTAATCCGGACGCTTGGTTACGGCTTGCGCGCGACCCCGCAGTAACCGTCCACATATGCGGGTGGCCCGTCGTCTGGGTCCGGCCGCCACTGAGGGAACTGCACCACTCCCGGCTCCACGAGCTCCAGCCCCTCGAAGTAGCCGGCGATCTGTTCCGGGGTCCGCAAGTGATATGGCACGGGGGCGTTCTCGTTGTACTGCCGGTGGGACTCGACCACCGCGTCGCTTGTGTTCGTGCCGTCTGACACCGTCAGATAACTGCCGGAGGGCATGGCGTCCATCAGCTTCCGCACGATCGACCGAGCTTCCTCATAGTCGTCGATATGAGCCAGGATGCCCATCAACATGACCGCAACGGGTTTGTTGAAGTCCAGCGTTTCGGCGGCCGCCTCGAGGATCTTCTCGGGTTCGCGGACGTCAGCATCGAGGTAGTTGGTGACGCCCTCAGACGTGGTCGTAAGGAGAGCGCGGGCGTGGGCGAGTACGAGGGGATCGTTGTCAACGTAGACGACGCGGGACTCAGGGGCCACGCTCTGGGCGATTTCATGCGTGTTGTTGGCGGTTGGTAGGCCGGTACCGATGTCGAGGAACTGGCGGATACCTGCCTCGCCTGCCAGGAACCGGACCGCGCGGCCGAGGAAGGCCCGCACATAACGGGCGATGTCTACGATCTCTGGGAAGGCGTTCCAGACCATGTCGCCAACGGCGCGGTCGGCTTCGAAGTTGTCCTTACCACCGAGCCAGTAGTTCCAGACTCTGGCCGAGTGCGGCACGTTGGTTTCGATGCCGGGTGCGGGGGGCTTCTCGGGTCGGCGCTTCATCCACGCGGGTGTATCGCTCATCGGCGAAGGGCTCCTGTTCGGCTGGGCAACGAACGGTGGCGCATCACATACAAGCAGACAGTACCGATCTAGCCAAGCCCGCTGAACGTCCCAAGTGGACTCACTCGCCGAGTTGGTAGTGCTGGATCGTGACACCACCTTAAGAACGGCCTCAAGGCTCCCGGTCAACCGCCTCGTCCAGCGCGTAGCCGACGCACTCCTCCAGAGTCATGGCGGCTCCCTCGGCCCGAAACTCGGCGAGTCTGTCCGCGCCTAGCACCCGTTCCAGCTCGTGCATCACATCGTCGTGCTCGGGCTGATCGCCCGGACCGCGGGCCACGCCCATGATCTCCAGGGCGGCGTCGGACGCGCCCACCAGCCGTGCGGCGCGGTCGGGGGCACCCAGTCCGAGTTCGGCGCCGGCGAGTTCGCTCACCCGCCATGCCGCCATCATGCGCAGCCCGAGCGTCCAACACATCCGCAGCGATTGGCGCCCGAGGCTCTGCGCCTCGTCGTACGCCCCGCGGTGTCGGGCCAGATAGGCCAGGTTGGCCAGGATCGCGCTTTCGGTGCCCCGATCACCGCCTGCCCGGGTAGCGTCGAGCGCCGCCTGGTAGGCGGTTGCCGCGAGGTCGTCGTCACCGTGCAGCCGCGCCAGTTCGCCCTTGATGTTGAGAATGTGAGCGAGAGTCTGCTGCTCCCCGGTCTCCCGGGCTAGGTCGATAGCTTCGCTGCACAGGCCCAGGGCGTGACCGTAGTCGGCGGTGCGACCGGTGTAGGTGCCGGCGACGAAGGCGAGGCCGAGCGCAACGTAGCGAGGACGCTCGAAGTCGCGGAACGCAGCCAGTGCCTGCAACCAATGGTGACGAGTGGCATCGGTGCGCCCTTGGATGTACTCGAGGTACCCCGCGGCGAGGTGCAGTTCCCCAACGGACAGCGGCTCGAACTCGTCGATCCACGTGAGCGCAAGCTTCGTCCAGCGAGCGACCGGCTCGGGATGGACGTCGAGGTAGCCGTACAGCGACGCCGCGATCCGACCCGCCGTCCGATGCTCGCCCGCGGCGCTCGACCAGTCGAACGCGGCCCTGATATCAGCCATCTGCGCGTGGATGGCATCGATCCAATACCCGGCGGCATCGCCCCAGCGCGCCTCCTCATAGGTCGCGACAAGTTCGGCGAAGTGAAGCGCGTGACGCCGCCGGATCTCGTCGCGCTCCGCGGCGGCCTCGAACTCCTCGCTTGCGAACTCATGGAGCAACTCGAGCATGGTGAACCGGGGATCCCCTGCGGGTCGATCGACGCGGCGGACCAGGCTCTTGTCGACGAGGCTAGCAAGATCGGAGAAGATGTCGACGTCGTGCTCGACTCCGCAGACGTCCTCGATCGCCTCCAGTGATGCCGGCGCAGCGAACACGGCCAGCCGGTTGAACAGCCGGCGCTCCGAAGGCGCCAGAAGGTCGTAGCTCCAGGTGATCGCCGCTCGGATCGTCTGGTGCCGTTCCGGGTGATTACGCATGCCCTCGCTCAGCGCGTCGATGCGGCGGGCCAGGCGGTCCCTCAGGAAGCGGGTCGGAAGTGTGCGAATCCGAGGCCCGGCGAGCTCCAGCGCCAAGGGGAGTCCGTCGAGCGAGCGACAGATCGCGGCAACGTCGTCCCGGTTCTTCTCGTCGATGACGAACGAAGGATCGACTGCTCGGGCCGATTGTTCGAACAACGCAAGCGCGTCAGGCAGCCGGCGATCGACGTCGTCGTCCGCGGCGACGTTGGTATCGAGCGGCATTACCTCGTACACCTGCTCCCCGGCCAGGCGAAGCCGCTCTCGGCTGGTGGTGATGACCGATAATCCCAGTGACGACCTGAGCAGGTCGGACACCAGCGGTGCGGCGTCAGCCACATGTTCGAAGTTGTCGAGGACAAGCAGGATCGTCCGGCCGCGGAGCCATTCCCGCAGCAGCAGCTCGGGCGCGCCGGAGCCGTCACTCCGCGGCACGAGAGTCTCGACCACCAGGCTCGCCACTAGCGCCGGATCGCGTACCCGGGTGAGTGCAACGAACCGGACCCCATCGGCGAAGCGGTCTCCGATCCTGGTGGCAAGCTCGGCGGCCAGTCGCGTCTTGCCCACTCCACCCGGCCCGGTGAGCGTGAGCAGCCTCACGCGGCCCATGAGATCGGCGAGGTCAGACAGCTCCTGCCGTCGCCCGATCAAGCGGGTCGCTGCGACGCCGAGCTCGCTGGCGTCAGCCGGCGGGATCGCGGCTGGGACGGCATTGGAACCGGCGCCGGTCTCCTCGACCCGCGCGACGAATTGGTAGCCGCGTCCTTGAACCGTGCGGATGCAGCGCTGAGACTGGCCATCGTCACCGATCGCCCGGCGAGCGCTCTTCACACGGCTCGTCAGGGTGGACTCGCTCACGAAGCGGTTGCCCCAGATGTTGTCGAGCAACTCCTCCTTAGAGACCACACGGCTGCGGTGCTCGATGAGATAGACGAGGAGATCGAAGACCTGGGGCTCCACGGATAGGGTCCGACCTGCCACCGTGAGCCGATACACAGCTGTGTCCAGCTCGCATCCCTCGAAGCGGTATCGCATCGGTGCCCCCCGGCAGTCCGGCGATCGGCTCTACCAGCCTAAGGCGGTTCAGCCGTGGGTAGGCAGATTGCGCCGGTTGCGTCACTCCCGGGTCGGCCGGTGCCAACGTGACAGTCGCTCACTGCGCCGGCGTCCCAGGCTGGATGTTCTTGTTGTTCTGGAACACGTTCTCGGGGTCGTACTTGGCCTTCACCTCGGCGAGCCGCTGGAAGTTGGCGTCGCCGTAGGCCTCGCGGACGCGACTCGTGTCGTCGTCGGAGTCCAGGAAGTTCACGTAGACGCCGGCACGATGGGGTTCGAGGGCGTCGAAGAATGCTCGTGCCCACGCGGTCTCAGCCGACCCGACGGTGTCGTCCTGCTCGGGGAGCCATACAGCGTCGATGCTCATGTTGTGATCCACATTGCGTTCCGGGTAGGCCGTGGCGCCCCGCGGCGCTCGAGCAACTGCGCCACCCATGTGGAAGATCGCCGCGTACGACCTCGGTGAGGTGGCGCGGTAGGCGTGCTCGGCGACGACGTCGATGACTGCGTCGGACAGGGCGGCGAGGTTCGTGCCTTTCCAGTAGTAGTGCCAGCCATGCGGGACGGTGTCGTCGATGCCGCTTTGATGGTCGACGTACAACGTGGGTCCGACCAGATCCACGAGCGGAGTTCCGAACTGGCGGAGCGCGCGGACGGCACGCTCACCGTCCTCGACGGGTCCGGCGTAGCAGCTGGCCACGGCGATGGCCGGCCGGAAGTGCAG
>DASTNZ010000272.1:0-4100 GCA_035762665.1 Jiangellaceae bacterium | reverse complement strand
TCGTCACGGTTTCTCGACACTGGAAGAAGCCAAGCCTCCGATTTACGAGGCTCCGGCTCTTCTGGCCCTTGGCCTGCCTTGCGGCGCCTCTCCTCAGCGGCGCTCGACAAGGCCATCGTGATGATCTTCACTGCTCGCGCTTATGGATCGTGCCAGTAAAGACCTGACACACGCGGTACCGCTTAGCCGATGCGGAAAAAGGAGGAGCCACGGCAGCAGAACGACGAATGTTAACGCTCACACCGACCGCCCGGCGCAACAGGCCAGGACAGCGCGGTCCGAAAGGAGAACGGACATGACCCAGGTAGGGAAACTGCCCATGAAACGGCGTGACTTCGTGCGCGCGTCCGTGGCTGGTGCCGCGGCTCTGGTTGGCGCCAAGGTGCTGCCCGCGAGCGCAGCCGAGCCAGCGGCGACCAGCACTACGGTCGGCGCGGTGGCACAGATCCCACCCCCCTACGTCGGCGCTGGCAGCAACGCACCGGTGCGCCCCTTCCTGCTCCAGGATGTGAGTCTCGGCACCGGGTTGCTCCAGGAGAAGCGCGACCGGATGAAGAACTTCCTCCGGCTGTATGACGAGCGGCGCTTCCTCGTCCTGTTCAACAACCAGGCGGGACGCCCCAACCCACCGGGCGTGGCCGTGCCGGGGGGCTGGGAAGACGGCGGCCTACTCAGCGGGCACTACGCGGGACACTTCCTGACCGCCCTCGCACAGTGCTACGCCGATGCCGGCGAGCAGGTCTTCAAGGACAAGCTGGACTGGACGGTTGACGAGTTGGCGGCGTGCCAGGAGGCCATCACCGCGCGGATCGGCGGCGGTGGCGGCGGCGACCCGGAGCCGGAGGAGCCGCCGATCGACCGGGTCGCAGGGCGCTTCGGGAACGCACTCCGGCTGAACGGTCCGAGCAACGCGCAATACGTGAACCTTCCCCAAGAGGCGATCAGCCAGCTCACTGATTTCAGCATCGCGGGGTGGGTCAATCTGGCATCGACGCAGAGCTGGACGAGGCTCTTCGACTTCGGCCAGAACACCACTGTGAACATGTTCCTGACCCCACGTGCCGGCGTCACCGGTACCCCACCGCGCTTTGCCATCACCGTCGGCGGCTCCGGCCAGGAGCAGCGGATCACGGGCAACGCGGCGCTGCCAGTCGACCAGTGGATACACCTTGCCGTCACGCTCGCGGGGTCCACCGGCACGCTTTACGTGAACGGTCAGCCGGTGGGCACGAACTCGGCCATGACGCTCAACCCGTCGAACCTGGGTAACCCGGGCAACCGCTGGATCGGCCGGTCGCAGTACAGCGATCCATTCCTCAACGCGACGGTCGACGAGTTCCACATCTTCGACCGGGCCCTGAGCCAAGCCGAGATCCAGTCCCTCCTCGACTCCCCGGCCGGGACCACTGGAGGTGGGAACATCGCGTGGTACCGATTCGACGAGAACGGCGGCTCGACCGCTGTCGACTCCTCGCCCAACGGGCGCGACGCCGGCATCGTGGCCGCTCAGCAGGGCGGTGATGAATTGTGGATACCCACCCATCCGGGCTACCTGGGTGCGGTCCCGGAGGACGTCGTCCTGCGGCTGGGGCCGCCGAGATTTGCGGTGTACGGCAGCAACCCGAGCACGAACACGTGGGCTCCGTGGTACGTACAGCACAAGATCATGCGAGGGCTTCTCGACGCCTACTATCTGGCCGGCAACGTCAAGGCGTACGAAGTCGTCGTCAAGATGGCGGACTGGGCCCACCTCGCGCTGACCGTCGGTGACAAGAACCACCCCGAGTACACCGGTCCGCTTACCCGGGATGACCTCAACTACATGTGGGACCTCTACATCGGGGGCGAGTTCGGGGGCGCGAACGAGCCGTTCGCTGAGATCTACGCGTTGACCGGCGACCCCAAACACCTCGAGACCGCCAAGCTCTTCGACAACCGCCAGTCCTTGTTCGACGCCTGTGTCAGCGACCAGGACATTCTGGTCGTGACGAATGAGAACAACCCCGGCCCGCGGCGACCAAACCGCCTGCACGCCAACCAGCACGTCCCGAATTTCGTCGGGTATCTTCGCATCTACGAGCAATCCGGCGACGAGGAGTACTTCCGCGCAGCGAAGAACTTCTTTGGCATGGTCGTCCCACTCCGCATGTACGCCCACGGCGGTACCGGAGGCAACTACCCCGGCTCGAACAACAACATCGAGATGTTCCAGAACCGAGGGAACGTCGCCAACTCCATCGCCCAGGGCGGAGCCGAGACAGACATCGCCATGAACCTCATCAAGGTGGCTAGGAATCTGTTCCTCCACGAGCCGGAACCCGCCTACATGGACTACTACGAGCGCGGCCTGCTCAACCAGATCGCCGGCTCCCGCGCCGACAACAACAACACCAACAACCCACAGGTGACCTACTTCCAGCCGCTGACCCCCGGCGCTAACAGGAGCTACGGAAACACCGGCACCTGCTGCGGTGGTGGGGGTTTGGAGAACCACACCAACTACCAGCAATCGATCTACTTCCGCTCGGCAGACGGCACGGCGCTGTGGGTCAACCTCTACGTGCGGTCGACGTTGACCTGGGTTGAGAAGGGCTTTGTGATCAGCCAGGCCACGGACTTCCCGCGCGAGGAGCGCACCAGGCTGACCGTCGACGGCAGCGGACCCCTCGACTTCAAGCTTCGCGTGCCTGGATGGGCGCAGAAGGGCTTCTACGTTTCGATCAACGGTGTTGCTCAAGCCGTCGAGGCGACACCCGGTACCTACCTCACCGTGAGCCGCACGTGGAATCCCGGCGACACGATCGAGATCCATATGCCCTTCAGCGTCAGGATCGAGCGCGCGATCGATCGGCCGGACACGCAGTCCATCTACTGGGGACCGGTTCTGCTGCCCATCCTCGGCAATCCGGGCGGAGGCAGCTATCGCGAGCTGACGCTCTACAGGTACCTGAAGCGGGACGGCGACTACTCGCGGGAAGCGATCACCCGCAGCGGTACGACGGCAGCAGGGGATCCGCTGTTCACCACCCATGGGTTCAACCTGCGCCCGTGGTATGTCGGAGACACCCAGGCCCACTCGGCCTACTTCCGCCGTGTGGAACCACAAATCGTCTTCGGCTCCCGTGACACCGGCGTGCCCAACCGCAAGCGCAACGACGGCCTGCCCGACTACGACGTTCCCGTGACCGGCATCCCGTCGCCGGGCAACGACGGTCCAACCTTCCTGGACCTCGTCTGGGACCAGGCGCCGTTCGGAACCCACGGGCAGTTCGTCAACGCCGTGGCCAAGACCGCGGAGGAGTTCGTGGAACTCGGCCTGCTCACCGAGCAGGAGAAGGACACAGTCGTGGGCGCGGCCGGCGAAAGCCGGTGGGAGCTCGAACCCTAGACAGCAAGACAACACGATCTTGCGACAATCCACGGCGTCGGACAAGGTGGATTGTCGCAAGATCATGATTCGGCACAGAGGTGGAGGCGGTGGCGAGCGACTTCAGAGATTCGGAGCTGTGGGACCCGGTCACCCGCCACGATCCGCACCCGTTATATGCCCGGGTCCGCGAGGCAGGTCGTCCCGTCCCTCAGATCGACCCGGCGGGCAACCGGTTCTGGGTGGTGGCCCGGCACGCCGACGTATTGGCAGGGCTCCAGCATCCGGCGATCGGCCACGAGGTGCACCGGCACCTGCCCGCGTCCCGGCCACCGACACATCACCTCAGTGAAGCCGAGCGAATCAGCTCGCGCCAGCTCATCGACCTAGATCCGCCCGACCACTCCCGGCTGCGTCGGCTGGTCAGCACCGCCTTCACCGCCAGGACGGAGCCGGGGTCGAGCGGTGGAGGAGACCTACTCCACCCCGGCTTCGGGGTCCTTCTCAGCTAGGGTCTGGCGGACCCTCTCGCCACGCATCGAGCGCGTGGGCAGCGGTCATCATGATGTCGCCGGCCGCCTTAAGGGCCCGTCACTGCAGATACTCGGGAACCGCCTGGTTGGACCCCACTGTCGCACCGCCTTTGCAATGCACACCTAGGAGAAGCGCTTCTCCCTATGTGTGTGCCCGACCCACATACGTTTGATTTCTGCGGGCTCGCCGTCGTCAAGGG
>DASTNZ010000271.1:0-4586 GCA_035762665.1 Jiangellaceae bacterium | reverse complement strand
CGCTGTGCCAGGTAGAAATCCTCGTCCACCCACACCGGCTTGAGGTGCGTCGTCGACACTCCGGTGTGAACAAAGATAGGGATGCCAGCGCGCCCGAGGCGGGCGCAAAACGAGATGTCCTCGCCCATCAAGCCCTCGTCGGTGTCCATCCGGCCACGATCGAACCAGTGGTCACCGTGCTCGGCACGGAGCTTGTCGAGCGCCGTGCGATGGATGAGCAGGAACGCCGCACCGGTCGCCGCCACCTGCGTTACGGTGTTTTCGGCGTAGTCGAACCGCAGCCGGAACCCAAACCGCTCGGTAATCGGGTTCGGCCGCCAGTCGTACAGGGTCGGGAATGGCTCAGTGACCCAACCGCCGCGCATGTCCGTGCGGACCTTTTTCAGGCCGAAGCACAGCGCACCCACGACCGGGCGTTCGTCCGGATCGGCGGCGTCGAGCAGCCGATAGACCGCATCCTCATCGAACCCCATGTCGGAGTCGATGAAGAGCAGCCAGTCAGCCTCGGACTCGTCGAGCAGGAACGCCGCGGCCCGATTGCGTTGCTCGGCAAGCGTGTTCGGCGACGCCGGGAGCATCATCGGCCCCCCGCCGCGGATCAGCACGCCCTGGTTTACAGCGTCGAACGCGACCGCGCGAAGGATGCTGTCGGTGTACGAGGTGCTGTTCTGCCCATCCGGCGGGCACAGCGTGACAGCCAGCACCGCCACCGGGGCGGTCAACGCTGCCCCTTGCCGGGCCGGAATCCACCACCCTGGCGCACCTCGCCCGGCGCCCGCGTCGCCCGCTCCACACGCGGCGGGCCCGTGCGCCGGCCCTCGGGTGCCGATGTGAACAGGTCCGGCTTCGCCTCCACGAACGGATCATCGGCCGCCCACGGCTCGCCCTTACGCACCCGGATCGGCCTGCCGTTGAACTCGGTAGCGCACGAACGGGTGGCGAATACGGTGTCTGACATCCTGCTCCCCTTTCCCTGGTTGGGGGTTGAGAGCCGGCCGACCACCAGGGATGGACGGCCGGCTCTCGGCCTATGGTCCGGGCTCAGTCGTTTGTCAGAATCCGGAACGCATTGTCCACGATGGAATCCGAGCCGACCCGAGCCCACATGAGCAGCGCCCGCTCGCCGGTCGGCGTGCCGGTCGTGGTGTCGATGACGTGCTGTACCTGCTCGACGGTCGCGCCGACGCGCCGGGCGATCAGGAAGTGTCGCCAGTCGCCGACGATGAGCAGCGACACATCCGACGCCGAGGTCACGCCGCCGGTGCCGAAAGCGTCATCCATGTAGTCGTTCAGGTGGTACGGCTTGCCGCGCAGGGCCGGGATGCGCTCCTGCGTGATGTTGATCGAGTAGTTGGAGTCGCCACCGGCCGAGCCCGCAGCGAACCCGCGGATAGCGTTCTCGACGCTGGTCGAGGACATCCATCGCGCGTTGTTGCGGAACCGGATCGGGAGCGCGTCCCACATCTTGTCAACGTCTTCCGGGTTCAGCTCACCGTCGGTGGACACGCCGATCTGGGAAGCCGCCGCGGCTTCGAGCGCGGTGACGATTCCGGTCGGCTGCGCGGTCGTACCAAGGCCGGTGGTAAAGCCCTCGACGAGCTTCTCGCTGTGCGACTCGCCCATGACCATGCTCATCTCGGAAGCGAACCCGGGATAGTCGCCGCCGATCTCGAACGTGTACTCCACGTAGGTCGTGATGCGCTTCGCCGGTACGACCGGCTGAGCCAGCGTCGGCGAGCCGTCGGTGGCGGCGACGCCCTCGGTGTTCCAGTACGAGGTTGCGCCGGCCGACGAGACACCCTTCCACTCATCGTTGGTGATCGACTCGACGCGGGCGATCTCGAAGAAGTCGTTCGGGTGCCCTTGGGCCGTAAGAATGATCGTCGGGTCGATCAGTACCGGCACGCCGTAGCCGCCCGCGGAGTCCGAAAGGGACATCCCTCGGATCTCCTGAACCTGGCGCACCGCTCGCGCTTCCTCGGGCGTGAGAACCACCGTGGCGCCGTGCGCGCAGAACCGCATGAACGCGCTCTGGTAGTGCTCATTCTCGGTGGCCAGCATCAGCCGCGCCAGCCATGAGCCGTCCATGTTGCGGGTCTGCGTGCGGAGCAGTCGCGCGACGCGCTCCTGTACCTCGGTGCGGATGTTGCTCGGGAGGTGGTCGGTGTGCTGGCGCGAGTCGAGCAGCGCGAGCGCCCGAGAACGCACCTCACCACGCGGCGCGTTGCGGACGTCGATGCCGTCGAACGGGTCGACGCGGGTGCCGAACTGCGTCGACTGCCACCGCTGGCGCGACTCACGGACGCGCTCGGCGCGCTCTTCGGTCTCGATCCGGGCAACGGTGGCGGCGTGCTCTTCATCCAGAGCCTGCCACCGTTCCGACTGCTCCGGGGTGAGGTCGCCGGTGCCGGCGGCGTCGTTGATGGCGCGAAGCGCCGCCTCGATGCCATCGCGCAGGGCACGGAGGTTCTCGGGCGTCGGCTCAGCCTCGGCGCGCCGACGCAGTTCTTCCAGATTCACGGGGATCTATCTCCTCGCCAGGTCGATGAGTGCCAGGCGGCGCGAACGTGCCGCCGCGGTAACTCCGTCGACGTGGCGGGCCGGCTGGTCGCCGGGGGCCGAGGTCTCCGGTTCGGACGTCCGTGGGGGGGTGACCCTGGTCGGGGTACCGAGCCCGTGGAGAGTCCGGAACGCTGCAAACGATCGTACAAGATCGTCGAATCGATCCGGGTCGCGCCGCTGCAACTGATCGGCGTACCAGTCCATACCCGACCGCAAGCCGGCGGTCGCCGCCGGGTTCGCTGGCCACGTCACCGGGCCCGCCTCGTACAGCCGAACCTCGGTGATCGTGCGCTCGGGGAGACCCTCCGGGTTGTCGTCCGACTTCTCAGGCTCGCGATCCCATTCCTCGCCGAGAACCTCGAACATGAACGACGAGCCGTAGGCGCCGGCCCGCAAGCCGGGTGCAAGGTCACGGTTGTACGACGTGTCGAGCAAGCCGGCTTCGAGGTGCGGTGAGGTGGCCCGCTCTTCGAGCACCTCGGGCACACCGAGCATCTTGTCGCCGATATGGAAATCGAACCCATGGTTGAACAGCACCTTTGTGCTGTAGAGGCCGTCGTCGCGACGGGCGCGCTCAATCGTGCGCTTGAACGATCCCTTGCGGGTGCGTTCGAGGAATCGGCCCTCGTACCACGAGTCGATCTCGTACCACGTGTCGAACATCGAGAAATCGACGTCGAGCGTGCCGAGCCGGCCGTCATCCGGCGACTCGCTCTCGGTCTCTTCCTCGTCGCCCTCGGCGCGAGCGGTAGCGGCGAGGCGAGGCACGCCAACGCCGCCGCGGATCACGTACAGGCCACGTAGGGACCGCATGCCTACTCCTCGCTCTCTTCCTCGTCGTCGTCTTCGTCCGGGTCATCAGTCGGCGGCTCAGCCGCGGGCGCGGCCGGCGCGCCGCCACGGGACGGCGGGCCCTTACCCCAGTCGACCGGCAGCTCACCTTCCGCCTCTCGCACTTCGTTGATCTCTCTCCACGCTGCTCCGCCCAACGCCACGGCGTGCGCCTGCAAACGCTGCATCATGGTCGTTTCGAGAAGCGCGTCACGATCCAACAGCGCGTACTGCGGGCGAGGCAGGAATTGCGAAAGCAGTCGCTGATAACGCCGGAACCATTTCCCAAGCGCGTACTTGAGTAATTGCAGGTCACGATCGGCCAGATTCGAGTACGTGAGCGACGAGCCCTTGACGGCGTACCCGAGCACCTCGGCAATTCCCGGGCCGAATATCCTCGCGCTCTGCGCCTCGGTGTAACCCATCGTTTCGAGAAACTGTGACTCTTCCGGGTTGATCTGTATCTGCTGGTATTCCCAACCTTTACCCAACACCAGCGGTTCGCGGATACCGCGCAACGCGGCCAGGAACCGCTGTTTCGCCGTCTTCACGTTGCCATCGGCGTCTAGTGGCACCTCGGTATTACGGAGAATGCCGGTCGGATGCCCACCGTCACGGAACCACTGGTTACCGAACTGTGTCGCGGCCAGCGATACGCCAATCGTGGAAGCGTGGTACGAGATCGGCGATAACCCTTGAATCTGCCCGGGCACCGGATTCACGCGACGATGAAGGAAATTCTTTTTAATCTCCCGGCCGTTGACGAACCACACGGGAACCCCGTCAAACATCTGCCCAGATACGCAATCCGGATGGAAAATCTCAACCTGACGCAGATACCCGCTCGTCGCCTTATCCAGGGTCTCGCCGTACAGGTTGCCGCGCGTCAGCCATGACACGAGCACGCGGTAACCCCAGTCTTCGAGCCCGTACCCGTCGCCGCCCGGGTCTTCGAGCCAGCCGGGCGTCGGGCGCTTTCGTCTGTCGCGCCCCTCGCCGCTGAACACGTTGACCGGGAGCTCGGATGTGATCGAGGCGATGAGGTCGATCGCTGTACGCACCGCGACCGATTGCAGCGAGGTGTCCAGCCGTGACGCGTCGATGTCTTGATAGCCGCTCTGCGCAACCGACAGCCATGGCGCCGACAGACCCATCCATTGCCCTCGCTGCGCCCGGCCCGGCCGGCGCCGCCA
>DASTNZ010000270.1:0-8189 GCA_035762665.1 Jiangellaceae bacterium | reverse complement strand
TTGTTCGTGGTGACCGCCAACCCGGGCACCGGAGCGTCGTATGCCAGTCTTGTCGACGCCACCAAGGAGCTGCGCGACGCGCTTGGCGATGACGGCGCGATCTGGTCGGGCAAGATGCACCATGCCGGGCGGCCGGAGCGCGTCACGCCGGACGCGCTGCTTCCGCTGGTGGACGCGGGCGCATCGGGGGTGCTGGTGCCGATCCCTGGCACAGTCCCTGGAGTGACCCGTGAGCTGGCCACCGCGGCGACTGCGGCGCTGCACGATCGGGGTGCCATCGTGCTCGGCACGATCGGCACGTCTCAGGAGGGCGCCACCGCGAAGCTGGCCCGGTCGCTGGCGCTGACCGCCAAGGAGGTTGGCGTCGACGCCCACCACATCGGCGACGCCGGCTACTACGGTATCGGTGACCCAGAGTTCCTGCTTGCCTACTCGATAGCGGTACGGGGCCGTCGCCACACCTGGCGCCGCATGGCGCTGGGCGCGCGCACACGTCCGCCCAGCGAACCCAGCAGCCGCTGACGCGGGCCCGCCTCGCCGCCGCCCTCAGCGCCGACCTGGTCGTCACGTTGACACCCAAGGCCGCTTGACCCAACGCCGGACCAGCCGCGTAGTGCAAGCAGTGCCGAATTGAGCTCATGCCAAGCGGACCGATGGTCAGGCGGGGTTCCGTAGCCTTGCTGGTCTCCGCCGGGCGAAGCGCTCCGCCTCAGTGCGAACGTAGTGCGGTGTCCAAAGTCTTCATCAGCTGTGCGACACGGCTCTTGCCGGTTGGCGCGACGGGGTAGCGCCTGAGCACGTCAATGAGAGCAGGCGCCGCACGCTGACGAGCCTGCTCGATGTGCCGATTTCCCACGTCTGGATCGGCGTCGGCGGCCAGCTCGACCGCGCGTGCTGCGTGCGCAGCGGCACGCAGAATGTGTCCGACCTGGGTCCCCCTGGCGAGCGGGTGCAGGTACGCGGCGGAGGCAGCGTCGCCGGCCGCATGGGCCGCGTGCTTGGCCGCCTCATTGGTCGCGCCCCTCGCGGCCCTGTGCGCATCCAGGGCGGTGATGCGTTGCAGCTTCGTTCGGTTCGCACCCTCAACAAAGGTCCACGCCGCGTCGACGGCGGCGCGAGCTCGCCGGTCGTTGGGGTGAGTCTCCTCGAAGAAGGGCAGGACTTCCTGGGCGGCCTCAACGGCATAGCGAGCGACGATGCGGAGCTCCTCCATGCTCAACTCGAAATCGCCAGATCCGACCGCCACGCCATCATCATGGCAGGGAGCTCGGGCGAGGCGACTTATCTCCTTCGGCGACCCAGACCCGTGATCCCCCACGACCTCCGCTCACGGCTACGAACGGCCCGTGAGGATGACGAATGTCGGCCGGCGGAACGACAGTTGATCCATGCCCACGATGTCCGCTCGTTGTGCGGGAGGTTCAGGATCCTGAAGGTCCCGGGGTCGGCTCGATTCGAGCGGATTGTGTTCCAGACAACGAGTGCAGTCATCGTCCGCTTCGGCCGCTCGGAGGCGTGAATGTGGGATCGTGGCGGGTTCTAGGCGTCCCTCTCGTAGATAAGGATGTGGATGCCGTCTCCGACCGTGCGCGCCTCGACGAGCCGTAGCCGCTTGGTGTTGCTCGTTTCCGCGAAGAGCCGCTTGCCGGCGCCGACGATCACGGGATAGACCTGCAGGTGCAGCGCGTCGACGAGGTCGTGCTCGATTAGCGTCTGCGCGAGTTGCGGGCTGCCGTGGACGACGATGTCGCCGTCGTGCTGCTGCTTGAGCGTCGTGACTTCGTCGACCACGTCGCCGCGCAGCACGGTTGTGTTGTTCCACTCCGGGTCTTCGAGGGTGGAGGAGACGACGTACTTGGGCATGGTGTTGAACTTGTCCGCTGGCCCGCGGCACTTTGATCGACCGAGCCGGGCGGGATCACAGCAAGCGCGGCATCGCGCTGCCCAGCGCCCTGCAGGTGGTTCGCTTGGCGTGACGGCTGATGTTGCGGCGGGTCGTGCTGGCGGGTGGGTGGCGTCTCACGGAGCCGCTGCGGTCGCGGCAACCGTCAGCGAGATGATGTCGTGTTCTGCAAGCAGGCGTACGATCGGGAGGTCGAGCCTGGCGTGGTAGGGCGCAAGTGCTTTTAGCACATCCGGTCGCCCCGACGCGGCTACGCCAACGCTGCCGAGTGGAGCGTTCATGGCGTCGAAATGCCTGCGGTGGGACTCGTTGATGTTGCGGTAGTGATCTTCCTCGCTGCGTAGTCGATGCTGTGAGCCGGGGCCGATGGCGACGCGGATGTACGAGGCTAAGGGCGGGGCGGCGCGCCCGGCGTCGTCGGCCCCTTCCTGTACCCAGCGGCGCGCGACCGCCGCTTGAGCGGGCAGCATCCAGTTGAGCAGTATGGCGTCGGCGACCGCACCGCCGATGCGGCATATCCGCGGTCGCATGGCCGCCACTACGATCCGTGCGGTTCCCGGAAGCAGCTGGCGCAGCTCGGCGACGGCGGCCTGAATGGCCTCGGTCGGGTTGGTCAGCTGCCCGGACCCGATCCCGATCCAAAGCTTCGTCGGATCCAGCTCGAGGCGGGCGACTTCGGCCGCGATCCGGACTGGCGGATGTCGGTCGAGGGGAAGAACCCCCACGCCCAGTTCCAGCCGCCGGGCGGTGACGGCGAACTGCGCGAGAGTCTCGAGGCCTGATGCGGTCGGCTCGTCGTTCGACCACAGCGAGTGGTACCCGAGGTCCTCACAGCGGGCGGCGAAATCACGAGCGACGCCGGGCTCGAGGCCTGCGGCGACGCCCACCCCCCGGCGGATCGGCAGCGTTGTGTTCATGGGTACACCCATGGGTGTCCTTCCAGTGTGAACGGGACCGTGCGTCAGGGAGGTTCGAGCAGCCGGCGATAGTTGGCGTGGAAGATGCGGCGGCCCCACTTGCGTAGTACGAGGTTGCGCAGGGCGGGTGGTAGGTTGCGGGTGCGGTCTCGGCGGTGCGTCTGGGCGAGGACCCATTGCGTGCGGGGGCGGCGCCGTGCCTGGAATCTCGCCACCGCTTGCGCGACGCCGCCGCTGTCGGCGAGACATTCGGCGAGTACCAGACCGTCCTCAAGGGCCATCGCGGCCCCTTCGGCCATGTTGGGCGAAGCCGCGTGCGCGGCGTCCCCGATCAGCAGTACCGATCCGCGTGACCATGTGTCCAGCTGCACCTCCTCGATCGAGGCCACGTGGACCATGCCGTCCGACCCGAGTGTGTTGAGGATGGCCGGCACGGGGGAGGCGAATCCGGTCAGGAGCTCGGTGAGCCGCCCGACCGTCCCGGTGGCCTGAGCTGCTTCGCGGCCCCTGGCAGGGGTGTCGCAGTAGCAGTAGACCTGACCGCGGCCGATCGGCACGGCAAGGAAGGTGACCGCGGGGCCCAGCAGTACCGTCCAGGTGGTCACCTCCGGTGGACATTCGGTGACGAACCGCCAGGCGAGCTGCCCGACCGGGCGGACCGCGCCGACGTCGATCGCGAGCTCGCGGACGGTGGAGTGGATGCCGTCGGCGCCGATGACCAGGTCGTAGTGGTCTGAACTGCCGTCGCCGAACTCGACGGTGGCGGTGTTGCCTTGCTGGCTGATCCGCTGCACCGGTCGGCCCAGCCGGACGGGCGTGGGGTCGTCGTGCGATGCAAGGACCTCATGGAGTTCCGCACGGTGCAAAGCCAAGCAGCGGCCCACGTCGCCCCACAGGGCGGTTAGGTCAATGTCGGCCAGCAAGCGGCCGCGGTGGTCGCACAGGAGTTGATGCCGGATCTCCGATCCGCGCTCGGCGGCGGCGGACTCCAAGCCCAGTGCGCGAAGGGCCCGCACTGCGTTGCCGGGCAGGTAGATGCCCACCCCGGAGTGTGTCCAGGCGGGCGCCCGCTCGACCACGTCTGCGACCAGGCCACGTCGCCGGAGCGCCCGAGCGGCGCCGAGACCCGCGATCCCGGCGCCAACCACGAGTACGCGCAGGTCGGTGCCACGGTGACCGGTGATGCGGTGCGTCACGATGGCTTGATGTTCTGGTTGACACGGAACAGGTTGTCCGGGTCGTAGCTTGTCTTCAGGGCGGCTAGGCGCGGGTAGTTGTCCCCATAGGCCGCTCGGATCCGGCCTTGGCCTTCCTCGCCGAGGTTGTTCACGTACACCGACTCCTCCATGTGTGGCTGCATCGCCTCGAACAGCGCCTCGGTCCACTCCAGGTTGGATTCGGTGTCGGCCGGATCGGACCACTGCGAAAGGATCAGGAAGTCGTACTGCTCGGCCCGGTGTGCGAAGGCCGTGGCCGAAGGGGCGACACGGCTGGCGACCCCGTGCATTTGTTGCAGGCCGATGCCGCTGAAGGAGGACGGCATCTGCGGGAGGAACAGCATCAGGGTCTCGATGACGGCGTCGGTCGGCTCGCGCAGCCAGCCGGACTTCCAGTAGTGGAGTCGGCCGGCCGGGTATCCCTCGTCACGCGCGCTCTGCAACATGGTGTATGGCATGGGCTGGATCCCGTCGTCGACCGGCTGCCGGAACTTCCGCAACGGACTCAGCAGCCGTTCGCCCTGCTCGATTGGGCCGCTGTAGCACACAGCGATCGACACGGCGGGCTCTCCGGTCGGGCTCAGCGCGACTGATGCGGCGGTGGACAGCGCGTCCGGGGCCGCCTTCACGAACTCGTCGTAGAACCGCAGAACCTGCGGCGCCATCTCCAGCGGATACGACAGGCCGCCGGCGAGCACGAGGCCGACCGGATGGAGCCGGAGCTCGAACGACGTGACGACGCCGAAGTTGCCGCCACCGCCGCGGATGCCCCAGAACAGGTCCTCGTTCTGCTCGGCGCTAGCTCGCAGCAGCAGTCCGTCGGCGGTCGCCACCTCGGCAGAGATCAGGTTGTCGCAGGCAAGCCCGTACCGGCCGTTGAGCCAGCCCAGCCCGCCGCCGAGGGTGAGCCCGGCGATCCCCGTCGTCGACACGACCCCCGACGTCGTGGCCAGCCCGAACGCCTGCGTCGCGCGGTCGAACTCGGCTAACGTGAGCCCGGGCTCGGCCCGGATCGTCCTGCTGGCTGGGTCAACATGGAAGCCCTTCATGCCGGACAGGTCAAGCATCACCGCGTCATCCCAGACCGCGTTCCCTGCGACGCCGTGACCGCCCCCGCGCACCGACAGCGGAAGACCGTGGCGCCGGGCGAACGCGATGCAGCGGACCACCTCGGAGGCATCCACCGGCCGGACCACCGCCAACGGACGCCGATCGATCATGCCGTTGAACACGGTGCGCGCCGTGTCGTAACCGCGCTCCCCCGGGCAGACCACACCCTTGCGTAGACCCGTGCCGAGCTCTCGACGAACAGAACTCACGATCCCGGCCTCCACTGCCATCGCCCGCCCCTCTCCTCTGTCGGCCGCCGTCACCGGCCTCCTCAGTGGCGGAAGGAGACGGTTTGGCCGCTGGTCTCGTCGTGCTGCGCTGAACGTCTGAGACCACTATGCTCAGCCTGGTGTGATAAGAAAAACGCGTGTCATGATTGGTATCCATCATGAGTGCTACTGATTCTTCCGCTCCGTCCGCCTGGCCGGGCCTTGAGGTACGGCACGTGCTGGCCCTCGTTGCCGTGGTCGAGACCGGCACCTTCAGCGCGGCTGCCGAACAGCTCGGCTACACGCAGTCAGCGGTCAGCCAACAGGTCAGCACCTTGGAACGCGTCGTCGGCATGCCGCTGTTCGAGCGCCCCGGAGGCCGCCGCCCGGTGCGGCTCACGGCGGCCGGGGAGTTGCTCCTGACACACGGCCGGGCAGTCCTCTCCCGCGTCAGCGCGGCCGCCGCCGACCTGCGAGCGCTGGCCACCGGCGACCGCGGCGAGCTGCGGGTGGGAACGATGCCCAGCGTCGGCGTCAAGATCCTTCCTCGCCTCCTGCGGAAGTTCCGCGCCCAGTGGCCCGGCATCGAGATCGCGCTGCGTGAGTCGCGGGGCTCCGCCGACCTGATCCGGGCCGTCGAGACCGGGGACGTCGAGGTCACCTTCCTCGATATCGGCCCGCATGCGACCGGGTCGCTGGAGGTCCGCCCGCTGCTCGAGGACCCGATGGTGTTGCTGGCGCCCGCTGACGCTCCCGAGGCACGCCTGAATGCGGTCGGCATCACCGACCTCGCCCGCCTCCCCATGATCGGCACCCACGACCCGGGCTGCCGGCATATCATCGACTCCGCCTTCACCCAGGCACCTGTCGCGCCGACCTACCTCTTCCGTTCCGACGACAACCCGACAATCCAAGGACTGATCGGATCCGGCCTGGCCTACGCCGTGCTGCCACGGCTCGCCGTCGACGAGAACGATCCACACGTGGCCGTCATCCCCATCCGACCCGCGCCACCACCCCGCAGGCTCGGAGTTGCTTGGCAGCCCGAGCGCAGACCACAACCAGCCCTTGCGCCCTTTGTCGAGACTGCAGCCGACATCTGCCGCGATCTCGTCGAGCAATGGGGCGGACTGGCCCGCAGCGTGAGCAGCGCTGACCCCAGCTGACCGCCGCGGTTACCGCCAGGTGCATCGACCAGTGGAGGGCCAGGTGGGCACCAGGGCCACAGGCTCCACCAGCCCGACTTCGGTGCTGGCAACCTCCTGATGCGCGGCAGCCGTGACCGGGAAGCCCACCCTTCACGACGACGTCGCAGGGAAAGCACCGAGTCGGCAAAGTCGCCACCAGCAGACGCCCTCATCTGATTGCCCGCGTGATCCTGCCGAGATCCGCTAAATGCTCATCGCGGTTCTCACGTGATCTCTCGGACATGGCCGAAGTGTTACCAGCTCACCTCAGCTGGGCAGGCGCGCGGGCCTCGACAACCCGGAACCATCCCGGCAGCGTGACCGTACCGAGGTCGTCGGTGAGTGGCCTGAGTGCTTCGGTGAGCGCTTGCTCGACGGCTCTGCGGCCGGAGTGCTGGACGGCTAGGGCGGTCGCCCCGGCGCTGAGGAAAGCGCGCACGGCGGTGTCGATGTTGGGGAAGACGACTGTCGACTCCACGACGTCGTCGGTCCTTGCTCGGAGCCCGGTCGTCTCGAGGAGCTCCTCGAGCCGTTCCGGAGCCGACAGGGCGTACATTCCGCTGATCTTGAGGCTGGCTGGCACCTCTGCCGGGAACAGTTCGATCAGCCACGCGAACACCTGCGGGATCCCGGAGTCGGCTAACTGGGTCGGGATGGCGACCCAGACTGATCCGCGAGACACCCGCGACGCCTCGCGCAGTGCACTCGCGTGGTCGTCGGCAAACTGGAAGGTGCTGAAACCGACGACGACGTCGAACGTGCGATCCGGCCAGGGCAGCGATTCGAAGTCACCGATGCGGAGGTCCGCATGGGGCGTGCGTATCCTCGCAATCTCAACCAATGCGCTGGCGGCGTCGATTCCAGCGACCTTGGCGCCGTGGTCTGCCGCGAGCCGGACGAATCGTCCGGCGCCGCATCCGCAGTCGAGGATGGAGGTCCCCGCTCCGATGTTCGCCCGTCGCAGCACGTGCTCATAGACGGATGTTCCCCAGCCTCGCGAGCCCTCCCAGGTGTCTGCCCAGTCATCGGCGCCAGCACCGAACAGGGGACCCCACCGCGTCCCGCTTCCAGCTCGTTGCTGCTGTTCCATGTGTTCAGGGTGAACCGAACAAGGCCGGACGGCCAGGACTAAATCCGCTCTAGACGGCCCCGCGTGGTGGGCCGGACACTTGGGAGATGCGGACGTATGGGCAGTACTGCCCGATTGCTCGGGCCTCGGAGATCTTCGCTGAACGCTGGACACCCCTGATCGTGCGTAACATTCACGCCGGCTGCAGCACCTACGGCGAGATCCTCGCTGGCGCACCCGGGCTTTCGCACACCGTGCTGACGCAGCGACTGCGTCACCTCGTCCGGGCCGGGATCATCCAGGTCAGGCACACTGGAACGTCTGGCAGGGCGCGCTATGAGCTGACCGAGGCCGGCCAGGATCTTTGGCCTGTGCTCTCAGCGTTGGGTGCCTGGGGCGAGCGATGGGTCGAACTACGCGACGAGCACACCAATCCGCGGTTCCTGCTCTGGACCTGGTCGACGGTGTACCTGGCGTACGCCAATCTCCCCGATCGACGGGTCGTGGTGCGGTTCGAGCTCACAGACCAGCCACTCGGCAGGCGCAGCATCTGGTTGGTCGTCACTCCCACCGATGC
>DASTNZ010000269.1:0-3813 GCA_035762665.1 Jiangellaceae bacterium | reverse complement strand
GCGATCGACGCGAAGATCTCCGAGGCCGAACGCGAGCGGGCTACGTGTCTCGCGGAGAAGCGGGCGCTCGAGCTTCGCGGCGGGTCACGGGAACGGCGGCGCGTGCTGTCGTTTTACATCGGCGAATTGCGGCGGGATTTGGATGCTCTGACGAAAGAGCGGGTGAGGCTTTTGATCGAGCTTGGGACGGAGGCTGCACGATGACCCCTCTCGAGGCCACCCTCGCCCTCGCCGCCGCCTGGCTGATCGGCTTCTACTGCCGGCACGAGCACGACGCTGGCAAGCTGACGCGCATCGAAACCGAGCGGGACAGCGCGCTCGAGAAGCTCGAAGGGGCCGAGGCTGCGCTCGAAGACATGCTCGAGGCGAACGTGGGGCTGACTGAGGAGCTGGATTCGTATCGCCGCGAGGACATGCGGAGATCGAATGCTGAATGGCGGGCGAGGTTGAACTAGATGACGACCATCGAATGGTGCCAGAACGACGACGGCTCGCGCGGGAAAACCTGGAACCCGATCCGAGGCTGTAGCCGTGTTTCAGCGGGGTGCGACGAGTGCTATGCGATGAAGTTCGCGCACCGGTTCAGCGGCGCCGGCAAGCCCTACGAAGGCCTGACGACGATCCGCAGGGGCAAGGTCGATTGGTCGGGCGTGGCGCGCTTCATTCCCGAGGAGCTCGATGCGCCGCTCCGGTGGCGTAAGCCGCAGCGGGTTTTCGTCAACTCGATGTCGGACCTGTTCTACCACTGGATCACGAACGAGCAGATCGCGGCCGTGTTCGGAGTGATGGCCTCGTGCCCCAGGCACACGTTCCAGATCCTCACTAAGAGACCGGAGCGGGCACTGGAGTTTTTCGCGTGGCTCAACGGCGGGGACGGGTATCTGCATCGGATCAACGACGCTGTCTGCGATGTGCTCGGGCGCTCCTGTGTGGCGTTTCCGACTCAACGCCACGGCATGGTTTTTCACCCTGGGTGGCCCCTCCCAAACGTTCACCTCGGCGTCTCGGTCGAGAACCAAGCCGCGGCCGACAAACGCATCCCCCTCTTGCTCAAGTGCCCGGCGGCGGTCAGGTGGATCAGTGCGGAGCCGCTCATCGAGCCGGTCAATCTGCGCGGTCACCTTCTGGCGGACGGGCCAACACGAAGCGCTGGCCAAGGCGCACACGTCGCATCCTGCGAGTGCGGACACGGTCACGGGTTTACTCGATGCCCGAACACGGGCGACATCGTGACGGCGTGCCATTACGCGGGATGCGCCTGCCCAGGGTTCAGGCGAGTAAACGGCATCCGATGGGTCGTGATCGGCGGCGAGTCCGGCCCCGGCGCTCGCCCCTACGACCTCGCCTGGCCGCGCAGCATCATCGCGCAGTGTCGGGCGGCGGGGGTTCAGGTGTTCCACAAGCAGGTCGGATCAAAGCCGTTCGAGCACGTAACAGACGCGTTCGTGGTCGAGCGACGCTTTCGGGACAGCAAGGGCGGCGACCCGAGCGAGTGGCCTGACGATCTCCGCGTGAGGGAATTCCCCGAGGCTCGCCATGCCTAAAAAACTCACCCCAGCCCGCCAGCGCCAGCTCGTCCGCGAATTCCTCGCCGGCCGCTCGTTCGTCGGATGCGCGCGGAAGTTCGGCTGCACGAGTCTCGAGGCGCAGAACATGGTTCGGCGGTGGACTAGGAGGCGGAAGTGAGCAAGTTCGCTAGCGAGGCCGCGCTCCAGCGAGCCGTAGTCAAGATACTCGAGTCGCTTGGTATTTGGGTGATTCGCACGGGTGTGTCGGTGAAGCGCGGCAAGCGCGGCACGCAGTCAGGAGAGCCGGGGATGCCTGATTTGTGGACGCCGCTGGGATGGATTGAAGTCAAGCTCCCGGGCGAGAAGCTAAGCCCAGATCAGGAAGCCTGGCACAACAAGGCTCGCAAGCACGGGCACAGCGTTCGCGTTGCGGTTGTCCGCTCTGTCTCGGTCACGCTCAAAGTGATCGAGTCGTGGAAGCGGTGCGAACTTGGAGTGTGGCGGTGAGCGCTCGGCTCAGGCCGAAGGCGGAGGCGGGATGAGCGAAGCCTTTCTCGCGGCCAAGTCACTCGCCGAAAAGCTCGAGGCGCAGTGGCAGCAGCAGTTCGCGAAGTTCAGTTGCGGCATGATCATCAAGGATGCGCCGGACCCGAAAGGGCACTTCGAGATCCATGTGCGTAGCGGGACCATCGTCGTTCTCTGCCGCACGGCAACTGCGAACGGGTGGCATCGGATCCGAAGGCTGGCCGGCAAGCAGTGGGACGGTGTTGCTGTGTCAGTGGCGTTCGAACCGATCAGGCCGAAGGACGGGAACTATCACTCCCCGGAGCCCGTAGAGCGCCCTTGCGAGGGGTGCGGTGAGCCGACGCTGAACAAGCGACTCTGTCGCGATTGCGGCATTGAAGAGGCGCTCGATGGGGCGCAGTGTTCGGAGTGCGCGCAATTCATATTCAACGCATGGGCGGCAAAGAAATTCGGCGTCGAGCGTGCCGGACATTCTGAGTCGTGCTCCAGGGCTGGCGAAGCGGAGGCGGGATGAGCGAAGGAACGCTCGCTCAGACCTTGGCCGGCGAGGCTACGTGCCTCTACCGCGACGAGCTCGCTGAGGTCTGGCACGGGGACGCGCTGGACTCGGATTCAATTGCCCATGTGATGGGCGACCGCAAAGCCGACGCCATCGTCTGCGACTGTCCGTACTCGAGCGTTACGCATTCGGGCCATCGTGACGGCAAGCTCACAGCCGACCGCGCCGCTGCGTTTGCAGCCCGCCCGCTCAAAGACCGACTGTCACGCTCCAACTCGAAGCGGGAGCGTGACTACTCCGCGCGCAAGAGTGCGGCCGGCGAGAGCGGGCGCCGTGACATCGACTACCCGCCGTGGTCGCCCGCCGACGTCGACCGCTTCGTCGAGCTGTGGGCCCCCAGGTGCTCCGGGTGGCTCGTCAGCATCACGGACGACGTTCTCTCCCAGGCCTGGCGCGCGGCCTACGAAGTCGAGGGACTGGTTACGTTCGCGTCGCTCCCACTCGTCGAGACCGGGTCGCGCGTTCGGATGAGCGGCGACGGCCCGAGCGCGTGGTCATGCTTCGTGATGGTCGCGCGGCCGCGCGGCAAAGCGTTCCAGTCTTGGGGGACCTTACCTGGTGCCTACATCGTCCCCGGCGAGCGCGACCAGAACAGCGCTGACGGCACGGATCGAATCGTTGGAGGCAAGCCAAAGCGCGCGATGATAGCGATCGTCTCGGACTACTCGCGCGAAGGCGATCTGGTCGTCGACCCTACTTGCGGCGCGGCCACCACGGGGATCGCGGCGCTCCGAACGGGACGACGCTTTGTTGGCATCGAGAAGGATAGGGCTACCGCTGAGCTCGCGGCGGAGATCATCAAGGCCGAGAGACTGAACACCACGCGCCGGCGGATGGTCGCTGGCCAGGAGGCGTTGTTTCGATGACACCCCTCACTCTCCACACGTTCACGGCAATCGCCGACACCGGACGCCAGGGCGACGACGGCAGGATCTACGTGCTCGAGTGCTCAGGCTGTCACGACCGCTGCTCGATGGGGATCCACCGGATCCGCCGCTACCAGCGCAAGGGACTCAAGCCGCGGTGTTGGTGCAAGGCAAACGCGCGGGTGAAAGAGAGGACTGCCAAGCGGATCGCGAAGCATCAGCGCGAGGGTGGTGGCGCGATGCCGAAGCCGCCGAAGCGATGCGGGGTTTGCGAGGGGATGCCGTTCCGGCGGCCGCGAACCGGGTGCGTTTGCGGCGGGGCCTACGAGGCCGAGCGCGTCGAGTGCGCGGTGCC
>DASTNZ010000268.1:0-7291 GCA_035762665.1 Jiangellaceae bacterium | reverse complement strand
GACCGGCGCGTGGAACGGGATCAAGGCCGCGGCACTGGCGGTGTGGCGCTGGCTGTCCGGCACGCTCTGGCCCGGCATCCGTAGCGTCGTCGAACGCCTGGCGGCGGCGTTCCGGGGTCTGCCCGGCCGGATCGCGTCAGGATTCCGGACCCTGGCGACGATCCTCACGGCGCCTTTCCGCGGCGCGTTCAACGCCATCGCCCGAGCGTGGAACAACACCGTCGGCCGGCTCAGTTTCTCAATCCCCGGTTGGGTGCCGGGGATCGGCGGCAATAGTTTCTCGGCGCCGCGCCTGCCGACGTTCCATCAGGGCGGCGTGGTGCCCGGCGCGCCAGGCACCGAGATGCTCGCGGTTCTACAGGCGGGCGAGCGGGTCACGCCGGTCGGGGGAGGTGGCGGTGTCGCGTCGATCGTGGTATCCGGCGGCTCGGGTTCGAGTGTGGAGCGCATGGCTTCTGATCTTGTGTTGCACCTTATCCGCTCTGGCGCGCTCCGACTCACCGTCCTCAACAACCGAGTCGTTGTGGCCTGACATGGCCAAACAAAACGCAACCGTGGAGCTGTTCTACGACGGCGCATGGAACGTTGCGCCGGTATACATCCGCGACCCGATCACCATCACCCGCGGCCGCGGCAGCGAGTCGGGCGAGGCAGAGCCTGCCACGTGCTCGCTAGTGCTCGACAACCGTGACGGCACGTACAGCCCGCTGAACCCGTCGTCACCCCTGTTCGGGGTGGCCGGGCGGAACACGCCTATCCGGGTATCACTGACCGAGGCCACCGACGCTTTCGGGCGCACCGTGGTCGGCAGTTGGGGCACCTCTGACACGGGCCAGGCATGGTCACAGTTCGGTGCTGGCGGGACCGTCGACGCCGATGACTTTGAGGTCGAAACGGGCGTCGGCAAACATCACCTCGAAGTCGACAATGCCTATCGGGTTACGTACCTCGACGACGTGTCCATGAGGGACGTTGGCGTCGTGGTGACCACCGACCCGATCGTCGCCAACGTGCTAGGGAACGCGCTCGAACCCGCGAACATCCTCTTACGTGGCCAATCCACGACCGAGTACTACATGGCCCGGGTGTCGGTGTCAGCGTCCGAGGTGGTCACGGCGCAACTGTTCCACTCGACCGGTGGGTCGCTCGGGTCCGCGCAAACCGTCACCGGGCTGACGTACGATGGCTCGCCGCTGAAAGTCCGCGCCGAGATCTACGGGCCGCACCTGCGAATGAAAGTGTGGCTAGCCTCGGGCGCCGAGCCGGCCGGCTGGCACGCCTCGGCCACTGACACCACACTGACCGCGGCCGGCTGGGTGGGCATCCGCTCGGGCGTCGCCTCGGGCAACACAAACACCAAGCCAACCGAGTTCGCGTACGACAACCTCGCTGTGTACGACATCCGATTCTCGGGTGAGGTGTCGTCGTGGCGGCCGCGGCGCTCCCTCGACTTCGATTCAGCGACCGGCAAGGGGGACGCGTGGGCGGAGATCACAGCGTCCGGCGTGCTGCGGCGAGTCGGGCAAGGCAGTTCTCCGCTCCGCTCCGCGCTCACCCGCTCTATCCTGCGCGGCAATCCGGCCAATTTCTCGATCCCCGCTATCCCGATCGCATACTGGCCGCTTGAGGATGAGAAAGACGCGACGCGCCCCGGCTCGGCGGTGCCCGGCGGGATTCCGCTGAACACCCGGGGTGTCATTGAGTACGGCACAGAGGTGCCCATACCCGGCTCGGCGCCGCTGGCCAAGCTCGCCGACTCGACGAGCCGCATCTTCGGCACAGTGCTCGACGGCGCCTATCCGTCCACATGGGACGTTAACGACGGTACGGCGTTCTCATGGGCGATGGCGATCGGCGACGAGACGGCGAACGCACCCCTGCTGGAAGCGCAGATTTCGGATTCCGCCGGTTTCACATGGGGCGTCACGATGGCGCTGGACGGGACTACTGACATCGATATCGCGGTGAGTCGCTGGCCGACCGAGGACCCGGGCGCCGCCACCGTGCTGGCTAGTTCTATCTGGTCGGACGTCGCGCTTGCCGACTACCTCATGTTTCACTTGATCTTCGATCAAGACGGTTCGGATCTTGAATGGTTTTTGTTCGGGTCAAGCTCCGATACCGGCGGCGTGGCCGTTTCCATGACCAGTACCATTACCGGTGGTGATCTGGGCAAGGTGCGCACGCTGCAATTCGACGCGTCGTCCACACTGGACAACCTTCGACTTGGCCATATGGTCGTTCACGACACGAACACGATCTCAGTGTCGGCCATGTTCGACAACACCGCCGGGTACGCGGGCGAGGCTGCCGACGAGCGCGTCGACCGATTGTGCACGGAGGAAGGGGTCGCCTTCACTCTGTTCGGTACCGCCGGTGACGGCGGGCTGATGGGCCCGCAGCGGATAGCGTCGCTCGACGAGCTGCTACGCGATCCTGAGCGCGTTGATCAGGGCATTCTTTTCGACCCGAGGACTTCGCTCGGGCTGGCCTACCGCACGCTCGTCGACCTCTATAACCAGACTGCCGCGCTGACGCTCGACCACACCGCCGGGCACATCGCGCCGCTACTCGAACCCGATCTTGACGATCAGGGCGTGCGCAACGATGTGGAGGTCAAGCGGGTCGACGGATCGTCGGCACGGGTCACACTCGACGAGGGTGCACTGTCCACACAGGCGCCGCCGGATGGTGTCGGTCGGTACGATGAATCGCTCACCGTCAATGCGCAATTTGATACGCAGCTTGAGGGGATCGCCGGCTGGCGCCTCGGGCTCGGCACGGTGGAGGGTACCCGATACCCGAAAGTGACCGTCGACCTCGACGCGCCGGACGTCACGGCGGCGCTCATCGCCGACGCTTCCGCCGTCGAGATCGGCGACCTGATCACCATCGCCAACCTGCCCGCGGATGACACCCCGGATGACGTACACCTCATCGTGCGTGGCTACACCGAAACCATCGGCTCACACCGCCGCACGATCACCTACAACACGACGCCGGCCGGTCCGTACGAGGTCGGCGTGTGGGACGAGGAAGGCGTGTCCGGCCGGTACGACTCGGCATATTCGACGCTGGCCGCGGAGTTCGAGGCCGGCGTCGACACGTCGATGTCGGTCGCTGTCGAGTCGTTGCGCAAGCTCTGGGTGACCGGCTCGGGCACGCCACAGTTTCCGCTCGACATTCTCGTCTCGGGTGCGCGGCTGCGGGTTACGGCGATCAGCGGCGCCACCTCGCCGCAGACGTTCACCATCACGCAGGCGCCCATCAACGGCGTTGAGAAAGTCATCCCGTCCGGCACGCAGGTTCGCGCCTGGCTGCCCGGTCGCTGGGCGATGGGAGGTTAATCATGGTCGTACAGGCTGGCGCCATCATCGAAGCTGACGACGTCTTTCACGACACCGACGTGCAGGTGTTCACCAGCAATGGCACCTGGACGAAACCGACCGCGGCTAAGCGCGTGTTCGTCGAGGTGGTCGGCGGCGGCGGTGCGGGTGGCGGCGCCAACGCGACCGCGGCCGGGCAGTGGAGTTTCGGCGACGGTGGCGGGGCGGGTGAATACAGGGCCGGCTGGTTCGATGCGTCGTCGCTCGGCGCCACCGAAACAGTCACCCGTGGCGCCGGTGGCACCGGGGGCACGGGTACAGGCGCGAGCGGCGCCACGTCGTCGTTTGGCGCGCACATCTCGGCCAATGGCGGCGGCGGCGGCGCGGTGCGTACCGCCACGGGCACGGCGAACTTCTCGGCCGACGCGACCGCCAGGGCCGGCGGTTCGGGCGGCTCGGGCGGTGACTTCGCGTTTAGCGGCGGGGCCGGTGGCTCGGGCATCGGCATCACGTCGACCGCTGGTGTCGGTCAGCGTGGCGGCGACGGCGGCAAAGGGCACGCGTCGGGCCAGTCGTATGGCCAGAGCAACGCCGCGGGTGTGATCGGCGGTCAGTACGGCGGCGGTGGTTCGGGCGCCAGCAACGGCGCCAGCCAGAGCGCCGTCAGCGGTGGCAGTGGCGCAAACGGCGTCATCATCGTAACCACATTCATTTGAGGGGAGGCGGGCGGCGCCATGCTGCTCGGTTCGAGCAATGTCGACAACGCGACCGAACTGGCCGCGTACGAGGGCCGGTACGGGCCTCTGCGGATCCGCCGGTCGTACAACCAGCCCGCGGCCGACCTACCCGCCACATGGGCGGGTACGGCCGCCGCGATGGACGTTGGCATTCGGGCGTCGGTGTGGTCGTTCAAGCCCAACGTGGCATCGTTCGCCACGGGTGCGTACGACACGCGCGCTCGGGCGTTTCTCGACTCGATTCCGGTCGACGGGTATCGAAAGATCCCGATCCTTCACCATGAGCCGGAAGACCAGATCAAGAAAGGGCTGTTCACTCCCGCTCAGTTCAAGGCGGCGAGTGCGCGGTGGGATGCGCTCGTCAAGGCGACTGGGCGGCTGGACCTGCTGGCAATGGTGTGTTTCGCCGGCACGCAATGCTTCGATGGCCAAACGCTGCGCTCTCACGGTTGGGATGCCAACGACCTGACGCCCGAGGATATGGCGGTCTGTTTCGACGCGTACAACGCATGGCCGGAAGCCGGTCGCCAGTGGCGCGAGGCGTCGGAGCGGCTCGGGCTACAGGCCGCATGGGCGAGCGCCTCGGGCCGCCGGTGGGGTATCTCGGAGACCGGCTGCTATGAGCATCCGGACGGGCCCGCGATCAAGGTTCAGTGGACGCGCGACATGGTGTCGTGGGCGGACAGTGAGGGCGCGGAGTTCGTGACCTACTGGGACAACCATTTCGAGTCTGACCCTGACCCGAACAAGCGGCGGCTGCACTCTTCGCCCGAGCACATCGAGGCGTGGCGAGAACTGACTGCGGAAGGGAGCGACATGATCCTCTGGCTCGCCGACGTGCTCCGCGCGGCCGGCCTGACCGTTGTCGAGCACGCCGGGTGGACAACCCGCACGGTGCGCGACAGCAACGGCGACCCGCTCGTGTGGGCGCCTCGATTTGGTGTCGTGCACGCCACCGCAGCGCCTGCATCACAAGCCGACTCTGTGCAGGTGGCTGTTGTCCGCGACGGGCGGACGGGCCTTCCCGGGCCTATCGCGAACGCGTGTGTGGATCGGCAGGGCCATTGGCATGTCGTGGCTGCCGGGCGGTGTAACACCACGCTGACGGGGACCGCTGGGCCGTTCGAGGGACTCGGCAACCGGTACGCACTCGGTGTCGAGGCGTGCAACGACAACGTCTCTGAGCCGTGGCCGGCGATTCAATATGAGTCGTATCATCGGGGGTGGGCAGCCATCTGTCGTCGGTTGGGCTGGACTGCCTCTAACCTGGTCGGCCACAAGGAGCACACCCCCGGTCACAAGTCCGACCCGACGTTCAACATGGGCGAGTTCCGGGCGAATGTGACCCAATCGATGGAAGGAGAACCCGAGATGGAACTGAGTAGCACGCTCACCGACAACAGCGGTCAATTCCACGGCGTCAGCGTCAACCAGACGCTGGTATGGCTGCTCAAGTGGACCAACAGTGTGGCCAACGGGCTGGGCCTGGCGGCGCGACTCGATGCGATCCTCGCCGCTGCCGAGGACGACGGCGACACCACGGTCATCCTGGATGACACTGCGCTGGTGACCGTGCGGGAGGTGCGCGATGCGGTGGCCGCCCTGGCTGTCGACGTCGACGCTCTGCCAGGTGCGGTTGCTGCCGAGCACGCGGGGCGACTCGCCAGCTGATGGACCCGATCACGTTGTTCGTCGGTCTGGCTGGGGTAGGTACCATCCTCAGCAACGTCGTTACCGGCATCCTTAGCTGGCGTGCCGGGCGGCGTCGCAACGATGCGGCAGCCACGAAGGACGAGGCTGATGCAGCGGCTGCACTGGCAAACACCGTGGCGTCCCTAGCCGGCCAAATCCAGACACTGCATCTGGGCTTGGCTACGGCGGAAGCTCGGGCAGCGGCGGCAGAGGCGAGGGCGTCTGCTGCCGAGGCTCGGGCCTACACGGCGGAATCGGAGGTGTCCCGACTGCGCACCGAAGTGGCCGAACTCCGCAAGGTGCAAGAGGGGAGGTGACGACATGGCAGAGACGACAAGCAACAGGAACCCGGCAAGGGCGCTGGCGCCTATCGCCAAGAAGGACGAGGATGACGACCCGCGCACTCGCGACATGCGAGAGGCGCTGGCGAATCCGCGCGATCCGGAGCAGGAGCACGCGGATTACGTCCGGCAGACGCTGGGCGACGACGCCCCGGAAGGAGCGTAGTCTGTCTGAGTGGGCGCCCAATACCCGGAGGGAGGTGGAAATGAAGCACAAGATCGCCAAGTACGCCAAGGCGATCCTGGCCGGAGTTATGGCCGGATCGACCGCGTTAGCCAGCGTGCAGGAAGGCGGTGTCACACTCGTCGAGTGGGCGCTTGTCGTGTCCGCCGTGCTGGCGACCTATGGAATCGTCGCGGTGGTGCCGAACTCCGGCTATCGCTACGTCGGCAAGTAAGCAAGAGGCCCCCATCTCCGGAAGGGCGAAGGGAGATGGGGGCCTCAGCTTATCCCGGTCAGCTCGCTTTCTTGAGCAAGGTCGTCTCCAACCGGGCGTCTAGCTCCACACCGTAGGTTCCCGCTTCGAGTGCTTGGAGCTGAGCGTCGCTGGACCAGCCGAGAGCCTGCTTGATTTTGGACATCAAAAGCAGCCCCGGACGGCGCTGCCCACTTATCAACCGGGATATCGTGGCTTCAGATACCTGGGTGATCCCCGCTAGCTCGCGCTGGTTCATAGCCCGTAGTGGATCACGGAGCTTGTCCGGCCGTCAAGTCCGGGTGTTGGCGCGTGAACCAGGCGGGAGAAGGCAGATCCGGGATGGGGGGATCGTCTGGCGCCACTAGGCCAGACACCCACCGGCGGGCGGTCTCCCTGGCCTGGAGCCTTGTCCCTACGTGCGGGGTGGCATGTAGGGCCGCCCATGCACTGTAAGGCGCCCGCCAGGCTCCGGTGGTTGCTTGGTCATATGGCTCGATGATGGCGCCACGCAGGATATTGGCCAGGGTGCGGAACGAATGGAACAGGACGTGCATCAGGTCGGGAATAGCCACGCGCTCGACGGACGAATGTGCGATGTCGCGCTGGTCCCATGTCTGTGCGGTCTGCAGCATCGATGCGTATCCGGCGGCTAAGCGAGCCATGCCGGCGAGCCGCTCGCATTGGGTGGGGTTGACCTTGTGCGGCATGGAGCTGGAGCCGACTCGGCCATTGGCGTACGACTCCTGCATCTTGCCACGGGCGGCCATGAGACGCAG
>DASTNZ010000267.1:0-3644 GCA_035762665.1 Jiangellaceae bacterium | reverse complement strand
CACCTCGCCTCGGACTGCCTGGACACGGCGGGGCGTGGCGTCTCAATCGTTGACCTGGTGAGCCACGACTGGGGCGTCACCGACGGGCCTGGCGAAGGCAAGTCGGTTTGGGCATCGTTCGCAGCGCGATGAGGTGCCCCTACGACATCCAGCGACAAGGCTAGCCCCGTACCAAACCCGGCCATCTTCATCTCGGCATTATGTGGGTGATCCGAGTCAAGTGGATCATGATGTTTGGCTCACATTCAGGTGTTGAGCAGGCATTCACGCGATGGCTACGACAGGTGACGGCCTCTGGGTAGTTGCGCTGATCTTCCTGGCCCCGCTCACCGCGGTACCGATGGTGGTGTAACTCCCTGGACGCTGGCTGGTCGGTCCGCGGACAGGTGACGGGTGTCGCGCGCGGTTGACGCAGGCGGTGCGGCTAGAGAATGGCCATGATGGTCCCCGTCGATGAGTTCCGGATGGCCGCGCTGTCAACCCATCAGTACGCAGATGGAGGTGTTCCGATGCGAAAGATCTTCGCGTTCCTGATGGTCACGATGGACGGGTACGACGAGGGGCCGGCGCAGGAGTTCGACTTCTGGAACCTCGACCCGGAGTTCGACGAGTTCTCGGTGACGCAACTCGATGAGGCCGACACGCTGCTGTTCGGCCGGGCCACCTACGAGGGAATGGCGGCGTATTGGCCGACGGCGGCCGCCCGGCAGGATTTCCCGGCCATCGCGGACCGCATGAACGGCTACCCGAAGTTCGTCGTCTCGCGCACGCTCATCCAGGCCGACTGGATTGGCACCCAGATCGTGCGCGACCCCGCGGAGCTGGCCGAGTTGAAGAGCCAGCGCGGCAAGGACATCGCGCTGCTCGGCAGTTCGGCGCTAACCACCACCCTCGTGCGGTCGGGACTCCTGGATGAGCTGCGGATCATGGTAAACCCCGTTGCTCTCGGCGCCGGCCGGTCGGTGCTCCGGGGCGGTGGCCTCAGCCGATACGGGCTGCTGCGCACCCGCGTGTTCGAGTCCGGCAACGTGCTGCTCTGCTACCAGCCGCGATCGACCGACGCGAACTAGCCACGATCTGGCGCCCGTATGCCTGTCGCTGTGCGCTCGCCGCCACTGTGGAACACAGGAGCGACGTGGCAGGGCGCGCGACTTGCCTGGTCAGCATGGCGAGCGTGTCGCAGCCGTCGGCCAGGAACGTGGAGTACACGATGGCGATGGCCGGTCCGCTGCCGTCCACTGCGTTGGCAGTGAACACCGCCAACAGCGCCAGAACACACATCTGGGTTAAGACGATGATGCGAGTCCGCCCGTCCTCGCGGCCATGAATCTCGATGTAGAGGGACCGTTGACCCAGGCGATCCAGATCAAGGAGAACACGAGGGCGAACTCGGGGAACCCGCGAAATGAGACATGCTCGGCGAGATGATGGGCCGCCTGGGCGATGACGGCCACATAGGCAAGGTCGTAGAAGAGCTCAAGAAACTGACGGTTCTGCCCGCAATTATCGCGCCATGCGGCCGCGGTGGCCGCCTGCTCCTTGTCGAGCAGCACCTTTACGACGGTAAGCAGGCAGCCCTGTACAGAGTCGGCCGCATTTCCATTTCCGCGGGTACGCTCAGTTCCGCTGTCCCTTGTTGTGGGCGTCTGCCGGCAGCAAGACCAACGGCGGGGCGTGGCATACGCTCGCCCAGGAGGGCGGCGAGCGACAATCGTCCACGGGAAGCAGGGATCACCGTGACCCACCCGGCCGACCTTGGCGCTGAGTTCGAGCAATTCGCGTTCCCGCACGCGGGCCGGACTCACAGAGTGTTCCGCGCTGGTTCCGGCCCAGGCGTGGTTGTGATTCACGAGGTTCCGGGGCTGGACCCTGGCGTCATCGGTTTCGGCCGCAGGTTGATCGATGCCGGGTATACGGTGTATCTGCCGTCGCTGTTTGGCCGGCCCGGCGAGGGGGCGACGGCCGGTGCGATCGTGCGCTCGATCTTGCGTGTGTGCATCTCCCGCGAGTTCACCATCCTTGCCGACCGCACCAGTCCGATCGCTAGCTGGCTACGGGCACTGGCCGCGGCGGCTTATGCCGAGTGCGGCGGTCCGGGCGTCGGTGCGGTGGGGATGTGTCTGACCGGCGGGTTCGCGCTGGCGATGGCCGTCCAGCCTGAGGTCGTGGCCCCTGTGCTGAGCCAACCCGGGCTGCCCGCGCCGATCACAGCCCGCAAGCGGGCCGCGCTTGGACTGGACCCGGCGGATCTGGACGTCATTGATAGTCGAGTCCGCCAGGGGTTGTGCGTCCTCGGACTACGGTTCAGCAACGACAGAGGGTGTCCAGCTGAGCGGTTCGAAACCTTGCGCCACAAGCTCGGGGCCGCCTTCGAGGGGATCGAGATCGACTCCTCCCCGGGAAACCCGTTCGGCATCCCGACCAGCGCCCATGCCGTGCTCACGGTCAGCCTCGTCGACCAGGCCGGACATCCCACCCGCGCCGCACTCGACCGAGTCCTGGCGTTCCTGGACGAGCGGCTGCGCCCGGCCAACCCCGCAGACCCCGGGTAACGACGAGGTGCAAAGGACAATCCACATCGTGCGCCGAATGGCCCAAGCTTTCCTGCCGCATGCCCATGCCGTCATCCGTCGGGTGTCAATGTTGATGGGGAGTCTGTGAGAAGAGCAGACGATCAGGTGTCTTGATCGCCCAGGACGCTTCCTGTGGTCCCCGTGGATGGGAGTCGCTCCGCTGGGAGGACCGTGGGCCGGCGTGCAGCACCCAACGGCTGCCGGGTGTCTCCACCACCAACACCGCGCCGGTCGTACGGCCGTGCGCGCCGCCTCTCGTGCCACCTGTCAACGGACACCGGGATCTGGCTCTGGCGCAGATAACGTGATCTGCGGCAGAGCCATGGTCCGGTCCGATCGCCAGATGAGCACCCCCAAGGTTGCGGAGACGGCGCACACGGCGCTGAGGGCCACGAACGCGGGACGGAGCCCGTCGACGAACTCTCCCGGCGTGCGATAGCTACCTGCTGTTGCGAAGACCGCGGCGGCAAGCGCCACCCCGAACACCGCCCCGACCTGGCGGAATGTATTGCTGACGCCGGAAGCAATGGCCGTATGGGTCAGAGGCACGGACCGCATCACGGCCGAGGCGATCGTCGGGAAGGCGACCGCGATGCCGATGCCGGTCAGCAGCAGCGGTCCGATGACCGCGCCGTAGCCGCTGTTATGGGTGATCACGACGCCGAGCAGCAGCAAACCGACCGCCTGCAGGGCGAGGCCGAGCGTTACCAGCGGTCTGTCACCGACCCGGTCGGCGAGCCGGCCGGCGAGCGGAGATACCGCTAGGGCCATTCCCGTGGCGGGCAGCAGTCGCAACCCCACGCCGAGCGGACTGTACCCCAACCCGAGTTGCAGGTACTGGGCAGTGAGGAAGCCGAACCCGAACACCCCGGCCATCAACCCGAAGCCCGTGACGCACCCGGCGGTCAGGCCGCGGCTGGCAAACAGTGTCATGGGCATCATCGGACGCCGCGTGCGGCGCTCCCACACCACGAACCCCGCAAGGATGAGAGCACCCCCAAGCAGCCCGCCAGCCACCGACGCCGAGGTCCAGCCCGCGCTCTCGCCGCGGATCAGCGCCTGCGCGATAGC
>DASTNZ010000266.1:0-4407 GCA_035762665.1 Jiangellaceae bacterium | reverse complement strand
GTCGACTACCCGACCTTCGAACTCAAGGACGGCCCCGGGGTAAATCCGGCGAACGTGGGCCGCCAACTGCACCATGGCGCCATACTCAAGGTGGTCGCGACCAACATCTGCGGCAGCGACCAGCACATGGTCCGGGGCCGCACCACCGCTCCCACCGGGCTCGCCCTGGGGCACGAGATTACCGGCGAGGTGGTGGAAACCGGTCGGGATGTCGAGTACATCAAGACTGGCGATCTGGTGTCGGTGCCGTTCAACATCGCCTGTGGCAGGTGCCGCAACTGCAAGCAAGGCAAGACCGACATCTGCCTGAACGTCAACCCTGACCGCCCAGGATCCGCGTACGGCTATGTGGACATGGGCGGATGGGTCGGTGGACAGGCCGAATACGTCATGGTGCCGTACGCCGACTGGAACCTGTTGCGCTTCCCCGACCGCGACCAGGCGATGACCAAGATCCGCGACCTCGCCATGCTCAGCGACATATTCCCCACCGGCTTCCACGGGGCCTACACCGCCGGCACGCAACCGGGCTCCACGGTCTACATCGCCGGTGCCGGTCCAGTCGGTCTGGCTGCCGCGACCTCGGCGTTTCTGCTGGGTGCGGCCGCCGTCATTGTCGCGGACCTGCAGCCGGAACGGCTGGCACAGGCACGCTCGTTCGGCTGCGAGACCATCGACGTCTCCAAGGGCAATCCGGTGGATCAGATCGAGCAGATCCTCGGCGTACCCGAAGTCGACTGTGCGGTCGACGCGGTCGGCTTCGAGGCCCGGGGTCACGGTGAGAACGCCCAGGTGGAGCGGCCGGCGACGGTGCTAAACACCGCCATGGAGGTCACCCGGGCCGGGGGCGCGATCGGCATCCCTGGGCTCTACGTCACCGGCGACCCGGGCGGCGTGGACGAGGCCGCCAAGGTCGGTTCCCTCTCCCTGCGCCTCGGCCTGGGCTGGGCGAAGTCGCTGTCGTTCACCACCGGACAGTGCCCTGTCATGCGCTACCACCGGCAACTGATGATGGCCATCCTGCATGACCGGGTGCAGATCGCCCGCAACGTCAACGCCACCGTCATTCCGCTCGACCAGGCGCCGAAGGGATACGCGGAATTCGACAAAGGCGCGGCACGCAAGTACGTGCTCGACCCGCACGGCATGCTCGCCCGGTAATAGGTAATCCACTCCCTATCTCGAGCCAATCCACCTGGTCCGGCCGGGTGGGGTGGCTCGAGACTGGCGCGGCGGCGGCGTGTTGCTCCAGGCCGCACAAAAGGGGCGGGTCATAATTGTGCTGTTCGAGTGCACGTTCCTTCAGGACAACGGTGTCGTGCCAGGGCGTGTCCCCCGGTTCTGGGTGGGAGGTACCCATGGCCGACGACGACCGTCTGGATCTTGAGTTCGCCTATACGAGCTTCCAGGACTCCTGCCGTGACCTGCATTCCCTCGTGTACCGCTGCCGGCGGCCGATCGGCCACGACGGCGTGCACGCGGCCGGGTTCGGCCAGCAGCGCATCCGTTGGACTCAGCCGACCGACCATCACCTGGACGCTCCGGTCCCCACCCACTGAGCAGCTAGATCATCGGTCCAACGAGCACTTGCACTCCGGCGATGTGCCTGATCTGTGGTCGTGTGCGTGGGCGAGGACGATCTCGCGCCTGAGGCCAGGGCCACGAGGCCGGTGACGACTCCGTAGATGCAAGCGATCCGAGGGGAAGTCCCACCACCAAGCCGTCCTCGCGCTGGCCCGCCGACGCGTCAACGTCCTGCCGACGGTGACTCCGCCGCGCGGCGTCGATGTCGCCGTCCCGCAAGGAATATCCCTGATCCCAGGATCCCGGCAGTTCCCACGATGACAATTCCCGCCACGATGATGGCGACCCCTGGCCCCGCTCCCGGCAGGCTGCTCCGCTAGACGGCTGTGCCCCACTCGCCGCGGGGGTCTGTGGTTCGCCGCCGTCGGTGGGAACGGTGAAAAGTTGCTTCCAGGCGTCATGGTGTAGATCTCGGCTGGGCTCTCTGGCACGGCCCTCGAGAAGGTGATCGCGGAACGCCCGGCGACCAGACGGCGTCGTTGTCGGCAGCCGGATCCGCGGTGAGTTGTGACGACAGCGCGTCGAATCGCCATATCCCCCTACACCGTCGTGCCCTACCGGGTTCCCTGGTTGGCCTCCCTCGAGGGTTCTATTGCCCCCATTCTTCGGGTGGTCGGTGGTGCCCTGGCAGGAAGTGCCAGTACTCGCGGAGGCGCCGGCAACGCCCGTCGTCCGTGAAGTCCAGCAGCAGGCATCCGGGCAAGGTAATTGCGTCACCATCGACTTTCATGGTGGTCCAGAACTCCAAGGCCACTCTGGTGCCGTCAACAAAGGGACGTCCCATCCGGACTCGGACGTCGCTCTGGGAGGCGGTCACCGACTCCCAGTAAGCGCGTACCCCCTCCTGCCCCTGGTGCGGTGGCTCGACGATGTTGGACCGGTAGGTTGCATCAGGGGTAAACAGACCTGCCGCCGCTTCCGGATCCCGGCTCTCCCAGGCGACCCGATAGCCCTCGATCCACTCCGCAAGCGTTCCCGCCATACCTTTCTCCTCCTGACTGATGTCGGTGACCTAAACCTCGGCCCGTTCCTCCCGTGGCCTGCTGAGTAGACAGACGGATGCTGCAGCCAGTACTCGGAGACGACGGCCGGGACGGCCTCACCGATTGTCACGTCGTCGCCGCACCCTAGCTCGAACGTCCCCCGATTGTCTGCGGCTAGTCGGCCGGGCACAAGCACCGCGGCGACGTCGTCGCGGGGGATGCAGCTGCTAACCGCGACTAGTCGGGTTCTTCCGAGCTGAGGTTCCATAACCTCGGGGACGCGCGTTCAGCGTTACGAAAGACGACGGCTGGTAGTGCGGTTGAGCCGATGTGCGTGACAAGGCAATTCGGATCGGCGTGCTGACTTCACACGCGGCTATGGGCCAGGAGGAAGAATTCCAGCAGTGGCGCCAGGGCAACTCGTGACCTGACCGCCGTGTCGTCCGGCCGGTATGGTGCGACGTCTGTCCGGCATGCAACCGCCGCCAACTAGTGATGTGTGACGGCAGTTTGGTGCGCGCTCCGGCGGGTAGCCGCAGATGGGAGGAAACCATGCGAATCGGAAGCCTGCTCGTCGCAATCTGGTTACTCATCGGTGTGCTCGCCACCTGGCAACGGGGCTACTTCGAGGGCAGGGATGACCCCAACTGTGAGCGGGCCAGCACGATCGCAGTGACGATCATCGCCGGCCCGCTTAATTACGTCGGCGTGAACCCCAAGGTCGAGGAGTGCGACCTCCCCGAGCCGTCGGAGTAGACCAACCCGGGTGGCGCGGTGCCCGGTGTTTGCTGCCGGGACTGACTCTGTTCCTGAATGGATCGGCCGGATCAGGTAGGCAGCTGAAGGGCCAGGAGACGGATGTCGTCCTCTGGCGTCGTTCGAATGCAAGGGTGGGGGATCGGACACAACCTCGCGTCGAGTGGACTCGACGCACGAGTCGGCGCTAAGCCCCCAACCCAGCAGTCTTCATATCAGGTGATGAATGCCTGGACTCCGGATGACTACCTTTACGTGGTACCCGTCGGTAGGTCAAATGGCCCCGAGCGGACTATGGGGTGGGAGGACTGGGTTGTGGGCGGAGGCGGAACTAAACCGAGCTGCGCCGAGGAAGCCGGTATCGTTGTGGCCGCGCAGGCGGGCGAGGAGTCCGCCTTCTCGCAGTTGATCGAGAGGTACCGGCGGGAGCTACAACTGCACTGCTACCGCATGCTCGGCTCGTTCCAGGAGTCTGAAGATCTTGTGCAGGAGACTTTCCTGCGGGCTTGGCGTAACCGCAGCAGCTTTCAGGGCCGCTCGACGTTCCGTGCCTGGCTGTACCGGATCGCAACGAACGCGTGCTTGGACTACCTGGACCGCCACCCTCGCCGGCCGGCTTCCTATGCGGCCCCGCCGGGGACACAGCAGAGGGTCACCGTCCATGCTCCACCGAGGGAGCCCTGGCTGCAGCCGTATCCTGACCGGTTGCTGGACCCGGTCGCGCCGAGTGACGCCGAACCCGACGCCGTGATCGTGGCGAGGGAGACCATCGAGCTTGCATTCCTGGTCGCTATCCAGCACCTTCCGCCACGACAACGGGCGGTGCTGATCCTGCGCGACGTCCTCGGCTGGCCAGCCCACGACACCGCCACGCTGCTAGCGGGCAGCGTCGGCTCGGTCAAGAGTGCCCTGCAGCGGGCACGTGCCACTCTGAGAGAGCATCTGCCCGAACACCGCGACGATTGGGCGCCGTCGACCGCCCCAACCGCGGAAGAACGCGCGCTGCTTCAGCGCTACGTAGACGCCCACGAGCGGGGCAACGTGAGCGCGATTGCGGAACTACTCGCCGAGGAGGTAAGGCTGA
>DASTNZ010000265.1:0-10542 GCA_035762665.1 Jiangellaceae bacterium | reverse complement strand
GTCGGCGACCGGGCTGTGACTGGCCGGCCCGTCGGCGCCGTGTGAGCCTCCGTGTGCGGTTGTGGTGTCTGGCAACCAGTCCATGATCCGATCGTGAACGGCCGGCTGGCACGCGTCTTGAACGAAACGCCCGGCAATACCAACGCCGGGGTTCATGAACCAACCGCTCAGTCGCGCATCCTGGAATCGCGGAGATCGAGCAGCAAGCGGGTCAACGCGACACGCGAGGTCACGTCCAGCTTTCGGTAGATGCGCTTGACGTATTGGCTGACCGTGTGATGGCTGAGGTAGAGCCGTTGGGAGATCTCACGATCGGAACAACCGTCGATCACGAGCAGCGCCACCTCCCGCTCGCGCGGTGTCAGCGCCGTCAGTGTCTCCTCGGAGATCGCGCACTCATCGCGCTGCAGCTCCAGCACCGTGATCAGCGCGCTGCCTTCCCCTCGTGTGTAGCTTGACTGGCCATGCAGAAGACCGGTGCCACCATCCACCAGCTCTACCTCGACGTGGTGCGAGAAGCTCTCTCTAGTGCCGGGACGAGCGAGCATCCGGTGCAGTGACGGCTCTGGGTCTGCAACCTTCGCCAGCAGACACCGCGCCGCGTCGTTGAGGCGCGGTTCTGGAGCCGCTGGATCAATGATCACCACCGGGGTCCCAGTACGTTCCAATGCCACGACAGCTTGGTCGCGCTCCCGTTCCAGGCCACCCCTGGCATTGATGCCCTCTATGGCGGTGCCGACCACGCTTGCGAGCGCTGCGGTGAGGCGAACCTCGTACGGCGTGAACGCTCGGGTCGGATCACTGGTAGCGCAGTGCAACATCCCGACCAAGCCGTCCCGGTTCAACACCGGCGCCTGGATCACATGCCGGATGTCGTGGAGGTACGCAACCTTCGTGTAGAGCGGGTTCTCCAGCCACTCGTCCATCGAAGCCACAACTGTCATGTTGTAGACAGCCCGTTGCGTGGTGCGGACCTGCGCATCCACGACGTCGACCTCCCGGCCCTCCCGCTCATACCGGTGCAGGAAGGTGTCACCGACCCCTACCGCGGCAACGCGCTCCATACCCCCGGTCCACGGATCGAGGGTGTACAACGCGTACATCGGGACATCGAACAGGCAGCTGAAGCCCCCGATAAAGCAGTCCTCGAGCTGCCGATGGTTCACCGAGGCGCACAGCGTCTGGGCATAGTGCAACAGCTCGACACCGAAGCCGCGGCTGTTGTCCCGGCAATCAGATCCAAGCCCCCGCGTATCGGCGACGAGCGACGAGCCGATGACGTTGCCGCCCATGACCTTCTTATCCTAATCGTCAACGTTCGGAGCGTCACCGGGATTTTCGAGGCGATCGGGCTGCCATCAGCCAGCGAGGCTTCGCTCCGCCCGAGCACGATTCCGCGGTGGGTTGAGCTGCGCCGATGGACTCCGGCGGTGATCAAATACGGCACGCCTGGCGGCGACCGAGCCCGCCGGCGCCGTCATGTAATTGGCAGGAATTTGGCGGCGACGGTGGTTTCCGGTGTAGGTCGCCGTGGCCCACTGCTCGCGCGCGCGGCATGGTCGTAGGCTTCGGCAGCGCGGGTCCAATATTCGTCGTGCCGGTGAGATTCGACCCGCACCCAAGGCGGCCATGCCATGGCTGTCCCTCGTAGCGCACACGCCACCGGTCAAGGCGGCCAAGCGTCGCCAGGCGGGGCCGCCGGGCCGCTACCAGAGGCCGTGGTGCGCGACGTCGTTGAACGGGCTGCTGGATCGGCGTAAGCGGGGCGGTCGGCGGGCGTGCCGAGGGGTGATCGCATGGCACGGAAGTGGTCCTTGGGAAGCAAAGTAGACGCCGCGTGAGCTCCTGGTCGTGGACGCCGGCGTGGGCGATGCCAATGCCGAGGTCGGCCGCGGCCAGCATGCCGCTCATCGTCGCTTGGTCCAGGTCGAACTGGATCAGGTTGCGCACCTGGTCGTCGCTCGACGTCGCGGCCACCAGCGCGATCGCCGCAGCCGAGCCGGCGATGGCGTGGCGGGACCGACGCTTACTCGGAGGAGGTGCGGATGCGAACACGGCTTGGCGGGCATGAATCGGCTCCGCCAGGCCTACCTCGAACTCGCGCCGGACCTGGATCCGTACTTCGTCACAAGTCATCACGACGATGAGTTCGGCGTGCTCCAGACCTACAGCTTCCGTCGCCATGTGGGCGCGGTCCACCTGCTGTCGGGATCTCCCGTGATCGTAGGGATCATCGACACAGTGCTCAGCGGAGTCTTAGCCGCCATCGCGGGCCAGGCTTTGGGCGCGCCCGGTGAAGCGCAGATCGCAGCAGGACTGCTGGCTGCTCTGGTGGCAGCAGCGATGCTCGGTGCACTCGGCTACCGGAGGCTGAGTCGACTCCGGCGAGACTATCGTCCGCTGTTCCCAAGTTAGTGCAGAACGCCACTCAGCCACCGAGCCGACGTCATCCCCGCGGGATGACGCGCGCAGACCACCGTGGGCCTAACGTCGGAAATGTGGGGGTGATGCGGATGACCAACAATGCCCGGAGGAGCAGGCGCCACCAGGAACCACGCGGGCCAACGGCTCGGCACAAGCAAGGTTCAGGAGGGGACATGTACGAACACAGTTCGGTGGACGACCGGACCCGACGGGTTTCGCCATGGGCCGTTGGCGGCTTGGTCTTCGCTTCCACCATCATGATCATGGTCGGAATATTCCAGGCTTTTCAGGGTCTCGCCGCCCTTCTGAACGACGAATTCTTCGTGACGGTGAACGACTACACCTACGAACTCGACCTGACGACGTGGGGTTGGATCCACCTGATCGGCGGCATCTTAGTGCTGATCGCCGGTATCGCGTTGTACAGCGCAAGCGCCGTCGCCGGTGTGGTGGCCATCGTGTTGGCAGGGTTGAGTGCGGTGACGAACTTCTTCTTCGTCCCGTACTACCCGTTGTGGTCGCTGCTGATCATCGCGCTCGCCGTCTACGTCATCTGGGCGATCGTCAAGTCCGGGGTGTTCGAATCGACGTGACCAGGTGACGGGCTCAGGCGGCGATGCCGGCCCGAGCCTCCTCGCCATGCACGACGAGCGCCCACAGCACCACAACGTCCAGCGCGATGATGACGAGGGACCAAGTGGGCTGGACGTTGAGTGCTGCCAGTTGAGCGACCGCGTTCAGCATCACGAGAACGATCGCGGCAATCCGGGCCCACCGTGCGCCAGTGAAGAGCATCAAACCCACCACGACCTGCAGCGCCCCGGCGATGGTGTGTACCCAGCCCCAGGCAGTGAGGTCCAGAACAACCAAGCCTTCGCCGGCGGCGATCAGAACGTCGTCCTCGAAGACTGCGACCAATCCGTGGATCAGGTTGAACGTCCCGACCAGGATAAGGGCCAGTCCGGCGAACCAGATCCAGCCGACCCATCCGGTGCTGACGGGCACGCGAGCATAGGGTTGCTTGGCTTCAGTGGTCATCACTATCCCCCTTCATTGCAGGTCTCACCACCCGATGTACTTTCGAGGTACTTCCGAGCAGGTATGTGGTCGGGACGTGTTGAAGTACGGCGGCCTAGGGCGGCCGCGTCGCTCAGATGCCGAGCAGCTTTGCCTTGGCGGCGGCGAACTCCTCCTCAGTGATCACACCGCTGCTTCTCAACGCACCCAGTCGTTCGAGCTCAGCGGTCAGGTCGCCGCCTCCGGCACTCGCGGCCGGCGGCGGGGGCGGCGGCGGTGGGGCCGCGTACTGCGGCGGAGCCTGCTGCTCGTACTCCTGCTGCTGCCAGCGGCGCGCCTGCCGACGCGACACGTTGTTGGATACCGCGGTCGCCGTCCCGGCGATCACCGCAGTGCGGGCCATGCCGCGGACCAGTCCCATCGTCGTCACCTCACTTCGTACCGGATGCGTCCTGCAGGACGCGCGCAACGACATCGGCGGGAATCCGCGCCTGGTCGGCGACCTCACCGCCCGCATTGCGGACCGCCTTAACGAACGGAATGGCCCAGGTGTTCTCGACCACGAGTACTGCCACCGAGTTGTTCGGTTCGAGTCCGGCTGCCACCTCATCGACGTCCTCGGCGTCGAGCATGCCACCGCCCAGCTGGCCGTCCAGGTCGACGAAAGCCGGCTCGAGCTCTGGACCAAGACCGGCGAGCTCGATGGAACCGACGGTCCCGTCGGCGGCCTTGTAGACGAACAGCAGATCGATGACGCGGACCAGGCCGCGGACCACCAGATCTCGCAGTGCCGGCGCGATCTCGCCTTTGAACTGATTGCCCGGGAACCTCAGCATGACGACGTCGACTGGGCCGACTTCGACGGTATCCATAGTTGCCCTTCCTCTCCGGCGCATGCGTGCACCAACACTCAAGACGTCCACCCGTGCGGGTGTGTTGAGCCGGCCGCGAGCCGTGCCTGACGCTTCTGACTAACCCGCAGGCCCTTCTCTCCGTCGGACAGATTCACCGTAGGCACGGGCTTCCGGCAGGACATCACCCAGGAGGGATGATGTGCCCGTTCTGAATGTCGGACGCCGGAAATCACCCTTCCTGGATGATGTTGGATTCGTGCTGGGCTGCTTTGCTCAGGGGTGAAGGCACCGTCGCGTTTCCGCGGCCGACGAAAGGAGCCGTCATGCCTTTGTTGGACCTGTTCTGGGCCATGCTGTGGTTCTTCCTGTTCTTCATCTGGATTTGGCTGCTGTTCGCGGTCTTCGCCGACCTGTTCCGCACCGAGATGTCTGGGTGGGCAAAGGCCCTGTGGACGATCTTCGTGATCGTCGTGCCGTTCCTGGGCGTGTTCATGTACCTGGTCGTGCATGGTGGAAAGATGCAGGAGCGGTCGATGAAACAGGCGGTCGCCACGGAGAAGTCACAGCAGGAGTACATCAAGTCGGTGGCGGGCTCCCAGTCCACCGCCGATGAGATCGGCAAGCTAGCTGAGCTGCACGATCAAGGCATCCTGACGGACGCCGAGTTCAACTCGAAGAAAGCCGCACTCCTCCGCTGAACGTCAGCGGTCTGGGGTGTCGGGCCGATCCGGGCAGCTGGTAATGGAGGCCGGCTGCCCCAACCCGGAACCGGCAGAGCAGGCTTAGCCATGGCAGCGCCGCGTAACTCGGGAACTCCGATGAAGCATGCAGAGCGGGAACTTCTCCGCCGCTTGATGCTCCACGACGAGCACGCCCTGAACAGGGTGATGAGCGCGAGGGCGAAGGCTCCCGCCGTGCTCGACGACAAGACCGCTGCCCTGGTGAAGGTGGCCAGTCTTGTTGCCTTGGAGGCCGGTGACGCTTCCTACCAGTGCGCCGTGGATGCAGTCCACGCCGCCGGCGCCGAGGATGGCGAGATCATCGATGTTCTACTCGCCATCGCTCCCATCGTCGGCGTGGCCAGAGTGAATGCGGCGGCTCCCACCCTGGCCATGGCGCTCGGCTACGATCTCGACAGCGGGTGAGGGCACCACTCCGAGATACCTGCCTCACTTCTGTGCTGCTGAAGCCCCTTTTCGCTACCGTGTGAACGGTGTCACCGAGCACCGCAGGCAGTCCTGATACCACCGCTACTTCGACCCGTCGCGCGCGGCCGCGGCAACAACCGCTGCAGTCGCTGATCGACTTACGGCTGCGTCCACCTTCGCTCCGTCCGGGCATAGTCCCAAGAACCGAGTTGGTTGATCGGCTGCTCGCCACACCAGAAGCGCGCATCGTCACGATCGTCGCACCAGCCGGGTACGGCAAGAGCACTCTGATGGCGTTGTGGAGGGAACGGGAGACCAGGCCCGTAGGATGGCTGTCTCTCGACGCGTACGCTAACGACCCGGCTGACCTGCTGTGGAGCATTCGGGCTGCATTGCACCAATCCGGCATGCTGACCGGTTCCCAGTCGCCGAGCTTCCGGCCAAGCTCCGGCCAGGCGGTCACGCACGGGGTGGCGGCCTTGGCGAGCGCATTGGAATCGCAGAATGCTCCGGGTGTATTGATGCTTGATCATGTCGAGAACGTCCGATCCCGGGCTTCCAACGACGTCATCGCCGAGTTGGTGGCGCGGCTGCCCGAAGCCGTTCAACTAGTCGTCGCCTCCCGCACCGGGGTGCGGCTCCCGGTTGCGGTCCTGCGCACCCAGGCAGCGCTGCTCGAGATCACCGCATCCGACCTCGCGATGACCGAGGCTGAGGCGCTATCGCTGCTGAATTACATGGGCGTCGACATCGCCGACAGCCTCGACGAGTTGATGATCCGTACCGAGGGTTGGCCCGCCGGCCTCTACCTGGTCGGGCTCGCGGTCATGTCCGGATCGGGCCGGAATTCCGCCCTGAAGATCGGTGGCGACGACCGCTTCCTGGTCGACTACCTGCGACACCAAGTGCTGGCGCATCTGTCGGACACCCGCGTGTCGTTCCTGATCCGGACGTCCGTTTTGGAACGGTTCTGTGGACCGCTGTGCGACGCGGTGCTGGAAACCGCTGATTCGGCTCGAGCCATCGAGCGGCTGGAGGGCTCAAATCTCTTCGTCGTTCGACTCGACCGCACCCGAGAGTGGTACCGATATCACCATCTGTTCCGGGATTTCTTGTACTCGGAGCTCGTGCGGAGGGAGCCCGATGCGGTAGTCGGCTTGCACACCAGGGCGGCCAAGTGGTTCGACGCGAACGGCATGTCCGAACAGGCCATTTCGCATGCACAGGCAGCCGACGACGCGGACCTGGTCGCGAGCATCCTCAGCCGTGTCGCCCGCGCCACATACGGCCTCGGGCGAGCCGATACGGTTTTCGGCTGGCTGCGCTGGTTCGAGCACACCAACCGCATCAGCCATTACCCCGAGATCGCCGCCCTCGGCGGCATCGTCCACGCCTTGTCCGGCGATGAGCCGGGCGCCGAGCGATGGGCCAGTGTCCTTGGGGCTGGTAGCGGTGGTGACGGCGGTGCCCGCACGCCTAACACCGCGTTCATGCTGCGGGCAATCCTCTTCCGCAGTGGTACCGCTCAACTGCGGGCCGACGCGAGCGCGGCGCGCGAAGCCGGAGATCCGGAATGGCTGGCGGCCGCACTCGGGCTGGAGGCATTCTCGTATCTTTGGGAAGGCGACGCCGATCGTGCGGACGGCCTCTTCTCACAGGCTGCAGCGGCGGGCGAGTGGTACCTGGGGCTGCCCGCAGCCACGATGGCACTCGCGGCCCGGGCGCTGATAGCGATCCGCCGTGACGATTGGGACCTGGCGGATCAGCTCGTGACTCGCTCCCTGGAGTTGGTGCGCGAGCACCACCTTGAGTATTACCTCACTAGCGGCCTCACTTTTGCCGTGGCAACGCATTGCGCAGTGCGGCGGGGCGACGTAGCCGGAGCACGTCGTCTGCTCGCCCGCGGCGCGACCATCCGCCCGCTGCTGACCACCGCGACCCCCGGCTTCTCGGTGCAGACGCAGCTCGAGTTGGCGAAGGCGCACATCGAGCTGTCCGATGTGGCAGGTGCCTGGGTCGTGATGCGGGAAATCGCAGCCATTCTCGCCAGGCGCTACGACTTCGGCGACCTCGTGCGCCAGTACGAGGAGATCAAGGCCCATCTCAACACGTTGGCCTCAAGTGCGGTGGGCGCCACTGCCTTGACCACTGCCGAACTACGGTTGCTGCCATTCTTGGCCACCCACCTCTCATTTCCGGAGATCGGCGAGCGCCTGTACGTCTCTCGGCACACTGTGAAGACTCAGGCGATGTCGATCTACCGCAAGTTCGGTGCGTCGTCGCGCAGTGAAGCGGTGCGGCGAGCGGTGGAAGCGGGACTTCTCTTCGACTGATTCCCGGTGCAGTTGACCGACCGGTCTGGTGCTAGCCGGTCGGTGAGGGTCTTGCTATGCGCTGACGCCAGAAGATCGCAACCGCGATCACCGCCATGGTCTGCAGCAGCCCGAACGTGACAATCGCGGTGATGACGCCAGGCTGGTCCGCGTAGGCCCGGCTGACGACAAGCAGGGCGATACCGGTGGCCCGGTTCATCGTTATCAGTGTCGAAGCTCTGCGAATCTCTCCCAACTGACTGGAACCAAGTACCCCGGCTGTACCCGCTGCCACTCCGAGGATCAGGACCGTCGCTGCCGGCGCCCACGACGCCACTGTCGACCACAGCTCGTCGAAGTACAGAATGAGGGCGACGCCGACCGCGAGGACCAGCGTGACGTTGGAGCATATCTCGAGGCGGGGAAGGACAGCGTCCACCGTCCACCGCGTTCGCCAGCGCAGCACAGCGCCTATCACCATGGGTAGCAGGACGAGCACCACCATTGCGCCGAGCAACTCGGCCGGCCGGGGTGCAACCGTCCTCGGGAGGAGCAGGGCCGACCACAGGGCCAGTGCGCCAACGTTGACCAGCGTCAGGATAACGATCAGCGAGACTGCCCAGGCGAGATCGCCCCTCGAGAGGTGAGCCGCTTTGAGGCCCAGAGGTCCACCGGCGCAGATAGCGCACACCAACACCCCAGTTGCCGGACCGTCCGCCATGGGCAGGGCAGTGACGATCGCGTATGCCGCCAGCGGGACGATGCCCACGTTGGCACCCACCACCCACGCGAGTGTTCGACGCCGGCGTAATGCCCGCCGAATCGCCGCGGTGTTCGATTCGAGCCCGATGGTCACGGCGGTAACGAGCACCGTCACTGCGATCAGGACGTCGAAGGCCACGCCGAGAAGATCGAGCATGTTAGCTCGCCAGATCAGCTTCGCTGAGAAGCAATCGGTCCTCCTCCGCCGTAACGATCGCGATCCCCGCCGCGGCTGCGGCGAGCCGCTCGACATGGCATCGGCGGGCTTCAGGAGGCCGGCTTGTGCCTCCTCAGCTAACCAATCACCGGGTGCGTGCCGGAGCATCGTCCTCACGGATGAAACGTCCTCGGGACCACGACGAATTCATCCCTCGGGTATGAGGCTCATCTGTGTCGCCCTCCGTAGACTCATGATCAAAACTGGTTACGCCACATTGAACGGGGGCTGACCATGGTGAACGACGAGAGCACTGGGGCGACCAGCATCGCCCGCCCCACGCCCGAGACCGACGCCGAACAGGAGTTGGCGCGGCTGCACGCCGAGAACGAGCGGCTGCGCAACCGGCTGCGACTCCGGCGCGACATCCGCCGGTGGCTCAGCTACGTCCTTGTGGTGCTGTCTGCGCTTCTGGTGGTCGCATCCACAGTCGCCGTCTGGACCTACCAGACCGCGTTCAATACCGACCGGTTCATGGCGACGGTCGAGCCCGCGCTCGAGGACCCGGCTTTCTACGACGCGTTGAGCAACCGCGTGTCCGAGGAGGCGTTGGTCGCACTCGACCTGGAAGCCCGAGTCACGAACCGGCTCAATCAGCTGGACGCATACATCTCCGAGGCGCTGGTCGACGCCGTTGAGGTCGATCCCCAGGTCAGAGAGCTGCTGTCGCGGTTCGAGCGGCCGACGCTGGCAGCGTTGGCACCGCCAATCGCGTCGGCGCTCGAGGAGCGGGTGGTCCAGCTCACTGATCGGTTGATCACCTCTGAGGCTTTCACCAGCCGGTTGCCCGACTTGGTCCGGCAGGCGCACGAGGCGTCGGTGGCGCTGGTCCGGGGCGACCTGGCCGAGCTGCCCAACGTCTACCTCGCCGAGGGTGATGTCCGGCTTAACCTCATCCCGATCATCAGGGATGTCCTGCGGCAGGTCATCGACGAACTCCGCGAGTTCTTACCCGACGTCGAGCTTCCCGACGTGATCTCCGACCGGGTCGCCGAGGGCAGGGAGCAGCTCGGGGACGCCCTGCAGGCGCAGCTGCCGCCGGAGTTCGGCCAGATCACGCTGATGTCCGAAGACTCGCTTGGCGAGGTGCAACAGACCGTCCACCGCCTGGATCAGTTCATGTGGCTGCTGCTGCTGGTCACGGTAGCCATGATCGCGGCCACGATTGCCGTATCTCCAAACCGACGGCGAACGCTGGTTCAGCTTGGGGTTGGGGTGGTCATCGGCTTCATCCTCGGCGCAGTGGTCATCCGCAGATTGCAGGCCGATGTCCTGGCGGAGGCGGCCACGCCCGACGGGGAGCGCGCGGCCGGAGCATTGCTGGCCGCCACGATGTCGAGCCTTCGCAATGTCGTCCTGCTCGTCGGGGCGGTGGCGGTCGTCTGCGCTGTCGTGGCCTACCTGGCCGGACGGCCGACGTGGGTTGGCCGGCTTGCCGAGCGCACCTCGCAACTCGTCGCCGACACTCCCAAGGGCAGCGAGCTGGATCGTTGGGTCGCCAAGCACTACGAAACGCTGCGGATCGCCGCCATCGTGGTCGCGGTCGGACTCATCTTCCTGATCGGCTTGAACATCGTTGCGTTGCTGATCGTCGGCGGCTTGCTCGCCCTCTTCCTGTGGGGTATCTCAGCGTCCAACCGGCGGGCGCGGGCGCTGGCAGAGCCCCAGGTCGACGTCCCCGGCGATGAGATGACAGCCCACAGCCGGTAGATCCCGTTGGTACCTGCGGTGAGTTCACGGGACGGCGGGTATGGCGTTGTCGGCGCCAGCGTCGAGACATCGCCCATCCGGGACGATGCGCGCCCGCC
>DASTNZ010000264.1:0-4625 GCA_035762665.1 Jiangellaceae bacterium | reverse complement strand
GAGCTGGTAGGCGTCGACCGTCCAGCCCAGCACCTCCACCCCGCCTCCGTATTCCTGGTGCAGGGTCGGCAGCGCGGTCGCCACCACCAGCGCGTCCAAGCCAACCAGGAACGACGTGAACGAGCCGAGAGCCAGCGCCCACCGTCGTGCCGACCCGGCCGCGATCTGTACCTGCGGTGAGGATCCTGCCCCGGCAACGTCAGCAGATATCTCCACGTGCATCACCTCCTGACCTGGAGACGATCGGCGACCGGCCGAATCCGACAACACCCACAACCTCTCCGGACCCGATTGCCGGATGCTGTGTCAATGGACCTCAGGAACTGGCTCTGTCGCGGTTCTTTGATCAGGCGGCGTGTCGACGGTCTGCCGTTGATTTCGGTGGCTCGTGATCACGCCGCATGTCTGCTGCCGAGCTGATCAATGTCCTGTTTCCGCCTTCGCTCGTGGTACACGTCGCCGCCATCCGAGCGAGCGGCCGCACCTACGTATCCGGGGCACGGGGGACGGGAGCCGTCGGCGATCATCCGTCTCAGCCATGACCCGGCGCCAGACCAGGCCGCAGGTTTGGGCCCACCGGTTCTGGAGGAATGACCACGCTTGAGACCACTCTGCAACGACGTACTCAATGCTCGTCTACGAGGACCTCGAAGCCGTCTACGAGTACCTCACCCGCGTGTTCGGTCTGGGGCTCGGTCATCTCGCACGCGACGGGCCGCCTGCGAGTTGGTCTTCGAGAGCGGCAAGCGCCAGCCCTCGGCGAGCGGTAGCCCTTAGGCTGCCTGGGCATGACAGAGGTTGTGCTACGCGTCCGCTTTACCGACGGTGGTCACATGGACGTGACCTACGACGAACCGAATGCCGACGCTGACGATGTGGTTTCGCACGTCATCGCGACGCTGGCCCAGGAGTCCGGCGTACTTCGCACCAAACACGGCGACCGACTCGTCGTGCTGTACGGCCGTGGCGTTGCGGCCTTTGAAGTCACGCCACGCGGGGCGGTCTTGTGACTGGCGCCAACCTGAAGCCGACAGGGCGTCCTGGCATGCCGCCGGTCGCGGGTCGCCGATGGCGGGCTGCAGATTATGCCCGCAAAGTCATGCGCTGTTGTCTGGTCAGTAGGGGTCGATCGGCCGCGACGTCGTCGCCCGTCACGTCGATGAGCAATTTAGCCGCGCCTCCTCCCCACCGGCGGCGGGCAGCCCGCCACGGCCCGACTCCGTCACGTCGACGATGCCTCCGACGTCGAGAGCCTTCACATGCTGCGCCAACTGTCGCGGCAGGTCCGGCGAGTCCGTTGACTTCAGTCTTCAGGCGACGGGATTACGAGATGAGCGCCAAGGCGTGCTTCGCCAGTCCCGGTGGGGCGGTATGGGGTGAGCCCGCCTGGAATGGCGGTCGTGGGTCGTATTCGATTGCCAGCTGGACGGTTTGGGCCGTTTCTGCGGAGGTAAGCGTCGCGAGCAACGTTAGGCCCGTGTCGATTCCGGCTGATACCCGGGCGGCTGTCATGAGTTCTCCCTCGATGACAACGCGCTCGGCGACGGGTACCGCTCCAAGCCCTTTCAGGTACTGCAGCCAGCCCCAATGCGTCGTAGCCGACCGCCCCTGAAGCAACCCGGCGACGCCTAGGACGAGTGCTCCGCTGCAGACCGAGGCGGTCAACTGCGACCCGAGCGGTTCGGGAAGGCTGCGATCTAGCCGCAGCAAGAGTGCCGACGGCAAACCGGTCACTCTCAGGGCAGGGACACACACCTTTCACCGTCATCGCGCCGAACTGATCGGCCGTCGATTGCAGCCGAGCTCACATGTCGCCGGTTGGCGCGAAGGCCGCCTGCAGGGTCGTGCTGATCATGCGCGGCGCGTCATCGTCGGTGAGACGTCCAGCATTGACCTCGTTCGCAGCGGTATGTACGACGCTGTGGAACAGCGCCACCATCCACTCCACGGGTAGGTCGCTCCGGAACGATCCCTCATCGCGCCCGCGTGCGATCAGGCTAGAGATGCGGCGGAGCGGTCGCTCGTGCGTCGCCCGGATTCGCTCTGGCGGCATCGACCGCTGAGCCGCAATCAGAAGTGATCGGAACTGATCCACAATGTGCCAGCTGGATGCGATCAGGCGGTCCAGCGCCGCACGTGGATCACCGCTCAGGTCGACGGCCTCTAGCGCATGGTCGGAGTCCTCCAGGGTGCGGGCGTACACAGCATCGACCAACTCGGCCCGTGACGAGAAGTGACCGTAAAGGGTCACGCGACCCACCCCCGCGCGCTTGGCGATCTCGCTGACGTTGGCGTCGGGATCCTCGACCAAGCACTCTCGGGCCGCCTCCAGAATGGCCGCGATGTTGCGCTGGGCGTCGGCGCGCCTGGCGCGCTCCGCGGTCGGGCTACTCATCGGGCCTACTTTCTCACCATTTTGTTGAACACGTCTGTACAGGTTACAGTGTCGTCGTAACCCGAACAGAGATGTTCGAGTTGTTCGTTAATGGGAGTTAAGGAGCCTCCGCATGACCACACACTCCACAACGGCGGCCGAAGAGTTGATCCGCCCAGACCCGAAGCGCTGGCGCGTGCTGGCGCTGCTCAGCGTCGCGCAGTTCATGCTCATCCTCGACGTCACCGTCGTCACGATCGCCCTGCCCAGCATTGGTGTCGATCTTGGCCTCAGCCGCGCGACGCTCACCTGGGTGGTCACCGCGTACACGCTGATGTTCGGCGGCCTGATGCTCCTCGGCGGTCGCGCAGCGGACATATTCGGCGCCCGGCGGCTCGTTCTGACTGGGCTGACGATCTTCACGGCGTCCTCACTCGTGGCCGGCCTGTCCGTCAATGCGGAGATGCTCATCGGTGGCCGGATCGGCCAGGGCATCGGCGCCGCCCTGCTCTCGCCGGCTGCGCTGTCCATCGTCACGACGACCTTCCACGGCACCGAACGCAACAAGGCGCTGGGAGTCTGGGGCGCCCTGGGTGGCACCGGCGCAGCCGTCGGCGTGTTATTCGGCGGATTGATCACGGCCGGTCCGGGCTGGGAGTGGATCTTCTACATCAACGTTCCGATCGGGCTCGCCGTGCTCGCCGCCCTGCCTTCCGTCGTCCACACGCATCGCACGGACCGTGCGCCCCGCCGCATCGACCTGCCGGGGGCAGCAACCGTGACACTGGCGACCGCCGCTGCGATCTACGGACTCATCAACGCCGGCGATTACGGCTGGGCCGCCACTTCTACTCTCGTGCCACTGGTACTCGCCGCGGCGTTGTACGGCAGCTTCGTGGTGATCGAACGAGCCGTCCGCTCACCTCTGGTGAACCTGCAGATCCTGGCCCGGCGCCGCGTCGTGGCAGGCGCCTTCCTGATGCTCGTCGCTACCGGTCTGCTGATCGCCAGCTTCTTCGTCGGCTCGTTCTACCTGCAGCACCTGCGTGGCTACAGCGCGCTGACAACCGGCCTGCTGTTCCTGCCGGTGGCGGTCGGCACGATCATCGGTGCCCACTCGGCGAGCCGCGCGGTAGGCCGCATCGGCCCACGCCACGTCGCGGGCTCGGCGTTGGCCATCGCAGCGATCGGTGCCGGCGTCCCGGCGATCTGGAGCACACCGGCCACGGTCGTTCTGGGAATCAGCATTGCCGCAGCCGGATTGGGCGCCACCTTCGTCGCCGCCACCACCACGGCCCTCTCCGACGTCCAGCACCACGAAGCCGGTGTCACCTCAGGTGTCATCAACACATTCCACGAGATCGGTGGTGCCGTGGGAGTCGCGGCCATCTCCACCATCGCCGCCGCCAGCCTCACCGCCCAAGGCACGGTCGCGACGACCGGATTCACGAACGCCTTCGCGTTCAGCGCCATCACCGCGGCGGTCGCGGCGCTCGCGGCGCTGGTCGTAGTCCCTGCGGGACGCATATCAGTCAGCGCGCACGTGGGCATGCACTAGCAATCTCGCCTGTCCGAGAGCATCAGCGACTCCAGGTCGGCGAGCTTCACGGCCTCGCGAGCGACGGACCGGCCCCCGTCGCCGAGGGCCGGTCTGATGCTGCCTGGTCAGTTAGGCAACCGCTAGTCCATCGTCTGGGGGTTCATGTGATCCAGCACGTGGGGCTTGCCCGGCTTCTGGACGAGGGTCCGGTACACCACCATCCCCTGCGCCAGGCCGTTGTTGGTAACACCGTCCGACGCGTAGACGGGGATACCAGGCCCACTCCGGTACAGCGGCCCGGTGTACGGGTACGCGGACCAGGTGCCCGAGTTCCGCTGCGGGTCGTAGTAGGCGACCTCCCGCGGCTTGCTGGCGTCCGAGAAGTCGATGACGTTGGCCCCGCCGGTGTACCAGGCGTTCACGAGCAGGTCGTCGTTGATGCCAGGGATGGCCATGCCCATGTGCGCCGAGCAGTACTCGCCGGGCGAGGGGTCAGGCCGCAGGTCTCCGACGCTGAATTCGCTCAGGAAGTTTCCCTCCATGTCGGAGAAGAACATCCTGCCGGTCTTATGGGTCCCGCCTGCCGGGTTCCACGGTCGCGACTGATAGGTCGTCATGGGCGGGCAGCCGGATCCGAAGGACTCGTCGACCCAGTTCACGACCTCGCCCTCGTTGTCGAACATCACCGAGTGGAAGAAGTCGACCGCCCCA
>DASTNZ010000263.1:0-2177 GCA_035762665.1 Jiangellaceae bacterium | reverse complement strand
TCCTGGGCGAGCGCCGAGCCGGTGTTGGCGTGCACGTCGAACAGCTTCCTGCGGCTATGCGCCCAGCACGCGACCTCGACCAGCGGCGCCGTGCCGCTCGCGTCGGGTTCATAGAGGCCGTTGAAGCCGGCATAGCCGTCGGCGTGCAGGAAGCCGCGACAGCCGGCGAGCAGAGCCCGCGCATGCTCGCCCTTGCGGTTCGGCGAGTAGAGGTAGCTAACCGCCGGCGGGGCCGGCCCGCCCCACGGCCGCTCGTCCCGGACCAGCACCCACAATCGCCCGGTCTTGGTCTTGCCGCGTCCCGGGTCCAGCACCGGCACCGGGGTGTCGTCGGCGTGGAGCGCGGCGCCGGCACGGACGTGGCGGGTGATCGCCGCGGCCAGAGGTTCGAGCAGGAACGCCGCCTGGCCGACCCAATCCGCCAAAGTCGAGCGCTCGAGCTCGACGCCGCCCCGGCCATAGATCACGCTCTGGCGGTGGAGCGGAACATGGTCGCAATATTTGGCCACCAGGACGTGCGCGAGCAGGCTCGGCCCCGGCCGGCCGCGCTCGATCGGCAGCGACGGGGCCGGCACCTGGGTGATTGTCTCGCACGCGCGGCAGCTCATCCTCGGCCGGACGTGCACCACCACCTTGAAGTGCGACGGCATGTATTCGAGCACCTCGCGCTCGTCCTCACCGAGGCAGGTCAGGCGGGTACTGCCGCATGCCGGGCAGGCGCAGGCCGGCGCATGGACCACCCGTTCCCGCGGCAGATGGCCCGGCAAGGGCTGGCGCCCGCGACGGCGCGGCGCGTCCGTCTGCGCGGAGCGCCGATCCGGCGCAGGCGAGCCGGCGGTCGCACGGGCCTGCTCTGCGGCCGCCGCTGCCTCGAGATCGCCGATCAGCAACTCGAGCTGGTCGATCTTCTCCGACGAGCGGCCGAAGCGGGCGCGCTTCATCAGCGCGAGCGTCGCGCGCAGCTTCTCGATGTGCAGCGTCTTGGCGTGGAGTTCGCGGTCCTTCAGCGCAAGCTCATCCTGCAACGAGACCACAAGGGCGCGCAGAGCTTCCTGGTCCGATGGCAGGGGAGTGGTTGCCGATGGCATGACCTTCTTCTACCAGGAGGCAATCCACCTGGCGAGCCAAAGATCACCGGTTCAGACGTCGTCACACCGCCGTCGGGCGCGCCGGCAATGGCGGCGCCACCGTCCGCCGCCAGTCGATCGCCTCGAGCAGCAGCGCGAGCTGGGCCGGCGTCAGGATCAGGCCGCCATCCACGATCGGCGGCCACACGAACCGGCCGCGCTCCAGCCGCTTCGCGAACAGGCACAGCCCCGACCCGTCCCAGTACAAAATCTTCAAGTAGTCACCGCGTTTGCTGCGAAAGCAGAACAGGTGGCCCGAGAACGGATCCTGGACGAGCACCGAGGCCACCTTGGCCGCAAGACCGTCGAAGCCGTAGCGCATGCTGACCGGCCGGCATGCGAGATGAACTTTGGTGCCGGGGGCGACCTGGATCATCGGCAACGCTTGAGCGCGCTCAGCACCCGCGCCAGCGCCCGACCGTCGACAAAGGCATCGACCCGGATGCAGGCGCCGTCGGGCAGGTCGATCTCGATCACGCCGGCGCGGCTCTCCAGCCCGGACGCTCCTCGCGGTTCACCCGATCCATTCTGCCGGTGGCCGTCTGCAACGCCGGGCATCCTGGCGAGCAGCGCCGGCCCGCCGTCGTCCGTCCGACCGACCACGCCGATCGGCACGAACTCGGGCCCCAGCAGCAATGGCCGATCGGGCTCGCCGGCCTCCTCGAGGCGCTTCCACTTGAACAGCAGGTTGGCGTTGATGTCGTGCCGCCTCGCCACCACCGAGACCGAAGCGCCCGGCGCCCGCGTCTCCTCGACGATCCGCCGCTTATCCTCGGCCGTCCAGCGGCGCCGACCCGAACGACCCATACCTCACGGTCCTGCTTCGACCTTGGTGTCCACCAAGGAAATTGGTGGACACCATCACCCCAAGGCCGCCGTCTCGAACAGGCCCCCGAAACCGGACGCTTACGCGGATCGAGCTGCCGCGCTCGACCGCACGTACGATGCGCAGCCGCAGGTCCAGCGAGATCGGTGCCGGCATCACGACATCCCGGTTGTTTCAACCGTTATTGTCGAATCACAGGCGTCGATTCCACGCAATAGGAATAT
>DASTNZ010000262.1:0-2533 GCA_035762665.1 Jiangellaceae bacterium | reverse complement strand
GCTTGCGGCCATCGAGTGCACCGCCACGCCGGCCGCGGCCCCCGGGACGATGTTCGCGCTGCATCGGCTGCTCGCGGCCGGCTCCCTTGAAATCAATCTGGACATCGTGCTCGACGGCGACGATCCGGCCGGCGCGCAGGCCCTGCACATCCTCCCCGGCGCGGTCAACACCCCCATGGAGTGCAGCTATCTCGTCGAGGAGCACCTGGCCCGGTGAGCCTCAAGACTCGAGGCCTTGACCGCAGCATCCGGCCGGCCGCCGACTACGCGCTCGCGGTGGCCGCCCACTACGGAATCCCGGTCACGGTCACCAGTGGCAAGCGGTCCTGGGCAGAACAGGTGCGGCTGCGGAAGCAGTTCGAGAGCTGTCTCGCTCGCGGTGAGCGGGTGCACCCGGGTAACCCCAACGCCGCTTGTCGCTGGCCCGCGAACCGGCCCGGCGACTCATCCCACAACTACGGGCTTGCCTTCGACTCCTGGGTGCCCGATCAGTACTGGCCCGCCTGGAACTACATCCGGCGCGCCGTCGGCTTCGCGGTCCCTGAGCACGATAGGATTCACGCCGAGTACCCGCAGTGGCGCAGTGTGGTGGATTGATCGAACCCTCGTCAGGTGCCCGAGTCTACGGTCGGAGGGAGCAGCTTGATGGATCGGTGGAGTAACGGGGCAGAAAGAGAGCCCCGAAGAACGGGGCCCCGGAGAAACACCGAAGATGAACCCGGGCGAAGGTACAACGGCAACGCCGATCCGTCAAGCACCCTCTTGACAGAATTCCGAAAAAACACCAGGTAGCGCCAGGGGAGAGAGAGGGCGGCGCCAGCCGCCTTTCCGCCTAATCTGTTGCGGGGGCTCGCGGTTCGGACTCTCTTCGCGTCGTATAAGATATGATCTCTTAACTAGGGTCCGGGTGCACTGATGTGGCCTTTCACGAGAGCAGAGCGTGACCCCACCCTTACCCAAATCCTCGCCAGACTCGTTGAACTCGAGGACGAGTGGCGAGCCTTCCTCACGCAGCAGCAGCGGTACCAGGCCCGGATGGCCAAACGCGATAAGGACGCTGTGCTGGCGCATGCACAGGTGGCAGGAACGGAAGCTCCGCCTCTGGATCGGAAGGCGGCGCTCCGACAGAGAGCCCATCAAATGATGTTCCCAGGCATCGCCAGAAAGGCGGCTGAATGAGTGCAGGCATGACGATGGCGAAGGCGAGCTATCGAGGCGACCCCGGCATCTTCGGATTCATTGGGAAGGCGGCCAGGGCCCTCGGCGGCGTCGCAAGCGTGCTGCCCGGTGTGGGCGGGATCGCCGGCAAGGCGCTGAAGGTGGTCGGCGGGATCGGGAGAGGCGCGAGGAAGGTGCTGCCCGCGATGACGCCGGCCAGGACGCTCCCCATAGCTGCGGCCGCCGGGATCCCGCCCATCCTCCGCGGCGCCGGGCGGGCGGTGGTGAAGGGCGCGAAGAGCATCCCCGGCCAAATCGCGATAGGAACCGGCATCGGGCTCGGCCTCGAGAGCGTGTTTGGTGGCCGCGAGCGGAAGAAGTACCGCCGGATGAACGCGACGAACCCCAAGGCGCTCAAGCGAGCCATCCGCCGGGTGGTGCGCTTCGGTGAGGTCGCCCGAAGCTGCGGCTACAGCAAAGCTCCGAAGGCCATCCGCGGGTGCAAGACCCCCACGAGGAAAAAGACATGCCGATGATCGCTGTGAGGACCGCGCTGGGAGCGAACGGCACCGCCAACCCGCTCTCGGGCTCGCAGTACGAGTACCTGCCCTTCGATGCCTTCGTCGAGTTCGGCCTGCTCACCGACGCAACGGGCGTCCTCGCGACGATCCAGAGCGGCACCGACGTGCTGACCGAAGAGGGCCCCGTGCAGGTCGGCACCATCAACCAGCAGCCGAAGTACCCCGATGACTTCTTCCTCAACGACGTGGCGGCCGCCGGCGAGCGCTTGAAGGTCGCGCTCCGAGACACAAGCGGCGCCGCTCGAGTGGTGCAAACCGTCGTTCGGATCACGCCGCTCTGATGCCCTGGCCGCTCGGAGTCTCGGAGCTACAGGCCCGGCTCAAGAACGCGCTCGGCATCCGCGGCGCCATCCCGCTCGAGCTCGACGAGTCCATCATCCCCGTAGTCACGGTCTACGATGTCGGAGCGATCCCCTGGCAACTGGACCCGCGCATCGGCATCGGCTTCCGGTCGATCGCCGCGTCGCCCGGCAACTTCAGCGTCGCAACGATCGTCTCGGCCTCCGGCACCCGGCTCCACGTGCGCCGGCTCTGGCTGATCTCTCAGGGCGTCGCTAACGACTCGATTCAGCTCCGGCTAGGCTTCGGCCTGGGCGCCTGTCAGCAGATCGCGAGCATGAGGGATCGGTTCTACGTCGGCGGCGCCATCTCGAGGCTTGCGGCCATCGAGTGCACCGCCACGCCGGCCGCGGCCCCCGGGACGATGTTCGCGCTGCATCGGCTGCTCGCGGCCGGCTCCCTTGAAATCAATCTGGACATCGTGCTCGACGGCGACGATCCGGCCGGCGCGCAGG
>DASTNZ010000261.1:0-63442 GCA_035762665.1 Jiangellaceae bacterium | reverse complement strand
CCCGACCGCGTCTACCCGTTCGAGCACGCGCCGCACGCCTACTTCGAACTCCCCGCCGAGTCCCGCGTCGAAGCGTGGCGCGAGCGGAAGCGGAAGGCCGGAAAGGAACGCCGATGAACACCCACGCCTCCCGAATCATCGACCGCGTAGCCGCGCACTACGGCATCACCCGGGACGAGCTGCTCTCAAGGGACCGCCACAAGTCGATCGCCGAAGCCCGGCAAGTCGCGATGTGGCTCTGCCGCGAACTCCTAGGCATGAGCTACCCGGAGCTCGGGCGAGCGTTCGGCAACCGCGACCACACGACGTGTATTGCGGGCGTGCGGCGAATCGCGAGGGCGAAGGGCACAACGCTCGTGAGCCGCACTGAGCTCCGGGCGGAATGCGCGCTGCTACGCCGGGCGCTCCCCGAGATCGACCTTGGCTTTGCGGCGGCGGAGTAGGCAACCGAAAGGAAAACGATGGCGAAAAAACCAACCAAACAAACCAGTGACCGCGTGTCGAGGATTGCGGCGAAGGTGCTGGGTAGGACCCGGGGCATGAGCAGGCGCGAGTGGGTTTGTGTTCACGGGCCGCTCGCGTTGCTGGCAATCCTTCGGCTCGAAGAGCTGCGCACCCTTGCGGCAAGTGCGCTGAGCCAAGACGAAACCCCCGGCAAGCGCAAACCGAAGAAGCGCGCGAAGGCGAGAAAGCGATGAGCATCGGAGACATGATCAGTGCCAACGTGCGCTGCACTCTTTGCGGATCAAAGGGCGTTGGCTCGTGCGACTGCTGGGTCAAGTGCGAGGGGTGCGGCTGCTACTACGAGAGCTGTAAGATATGCACACGATGCGACCTGGCGCGAGCGAACGAGCTGCCCCGGGCGATAGCTGTCGGGCGTCTGCCGGCGTCGATTGTGACGAAGAAGCGCCAGAAGGCGAAGCGGGGGAAGCGGTGACAGATTGGGCTTGGCCGCTGGCCACCACACTCATGGTGGCTTCGTTCTGTGCGATGATCGCTTTCGGCGCGTGGACCGAGACCAAGACAGACCCGCCATCTGTTGCGTGCGTCAAAGCAGGTGGAAGATGGCAAGATTCTGGGCAGGGCTGCGCAAGGCCGTACTGCCAGAAAGATGTGAAACCGTGAGACGCTTCGAGATCTGGAACACGGCAGGCGAGCGCGTCGGCGAGGGGGTCGAATGGAGCCACGACGTCCGGCGCGCGCGAGCATGCACGTACCACGTCGCTGGCCACACACCGATCACCGTGCACACGATTGAACGCGAGGCGCTCCTGCTCGAGGGAGGCCCGCTGCACAGCATGAAAGTCCGCTACCTCGACCCTCCCGAGGGCGAGGCAGGGAAGGAAGAGGCGAAGCGGCCAGCCTTTGACTTCGAAGCGGAGCGGCGCAGCGTGGTCGAAAACATAGCCGCCCGAGAAGAGCGGATGGCCATGGGCGCCCGCCGAACTAAGCATCGGTTCTCGGTGGACGAGCCGAAGGAAGAGCCGAAGGAAGAGCCGAAGCCGCGGAAGTTGCCTCCCCCGAACGGCGAGCGCTTCGAGGTCTTGCTCCAGGCGCAACTGGCCAGCGTGAACATGGCTGACCCGATGGAGCAGGTGCTCGCAATGCGAAACGCGCTCTGCCAGATATTCGACGAGCAGCACCGCGAGCGTGAAGGGAGCGGGTGATGATCATCGTTCGCGAAGTGGATGTACGATGCCGCGTGTGCAACGGAGCGGAACGAATTCCAGGCTGGACGGGCGAGGATGAGTATGTGCTCAGTGAGCGCGAGTCGAGGCTCCTGGATCCGGGCGAACGGGTGGCGGCGACGATCACATGGTTTTACGAGGAAGAGTGAATGCGGCGCGAAAACGTGGCGCGGCAACGACATGATCGCACGGGAGAAGCTTGATGGACTTCGATGACATCGTGAAGGCAAACCCGGAACGCCGCCGCCGGGAGTTCCTCGAACGGTGTGCGGTTGCGTGGTGTTCGGATTCGATCATGAGCGACATCGTAGTGGCCGGTGAAGCGAATGCCAATTGGGGGCTCAAGGCTTCGGGTCTCGTGGGCACCTGGTCCGCACTCTGGGACGCCATCGAGGCCGACGAACGAAGGAGACGCGAGCAGTGAGCGGGCAAGCCGAATTCAAGCACCCCACGAACTACGCCGAAATCACCGTGAAGCTCCCTCCCCCGCTTGACCCGCTGGTGAGGGCCGCGGTTGAGACGTTGGCGCCGATTCTCTACACGCAGCTACGCCGCAGCGGAGGCATTGAGCCAATCGACGACGGATGGATCGACATCGGCCACGTGGCGCGCCACGAGTTTCGGATGTGGGTCTTGGCGAGGTTGCGGTATCACGCGGAGCAGGCGGCTAGCGTCGGTGCCCTCGAGGCCGACGAGCGGAGGCGGAGGGAAACAGAATGACGAAGGCCAAGACGAAGACTAAGCGACGGCCCAAGCGGCACACGCTAGCCGAGCAGCTACAGCCGCAAGTCTCACGCGCCCGGCTCGCGTGGCTGCCGTTCAACGCCGACATTCTGATCGAAGCCCATGGTCGCGCCGGCAATCGGCGCATGTCCGGAGCGCTCGCGCGACGGGTGCTCAAGCGGATCGCCATGCGACCTCTCATGTCACCGGTCAGCGAGTGCGTGACGTTTGCTGAGCTACGGGTCCTGTGCGGTGCCACGCTAGCGCTTCAGCACTACGGGATCGGTGGCGTGAAGGCGAAGCAGAAGCGGAGGGAGGCACCGTGAAGCCGCTCAAGGCGCGCGCCCTCTACCCAAGCTCGAACGAGTGGGGCATCCCAGATCTGCGCATCGACCGACAGGCCGAAATCGTGCCACCGGTAATGCCGTGGGGCTCGCGGTCGAGGGGCGCCAAGATGACTGGGACGTGGGTGTTTTACGTGGACGATTACCGATTCGGAGCGCTGGAAAAGCAGCCGTTGCAACTGGTGGCGACGGGCTGCAACGGGGCGGCGGAGCTTAACTTCACGATTTACGATCAGGCCACCAGGGCCGAGGCGATCTGGGCCACCTACCGCAAGCGCGCCGTGGCCCGGCAGTGGCAGGACGCCGGCATCAACGTACTCGTCGACCTGAACGTACCCGAGCAGCTCCGTGACCTCTGCCTGCTCGGGGTCCCACTCGGCTGGCGATCGTTCGCTACGCGCAGCTACAGCGCCCGCCCGGAGGCGCTCCGGAGCGAGTGGCGCGCTGCCCGAGAGTTTGCCGGCGACGCGCTCACCATGCTCGTTTTCTCGGGCGGCCCGGACACCGAAAAGCTCTGTCGCGAACTCCCCGGAACGGTCTACGTTCCCGGTCACTGGGAGACGCCGTGAGCAAGGGGGCGGGCGGTGGAGGGCGCGGATCCGGTGGTCGCGTCAGTGTGTCCGGCGCCCGCTCGAGCATGTTCGACGTGACGCCAGGTGCCAAAATCTGGAGCAAGCTACCTTCGCGGTCTGGAACGTACGTGGTGAAAACATCGCTACTCGCGAACGCACGCCGACCCGCTGGACTACGGGCAACGAATCGCGCCACGGGCATCCGCGAGGGCATCGCGCGAGGGTTCAAGTTCGGTGCCATCCGTGTCACCAGGGGCGCCCGTGGCGGGCTAACCATCAGCGATGGCAACAACCGCCTGCGCGTGGCCCGTGAGCGCGGCGAAAAGTTCGTGAAGGTGAGGATCTCGAGGTGACGGCACTTGACTCCGCTACCGGTAGCGCGCATGCTGTCGGTCATGACGATCGCCGAGGTCTACGATGCCGCCCGCCGCTGCCGACCCTGCAAGCCCGGAGCGAGCAAGGTCTATATCTGCGATGTCGCCGAGGTGCTCGGCGACACCGTGTCCAGTGTCGCCCCGGAGCTTCTCCGTCTGCGCCACGAGGGGTTAGAGCTTTCTCGTGCGGACATGCCGGAACTGTTCGACGCGGAGAAGCTGCGTCTCTCGCAGGTGGACTCGCCCGGAATGCACTACGGCTACCAGCTCTTGAGGCTCCCGTGAGCAGCGGACCGCGTCCACCCACGCCGCGCATCGAGATCCATGACGCCAGGATCCCCGAGTGGCGCAGACTTGCTGAGGCCCAGGGCATACCTCTCGCGCGGTGGGTGCGCGAGGCAGCCGAGGAGAGGGCCAGAAGGGAGAAAAGAAAAACCCGCCAGTGATGACGGGTCTCCGGAACTGCTTGGCGGCTGGTTCGGAAAGGCAGTTTTAGGAAACATGATACGAACACAAGAGATCGAGAACCCGTATCCAGAGAGCATGTCCGACGAAGGTGTGATCAGGGAGCTGTTCCCTGACTACGCCGCGCAGGTCGAGGACCACAGTGAGAACCCGATGCCTAGGACCGCTCGCGACTGGTCGCCGGAAAGCAAGATGTACGAGCGCGCGACGGACAAGATCGTGTCACAGAACCTCCGGGATGAAATGGGCGGCTCGCTTACGCGCCAGCACTGGGACAAACTTCGCCTGGCGTTCGACCATCGCTGCGCCTACTGCGGCAAGCGGCAACGGTGGATGGTAATAGAGCACGTTGTTCCGATCTCGAAGAGCGGAAGGACAAGCCCGGACAACACGCTCCCGGCTTGCTGGCGGTGCAATTGCGCGAAGGCTAGCCTCGAGCTTCACCAGTGGCAGGACTCGCCGCTTTGGTGGTTTGGGTTCCTGGGCAGACTGCTCAATGCAGCCGAGAAGATGGGGGAGATGGCGACGTAGAAAAACGACGAAGCCCCACCTTTCGGCAGGGCTCCTGGCGCTGGTAACGCAAAGGAGATCCTACCATGAACGACAGCTCAACGGCCACCGGACTGGTTTCTGGTGACCCTACGGCCGAAAAGACTAAGCGACCCAGGCTCGAAGAACGCTTCGACGCCGACCTCGAAGCGTTCTTGCTGATGGGCGACTCGTGGATGGGTGAGCGCGGTACGCTCGCCGGCACGATCGCCCAGCTAGAGCACGGTGGGCCCTTCACGGGCGTTCCGAACACGGACCTCTACAGCGACCAGCAGATCGGCTGGCACAAGACCGTGGTCGGCCTCGTGGAGCGGCACCGCTGGCTCTCGGCGGCGTGGGCCATGCTTACCCGCGAGGAGCGGCACCGGCTGACGCTCTGGTACCACGCGCCCCCAGCGGCCTTCCGCTCGGACGAGGGGTTCGGCGCCCGCGACAAATGCCCGGCGGTCGAAGAGATCACGAAGTACGGCGCCGCAGAGCCGAGCAAGCCGAACGGGCTCCACAACCGTAAGGGCACCGAGGCGAGGCTCGGTCGAGCCGCCGCGCTCGCGCTCTGGATCTGCGAGAGCCCCAACGCCCTCCTGAACGCCTGCCAGGACCCGAACAAGGGCAAGCACTCGAGGGTCATCTCGAGGGCTCTGCGAGCCGCGGAGGAAGCCGCCACGGTCGACCACCGGGCTTGGCGAGCGGCGAAGGACGAGGCGTCGAAGCCACGCAAGCCGAGCGAGCGGAGGGCGCTGCTGCCGGAGTTTCGGCCGGGAGAAAGCGAGCAGTGACGCACGAAGGCCAGAAGCAGCACGAGGCGAGGGTGGGATATCAGAGGTCGTGCATGCTGAAAGGAAAACGCATCAATCGGGTGGCGGTTCGCTCTGCCCGGGTGATTGAGCCATTCTTTGACTTGCCAGAGGAAGCGCCGGACTGGGGGACCGTTCCAGACGAGGATCTCTCGATCTCGGATGGTCGCCACCAACAGATGCGCGTGCAAAGGCAACGTGAGGCGATTCCGTGGGAGCGCAGAATCGACATCTTTGCGGCCCACAGGTTTCGTTGCCTGTACTGCGGAGGGATCGCCGAACTCGTGATCGATCACATTGTCCCCGTGTGTTCGGGGGGCAGCGCTCGCGACGAGAATCTGGCGCCCGCTTGCAGACCCTGCAACGTGCGCAAGGGGGCAGCGCCGATCGCGGCGTGGCTTAGGTCCGAACCGAACCTAGACATCGAGGCTATTCAGCGGCGCTGGCGAGAGGCGGGCCGCGGCGCTGACCTGAGGACTTTAGAATGAGGCGTCGAGTTCTTACGCTCATGCAGGTGGCAGACATCCTGGAGCTGCCGCATACAAAGCGCGCAGAGCGCAGGCGGGCCGCGCTCCGAGCCGTTCGCAAGCTTCAGCGTGATACCCGCGAAAGGTTCCTGGAGCCCCGTGGTCGTGAGCTCGTGGTGAACGTTCGGGCGCTGGAAGTCCTGGCGGAAGGCCGAGCTGTGAGCCTAAGTGGGATAGAGACCGCAATCGCCCAACTCGGACAAAATCAGCGTGAGCTGAGAAGACAAATAAACGGGCACGGCTCGCGCATCTCAAATCTCGAGAAGTGGCGGGCACTTACGGAGCGTTACATCGGAGCCTGTGCCCGGCTGAACGAACCAAGTTCGAGCCAAGTTCGATCACGAAGAGCGGGCTAGCTGGGATTTGTCTAGAGGGGTGCGCTTGGTACCCCCGGGCCTCTCGCGCGCTACCCGGTAGCCCGAGGGCCGCCCAAGCGCCCCAGCCGAGCACCCGCCACCCGGCCCGCTCGAACGGCGCCACCGGTCACCCCTACCCCATGCGCACCGAGCGCGATACCCGCCAAGCCTCGCACCGAGCCCGCCGAGCACACACCCGCTACCAAGCGGAACAGCACGGCTGGTCGCACACGGCCATCCCGCTCGCTGCAACCCTCGGCGAACGGCTGGCGGCTCAGGCCGACGAGCTCCTGACCGACACCGCGGCAAGCCTGCGGGATGCGTGGCAAGCGACGAACGAGGCGAGGGAGGTGCTCGTGGTGCCGAGCCTGACTGAAAACACATGGCCGCTGAAAACAGAACGGCCGAGCAGGATGCAATTTCGATACGGCGGGCAAGGGCTCTCGAGCTTCGGGCGCGCAGCAAAACGTTTCAGGAGATTGCAGACGAGCTCGGCGTGAGCATCGGAACCGCGCACACAGACGTGCGGGCGGCGATGAGCGAATACGCCAAAGAGGCCGAGAAGGACGTTCAGGCGGAGCGTGGGATCGAGCTTCGCAGACTCGAGCGGGCGCTTGAGGTCGTCGAAAAGGTCTTGAGCGGGGACGACCCGGACGCGGAGGAGCTTCGGCTCAAGGCGCTCGATCGCCTGGTAAAAATCCAAGAGCAGCGCGCGAAGCTCCTCGGGCTGTATGCCCCAGAAAAGCGCGACGTGACGGCCAAGGTTGCAGCGGTCGGCCTCGAAGATCTCGACGCGCTCCGCTCAGCGGCTCTGGCCAACGCGGACGACGAATGCCCGACGGATCCGGAGACGACCGAAGAGCCAGAGCCGAATTCCTGAAGTGGGCCGTCGCCGACTTCCGGCGGTTCTGTGGCCTGCTTGCCATCCAGCCAAAGGGCGGCGGCGGCCGAATCCGCTTCCTGCTCTCGCCGATTCAGCGTCAGTACGACGCGCAGAGAACGGCGCGGGACATCATCCTAAAGCCGCGCCAGGTCTACATCACGACCTTGGAGGCGGCGCGGGACCTCTGGTTTTTTATCACCCGGCCCGGCGCTCGCGTCGTGGTGGTGTGCCAGTCGCAAACGGACGGCGCGCCATTCAAGGACATCGCCGAAAAGTTCCGGCTGTTCTTCGACTCATTAGCCCGTGCCGGGCTGCGCCTCGACTTCGGCCGCGAAGCGGTAGGCGAGTGGTCGTTGCCGGCGCGCGACGCATCGCTCAGGATCATCCAAGCTGGAGCGAGCGAGGCGGCGGCAGCGAAGAAGGGGCGCGGTGGCACGGTCAACCGGCTCCACGTCACTGAGGCAGCGTTTTTCGAGCGCGCCGAAACGACATTCAACTCGCTGCTTGAGTCGGTCCCCGGCCCTGAGCACGGCTCCGAGATCGTGAACGAGTCGACTCCGAACGGGGTCGGTGGATTCTACTACGAGCAGTGGCAGGCTGCGGTCATCGGCTCAAGCGGCTACAAGCCGCACTTCTTTCGCTGGTGGGACCATCCCGAGTACCGACTGGCGCTCGAACCAGGGGAGACGATCGATCCAACGAACGAGACTGAAGAGAAGCTCGTTTCTCTCGGCGTCAACCCCGAGCAGCTCAAGTGGTACCGGCGCAAGGTCGCCGAGAAGGGCAAGTCGCTCACTGCCCAGGAGTACCCAAGCGATCCGGACTCGTGCTTTCTCGTCAGCGGGCGAAGCTTCTTCGATCAGGAAGTCACAACGCGGCTACTCGCTCTGGCGCAGGAACCGATTGAGCGCAGGGAGCGCAGCCGGATCCGCATCTACCGAAAGGTAGAGGCCGGCAAGCTCTACATTCTGACGCTCGACCCAAGTGAGGGCGGCGGCGGAGACCCGAGCGGCGGGTCGTTGAGAGAGCGCGCGACGGGCGACCTCGCCGCCGTGATTGACGGGCAGTACCAGCCCTGGGAGCTCGCTCGAAGCGGCGCCGCGCTCGGTCGCGAGTACAACGACGCCCTGGTCGCGGTCGAGCGAAACAACCACGGGCACGCGACGCTTCAGGCTCTGGAGCGCGAAGAAAAATACAAGAAGATTTACGAGCACTCAGACGGAAAGCACGGCTGGCCAACGAACCCAGTGACGCGCCCCGAGATGCTCGACGCTCTGGAAGACGCGCATCGGCACGGTCACTGGAGGTCCCCAGATCGCGCAACGCTCGAGCAGTTTCGAACGTTCGTGATCCCGCCGAGTGGCAAGCCCGAGGCTGCTCCCGGTTCGCACGACGATCTCGTACTAGCCGAAGCGATCGGCTGGGCGGTGCGTCAATTGCCGACGCGAACCTACGCGCGGGCGCTGTGACCCAATGCCGAGCTACTCGTCACTCAACCAGCGCCACCCGAGCTGGAACGAATCCCGCCAGTGCGAGCTCCGCGGGCTCTACGAGGGCGGCGAGAAACTCGAGCGGCTTTACCCGACGATCCTCCCGCGGCGAGACCGCGAGCGCCCGCAACGCTACGAAGTGCGTCTGAAAGAGGCGCAGTATCGGAACTACCTCGGGCCGATTATCGACTACTTCGCCTCGATGCTTTTCGTCTCCCGGACGGTGAGCAAGGCGACGCTCGACGAAAAGCTCGTCGAGGACCCGGGTGAGTACTGGACGAAATTCCGCGACGATTGCGATCGCGAGGGCACCGACCTCGACGACCTCCTCAAGTTCGTTCTGACGGACGCGATGGTCTGCGGGCACGGGTGGATCCGGCTTCACCAGCCCGCGCCCAGCGAAGAGCCCGTCACGAACGTGGCGGACTTCGAGCGGCTTGGACTCGGCGATTGCTGGCTCGAACACTTGGAGCCGTCAGCAGTACTTGACTGGGATGCAAGCGACGACGGCCGAATGCTGTGGGCCGTCACGCACGAGCTCACCGCAAAACGACGCGGGCTCGGCGGCGACCGCAAGCTCATCACCGAGACGTGGCAGCACCTGACGCCCGAGGCGGTCGAGACCTACGCGATCACCTATGAGAGCGACAAGCGGCCGAAGCCCGACGATGAAGTGCCACTCGTTGGCGCGCCAGTTCCTCACCGCTTCGGGCTCGTCCCGCTCGTCTGCCTAGAGCTACCGTCGGCCCTCTGGGTAGCGAACCGACTCCGCTCTCCGCAACTCGCGCATTTCCGCAAGACGAACGCGCTCGCCTGGTCGCTCGCCACGAGCTGCTATGCGATGCGCCAATATTTCGTCGGATCACCCGAGGAATTCTCGAAGGTGGTCAACGGGGCTGGGTACGAGATCGTTCTCGGTATCGACGAAAAGGCCGAGTGGGACGCCCCACCAACCGACCACTTCTCCGCGCTCGACACCGAGATCAAGGCCGAGAAGGACGAGATCTTCCGCATCGCCCACCAGATGGCGCTCGGTGTGGACAATAACGCAGCGGCCGTCGGCCGGACCGCCGAGTCCAAGGCGAGCGACCTGCAATCGACGCGGGTTGTGCTCGTAGCGATCTCTAGGATCGTCCGGGAGACGATCGAGTACACACTCGACCTCATCAGCGGAGCACGCGGCGAGGAATTCACGTGGTCAGTCGAGGGGCTCGACGACTTCGCGGCGCTCGATGCGGCGGCGTTCGTCGAAAATCTGAAGCTCCTGAACGACGCCGGCCGCACCATCCCGAGCAAGACCTTTCAGATCGCGGTGAACGAGCGGACGGCTGAGCTGTTCCTGCCTCACCTCGACGAGCAGACCAAGACCAAGATCCGCGAAGAGATCCGCGATGGCACAACTGATCCAGCGGAGGACGCCAGGCTCGACCGAGAGCTCGAGCTCGCTTCCGCCGCAGCGCTATTCGGCGGAGCAGAGGGAGAAGCACCGGCAGGCACTGAACGGCCTGGCGAGGATCCTCCAGCACCAAAACCACCGACGGGTGGTGATCGCGGGCGGCCCAAGAAGCGGTAAAAGCCACCTAGCGGCAACGCTCAAGCGTGATGGTTTTCGGCTCCACGACGGCGAGGAGCTGAAGCGGCTCGGCGTTGGCCTCGGACCAGACGGCTCGGCGGCCGCGTCACGGTGGCTCGACGAATCGGGGCCCTGGATCTGCGAGAACGTAATTATGGCCCGGGCCCTCCGAAAGTGGCTGGCGCGAAACCAGACGGGCCTCCCCGCCGACCTGTTCATCCAGCTCGACACGCAAGTTACCGAGCGCGTGAAGGGTCAGCAGGCGATGGCCGATGGCTGTCAAACCGTGTGGGACCAGATTGAACCCGAGCTCGTCAGACGCGGGGCGAAGATTTTGAGAGCGAGACTTTGAGCGAGGTCGCGAGCCATTGCTTGAGTGTAATGCATGGCACGGCAGACCTCCTACATCCGCGGTGCGCGAGGCCGGTTTGCTGGCAGCACGGGCGGGAAGCCTACGGCAGCAGCGAAGAACTTTGCTGCCAAGAGCCCGGAGAAAGTAGCCAGGCTCAAGGCGCTGGTCGCCGCGCGTAGCGCTGCCATCGAGAAGGACCGGGCGAAGGTCCAGGCTCAGATCTCGAAGCTGAAGGCGGCGAAGGCGGCGAAGGCCGCTCAGGCGAAGAAAGAACAGCTCGGCGCGAAGGCCGACAAGGTACGCAAGCTCAGGGCGGCACTCGAAAAAAAGCAAGCCCGCGCGAAGGTGGCGGCGGAAAAGAAAGCCGGCAAAGAAGCGCTCGCGAAAGAGCGCGCTGCGAAAAGGTCAGCTAAGCTTAGAGCGGCACTCGAGAAAAAGAAGGCCCGCGAGCAAGCGCTGGCAGCAAAGAGAGCAGCCAAAGAACAGGCGCTCAAAGAAAAGGTCCAAAAAAGACTAGCCCGAGAAAAGCTGCGCCAGGAGAAGCGCGCGGCGCAGCTCAAGGCAAAAGAGGCGAAGCAAGCTTCTAAGCCGATCGAACTACAAGAGTTTCAGCGGGCTCGCGAAAACTACAAGGCAAGAGAGGGCGCGGTCAGAGATTTTGTCAAGGCAGATCCGCGACGTGACGCACTTGATGCATATACGAAGGATGAATATCGTCCCATAAACGCGCAGCTTCGTGGCGAAAGGCACGACTTTGATCGCGCTAACATCCAGAGCCGCATTGATCGGCTGAGTGGGTTACTTCAGGACGCGCACAAGAACGGCTTGTCTGCCCCCGGCGCCGTCTATCGTGGTACGGCACTAGATCCGGCCACTGTCGCACGGCTAAGCAACGCCGCAAAGACTGGCCAGGTCGAAAAATTCACTGGCTTCACCAGCACCAGTACTCACGGAGACATCGCCAAGAATTTCCGTGGTAAACGGAACCCAGACGATCGCCTGGTGACCTTTCGCATTCGTCAGAAGTCAGGGATACCGCTTGACCAAGTGTCGAGTACCAAGGGCGAGTCAGAGGTTCTGCTCAACCGTGGTTTTCGGTTCCGTGTGATCTCGCACCGCTCAGAGCAGTTCGAGAGATACGGCAAATCTCACCAGGTCGAAGTGTTCGACATCGAGGAACACTAGTCAGCGTCAGGCACGATGCTTCCAGGCAGGCCAAGCCCGTCGGAAAGTATCCGCGCCTCGAATCTGTTGAGCTTTCCGTCGCGAACCAGTCTCTCGACGAGATCGTCGGTCAGGCCACCGTTTTCCTCGATGAGTACTTCGATCTCGCGCGCACGTTCTTCAGTCATTTATTCATCTCCTGCGAGCGAGTCGCTCGCGGCAAGCTGTCCGCACCCATTGTGCAAGTGATTCGCCCAGCCGCTGCGCTTCGATTCGCCAACTCGGGATGCACTCGTCGTGAAGTTCAAGGCGAGGCGTCTTCGGCCGCGGTCCAGAGCGAGAGGGTGAAGGCTTTCGTTTCACTGCGCCCAGTCTATCACGCGGAGGCGTGCACCGAAACCGCCAAGGGACTTCTCTAGGATCGGTCGCACAGCACGCTTGGAAAGCCCTCCATTCCCGCAGCCAGGGAACGCCATGGCGACTCTCATCCCTGAGTCGCCAGAGAGAACATCGGCAAGCTGGCCACAGCTCAGCTCAATCAGCCCGAGATCCGCTTGCTGGTTCCAGCTGTCGGCCGAACAACGAAGCTTCAAAGGCTTGACCGGGAAAAGGATGAGCCGGCGCTCCGGGTGAACGATGACGCCGGTGGACGCTCCGGTTCGTCGACAACGTCGCCCGTACCAGCCGGGCAGGTCAGGGAATCTGATAGCGGCCTGGAGCGCAACGCCAGCACCCATGTTGTTTACTCCATTGGCATCCCATCCGATGTTAGTGGTGACGACGATGTGCCAGCCGTTCGTGAAGGCGTCCCACAGGTCACCGGACTCGATCAGCATCGCGTACCCAAAGCGAGTCGGCAGGCCGTTGCAGTGGCGTTGATGAGAACGAGGTAGCCGAGTGCCAGCACCCCGAGCCACGCCAGGCCGATCGAGCTTGAGAGGATCATGACGCCCTCGAGCAGCAGGACGAAGCCGCCTGCCTTGGCCGTTGAGCCCAGGGCAGCTCGGGCCCAGCTGTAGACAGTGGGCGCGGAAAACGCCAGCCCACCGATAGCGAGCACGGCCGGTAGGGAAGTGACCGAATTGGCCCTGTGCGCCACGAGATAGGTAGCGATGGGGACGAACCCGCCGAGCGCCAGTCCGATAAACGCAGCGAGCCGGTTTTCGGCGGCAAAAGCCGTGATGATTTGAGTGACGACGCCGCCGCGGCGCGGCTGGCGCGACCGCAGCTGCTTTCCGGTGACGGGCGCGATAACATGAAGTCGCGAAACAGACATTGGTATAGCTCCTCTCTGCTGAGAGCTAGACACTAACGCGCTACCGGTAGCGCGTCAAGTGGAAAAATTCACGTGCCCTATTTTCCCCGCCCCCCAGGGGCGTGCGCGGGAAATCCGGGCCACCCTTCTGAGAGCAAAACTTTGAGCGAGACCTTCGAGCTTTCCGCAACAAGCCCAGCCGAAGCCGGCACGGTGCCGAGCGTCTACGCCTCGGGTCTCGCTAGGTACTCCGGGCTTCGTGTCGAGGCCAGGTTGCTCGGTGCTACGGGCGACACGCTCGACGTGTACTTGCAGCGTAAGGTCGGCCCAGACCTCTGGGTGGACTGGGCGCACTTCCCACAGCTCCTAGCCGGCGCATCGGCGGTGGCCTACTCTTTTGCCGTGCAGAATGGGACTCCTTCATCGGGAACGATTGCCGCCATCACAACACGTGGCAGCGACGCTGTCCCGAGCCCAGGTCTGGCCGACGCAACGCTCGATCTGGTGCACCCAGGCGATCACGTTCGCTTGGTGTTCGTTGCGGGCGCCAGCACATCGGCCGGAGCGGCACAGCGCGTGCTGATCACGGGAATCGGCCCGAGCCGCTAGACACTGATCCTCGACGGCTTCACGGCCTCGAGCGCAAAGTAAAAGTGGTCGCCCCGCTCCTCGGTGAGCACGGGCCTGAAGTCGGCCCGGTAGATGTGACGAAAGTCGCTCATCGCCGTCTTGCCGATCTGCTTCGTGTACTCGGACTGGTCGAGAAAGAGCAGCGTGCCGGCGTTGATGATCCGCGTGTGCGATGGGTCGCCCCATGCCCACACGGAGCGCCATGACGGGCACGACGCGCAGAGCAGTCCGCCCGGCTTGAGCACGCGCCAGTAGTCAGCGAACTGCCGGAGCAGCGTTTCGGCGTCACCCTGCTGGCCGACATGCTCCATCACCTCGTAGCCGTGGAGCTCATCAAAAGAATCGTCGTCGAACGGTAGCCGGGGCTCACGCAGATCGTGCAGCACGTCCGGCTTGTGAGACGCCACGTTGTCGAGCGTAACCAGCTCGCCCCACTCCTTGCGGCGGACACTGATGACGCGGTTACGGCGCGAGCCGCAGCCGATGAGTAGGTCGCGAGGCATTCGCAAAGACTAACACCCGGGTCAATCCGGGTGCGCGGGAATCCGGGCCACCCGTCAAGGGCCCGGCGAGACGCCGATCGCAACGGCGCGCGGTGACACCGACCGAATCGGTGAGAGGCCCATCAGCCAAGGGCCGGAAGGATTGGCATGTTCGCATCACGACACTCGCAGCTCTTCGACAAGGCAGGAGATCCTGGCACCGGTAGCGGCGGCGGAGACCCCGCAAAGCCATTCACCGAAGAGCAGCAGGCAGCCATCGGCGCCGCCATCAGCGGAGCACTCAAGAGCGAAGGCAAGCGCTTGGTCGCGTCAGCGGTCGGCGAAGCGCTCAAGGGAATGAATTGGGCCGAGACGCTCAACCTCGACGAGGCCATCGGCGGCAAGCTCGAGAAGCTTTTGGCTGATACCGAGGCGGAGTCAGGCGACAAGTCCAACGCGCCAGCAAAGCCCGACCCGAAGGTGAGCGCGCTCGAGGCCAAGGTTCAGGAGCTGACGGCCAAGCTCGCAGCCGACGCCGACGAACGGAAAAAGCTCGTCGAGGAGAGCCGTGCCAAGGACGCCAAAGCGGCACTGCGCTCGGCGCTGACCCCGCTCGTGAGAGCCGAAGCGCTCGACATTGCCGTGCGCGATCTGTTCGACGCCCAGAAGCGCGTCACGTTCGACGACCAGGGCAACCCGCTCATGAAGGTCCGCAAGGCTGCGTATGCCGGCGGCTCCGAAGAGGACGTGGAGATGCCGCTTTCAGACGCGGCGCAGCACTGGATCAAGACGCAAGAGGGCAAGTTCTTCGCCCCTCCACCGGTAGGCGGCGGAGATCCAAAGGGCGGCGGAGCACCGAGGCGAGTCAACACCGGCTCGGACGGAATGCCCCGATACGACCAACCGGCAACGACTGACGCCGAGAAGATCCGTCGTGCCGAAGAGCGCGCCACTGCGCTTCAAGCGAAGTACCCAAACCTGTAAGCGCAACGAGTCCCCCAGCGGATCGCGGCGCGTGAACTGACACGAACCCACCCCGGCACACGCGCCGGACAGCAGAGGACCATCCAAAATGGCCGATACGCCCCAGACCCTTTCACTCGTCACGCTCGCCCAGGAATACCGCGGCGACATCGTCAAGCAGATCAATCGCCGCGTTGTACTGCTCAAGCTCCTGCCGATCGTGCGTGGCGCCGGCCAGAACGTGGCATGGGTCGCGCAAAAGAGCGGTCACATCGCCGAAAACCACACCGACGGCCAAACCGCCTCAAACTTCGGCTCGGACGGACAGGTGCCGGCCACTCTCTCGTGGGGCCTCTATCGCGCAAACGTCCACGTGACCAAGCTCGCGATGGACGCGGCAGCTTCGAGCGGAACGCCGATGGGCAACAGGCGCCTGTGGGCCAAGAACATCGTCGATGGGGCCGGATCGCTCGCGGCACTCCTGGAGGACGACGCATTCGACGGCGCCGGCACCGGTACCCTGCTGGCCGGCCTCGATGTCGCGATCGGCGACACGACCAACACCTACGCGACGATCAATCGCGCGACCGGCGGCAACGAGTACTGGCATCCCTACGTGGTGGATCCGGGCTCGCTCACCGCGCCCACTCTCGCGCTGATCCGCACGGATCTCGGCGCCATCTACGATGCCTGCGGTGAGACGCCGGATATCGCCGTCGCGCCCACTGCGGTCTTCAACAAGATCGCCGGCCTCTTCGACGCCAACCGCCGCTGGAACATCGTGAACACGGCACGTGGGGCTGTGAGACTCGACGCCGGCTACGAGGGCATCGAGGTCGATGGCTGCATGTTCGTCAAGTCGAAGGACGCGACTGCAAACCAGATCTACTACATCAACTCGAACTATGTCCGGTTCGAGACACTCCCGGACTCGGAGCTCCCGCTCGAGGTCGTGGACGCGATCCAGGCGGACGATGGTTACGGATCTCTGCCGTTCGACTTGACCGTTCACGCACTCGCAGAAAACGGTCCCGCCAAGCGCGCAGAGGTCCTCTCGCAAATCCAGCTCAAGGTCGAGAAGCCGAACGCCTGCGGCGTCCGCAAGAACGTCGCGACCTCGTAATCGCGCAGTCGAGAGGACTAACCAGCATGGCTTTCACTGTTCGCAATGTGCCGGACGCGATGGTTTTCGCGCTCGTGGCTGCATGGAATCGGCGGCAGGAGGACGCGGTCGCGTCCAACTTCCACGCCGATGTCACGCAGATCACGGGCGGCGACTACCGCGCGCCGACCGTCACCGACGACACATTCACCAACGCACACGCCGTTCCGACCGACGCGGCAACCTGCGTAACCGCAGTCAATGCGTTCAAGCGGGTCATCAATCGGCACTTCGCCGATACCCGTGCGCACAACTCGGCCGTCACTGCCGCAATGGGCGAGGCGGACGCGACCGATCTCACGACCGCCATCGCCGTCGGAAACCAGATGAAGGCGGACTACAACGCACACCTGTCGGAATCGAGCGTCCACTTCAACAACGACGGGACCAACACGATCGCGGCTGCCGACGGCACGAATCTAACGACCCTCGTCACGCTGCTCACCGAGCTACGCACTGACGCCACGGCGCACATCATCAATGCGACGCCCGGCGAGATGATCAACCTGGTCGACGCCTGATGCGACTCTTCAACCAGAGCAAGAACGAGCTCCGCTGGACTCTCGGCGGTTCTGCCTTCGAGGCGGAGCCGTGGGGCCCGGTCGACGTGCCGGACGAGTTCGTGGCGGCGGTCCGCAAGCTTGGCGTGCCGCTCGCCGTGTCCCCGGTGGCACCCGAGGCGCGCGCTCGGCAGAAGGTCTCGGACGACGCAACGGCCCAGCAGGACAGCGCCCTCCGTGGGCTCAAGCAACGGGCAGAGGTGGCAGAGGCCGACGCTAGGGCGGCACGCGAGGAGCTCGAGCGGCTATCGATCGAGCTTTCCAAAGCTCGCGAGGGCCAGCGTACAGCGGAGGAAGCGGCTCGCGAGCTCAGCGAGCAACTCGCGCGCGCCAAGGCCGATGCCAAGGCAGCCGAGGGGCTGCTCTCTGAGCAGGCGAGCAAGGCGGCAGAGGCCGAGGAAAAGGCTCTGCGCGCCGAAGCGATGCTCGTGGACCGAGCTGAAAAGCCGAAGAAGAGCAAGCAAGCCGAGGGCTAGCCCGTGGCTTTCACCGCTGCCCAAAAGGTCTCGATCCGAACCTACCTCTGTTTTCCGCTCGGCTTCTACGACCTCAACACGAGGCTCGAGAGCATGATGGACACGGTTGGCGGCGACGCCAACGCGCAAACGCACGTCGAGGGACTGCTCACGAAGCTCGCGGCGGTTGAGACGGCGATTCAATCGACTGGCTCGTCATCGTCAACGCAAGGGGCGCTCAAGGCGATCACAGGCGATGTCGAGTGGTACGAGCCGAGCGAGTCTGGCGGCTCGACCGTGTCGGCCCACAACTACGGCAAGATCCTCATCAATCGACTGGCCGCGTGCTTCGGCTTCCGCACCGACGAGCTTCCCGCGAACTTTTTTGCCGCGGCGAGCTCAGCCGGCAACGAGATGGCGCTCGGATGAACCCCACGCTTTTCATCGCCACCCCGCTCCACGACGCGCGGGTCCACGCGGTCTACACCGCGGGCCTGCTCGACGCGGCGGCAACGTGGCCCTGCCGGTGGTTCACGGTCAACGGCACGAGCATCATGCGCCAGCGCGATCAGCTCGTCGCCAAGTTTCTTGAGTCCGAATGCACACACCTGCTCTGGGTGGACTCGGATATCGCGTGGTCCGCTGACGAAGTATCGAAGCTCCTGGGCACAGACCGCGAGTTCGTCGCCGGCTGCTACGCGCGCAAGAGCAAGGCCGGCCTCGTCCCCGCGATGCTCCTGCCTAATCGCGACGGCGAGCTCATCGAAGCAAGCCACGTGGCTACCGGCTTCCTGCTCGTCTCCCGGGCGGCAGTCGAACTGATGGCAGCTAGCGCCGAGCGCTACTCAAGCGGTGGCGTCGGGTGCCTATCCTTCTTTCACCAGCGACTCGACGAGGGGACCGAAGACCTTTCCTTCTGCCGGCGCTACCGCGAATGCGGCGGCCAAGTGTGGCTGCACACAGGGTGCGTCGTCGGGCACTACGACGGGAACACCCTTTACCGGCCGGACATGGCGAATCTTCTGGCGCCGCCGGTTGCGGCAGCGGCGGAGTAGTCGTTGACCCTCGCCGACGACCTCCTACCGGTTGTTTACGACGGCAGGTCCCTCGCCGGCGAGTTCGGCTTTCGGCCGTACACGGTTCACGTCATCACGACGCTCGAAGTCGGGACCCACACCGGCGACGCTGGTCACAACGAAACTACTACGCAGATTACTGAGTCCGGCGGCCAGAACCCCAAGGTTCGCTGGCTGAACGACGAGGAAATCGCGGTCGGCGGATACCCCGGAAAAGGCGTCGTCGAAGTCGGCCCGATAACCCCGGCATTCGCGACAGGCGGAACGGAGCTCAGTCTGCTGACCGGCGACGACCTTCAGCGTCGCGACACCATCCAGCTCGAGATCCGCGGACCCAAGCACCCAAACGGGTCGCGGTATCGCATCATCGACGTGAATAGCGAGCGCCCGCTTCGCTATATGATCCGCGCAAGGCCTCTCGACGGTGGAGCGTGGCCGTGACCGCCTCGCTCGCGGAATCCTTCGGCGGCCTTCGTCTCCCCGTTCAAGCGAGCGACGTCGACAGAACGCTCGCCTCGCTCGACCCGGGGCGCGACGTGTTGCTCGATCTCTTCGCAGCGGCGATCAACGCTGAGCTTACCGCGGCGTGGGCAAAGGTCCGGCTTGGTCTCTCACCAGGGCACGCGCTCGGTGCGCTACCGGTATCGGACACGCTGCCAGCGATGCCGACTGTGCAGGTGATGCAAGAGCGCAAGGCTGTTTTCCCGCTGCTCGCGCTGCACCGTGACGGCCGCGGCGCCTACGAGACGCACCTCATTGACCAGGAGCTACTACGGCAACCGTGGGAGCTCCACTACATTCTCTGCCCGCTCGACACTGCGGACAGCAGACGACTCCTCGACATCGGTATCGCAATCTCGAAAATCGTTGACCGTGTCGTGAGCCGCGGAGGGCATCCGGCGTACCAGTCCGGGGCCTATGCGCTCTTCGGCGCTGACACAGAGTCGGCGTTGTTTGGTGCGCTCCGTGTGATTGGCCACGACGGCCCTGGGCAAGCGGTCTTTGCTGGCGACGAGCAGGGAACGAAGTACTGGGCGATGACCGTTCAGCTCGAGTCTGTCGAGTACCCGAGTGAGCGCACAGACGAGAACGCCGGTGCGTTTGACGGCGCCGACTACGCAATCGGAATCGGTGGTGAGCCCGCCGGAACGATTCACGGGCTGATGTACGCGAGCACGGATCCGCCGCTGCAACCACAGTGAAGCCGCCCGCCAGCGAAAAGCGATGCCAGCGTGAGCCTCTCTGACCGAGCAAAAGTTCTCGATGACGGCTCTAGCCTTGTCACATCAGACGACCTCAAGTTTCTGGTCAGATTGTTCGCGATTGAGCCACAGGACATCCCCGGGCTAGAGAGAATCCTCACTGAATCAGGCGCTGCGGCAAAGATGCCCATGCCCTGGTTGCTCATGATCTGCGACAATGAGCGCACGCGAAACGGGGCAGCCAGTCTCGAAGAAGCCGCAACAAGAGTCTCGCGTCGGCTCTCTGAGCATGCGCCATGGGTGGACTCTGCCATCGAGGCCATGGACGCAATGGAAGCCCTGTACCAGCGTAGTGCTTCGGCTCTGGCCAAGTGATCGATCTCCGCCGCCTCAACGAATCGCACCGCCGGTTTCTAGCCAAGCACAAGGCCGCAGTTTCGACGGAGCTTCACCGATCGGCTCAGGCTGGCCTCGCCGAGGTGCTGCGAAACCCGGGGTTTACGCCACGGACCGGAGCACTTCAGCGGGCCACCGATGCCAAGATCCTACGGACGCGCACCCGCTCAATCGTCCGGCTACGCAACGCAAAGCCCTACGCGGCGCCGATCGACAAGGGGTCCCGACCGCACGTCATCCGGGCGCGGCGCGGCGTCCTCAGGTTCACGTCGAGCTCGGGCGCACTCGTCTACCGCCGGCAAGTGAACCACCCGGGAAACAAGCCCTACCGCTTTCTCGAGCGCGCCAGCTCCAAGGCTGGCGAGTCGTTCGGGCGAGGCATGGCGCAACGCATGACCGCGATCGCGCGGCAGTTCTGAAAGGCACGATGAAACTCAAGTTCTACGCAAAGGACGACGAACTCGTGTACGTCCCGAACGCGCCGAAGCGCCAAGGCCAGCCGCCACGCTACGTAGGACGTTCGCTCGTTCCGGGCGATCCAGATAAGGCGACCATGGCCTCGTTCCCTGCGTCGGCCGAGCCGTTCGAGTGCGACTCTGACGATGCGAACGGCCAAGAGCTGCTCGGTCGATTCAGGCGCGGCAAGCGCCCACTCTGGCCAGCCGACAAGGCGACGGCCGAGGCGTGTGGCGTCGAGTTCGTGGCGATCACCATCAAGGACGGCGTCTCAGTAGCCAGCGAGAGGCAGGCGCAGCCCGAGACAAAGCCCGCGCGAGCGAGCGCGAGGAGTGAAGCAGAATGAGCTTGCTCATCCCGATTTCCGGAGTCCCTCAAGACTTTCGGCTACCCGGCGCATTCGCCGAGATCATCTTCAACCAGGGGGCAGCGTCGGCGTTTGCTCCGGGCCGCGAAGTGGTCTTCGTGATGCCGATGTCCTCGGCCGGAACGTGGACAGCAAACGTTCGCTATCCGGTGCGCACTGAAGCGGAGGCTCGCTCCGGCGCTGGGGCAGGCTCGCCGCTCCACCGTGCGCTTCGCAAATTCATTCGCCACAACCCAGACGCCACCGCGTGGGCAGTGCCCTACGCCGCTTCAAGCGGAGGCTCCCCGGTGGTCGCCACGGCGACCGCGACGTTCTCGGGATCCATCACGGCAGCCGGAACATTGACGTTGATCATTGCCGGCGAGCAGGTACCGATCGGGTACTCCTCAACGGACACGTTCGACACGGTCGCAGCGGCGGCGGTCCTAGCGGTCAACGCGAAGACCCATCTCCCTGTCACCGCGTCCTACTCGACCCCCACGTTCACGCTTACGGCGAAGATCGCTGGTGCGTCGCAGGGTACGGCCACGATCTTTGCGATCAACGCTCATAGCGAGATCGCGCCGCTCGGAACGGGCCTTGCGGTGGCGCTCTCCGGTCAGGTCGGCTCGGGCGCCGCTGGCGCAGATGGAACGACCACGGAAGCCGCAAACTTTCTCGCGGCGCTCGCCACGCTGGACAGCGTCCGCAAATACTACATCGTCACGAGTCTCACCGACGCGACGAGCCTTGGGCACCTAAAGACGCACATCGTCAACAAGAGCCTGCCGCGCTCCGGCCTGCGCTCCGTTGGCATCGCTGCGAATCGCCAGGCGCTTTCTGCGGCGGCAACCATCGCGACTGGGCGCAACTACGAGCGACTGACCATCGCCTGGATGGAGAACAGTGAGCATGACCCGGCGGAACTCGCCGCCGCGGCGGCTGCCGTCATCCACAAGGAAGAGTCGGTCCACCCGGCGCCGAACTTCGACGGCTACCCGCTGAACGACATCATCCTGCCGCACTACGCGGACGCAGACATCCCGACGCCCGCCGAGCAGAACGACGCGCTCAATGACGGCCTCATGCCGATCACGAGCTCGGGAGTGTTCACCACTATCGTCATGGCGACGACGACGCGCTCGAAGGATTCGACGGGCGCCCTCGATGACCCGCGCTCACTCGAGCGACACCGCGTGAGCGTTGCCGACGACTGGATGGATCAGGAACTCGTCTACGTGGGGCTCAACATGCGAGGCAAGCGCCTCGACGATGACCCGCGCACGCCGGACGGCAAGATTGACTACAACAAGCTCGGGCGGCGCAAGGGCGTCATTACCCCGACTGCGTTCAGGCCGCATATCGTCAAAAGCCTCGACGACTTCTTCGATCTCGAGAAACTGAAGAACGTGCAGAAGAGCAAAGACTCTCTGCGCGTGGTGAAGACCGGCTCCCGCCTCGAGATCGGAATGGATATCGAGGCAATCGATCTCCTTCATCAAGAGACTTACCGCATCGCCGAGACGAGCGAAGGCTAACGTGCATGCGAAAAGCGTGCGCCAAGTGCGGCGAGCAGAAGCTACTCACTGAGTTCTATCCGAACAAAAAGCGTGTGCGCAGCGCATGCAAGGCATGTTGCGCCAAGTACGCGCGAGAGCGGGTGGGTCAGCCGCCGACAAGCCAGCCGCGCACTTGCATAAAGTGCAACAAGCTGAAGCCGGCTGAACAGTTCGACGTCAGCCGACGCTACGCGGGCGGTCGCGTGCGTGAGTGCAAGGTATGCAGGGCTGCCCGCGTGAAAAGCCACTGGCCGGGGTACTACCAATCTCGACGCGCGGAGCTGCTAGAGGCCGCCTGTCTGCACTGGCGAGCAAATCGGGAAGCCGTAAATGCTACGCGCAGAATACGGCACGCCAAGTGTCCAGCGAAGCGCAGGAACGAAAACCACAAGCGCAGATCGCGTATCGGCGGCGCCGCCGGGTTTACGCCGCACGAGTGGAAAGCGCTCGTTGAGCGATTTGGTGGATGCTGTGCGTATTGCTTGCGCCAATCTGAGAGTCTGACCGTGGATCATCTCGACCCGATTTCGCGAGGCGGGGCGCACGAGCTCACGAACATCGTTCCGGCCTGCCTTAGCTGCAACGTGAGCAAGGGCGACAGATCACTGTTGAGCGTGTTGACAAATCCGCGACTACTAGTCGCACAGCGGATGGTAAAGTAAAATCGCACTTCAGTCCTACGCCTCAATTCAGTTTTTCATCAACGGCGCGCCGGTCACGCAGAAGACCAGGATCCAGCGCACGCTGAACATGAATCGGACGCCCATCAACCTGATGGACATCGGGCTCGCGGGCTACGCAGAAGGTCTGCCCGAGCTCACGCACGTTTTCGATGCGCCGGTTCCAATCGGCGGGCACGAGTTCGACTACGAGGGCATGGCGTCTCGCGGAGAATTCGTCGAGTCGCAGGTGTTCATCGGAGCGCGTTCGTACGCCGGGCTCGGCGTCATCCAAACGGTGGACACGACGCAAGAGGCTGGCGCGGCGGCGAGCTCGACCATCACCTGGACCGGCGAAGCCCGGCCAGTCGAATAGGGCTCGCGCCGCGGCAGTCGAAAAACAATTCACGTTCGCGCCAAAGCAATGGGAGCAAGGGCCGCGGACAGCTCGAAGGCCGCCCGCGCGCCCGGTACTCCCATTCCGGTGATGCGCTGGGCGGCTTTCCTTTTTCACGCAATGGGAGATTGATTGATGCCAGGCCCGCCTGAAGACGTTTCCGCCGGAGAGCTATTTCAGAAGCTGCTCGGCCCGCTGCCAAGTGAGGTGGTTCCGTTCCCGCGCCGCACAGCAGACGGCAGGCCGGTTGGAACGGTACGCCTCCAGCTCGTGCGCCCCGACGACCGTGCGCTCGCGAGAACGCTTGGCCTGAAGCGAGCTCGAGACCGATTCAAGCTCGAGCGTGAGGATCAGGACTCGGCGATCGGAGCAGGAGTCGTCAGCGACTGCGTAGTCGCGGAGCTCCTCGCGATGGTCTGCCGGACCGAGGAGAACTACGGCAACGACGAAAAGCCGTTCTACCCGCTCGTATTCAAGGACGCGGACGCAGTCGGCCAGACGCTCTCGAGTGACGAGATGGCAGTGCTCTACAACTGCTTTCTCTTGGTCGAGGCCAAGTACGGGCCCTTCGACAAGACGATTCAGTCGGAGACCGATCTGTCGGCTTGGATCAAGCGCCTGGTGGAGGGCGCCGCGGAGTTCCCTTTACAGCAGCTTTCATCGGTTCACTGGGCCGATGCAGCATCGTTGCTGGCGGTTCGAGCCTACACGCTATCCGTCATCCTGGAGTCCCTGTTCTCGAGCTTGCCGAGTTCCTTGGCGTCAAGCCTCGCGAAATACTCTTTGGGCACTGGCTTCTTTGGCTCGCTTGCTCCGAGTACGTCCGGGGATGGTACGGCGACCTCTCTCGACCTCCGGATTCCCGACTGGGAAGTGACCACGGATGACGCTCGCGACATGGCAGAGCGGGCCAAGGCAGCCGAGGAGAGGGTGCTCGCTGCGCTGGCCGAGGCGGAGAAGCTGAAGATCCTGAGCGAGTAACGTGGCGACGCTTGTCTACGACTTCCGGACGGTGAACGAAAACGTCGTGTCGCGCGCGCTCGCCTCAATCGAGGCACGCATCGCTCGGCACAACGCGATCGTGGGCCGCCAGCTCGGGACGCCAGTTGGCAGGTCAGCCAGTGTCGGCTCGTCTGTCGCGGCGGCACGAGCGCGCGGCGCGTCGGCCGATGCTGCGGCCAAGGCGGAGGCGAAGGCCGCTGCCCAGGCCGAAAAGTATTGGCGTTCGGCGCACCAGAAATCGGTCGACTTCCGCATCCGACAGGAAGAGCGGGCACACCGGGCGCGACTGCGTCAGATCGCCCGCGAGGAGTCGGAGCAGCGCCGGGCGGCCGCCTCGCTCGACCGGCAGCGGCACAGCGCCCTCGTGGCCCAGGGGAGGGCTGCCGAGCGCCATGCCCTAATGGCCTCCCGGGCTCGGGAAAAGCTCGCAGGAAGCGTTCTCGGCACGGCTGGGCGGTCTGTCGGTGGCACCTTCGGGACGGTCGCCAGGACGGCTGGGCTTGGCCTCGGGCTCATCGGGAGCTTTGCGGCCGGGTCGGCAATTCGCACCCAGATGAGTGAGCAGGCCCGCGCGAGCCAGCTTGCCAACCAGGCAGGCCGGCCCGAAATCAAGGGTGAGCTCCTACGCGAAGCCCAGAACGTCAAGGGCTTCACGGGCATGGAGACGCTCGAGGGCCTCGGGGCGTTCGTCGACATCACCGGCAACCTCGACGCAGCGCGAAAGGCGTTGCCCGAGCTGGCCGAGTTGGCGCTGGCGACGAGCACAAATCTCGACGAGCTGAACGCTGCCGCCGGCAACGCTTTCATTCCGCTCGCCGACAAGATCAAGGATCCGCAGGAACGCCTGAAAGCGCTGCTGACGACGATGCGCGCGATTGCCGGCCAGGGCGCGGTCGGCGCGGTCGAGATCAAAGACCTCGCCACAGAGATGGCTGGCCTCGCTGCGGCAACCAACAAGTTCAAGGGCGACCCGGCAGAGCTAATCAAGACCGTTGGTGCGATGGCCCAGGCGGCTCGCCAACGCGGCGGCGCAGCTACCGCGGCAGAGGCAATCACTCCGGTGAGCCGGTTCGTCACCGACCTGGCCAGCAAGGGAGGGACAGCGTTCAAGCGCCAGGGCATCGACGTTTTCGCCAACAAGGAGCAAACGCTCCTCAAGGACCCCGAGGAGATCATCGTCGATGTCCTCAAGAAAACAGGGGGGTCGCTCCCCAAAATCAGCCAGCTTTTTGGCGTCTACGCCGAGAAGGCCGTAGCCGGATTCTCTCCGCTCTTTTCGCGTGACCAAGCCGAGGCGCAACTTCAGCTCGAGGGGCCGAACGCGGTCAAGGGTCAGGCGCGAATCGATCTCCAGCGCCGCCTGAAGTCCGGCGAGTTCGGTGAGGCCGCCGTCCGGGCAGAGTTCAAGCGCCTGCGCTCGGCCGAACTTTCGCCAGAGCAGCAACGAGAGCGCGCGCAGAGCCGCCTACAAGATTCGGACCTCCAATTCAAGGAGGCCATGAAGAAGTTCAACGCCGCGATCGGCTCGGAGCTTCTGCCGGTTCTTACCAAGCTGGTCCCCGAGTTCGCGAAACTGATCCCGAGCCTGACGACCGCTGCATCGCTTTTTGCCAAGCTGGTCGAGTCGGTAGTGAAAGACCCGGTCGGGTCGGTATTCAAGCTCATCGCAGCAAAGCTCGTGCTCGACCTTGCGTCGGCTGGCATTGGGAATGCGATCCGCGGCGCTCTTCTTCGGCTCGTCGGTGGAGCCGGAGCAGGCGGCGCTGGCGGTGTAGGCGGCGCCGTTGGGGGCGCGGCGGGCGCGGGCAAGTTCCTTGGAAAGCCCACAGCAGCCGGCGTACTCGGCGCGGCGGGCATTGGTCTTGCCGTCGGTGGACTTGCGGCCTCTGCGATCTACGCGGGCGGCGTGGCCAAGTTCGAGGCCGGCGAAACGAACATCAAGGGCGCCGGCCAGGAGCTCGAACAGATCCGCGGACTGTCGGGATCGTCCTCGCGACAAGAGTTCGACGCGGCCCGCGATGCGCTCGATTCACTCGAGCAACGCAGGCGAGAGGCGAGCAAGACAACCTTTTTCGACGATGTGCTCGGCACGTTCGGCGCGAGCAACAAAAAGGTCGAGCAGAAGTCGATCGACAATATGGTCATCGAGGCTCAGCAGAAGATCCGCGACGCTCAGGCCGAGGCCGCACGGCTCAACGTTCAGGCTGCGCGCGAAGCCGGCGAAGCGTTCAAGTCGGCTGTCGAGGGCACGAAGCCACCTGGACCGAACCGCGGCAACACGCCAACTGGCGACCCTACCCGCTCATGACCGACGTTCTCAAGCTGCTCGGAAAATTCACATGGCGTGGGCAGGTCTACCCGATCTCGTCGCGTCGCGTGTCGTTCCGTCATGAGGGAGTCGAGCACGTCGTGCAATACCGCGATTTCGAGGCCATCGAGCAACTCGGAGCGCACGGGCTCATGTTCTCCTACACGATCCCGACGCGGCAGAACATAGCGCGCGGGCCGTATCAGCGGGCATTCAGCGAGCTCTATCCGAAGCTCTTCGCCGACATGCTCAACCGCGAGCCGGGGACGCTTTTCGATCCGCTGCTCAACACGAGTTTCTCGTGTACGCCGAACATGTTCGACGACACGACGGACCCGACGAAGCGCGACGGGACGGACGTGCAGGTGGAGTTCAAGCGCGACGTTCCGCTCGGCGAAGAGGACACGTCACTCGTTAACCTCTCGGGCGTGGCGGGCCTTACCTCTCAGGCGCGAAGTCTCGACGATGAAGTGGCACGCGCCGACTGGAAGCAGGAGCCAGCGCCGGAACCGTCTGTTGACGCCTTACAGGCAGCCGATGGCGTGCTCAGCCAGGGGCTTGCCCAAGTCGGCAAGGCAACCGCGTCGCTTCATGACTTCGCCTACAAGATGGAGAAGCTCGAAGCGACGTGCGATCGCGCCGAGAACCCCGAGAACTGGGGAATTCGTGACGCTGCTCGGCGAAACCGTGAGGCGGCCATCGCGCTCAACCGCAGGCTAACCGAGAGCCCCGCGACGAAGCTCAGGCGGCTGACGACGCAGACGGCGCAGCTCGTGGCCGATGTTGCAAAAGAGGCCGGAATGACGCTCGAGGAGCTGCTCAGGCTGAACCCATCACTTGCTCGCCTGCCCTACATTCCAGCCGGCACGCCCGTGACGATTCGGGTTCAGTCGGCGGCGGCGTGATGTGCCGGGGCTCCCGCTAACCGTTCGGCTCGACAGGCTCGGCCGCGAGTCGTCGCTAATCGGCGACTGGCAAATCGACTCGAGTTACCTCGTCTCAACCGACGGGTTTTCGTTCGACCTGCTGAGCCAGAATCCGACCGAGCTTCGCGGGCTCGAAGCGCAACCGGTGACGCTCGTCGTTGGTGAGCATCCTCAGGTAGTCGGAAGAATCGACGTAACCGAAAGGGAGAGCGCGCGGTCGCTTCACTGCGAAGGGCGTGACTACCTGGCGGACCTCGTCGAGGGGCACGTCGACCCAAAGCTCGCGTTCAAGGACGGGATGACGCTGCAAGCGGCGGTTGCGCTGGCCTGTTCGCCTTACGGAATCAACCTCGTCTTGGGCGACGCTGCCGTTACGCGCAACGCTCGCACGGGCGCTCGAGGCGGAAGGGCGGCGCCAAAGGACTTCCTGACGCTCAAGCTTCAGGACCTGAAGCCCGAATCGGAACAGGGCGTCTACGACTACGTCAACCGGCTTGCTGTGCGCCACGGCGTTACGCCACAGCCGACGCTCAACCGGAACGAGCTACTGCTCCAGGCACCGAACTACGACCAGGAGCCGCTCTACAGGCTGCGCAGATCGCTCAGCCCCGGGACGACGAACAGGATCAAGCGCGGCGTTGCCCGCCGGGACTTCTCGAGCTTTCCCACCTTTACCGTGGTGCGCGGACTCGGCGGCACCCAGCCAACTACCGAGAAAACGCCGAAGAACGCGAGCGGCCTCATCGACTCGGCGCTGCTCACGCCGGAGACGCAGGCCGTGGCGATCAGCGGACGAGTGCTCCCGGTTCCGCACGGCGCCGACGCTGACGGACGGCTGTATCGCCTGCTCTCTCTGCACGATCGCACGGCACGGACGAGCGAGCAGATCACGGCCGTTGCCTTCCGGGCGATCTGGGACCGGCTCAAGGAGACGCTTACCTACCGCTGCACGGTGGCCGGCCACACTGACCCGGATACCGGCGCGGTCTACGGAATCGATACCATCGCCGACATCCAGGATGAGGTTGCAGACGTGAACGAACGCATGTGGGTTTACCGGCGAACGCTGCGGTTCACCGCGAAGGGCGGCGCGGAGACCGATCTCGAGTGCTGGCGAATCGGCGCCTACCAGCTCGGCGCGAGCGGCTGATGGGAGCGAACCTTCGCCACGCATTTCTTGGCGCTTCCGTCCTGAAAGACGGGACGCCGCGCATCCAGGCGTTCGTCCCGGTCGGCAACGAAACCGACGACATCGAGGATCTCGGTGAGCTGACCTACGCCGGAGCACTCGGCCACGCTGCCCTTCCCTACGGAGCAAACGGCGACGGCGCAGCCGAGGGGGTCGTCGTCGAGGGGATTGGCGGGCGGCTCGGCTTCGTGATTGGTGGGCTCGACACGCGAAGTTCCGCGATCGTCGGGACGATGAAGCCTGGCGATTCGGTCATGTACTCGACCGGGCCCGATCAGGTGGCGCAGGTGCGGTGTCAGGAAGACAAGCGCTCGGCGTCGGTGATCGTCAAGGGCAAGGACGGGAAGCACATGCTCGTCTTGCTCGATGGCAAGAACAACAAGCTGCAGATCTTCGCGAGGGGCGCTGCGATCGAGATTGATGAGGGTGGGGACATTTCGCTCAACGGGAAGGGCGGGGCGAGCATCCTGCTACAGGGCAACAAGATCGCCCTCAACGGAGAACTCAAGATCCCGGGCATGCCTCCGGGGATGTTCCTATGTGCGGCGCCGATCACCGGCGTCGTGGGCGTCACGGGGACGACCACGCCGGTGCTCGGGGTCAGTGGTTACACGTTCCGGGGGCTGACCGCGTACGTCGCTGGGCTGCTTGGCGCCTGGCTCCTCGGCCGGTCCTTCAGGTTTCGCACGACGTGTGCAACGTAGCGCTGCCAATTCCGGCGATCCCTGCCCCGTCGATTGCGTTCCCGTCTCTCCCTAAGATCCCCGCTATCGCGCTACCGGACATCGGCCTTGACCTCAGCCTCTCCCTTCCCATTCCAGCGATCCCGTTCCCGTCTCTCGCTTTCCCGTCACTCCCGAAAATCCCGTCACTCTCGCTTCCCGACCTCGGTATAGACCTGTCCCTTCCCCTGCCAATCCCAGCGATCCCGTTCCCGTCTCTCGCTTTCCCGTCACTCCCGAAAATCCCGTCACTCTCGCTCGAGTGCCCGTTCACTTGATCAGATCTCGATCTCACCGGTTCCGCAATAGTGCGTCACGGTGCCGACCTGACAGGTTCCGCAGATTGTGCCGAATCTAGTAACCGCATGGAGCCCTTCGCAGCGGGCGTAGCCGTAGCGGCATCCGGCGGGCTGAGTAGAGCAGCACGTGTCGCCGACGCGGCGACATACGCTGGAGCTTGGCTGCACGCACGTAGCCTCAGAGTCTGCAACTACGCAAAGCGCCCCGGCGCTACCACAGTAGGACTGGTCCGGCTCAGCCAGTGCTTGCCCGTCGGCGCAAAACCTTATCTCTGGGCAGAGCCCGAGAACGCCACACTCGCGGCTTGAACAGTCGCACTCTGGGTTTAGCTTGCAGACCCCAGAGTCACAGACGCCAAGCGCGCCGCACGAAGCCCCACACTGGTAGGTTCCGTCGCATCCGTCCGATGCGGAGCCGCACGCCTTGCCAGAGCACGCCTCCCGCTGCTCTAGGGGCACACATGCTGCGCCGCCCGCGCCCGCGCCACCTGGCTGAGGATCTGGTTCGCCCGGGTCGCCGCCCGCCCCGGCCGTGTCAGCCGTAATCCCGCCGGTCGATGGTTCCCCGCCCCCACCCGCGTCCGGCACCGGGTCCAGCAGGCCGCCAGTGCCGCCATCGCTGGTCTGTCCTCCAATAGAACTTCGGCCGCCCCCGGGTGAAGCCTCGCCTACCCCAGCCGGCTCCCCGGCTTGAGCGGCCACCTTTTCAGGGACGTGCGGAGCTTGCCCGCACGCTACGACGACAGCGTAGACTACGCAGGAACCGACCAGTAACTCGATAGCTTTTCTCATTGTGTCACCTCGACGCGGCGTCGTGGATCTCCTTGCTGCGCAACCTTGATTCGACGCCGAAGTCGATCATGGGCTTGAGCAAAACACTCCACAGGAAGTAGCCGATCACGAGCAGTACGAACGCTGCCCAGATCAGCTCCCTGGCCCTGCTGTTTCCCATTGGCGTCAACCTCTGATTCTACGGCCACGGCGCCGAGCACTCAACCCTAGGGCAAAAAGTGGCAGGATTTGGCACGCTTCCGGCTGGACTTGGCCCCTTCGGGCTTGGCACCCCGGCTGCCGCCCCGGAGGCTCCGGCTGGCTCTTCCGGCTCGCGCTACCTGAACCCGACGACGCGCGACTACGAGGTCGATTCGGCGACGAACCAATTCGCGCAGATGCCTGGGTCACGACAGCGCGTCCTTTTGGCGCTGCTCACGGCGCGCAACTCGAGCGGCGTACTCAACTTCGGCACGAAGATGCCCGGACGCATGAGCGAGACGTTCGAGGCCGACTCGCGCGCAGCCATCAATCTCGCGCTCAGGCACATGATCGAGATCGAGAAGTCTATCCGCGTTCTCAGCATCGACGTTGAACGCGGTGCCGGCGGGCGCGCTCGCTTCACCGTTCGCTTCTTCGATCTACTCACCGGACAGCGCGACCTCGCAGAAGTCTGATGCCCGAGCTTTTCCAGCCGTCAGCCGCGGAGCTTCGGGACCGCATTCTCCGTGACATGCGGCTCGGAGCAATCGACCAGGGAACCGCCGAGCCGCCGACACAACCCGGGTCCGACTGGTACCTACTCGCCACCGCAGTCGGGAACAGCCAGCTTCTCAGCTACGCGAACGTCAACGCCGCGGAAACGGCACACAGCGTCCTGGATGCTGAGGGCGAGGACCTCGACCGGATCCGCGACGCCGATGGCCTGCCGGTCATCGAGCCCAGCGGGTCGAGCGGTAAGATCGTCGTGACCATCACTGGCCCGACGACCATCGCGAACGGGACAGCATTTACGCTGCCGAACGGCCTATCCGGGCGAACCGTCGGAACCTACGTCAACCCGTCCGACGGCGCTGAGATCGACGCTGAGTCGGTGGACACCGGGTCGGCAACGAACCTGGCCGGCGGGGCGGTGGTTCGGTTCAGCTCTCCGCCTGCCAACGTCGCCACGGACGCGACGGTTTCGAGCGCCTCACCTTTGCGCGGCGGAACAGACACCGAGACCGATGCGCGCAAGCGTGAGCGCGCCCTCAACAACCGACGGAATCGTCCGGCTGGTGGCAACTGGGGCCAGCTTCGCCAGTGGGCGCTAGAGGCCAACGGCGCCGTGCAGGACGCCTATGTCTACCCGGCGCTCGGAGGTCCGTCGTCCTGCAAAGTGGTCCCGGTTCGAGCATTCGACTTCGAACTCGGCACGTACACTCGCTCGCTCAGCACGGCTGAACTCCAGGCGGTTCGCTCGTACATCCAGAGCAAGATGCCGGAGCCGCAAGAGATCGTGATTCAGGCGTCCGCAGATCTGGCGCTCGACGTGACGCTCAAGGTCACGCTGCCGGAAAGTGCTCTCTCTGGTGGCAACGGGCAAGGATGGCTCGACCCCACCCCGTGGCCACCGCTTGCAACCGGTAATTCTGTGGCGATCTCGGCCGTCACCGCAACGAACGACGGGCTAACGGTCGATGCCGCAACCACGACAGCGCCCCTCGCTGGACTCACCCGCGTCGCATGGTGGAGCGCAGTCGATAGGCGGTTTTACACGCGGCTTGTCGTGGCCATTGGTGGAAGCGCAAGCGCGTGGGAGCTCACGCTGGAGTCCCCGCTACTCGACTCGAACGGCGACGGCCCGCAGATTGGTGAGCTTGTTTCGCCTGCCGCCTTCAGGCTCGAAGCCTACGGCGAGCAGTGGATGAATCTGCTTGGCGCGTTCGGGCCCGGTGAGAATACCAGTGCCGCGGAGCGCTTGCCTCGCGCAAAGCGACGGCCGTTCACGACCGACGAGGACCCGATCTCGATCACGAACACGACGATCGCCCAGTGGTCGAACGGTCTGCGCGACCCGAATACCGGCAGCGAAATCCTGCCCAGCTTCCCAGAGGTAACAGCGTTCTCGCTCAACTACGCAAGCCTCACGACGCCGACCGTTCCGGATTTGGTCGCCACGGCGCCCAACGTTTTCGTGCCTAGGCACTTCGCAATCTACCAGCTCTAGATGGCCGTCACCCCTACAGGCTCGCCAGCGTGGACCCGGACGGTCGACTTCACGCACTACGGAGGCCATGCCGACAAGGAGAATTACCTCGGGCGCGGCGCGATCGATGCGCTCACCGATGTCGCAGCTGAGGAGTACTCGAGGCTAGCGGCAGACACCGCGGCTGCGGTGCGAACCGCGGCGTTCGCTGTAATGGGCGTGACGTGCAACGACACGAGTCCCGCTGCGCCGACGGTCACCCATGCGCTCATGATGACGGGCGTTAGACTGACGAGCTACGCGAGCGGCTCTCCGCCAAGCGGCTTCCCCTCTGGGGCGCGCAACGGCGACGGTGATGTTACGTTCACTTTTTCGTCAAGCTATCTTGATGAGTATGGCGTTTCAGGCGGGTTCACGCCGCGTAGTGCTCTAGCCACGAGTCAGACTGCAAACGCGAACGCGGTTGCCGTGGTCATCGGACAAACCGTTCAAGTGGTCGTCACCGACGACACCGACTTCCCGGTGGCTGACGCCTCATTCTCGCTCGTGGTGTGGTGACGTGTTCGGCGCACTTGGCGGCGTGCTCCCGTTTCGACTCGGTGGGACGGCGCAGAACGGCGTAACTGCCGCGCAGCACGCCAGGCTTTGCGCCGACCTGGTGGCACTCGGGCGAGTTCAGCCGCTCGCAAGCTGGCGGTATACGTTGTCCTCTGGCGTCATCACGGTGTCCGGGTACGCCGGTCGAAATGGCGTCGGGGCAGCACACGCTCCAGTAGCTTCGCTGGTCGATACCGGTAGCGCAATCATCCCGGTCTTTTCGTGGCCGGTTGCGTCTTTCCCGGATCCGCTTGATCCGGGGAAGATGCTCTACCCGCTGCCGATCGTTGCATTGGCCACGCCGGAGCCAAGTCCGTTCCCTGGGCGAGTTGTATGCAGTGCAATTGTTTTCGGAACTGGAGTCTCAGTCGAAATCCACAACACCACGAGCGGCGTTGATAGTGTCGATGGCCCAGCCAACGTAACCGTCTGGGGGACGCTTGGCCCATTGCCGCAAATCGGCGACTACGGCGGCGAGCTCGAAAAGCACGACTCGCACACCGAGGGAGCTGTCCCCTACGCTGACGCGATCCTGAGGCAGATCCAGCAGGACCGCGGAACGGCCTACACGAAGCAGTCGGGCACGCTGGTCGACGTCGAGAACGTGGCGCTTGCCAGGTTTTTGGCAGCAACCGGCCCGCGCACGGCCGAGAAGCTCCGGGCGAACGCAACGCCGCGCCGCAGTGACGAGCGCCTAGAATATTGGCAGCGGGTGCTAGGTATTCCGCGCAAGGCAGGCGAGCCGCGATGGCGCACCAGGCAAAAGCTTGCTGCGGCTTACCGGGTGTCCCTCGGGCCGACCACGGACAACATTCGCTCCCAGGTCTCGGATCTTCTTGGTGACGCATTCGTTGACGTTTCCTGGGAGACCGGCGCTGATCTAGACAACCCGCCGGCCGCTACGTACTGGCCCGGCGTCAACCCCGGTGACGAGTCGCTATCGCTCGGCGGAGGCGCATGGTCGAGCCACCGCGCCCACCTACTGGTCACTGTGCAGCGCCCGAGTGGAATGGCACTCGGCGACTACAACACGCTGCTTGACGTGGATCTCTTTCAGCTCCTCGACCAACTACTTCCAGCGTGGGCAACGTTTAGCTGGTCCGAGGGTGGCGGTTTCATTCTCGGCGAATCACTACTTGGCTACGTCGGGCTCACGGACACATAGACGATGGCATTCGATCGCGTAAACGCATCTGGCTGGGCGAACGGAGAAACGCTCACTGGACCACAGGTTACACAGCTAGACCTGAATGTCTCGCGCGCCACGGATGGCCGTTTCGTGCGCGACTACGGGTCGGGACTGTCGTTCACGATGGCGGCGACGCTCGCAATGAGCGGGGCGCGCGCAGTCTGCTACAACCAGATGCAGAACTCCTGGGCCGTTGTGCAGCACAATGACGCCGTTTGCCTGTGGAGCCCGCTGGGCGAGGTAGTGGACGTTGCCATCGGGGGATCGCCAAGTTCGATGGCGCGTAACTCTATCGCCGCAAACACGGCTGGCCGTGTGGTGATGGGTCTCACGGTTGGCTCTGGCGCATCAAAGTTTAGAGAGCATTGGACTAGCTCCACGCAGGTCGCGGTATCGCTGCAAGCAGACGGCTCAGGCTACGACTGGACCCCTCGCGACGCTGCCACAAGTGGGGCTGGCGGCGCTGATTGCATTTGTTGGCACGCAGGAGCGACTCCACGCTTCGTTGCGGGCCTAAGTACCTTCGAGATCGAAACATCTGACACTGGGGCGACGTGGACAGCTCGCTCGGTTCCTGACGCTGCCTCGCGCGGAGCAATCGTTTCGAGTGGCACATCGATCGTCTGCGCGGCAAGCGTGACAAGCAACGCAGCAATTCGATCTACTGACCACGGCGTCAACTGGTCATCGGTCACGATGCCGTCAAACAAGACGTGGGGGGCGGCGCTGGCCTACTCGGCAAAGCGCTCGCGTTTCATGGCGCTCGCCTCCGATGGCGACATCGCGGTCAGCACGGATGACGGCGCTACATGGTCAGCCGGTACCGCCACGGGGCTCACTGAGGGCCACTCGCTTGCCGTGCTCGGGTCACTCTGGCTTGCGGCTGGAGAGGGCTCGGCGAAGGTCGGCCTCTGTGGATCGCTTGACGACGGTGCGACGTGGTTCCCAATCTTCCGCTCGGCTCATGCGGCAGGCGCCAGTTCGTCAGGTCTCGTGCACGTGGGCGTCAACGGGCAGGTCTGTTTCGTTTCGACCGACGGCTCGACCACTACGGCGTATTGGACCCCACCGCTCGGCTACCCGGACGCTGGCACGTAGTTGGCCACCCTCACAACCCGCCCCGCCGTCCCAATCCCCGGTCGAAAAACCTCCGTCATCGTCGATCCGTCGAACGCGACCACGAATTGGATCCGGCTCTGGTGTACGGTTGCACCGGCCGACACTCAGATCCAGGAGCAGATTTCCTCGAACCGGCTTGCGCGTTCGCTGGTCTACGAAGGTCCGCCGCGCGAGTCCTACCCGTGGCGCTACACGTTCGAAAAGGGCGGCGCCTACACGCTGAAGCTTCAGGAGTACATCCGCGGGAACGCCTGGGGCGGAGGGTACGACGGAGATCCGCGGGGCGCGCCAAGCGAGACCAAGAACGGCAGCGAGCAAGACCTTACGCTCTACATCGCCGAGCGGCTTACTCAGCGCCTCGGGTTCGGCGACGACACTGCCACACTCGTCGTCTTCGTGCTGAACGACACGGTGGTGCGCACGCTCGAACAGGCGCACGGCCAGAACAGCCCGGCAATCGTCGAGCCCTCGAGCGAGAGGGCCGAGACGGCGGCGAGTACGGGCGCTATCGCAACTGCGCTCGGAACGCTGGTCGGCGCATCGAGCACAACCCTCATTGGCGACCCAGGCAACAAGATCGACCACTACATCGAGCGCTTTCGTAGCCACGCCGCCGACGCCACGATCCATGACGTGGCCGACGACCAGGCTGACCTGTTTGCGAACTACATCGGGGCCACCGGGTTCGAGGGCATGGCGAATGCGGTCACGAAGCTGCGTCGCCGCTACGAGCTCCACCTGCTGAATGCCCGAGAGAACGTCAGCGCGAATCCCGAGTACGTCAACCCGGGGAGCGTAGATCTGCACAACGCCGGCGGGCTGAAGCTCGATCTCAAGAACGCTCTGCTTCCGATCTCCGTCTCGTCAGACCCGGCCACCATCTACGCTGGGCTTGGCGACTTCTGGCGAGCGTACGAAGCACACCGACCATTCGGTGGGCACCCCAGCGCCGATGCGACCTACACGCTGACAGCGCCCGTGACACTGCTCCTGGTTCACAAGGAATTCATGACATCTCTTGCTGCCGCAACCCCGACCGCTGGCGCCGGACAGTCCGCCGGGTCCGCGGCGCTCGTCGGCGCCGGATTCGAGGCTGACTGATGGCGGGTATCTCTGCTACCGCAATCGCCGCAAGCCACGCCGCGTCAACGGCCGACGCTTCCGCAAGCGGCTTCATCGTCAATGAGCGAATCACGCTTGCGACGAGCCCGACTGGTTCGAGCTACGCATGGTCTCTGTCGGCTCCATCTGACAGTTCGATCGCGAGTTCAGGTCTCGACGATGACACGGCGGCCGGGCCGAAGTTCACGCCGGATGTTGCGGGCTACTACGTCGTTTCGGTCACGGTCGACGGCGCAACGCTCTACGTGCTCCGTCTTGCAGTAGCTGCGCCGGGCGTCGTCCGACTTGGGGAGATCCAGAACCTCATGCCGCTCACCGATTCGCAGGTGCCAACGCCTCAGGCTGGCGTGAATCTCTACTACTCGTCAACGCAAGGCGCGCTCTCCGTGAAGACCACAGCGGGCGCCGTGTTCACCATCAACCTGACCGCGACGTAAACGGATGGCAATTTCAGCATTGTTCAGCGTCGAGGGCTCGACCGCGGTCCAGTATCACGCGGTTGCGTACGGGGCGACCGTTGACCTTGCGATCCAGTCGATCAGCGGCATCGACACGATCGCTTGGTCGATCGTCAGCTCCAGCAAAAGCAACCAAGCGATCCCAACCATCACACCAGCCGGAACGCCGAGCGGAGCTACCGCAAGCTTCCCGATGCCAAGCGATCCCGGCGATGGGCTCGGGCGCTCGTTTCTCGTCAAGCTCCACGTTACCGGGCAGGGCACGTCAGCCACGGTCTATCGCGTTGTCGGGGCGGTCAATGCGGGCGGAATCGGACCAGTCTGCCTTGGTGAGCAAAGCTACCGTGATGCTACGTACGGGTGGACAGACGCTTTCAACGCGGCGCTCGCCGTCATCGGGCTACAGATCGGCGCGGCGAGTGACGCTGGTGATACGCCCCAGTGGAACGGTTCGACATGGGTTCCCCGTCGCGGCTGGATCACCCCCGACATCGACCTGACGGGAGTGACGGATGCGACGGCGGCGATTCAGGCGGCGCTGAACGAGCGCGTCGGCGCGTGCGTCTACCTGCCCGACGGTGTCATCCGCATGAACAGCGGTGTGACCGTGCCGAAGGGCGTAACCCTAACTGGCCCAGAGCGCGGCCTCGCTATGTCCCATCTCCTGGCCGGCACAACCACGACCGGCGCGCTCATCAACATGTACGGGACGGGAAAGCTCTTCACGATGGAGGGCTCGAGCGCGGTCTACAACTTCGAGATTTACTACCCGAACCAGGACCCGACCGCCGCCTCACCAACTGTTCACGACTGGACCTTCTACATCGGCGCAAACGAATTTGGTGCATCGGTCGGCAACATCACTGCGATCAACCCCTATCAGCTCTATTACAACAACGCGGCTGGCGGAGTGTTAGAGAACTTTTGGGGCCTGCCGATCTCTGCCGGGATTCGCACGGGGAGAAACGCTGACATCGTGCGTTTCCGCAAGGTTCACTTCGGCAACGTCGAGCCGAATAACCCGCTCGGCTCGAATCAACGCAATTGGATCCAGGCGAACGGCATCGCGTTCGAGATTGACGGTAGCGAGCAGTTCCATTTCGACGACTGCTTCGCCTATGGGTACCACGAGGGGATCGTCTTTCGTGATCGCGACGCCGATGGGTTCAAGGGCGCATACGGCGAGTGGGTCGGCGGTGGGCTAGATATCATGAATACCTGCGTGAAGGTCGCGGAGCCAAACGGGCTCACGCTGCGCGGTTTCAAGATTTCAAACTGCTCGCTCGTCGGTCGCACAGCCGGGATCGTGTTCTACTTTCTCGACACGACGGCGGCGACGAACCAAGACCAGCGCCCCACGATCTACGCCTCGAACGTTTCGGTACACGGTGAGCACGAGCGGACGATCTGGGTGCGCGACCAGGGCGGCGGCGGGACGAGCTACGGAAACATCTTCGTTCAGAACTCGAGCTTTCAGGGATACACGCAGCAGGGGGCCCTGGTTGACGGCGCCCAGGGATACGCGAAGCTTGATGGCGTAGCGATGCCGGGGGGCACGACGCGCACGAGCGACTCGGGCGGAACCGGGCTCATCACTGACATCAACCAGGTGATCGCCACTGCCAACGGGCAGCGGCCGACGTTCTCGGCGTAGACGTGAATCAGATCACGATCGCTGACCCGTAGTCGCCGCGATCTCCCGCTCCCACCAGATCGCCCATGCCCGATCTTACCTACAAGACCGCCACGCTGACGGAGCAGACCGTCCCGGCGCACTACACCTCCGTTTTGCGCTGGAGCGGCACGCTCGGCATCGTTGAACTGGATGTAGACCAAGACGCGGCGAGCGGTGTCTACGCGGCGCACGTCGCGCTGAGGGTGAACGTTCTTGGAAAACAGCGGAGCACGGCGCCGGGCGTCGCAGAGGATACGGACCACGTCGCTGCATTCAACGCGGCCGTCCAAAACTATCTGGACCGTTGCGATAGCCCGGCAGAAGAACGTAGCCCGCGCGAACTCCTGATGGGCACCGCGCAGTGCGCCGCGGTCGAGGCCATCTCTAACATCCCACTGGCGGCGGGCAGGGTGCGGTAGTGGCGATCACGGTCGGCACGGTCACTAACTGGGGGATCGCGACGCTGAATCCGGCTGCACAAGCCGTCACGCTCGCGGCGGGGACCAAAATCTATTGGGTGCCGTGCGGGCTGGTCCACATCAGCGGCGCTTCGTTCACCACGATGGCCCTTGGCGGCGTTGCCATGACTGCCGGCGCCTCAAATATCGCTGGAGAAAATGACGCTTACCAGTATTACACCGTTGCTCCAACTACCGGGGCAACGACGCTGGACTGGGCACTCTCTGGGCGTGACGACGGCCCCGTAGTCAATGGGGTTGAGGTCCTAGCTGACGGCTCGGCCGAAGTTGTCGCTACCAACGCGGGCACAACTAGCGCGGCCGTGGCCAGCAACACTGGAGACTTGGTGCTCGCTTGCGCGTTCTCCCTGGACGAGGACCCGGGGATCGGCGGAACCGGAGCAAGCAGCGTTGACACGTTCAGTTTTTCCAACCTGTTTTGCAATGTCTTCACGCTGACCGCCGGGGCGTCGTCGACTACCGGCACTGCTAGCGGCATCGAGCCCAAGATCGTGATCGCCTCTTTTCGGGAGTCCGGCGGCGGTGGCGGCGGAACAAGCGATCCGGGATTCAGTGCCTCGCGAACTAACATGATCCGCAATGCCATCTACCGGATGGCCAAGCGGGGAGAGCTCTACGTGCCCGCGCGACTCGCGGCTTGAGAGGAAAGCATGGCTGTTTACGTTGTGACTTTTGCGGCCGTTGCCGCGGCGGCTCCCCAGGATCTCGTTGAGCTGCCAACCCCAGCCACCCGGAGGATCAAGATCCTGGGCTGGGAAATCGGGCAGAGCACCGAGGCTGGTGACGCGGCTGATGAGCAGATCCGGCTCGAGCTCATCCGCGGCCACGCCACTAGCGGATCAGGCGGATCGGCATTCACCGCCATCCCGCTCGACCCAGCCGAGTCAGCGTCGCTGCTGACCGGCATCGAGATCAACAACACGACGCTTGCGTCAACTGGTACGCCGCTCGTGCTGCACGCCACGGCATTCAACGTGCGCGCTGGTCACATCTGGATTCCGACGCCCGACATGCGACCCAGCGTCGCTGTCAGCTCTCGCGTAGTGCTCCGCATGAACTCGACGCCAGCTGACTCGATCAGCTTCTCCGGATCTCTCTACTTTGAGGAGTAAAAAGCCAATGGGTATTGCCACGGTTATGTTCAAGGGCTCCAACGGAGCTGGCGCCATATCGCTGACCACGAGCCACTGGTCCTTTGGGAGGATCCCGGCGCGAGTCATCCATGTTCAACAGATCTTTGAGGACATCAGCGAGGGCACAGTGGTCCTGGCTGACAGATCCGATCAATTTGAGCCACTCCTGACTCTGGGCGGCTCAATTCAGCAGAACGCCAGCAACGACTGGACAGACGCACTGTTCCTCGCCTGCATCGAAACCCAGGGCTAGCCCGTGGTCTTCCGGCCGCGTCCACATATCCGGCTTGTTCGGGGGCCGAGGCTTGCGGCGATTGGGACGGTTGGCGTTGGTGAATTCACCAGCACCGGCTCCGCGGCGCTGGCGCCGTTCGCGTGCGCGGCCGCAGGGCTCGTCACGTTCGTGGCCATTGGCTCGGCGGCGCTCTCGGTGTTTGCCGCGAGCTCGACAGGCTCGGAGACGTTCAGCGGTAGCGGGTCTGCCGCAGCCTCACCGTTCGCGTGCTCCGCAACGGGAGTCGAAACGTTCGCCGGTTCGGCCTCTGCTGCGCTTGCTCAGTTCGCGTGCTCCGGATCTGGAACTGCGCAGGCAGGTTTCACGGGTACGGCGTCCGCCGCGCTCGCTCCTTTTGCAGCATCGGGCTCCGGCGCGGAGACCTTCATCGGCACGGCTACCTGCGCGCCTCAGCCCTTCGCCTGCTCGGCAACCGGCTCCGAGACGTTCTCTGGGACCGGCTCCGCGGCGTGTTCGCCCTTCGCTGTGTCGGCGTCTGGGGCAACCGGGGAGGTGTTCACCGGTTCGGCGACGGCTGCCATGTCGCCGTTTGCCGCCAGTGCGAGCGGAGCAGAGACATTTACAGGATCCGGCTCGGCGGCGTGCCAACCCTTTGCGGCTGGCGCGGCCGGAGCCGAGGCTTTCGCAGGAACAGCCAGCGCCGCATGCTCCGGATTTGCTGCCGCGGCATCGGGGTCCGAGGTCTTCACCGGCGCAGGATCTGCCACCTGCCAGCCGTTTGCGGTGTCCGCGTCCGGCGTAACGGGCGACGTATTCGACGGCTCGGCATCGGCTGCTCTCGCTCCGTTCGCCGCAGCGGCATCTGGGCTTGAGACGTTCTCCGGGTCGGCGGGAGCGGCTTGTTCGCCCTTCGCGACATCAGCAGCGGGCGCCGAGCTATTCACTGGTTCTGGCTCTGCGGCATGCCAGCCATTTGCCACGCTCGGCACCGGGGCTACCGGGACGGTGTTCACGAGCACTGGCTCGGCCGCTGCTTCACCATTCGCCGCCACCGCCAGTGGCACCGAGGCGTTCTCCGGCAGTGTGCAGGCGGCGTGCAGTTCATTCGCGACATCTGGGGCAGCAGCAGAGGGCTTCACGGGCTCGGCGTCGGCTACCGCGTCGCAATTCGGCGTGAGTGCGACCGGTCTTGCGCTGCTCGCAATCACGGGTAGCGCCACGTGCGCCGCATCACCGTTCGCGGCATCTGGTAGCGGAATCCACGCGCTGCCGGTCAGCGGAACATGCACAGTCGCGCTGGCGCCGTTTGCTTGCTCTGGCCTCGCCACAATCGGCGCGCAGTTCGCGCTCGCCGGTAGCGCTTCGCGTCAGGCAATCGCCAGGTCACTACAGGCCGCCGGGCGCGACTCGTCGGTCAGGGACATGACTTCATCCGGGCGCAAAACACCACCAAAGACCGTCTGACCGCAATGGCTTTCCTCAAGTTTGCTGAAAGGCATGACCCGAACGGCCGCAAGGACTGGACGTTCCAGTGGGTTCTCTCTGCTGGCGAAGCGATCGCGTCTGCAACGGTAGACGTTGTTGACTCGACCGGAACGACGATAGACGCGGCCACGGACCTTGTCATCGAAAGCACGGCGTTCGGCCAGATCAGCGGGACCCTCTACGGAGTGACCGTGTGGATCACGGGTGGGACGGCTGGCGTTGACTACTACCTGCGCTGTCGAATCGAAACGACCAACGCGCCGATCTCACGCAAAGACGACATGACGATGACGCTGCTCTGTAGGCAGCTCTGACCGAGGAAAAGTACATGGAAAACACTGCTAGGATTTTGAAACTTCCGGTGCGCGAAGGCTACGGGCGCGAGCCCGATGCCAACGGGCGCCTCAAAGGCAACGGACGGGCTATCGCTGTGGCTAAGTTCCGCGAGCTCGCCGACCGTCTCGAGAGCGGAGAACTGGACGGCGCGCGGGTGCAGTGGCTCGATACGCACGGGCTACTGGTCGAGGTCGAGGACGCAGAGGGTAATCGCCGGCAGATCCGCCTGGAAGACGGGGATGTGCTGCCTGTGGGCGCAAAGCTGGTCTCGGGTCTCGAGTTCGTGACGCGCTCCGCGTGGTCGGAAGACGGAAGCGGCACCGTGCAACTCACCGGCGTGACGATCGAAGAGGAGAACTGACGTGGCACTAAACCCAAAAACGGCAGTTGCTGCCAGGAACGCAGCGCTCGACGCCGCGTTCGATACCCTGAACGGCGACCTATTCGGCATCTTTGACGGCACCCAGCCCACGAATGCCGACACCGCGCTCGGAGCGCAAACGCTACTCGCCGAACTCACGCTGAACGCTACGGCGTTCGCCGCGGCATCGTCGGGCAGCAAAGCTGCAAACGCAATCACTCAAGATTCGAGCGCGAACGCCACCGGCACGGCCTCGTGGGCATCGCTCTACGCAACCGCGCGCACGACCGTCGGCACGATGGACATGGAGGCCGGCACGTCGGGCGCAAACCTGAATCTCAACTCCGTGGCGATCTCGAGCGGCGCGGCCGTCTCGTGTTCGTCACTCACCATCACGCAGGCGGCCTGATCATGAAGACCATTCACTACGTGCGGCACCAGGCCGCGGGGATCCTCACGGATTTTCCATTCGAGTCTGCGCCATCGCAAGCTCAGATGGCAGCGCTTCAAAAGCTCTGTTTTCAGCGCCACGGAGCAAAGCATCCGAAGACAGCGGAGCCATATTGGCTCAAGGCCGTTGAGGTGAAGGTGCTCGGGGCAGGCGACGTCCCAACGGTACCAGACCGCTCCCTCTCGGTCGCGAATGAGGCCGCCGTGCCGAAGGTCGAAGTAACCGCCGTGGGTCACGTCGAGAACCCGAAATAGTCAATCTACCCACAGGAGAAAACCCCCATGTCCTTCAGTAAAGAGCCCGCCCTCTGGATCGCCGTCATCGTGGCGGCACTCGGCCTCGCGGTAAAATTCGGCCTCAAGATCAACGACGACCAGATCCAGGCGATCGTGGATCTCGCGGTCGCTGTGAGCGTTGTGCTCGGTGGTGTCGCGACGAGGCAGCTCGTCACGCCCGTATCGAAGCGTCCGCCGGGCGGCGGCGCGGCGGTCGGGATGATCGCGTTTGCGCTGGCCCTTCCGCTGCTCGTCGCCTGCACGGCAGCCCAGCGCAAAGCCGTCGCGCGCTCGGCCGTCGAAGTCGCCGCGGAGCTCCTCTGCTCGGAAGCCTTCGCCGAAAAGCAGGGCATCACGCCGGAGCAGGCGAAGGATCTCTTCTGCCAAAACCGCGACTTGCTCGAGCCGTTCCTCGCCGAAGCGATGGCGGCCAAGCAAGCGGCTTCGCGTGAGTCGTTCGCGGCGGCGGGTCTTCGGTGAGGGGACTCGGCTACCGCAAAGACCTCGACGACGAGCGGGACCACCGGTTTTCAGCTCGCCCGAAGGCTGGCGGTCCGCTGCCTGACCTCGTCGATCATTCGGGCTCTGTTCCGCGCGTTTTGGACCAGGGCTCGACGAATTCTTGTGTCGGGCACGCCTGGGCATCTGCCCTGCAACTCGGACAGATCATCGACGGCAACCCGTCAGCCGAGCTCCCCTCGCCGCTCGCGATCTACTCGTGGGCGCGGGCGGAACACGGCGAAGACCGGCTCGACGAAGGGACCTATCTCCGCGCCGCCGCGCGCGCTGTTCAGCACTTCGGCTTCCCGAGCTTCGGGCTTTGGCCGACCGATGCGGCCCGCGTGAACGAGCGCCCCGGACCGAGCGTGTTTCGCGATGCGCACGACCGTCGCGGGCTCCGCGGGTATCAGCGTGTCGTGTTCGGCGACACCGAGTCGATCCGACGCGCTCTCGCTGGTGGTTCCCCGGTGGTGTTCGGTACGACGATCCGCGAAGGGTTTTTCGACGTCGACGGTCGGTCGGTGATTGACCACGAAGGCGGCGCTCTCGCGGGAGGGCACGCGATGGCGGTCGTTGGCTACCGCTGGCACGAGTCCACCAAGATGTTTCACTACCGCTGGCTCAACTCGTGGAGCGCAGCGTGGGGTGACGGCGGCTTCTGCTGGGTGACGGAGAACCGAATGCTGCTCGCCCAAGATCTCTGGATTGCGGACTTCGATCCGTCGCTTCCGGGTGTCGCATGATGCGCACGCTCCTACTGCTTGCAGCGGCGTCGCTCGCCATGTGCGACCCGCCGCCACCTGCGCCGGCGCCTACCCCTGAACCTGTTCCCGTGCCCGCTCCGGTCGATGCCGGGCCGGGCGTACCGACGTGCGAGACGGCCTGCGCGAAGCACGCCGCTTGCGACTGGGCACGGCCGACTCCGGCCGGGGCGACGTGCGCCGATGTCTGCCGCAACGTCGAGTCGAGCGGGACCGTTCGCTGGCCTGTCGCGTGTGTCGAGGCTGCGCCGTCGTGCTCGGCGGCTGAGGACTGCTTCCGTTGAAATCCCCCATCCGCGACGCCAACATCATGATCGCCGCGTTCATCGCGCTGGTGCTACTCGGCACCGTGATCGCGCTGGTGGCGCGGTGATCCTTTTCTGGGAGTGAAGATGAGACTGATTCTGATGATGGCGGTCGTGTTCGTCTTGAGCGCGCTCGCCATGGTGGGACTCGCGGTCGCGTACCCGGAACCGGGCGACTACACGATCGAGCCCGAGCCCCCGAAGCAGGAGAAACCGACCGAGCACGCCGACGACGGTTTGCTCGGCGGCATCGTCTCGATCCTGCACAACACTCCGCGCTTCTCCGGTGATCGGGACGAGCCAGATGCCGGGCGAAGCGCACGCCTCCGACTGATCGGGAAGGCCATCCTGGAGGCCGCGAGAACCGAGGGCCCGTCAGCCAACTTTGCGCCAGCCGAGCTAGCGGCCAGCCTTGCAGCAGTCGGACAGCACGAAACCGGTTGGGCGCGCTATGTCGGCGAGGGTCGCTGCGAAGACGGCCCGCCCGGCATGCGGTGCGATCCGGGGCCAGACGGAAAGCCGCAGGCGCGCGGCTACTGGCAGCTCTGGAGGTCGTCGTGCTCTGGGCTTTGGGCTCTCGAGGATCTTCATCGCAAGCCCTTCGACTACCTCGACGGCCAAGTCTACGCCGGCGCCAGGTGCGCAGCGGTGCGCCTCGTGCGTGAGCGCGAGCGCTGCTTCGGCCGGAACAAAAAGGGCATCATCGCCGGCATGTTCGGCGGCTACATGGGCCGCTGTGACGCTCCGGCAGCCGGCCAGCGAGTGAAGACCTACGAGACCTTCGTCGCCGTGCTCGAGCTCGGCTCGTGGCCTCAACCCCGCGCTGGCTTTCGACCGCTCGGCAAGCGCGCGCCGGCGGAGCGTCGCGCAGCCGCGGCACTGCTCAAGGAACCGGTCGGCACGTGGCGCGAGCTCGACGTCGATGGGCGCCAGGTCGCGGCCCTCGTGACATTCCACTGGCGGGAGCTCTCTGCGCCGAATCCTCCCCGAGGCTGGCACCGGGGCGTGAGCCTCTATGAAAGGGCGAACTGATGCACCCGTCCGTCCGTGCGGCGTGGCGCTTTTTTTCCGAGCCGCTCGAGGGCCGCGTGCCCTACCTTTACGCCGACGTGCGGGGGCTGCTCACCGTCGGGGTCGGCAACCTGGCCGATCCCTTGGAGCTCGCCCTTCGCTTTCCCTGGACGATGCCGGACGGCGAGCTCGCCACGCGCCCCGAGGTCGAAAGGCAGTGGCACGCCATCAAGGCGAAGGCGAAGGAACTCGCCCCGAAGCACCACCGACACGCCGCGCACCTCACCTCGATTCGACTCACGAACGAGGACATTGACGAAGTCGTGCTCGACAAGCTCGACTCGAACGCGGAGATCCTCGCGCGGGTATTCAAGGGCTTCGCCGAATATCCGGCGGACGCGCAGCTCGGGATCCTCTCGATGGCGTGGGCAGTCGGGCCCGGCTTCCCGCTGAAGTTCCCCACCTTCACGCGACAGGCGCTCGCGGGCGAGTGGTGGAACTGCGCCACGTCGTCGAAGATCCGTGAGGTCTCGCCCGAGGGGATCGCGAATCCTGGCGTCGCCACGCGAAACCAGCAGAACCGGCTCTGTTTCGAAAACGCCGCCAACGTGATCGCCAACAACGCGGACCGGTCGGTGCTGCACTGGCCGAGCAAGTTTCAGCACCCGTTGGCGACGCTCGAGGATGCGCCGCCACTCTCACGTGACCCAGACTCAACCCGCCTGGTCGAACCCTCCGACCTCGGCGCCGCTCACGGCTCTATCCTCGCCCGCACGCTCGACGACGCTAGAGCCTGGACGAAAGAGTCGGCGGATGAGGCGATGCGGGAAGCGGACGACGAGGAAACAACGAAACCGGACAGGATAGCGTGACCCCCCGAGCCCGCGAACGCCTCGAAGACCTCGCCACCTACTGCGAGCGCCAACAAGTGATCACGTGGAGCGACTCGGCGCGCGACGTGTATCGCCATGTCGCCGGAGAGCTCCGAGAGATCCTCACCGAGTGCGACACGTTGCCGGCTGGCCCACCGAGCGTCATCCCCATGGTGGCAGAGTGAGCGATTCCGACGCCGAATCCCTGCGCCGTTTCGCGATCCTCGAGGACAAGCTACTCGAGCTCGGGCGCAACCAAGAGGAGATCGGCCGCCAAGTCGTGCGGCTCGGCCCGCAGAACGACAGGATCCTGGAGCACCTGGCCGACATCGGCGCCGCTGCGTACCAGCACGCGAACCGCATGGGAGCCGTGGAGATGCGGCTCGGTTGCATCGAGGACCGGCTCGCCGAAGGCTCGTCGCGCTTCTCCGAGGTGATGGGACGGATCTCCCGTCTCGAGCGCGAGTCACGCAATGGCTTGACCAAGCGGCGGCTGCTGCTCGTGGAGGACGACGAACCGCTGGCCCGCGTGACGGCACGTTGCCTCGAAGACTGCGGCGCCCACGTCACGATCGTCGGGACCTACGCGGCGACGATCGACATCGTGCGACACGTGCGTCCAGCTTTCGAGGCCGCGATCGTTGACGCCCTGCTACCCGATGGCAGCGGCGTCGAGCTCGCCAAGCTGATCCGCGCACGCGGCGTGCTCGTCGTGCTCACGTCAGGCGATCCGAGCGAGCTTCACGGGGCAGCCGAGCGTGACCTGGTCGATTCGGTCTGGCACAAGCCGGTGCGGATCGAGGACATGCGGGCGGACCTGATCCGCCTGTTCACGAGCTCGGATCGTCTCGCAGACACTGAGCCTCCGCCGGCCGAACCAACGTGGTCCGGCCCGCTCGACGGCCCGCCGACCATGCCGGACGCGGGGCGGCGAAGGTCCTCGGCGCCGGACACGCCGGAGCCATCTACCGCTGACGAGAGCCCCGAGGCGAAGAAGCGCGGGGAGTGACCCGTGCCCCCCACCCCTCCCCGCCTCCAGCGCCCCCGTGTGCCCCGCCCCGACGGGGGCTACCGCGTCTCGAGGCCCGCAATCGAGAGCCTGCCGCCGGTGCCGGAGAGCGCCCCGGAGAGCCCGCCCAGCGTGCCCCCGATCGTGGTGGAGGCGGAGGTGCTCTACGAGTCCAACGAGCGCCCCACGGACGCCAGGATCCGCGAGATCAACGGGCCCGGCCCCCTGCCGCCCTACCCGCCCCCGAGCCTCAGGCACGCCGGCAAGGCGCCGTCCCGCTCGATTTCCCCGCCGCCGGGGTCGTGGCGCAGCCAAGTCGTCGACGCGATCGCCGGGGACGACCGCCGGTCAAAGGCGCGTGCGCGTCTCTTCCTCGGAGCTGCGATGTTCCTGGTCTTCGGTGGCGGCGCCGGCGCGGCGAAGCTCTGGGGGCGCGCGTGGCTCGACGTGCCGAGCGTCGCCGAGTGGAAAGCCGCCGACGACGCCAAGGCGAAGTCACTCACCGAGCTCGCGGAGCAGGTGTCCGACCTCCGCCAGAAGGAGGCCGCCCGCGCCACCGAGGAGGAGCGGAGGCGCGACAAGGACAAGCTCCGCGTGCTCGAGGAGCAGAACCGCGCGCTCCAAGACGAGGTGCGGCGCGCCTACTCGAAAAACCCTGGCCGGGCCCCCGTCGTGATGCCGCCGGCAGAGCCCTAAGCTTTGCTGTAGGTGATGCTAACGGCCGAAAGCGCCCGGCTGAGCCTGGTTCGCATGGCTCCGTCACTCTCGCCGGGGATCCGCGTCACATCCAGCAGTTGCCCCCAGCGACCCAAGCCGTTCTTGAAGTTCCACGTTATGTCGTCGGTGATGCCTGTCACATCACGCAGTTGCCCCAAGCGACCCCATTCGTTCCACACCCAGCCGGCAGCGGGAGCGAAGAAGTAACGCTTCACCGGCCCCGGCACCAGCAGCGAGCCGCCGGCCACGAGTATAAACGACCTCCGGTCCATCGTCGTCATCCTACACCAATCCAGAGAAAGCCGTCAGCCCTTCGGGGTTGGCGGCTTTTGCTTTTCAGCGCCCAACCAGCCACGCCGCTTCGCGCCCGAGCTCTGGCAAGCGACGTGACCTGGCCATCCGGAACCGGAGCGCTTCGAGCGTGGCGTCTGAGGCCCCGGCAGCAAGCGCCTCCCGCATCGCAGCGGCAACGTCCTCGGGCCGGTCGAGGTTGTACTCCAGGCGGAGCCGTCGGGAGAGCGACACTTGTCGGCGGCTCTCGCAGGGGGTAGCCATCACGCCTGCCCCCGGAGGGCCCGGAGGACCCTCGCCGCTCTCGCCCGGCTCATCGGGATCGTCTCGGTGCCCGTCTCCAGGCAGCGGACCACCCAGCATCCGCTCATGTAGAGCTCCGTCATCTCGTAGTTCCTGCTTGCTGCGTTGTTCATGAGAGTGACTATAGGCGCGCTGATATCAGCGCGCAAGAAGAATCGACATGGTCAGTGTCGATTTTCAGGACGCGGCATCTGCGACGCCCCGAAGCCATTCGCTCCGGGACACGCCCGCCCGCCCGGCCGCTACATCCCACCTAGCGATCTGCTCGTGCGTCAGTCCCGTGACGAGCACCTTTGCCAGTGAGCTTCGGCCGCTCGCCCCGCTCCGTGACCCGTACGGCCTCGACTCCGGCAGCTCAACGGACTCTCCCTTCCCGGGCCCCACGACGCGCACGACGAACGGTCGCTCGTCGAGGTGCGGCCACGCTCGTGCCCAAGCGGCCTTGACGGTCCGGTGCGAGCGCCACTCGGCCCCCCGCCATTTCGAGGCGTAGGGGCCGGTGACGGACGCTGGTATGGCTACTCGCACTCGGACTCCTCGATCTCCACGATGCGATCGTACACGCGATCACGCTCGGCGCGGAGGCTGTACTGGGATGTCGGCGACAAGTCGTCGTCGGGCTCGTAGATCCGCTCGTTGAGATCGGCCAGGCGGGCGCGGAGATCTTCGATCGTGGGCCCCGCAGCCGGCTTGACCGCGGGGGGTGTGACTGTTTTGTTTTTCACGTTGGCTCCCATGCTTTGCTGAATTCACGCTCGGCAAAGAGCGAGGCAAGCCCGGTCATCTGCTTGAGTCGCCTGACCTCGTCCTCGTCCATGCCCAGTTCTTCCCGGATCTTTTCGTCGCGCCACCCGGCAGCGTAGAGCATCCTAACGATCTCGCTCATGTCACCGATGCGGTGCTGTCCGCGCGCCCGGTTGTGTTCGATCGTGGCGGCAATCCTCGCGCTCTTGTCGGCGCGCTCCGCGCGGATCTTGGTGACGGGAAGCCTGCCCCGCGTGCTATCCCGTACCTCGGGCACTTCAGCACCGACGCGCTTGCGGTGGAACCCATCCACCACTTCTCGGCCACCTGGCAGCTCATGAGTTACGACCGGCATCGTGTAGCCATTCTTGCGGACCGAGTGCTCTAGGAGACGCATCTCAGGTGGCGCAACTTGGTTCGGGTTGTAATCGTTGCCGGAGACCTCTTCACACGGCACCCAGAGCACGCAATCCACCGGATGGTGACGCAGCGTGGAGACGCTGTGCAGAGCGGAGCGGACACGGTTCAATGCGTCGATCCTCTCGTCTTCACCAAGCGCGGCCAGCGACGAGCAGAGCTTCTCGGTGAGATCTTCGATCATCTGGCCAGTGCTCCCGCTCGCTTCCGCGCCATGTACTTGTCGTAGTAGCCGCTCACATGCTGGTTGAAACCGAGTCCGCGGCACATGCGATCGTTCTTCAGGATCACCTTGCAGATCCGGCGCCACGATGGCGCCCTCCTGGAGGCTTCCTCTTTTGGGTCGGCCTCATCGGGGATTCCATCGTGATAACCGCGCGATGCGTACCAGCCGAGGAACACGTCGATCTTGACCTCGAAGTGGATCCGCTCGTGCTCAGGCAACGTCGCCAGGAGGAAGCGAGCGAAGCTTTCCCATGTGTGCCCAGCTGGCAGTTCGACTTTGCCGTTTCCTAGAATGTTGCCGCGCTTGCCAGCGTAGAGCGCTCCGCTGTTCGCGCCGGCCACTCGGGCCACGACGCGAGCCCAAGTCTCAGGCTCGATCACGTGGTAGAGCGCCAGGCCGCGGCGCTGGTCGTCGCCATACGGCTGACAGATCCTCTGCTGGTGAATCGAGAGCCCGGCCTGGTGCATCATATCGTAGAGCCGATTGTACGGCAGGCGCTCTCGGCCGAAGTACGTCCACACGTCCTCGGTGGTCCAGTCGTAGATGGGGTAGCAGTTGAAGAGTCTGCCGCCGCGCCAGCTCGTCCAGCACCGATCCTCGAGCCGCGATCGGCGCCGTTTCCAGATCGCGCGAAAGCGATTGAGGCTCTCTTGGGTCCGGATACCGACGAAGCACGCGGTAGCGAGTCCCCGTGAGTACCAGTGGCCGAAGAGTTCAACGAATTCCTCGAACTCTTGCGCTCGGCGCTCGCCGTCGCGGCCCTGCCATGGTTGCACGTGGAACGGGTAGAGGCCTGAGCCAGTGGCGGCCTCCGCCGGAGGCTCACGTACCCACGACTCCCGCTTCTCCGGATCCCAGCAGATCCAGTAGGGCTCAGCCATGCTGACCGCGTTGCGGAGTCGCAGCGGCAACGCCACCCAGTTGGGCTCGATGCAATCCGAGTAGAGCTGAAACATCTCGCGAACGTGCTCGATCGTGGCCCGGTATTGCGCCTCGAGGTCCACGTAGAGCACGCCAACCTTCCGACCGCGGCGGCGCGCCTCCTGACAGACCAGGTGCATCATCGCGCCCGAGTCCTTCCCTGATGGCCCAGAGAGATAGACGCGCGGGAAGCGGTCGAACACGTACGCGATCCGCGCTCGTGCAGCGGCCAGCACGTCGATCGTGAGCCAGCGTTTCAGCGGCGCTTGCGCAGACATCTGATTACCTCGTGTTCGTCGAGCTTGTCCAGACCGTCCTGAGTCACGCGAGCAAAGTAGCGCTTGCAGTCGCGCGGCTTGTCGTACCCGTTGCGCTGCTCGAAAAACTCGCACACCCACCCCTCCTCCAGGAGGTAGCAGGACTTGATCCCGACCGTGCGGCGCCAGGTCTTTCCGGAGTCCCTGTAGTCGTGGCGCGGCCGCACGAACCTCCGAGCGAACCCGAACCTCGGGTTGGCTCCGGTGATGACTGCAACCCAAGGCTTTGCACAGCTTGCGTGCTCGATGACGTGGACGTAGATCATCGTCTAAGCAGCGCGCCCAGCGACTCACCGCGGTGCTCGGCGAGAAATTGGCTACGTTCGCTGTCCTTAGCGAGGCAGTGCGGCTGATCTCCGTGGTCAGCGGTGCGCTCGCGGAGCAGAAGCTCGATAGCTCGAAACAGGCTGTCGATCTCCGAGTCGTAGTAGCCGAGCGGGGGAACCTGCCCGGACAGTCGATAGGCTGCCATGCGCTCACACGATCCGCGTATGTCGGCCGACTCGGCTGCCAGCTGGAACCGACGAAGCTTGTGCTCACGGTCCCAGTTTGCTGGGGACTCTGCGCGAATGCGCGCGAAGGCGCTACTACACTCTTCGTAGCTAGGCGGCGCTTCGTTACTCACGACGCACCCCGCTCGGACCGGATGGCGCCGCGAGTGCCGGCCACGCGACCACTGAGATTGGCCTTGAGCTCAGCGATTAGTGCCTTGGGCTTGGGGAGTTCGCCATCGGCGACGGTGGAGTACCAGCACGCGCTGCTGCCGGCGCTGGCGATCCGGACGCGGACGCTGGGGCCGTAGCCCGTGCTCTGGACCTCGGCCGTACGGGGCGCCACGGCGTTGACCTTGTCGGCGTACTCGGTGGCCTCTGCGAACGTCAGCTTGATCATTGTCTCGTTCCTTTCGGGGCCGGCTCCGTGCCGACCATCTACAGAGAACTATAGGCGCGCTGATATCAGCGCGCAAGTGGAAACGACATGGGCAAGTCGATTTCTGCGGACCAGCGGGAAACGTGCTGGACTTGGGCGCGACTGTCGGGACCTAACAAAGCCAGCACCGCCCGTCGGCGTCACGGCTTCTCGGTCTCGTCGGCGGTGGCGAGATCAATGGCCGCTGGGCCTCGTAGAATATCGTTAGGGTCGTTCGTGCGCTCAAGGTAGTCGGCTACCTGGTCAGTCAGTCGGAATAGCCGGGTCGAGCCCTTGGTCTCGGCACGGTCTTCTCGTATGTACTTCACGAGCCGCCGAAGCAACTGACGCCCCTCACGGCGCCGCCCATCATGCCGTTCCAGCTCGTCGCGCAGCTCGGCGTTTTCGGCCTCGAGATAGCTCACCCGCCCCCTCTCCCGTTGCAGCGCCCGCTCGTAGTCGGTGACGCGGGCGACGGAGCGCTCGAGGGCTTGCTCGAGATCGGCAATCCTGGCGCGCTCCTTCGCGGCACAGGTGCAGATCAGTCTGCGTAGCCTGTCCTCCTCACCGCCGGGCGTGATGATCTTGAGATTGGTCAGGCAGTTGGGCGCGTGGTCGGTCATGGCTTCGCACCCTTCTCCCTGCTCTTCTCGAACTTAGCGAGTACGCGCTTGCTGAGTTCGCGGCCGGCGCGGTTCTCTTCTGTGCCAGGGGTCCACCGCTCGCCAAGATAGACGGACGGGTCGGCTTTCAGCATGCGGAACCGGCGCTCGAAGTTTTCCTTGGCCCGCATCCGAAGCCGCAACTCGCCTGCGCTCTCGTAATCACTCGGCGCAGACATCTGCCCATCGTAGTAGAGGCAAAGCAGCGCAAGGCGCAGCTCTTCTTCTGTCGCCGGCTCCTGTTCCTGCACAGCTCCAACGATGTCGTTCACGGTTCGCATCACTCGCCTTTCTCCGGCGCGGGCCGGCGTTCGGGGGAGATAACCGCACGAATAGCGTCAAACATCCCCTCCCACTCCGCCAGCTTCGCCTTCGCTTCGGCGAGCTCGGCCTGTAAGTGGTGCGCAACCATGCCTTCGGCCACGGCGCGCTTGACGCAGTCCATCGTAGCGTGCGGCGGACCGTCCTCGTCAACTTCACCACCACATGCGTCGCAAACGGTCTGACCGTCGCCAGCCTCGCCGTTGCTCTCGTAGTGCGAGCCGGGGAGCAGCGCGCGGAGTTCGGCGAGCTCGGCTTTCGCTTCCTCGATCCAATCGACGACGCAGACGGCCATGTTGTCGTGTGGGGCCCGGTTGTTGATCGCTGCGTGGATGCGCTGGATGTCCGCGTTCGCCCGCGCCGTCCGTTCGGCGAGCTCGGCCTCCGCTTTCCCCGGCCAGATAAAGGGCGTCCAGCGTCTCTCGCTCACGGGACCTGATGCAATCGCGCATCTTCTCGAGCTCGGCCTCCCGCTCAGCCCGGCGCCGATGTCGCGGGCGAAGCGGTAGGCGGCGACCACTTTTTCGCGCTGATTTTCCGTGAGGTTCACGAACCACTCAGCGGCGCTGAAGTCGGCCAGGTGATTGTCGTACATCTCCCGTGCCCCATCCCTGTCGCTCTCCGGTTTGCCCGTCGGCGGGTCCGGCGTTGTGATGCCGAAAGCGTCGAGCTTCGGCGGGGAGGGCTTCTGTTCGCTCGTAAACTCGATCTTGATCTCGGCGCCGGTCATGCTCAAAAACGCATCGATCGGCGCGTCGGCGAGTAGCCGCTCTAGGTGCTGGTAGAGACCCTCGCGGCTTGTCGGCTTCTGTTCGCTCGCCCCTCGCAGCGCCGCCTCAATCCTCGCCAACATCGACGCCCTTGAAAGCTCGGCTGGCGCGGGCTCCGGAGTGACGCCTGGCGCCGACCTAGACATGAGCTCGGAGCGAAAGGCCTTGAGCAGCGAGCCGACTTCGGCGCTTGGTGAGCTCGCTGCGCGGAGGCCGATCACCTCAAGCGCCTGCTCAGCCGTAAGCTTCAGAACTTTCCGATCTCCGCAAACGCTGGCGTGAAACTCGTACATTCGTAACAGGGTCAGGGTATCGTCGCTCGGCTCCGAAGAGCCCACCACGCCCGGAGCAGGTTGCGACGTTGGATTGATGCCGGTCCCTTCGTTTACGGTTGCTCCCGAATTTAGCGGGGGCTGAGGGCTCTCACCGTCCGGCTGCTTCTCGTACTGCTCTCGTTGCGTCCCGTCCGCTTTCGCGTCGGGCGCGGTGGCTTGCTGGGCGGTGTCGAGCTTCGGCGGGTAGGGCTTACAAGCGCCGCACAACTCGCAGTTACCGGGGCAGTTGTGCCAAATTACCAAGTTGCACTTGGCGCATCGCCTGCGTGCCAGCTGCGGGCCCTGCTCGGCGCGCCAGTCATGTCCTAACGCGGAGCCGGTTTTTCTCTCGCTCGCGGCGCGAAGGCCGGCTTGGTAGAGGGCGCGAAAGCCCCGCTTGCCGAATTCGATCATCCCTCCCTTGCTGACCGGCTCGGCGCTCAATGCTGCTGAGAAGATGTCCGACAGCTCATCGTCACTCGGCTCCGCAACGGGCGCGGGTTCGGGGGAGGGCTCCTTGTCCGCCTCCCGCTCCTCGAGGTGGGCGAGGATGAGGGCCTCGATCATGACTACAGTGCGGTGACTGAATTGTGACTCCAAATGCGCCAGCGCCTCTTCAAGTTTCGTCGTCATCGCTTCTTCCTTGGCTTGGGCCTGGCGCGCGACCGGTTCACCCGCGGCGTGCCGTCTAGATTGTGATCCGGTGGCTCAGCCGTGTTGAGCAGCCGGTCGTAGTGGCGGAGGGGTAGGCATGGGCGCGGCTTCGGCTCGGGCTTCGATCGGCACCCGCCACTCGGCGCTTGGCGCGTGCTCGTGGCACCACACGAAGTTGTCCACAAGGTTGCCGATTCGCGTGGTGTAGACACCTCGATTCGGGCACCGCTCCCGGGTTGGCGAGAACGCGCCCGAGTAGCATTGCTCTCGCTCGGTCACTCGCTCTTCTCCTTCTCCTCGGCGGGAATCGCGTACGTGCGGACCGTTTTCGTTACTGTCACGACCATCCTTCCGTGGCGCTCCTCGTAGGTGGTTGTCGTCTCTTCCTCCGGCGACATTCCCTCGAGCATCGACTCTGCAATCTCGCGCATGTCGGCGTCGATGGCATCGCCTATGCCTCCGAGCAACTTATTCAAACGCTTGAACACGGATCTCCTTCTCTTCGCCGACGAGGCAGGCGAGCGCGAGGCACCGCAGTTTCTTGCCGACCTTTGGCCGGCGCGATGCGGTGACCCATTTTTCGTGACCACAGTCGAGCGTCAGCAACCACCTGCGCGCGTTCATGGGCGACCGAGTTACTTGCGCTACGGCGCGGAGGATCTCGTCTCGGTCAGCCATGCACCCTCGTCGCCATCCGATACCAGATCAGCTCGCCCGACGGCCACAGCATCAATGCGTAGTGGGTCACGAAGCCGGCGTCGAAGACGCGCTTTCGACCGCGGAATGAGACGGAGGGGAGGGACATCAGCTCGTCTCCCCGATCCCCGGCAGCATCGGCGGCATCGCACCGGTCCGGTAGCTCTGGTCGAGCTGCGGCCCAAGCGTCTCGTGCACCGTGCTCCCGTCTGGAAGCATCACGTCCGCAAGGAACTCGCGCTCGACCGTGGACTCGCCGTCCTTCACGATCTCGAGCTTCGCCTTGACGACCAGCAGGAGCCGGCGCCAGGCCGAGCGCTCGAACTGGTCGGGCCGGTAAGCGCGCCCGCGCTTGTTGCCGGGGTCGGTGTTGATCTGGAGGCGCACGCGGCGCCCGTCGATCCCGAACACCACCACGGCCCGCTTCTGCTCGCGATCGACGGCGATCGCGATCTGGTGGGCTCCGTGCCGCTCGAGCAGCGCTTCCAGCTCGGCGCGGCTCTTGGCGGCCGGGACGGTCGTGTCTTCGGCGAAGCGGCCCATCAGCTCTCCACTCTCGTTCCGTCCTGGTCGATGAACCCGGCCGCCATCAGCTTGTCGAATAGAAAGCAGTGCGGCGTCTCGTCAAAGTTGCCGCCGCAGCCGGCCCAGTCCGCAGCTGCGTCAACTATCGCCCTCGCCCTCACCCCGAACTTGGCGGCGGCGAGGAGATCGGGAAGGGCGTTGCGGAGTGCGGCGATTAGGTTCATGTTTGCCTCGCCTTGGTCGTCCCAATAGGTGACGCGTCCCTCTTCGTCTTCATCCTCTTCGACGCGGATCCGCTTCACGTCGGACATTGCCGTGTCGAAAAGGTTGGTATGCGCCTGGCCGTCGCTGGCGAGGTGACAATACCACTGCGTGGTCTCCTTGCTGGACTCGAACTCGTACTCCGCTTCCCACGGCCCCGGCGTCGCCTCTGCCGCCAGCCGCTCGAGCTCGGCGATGGTTGTGGGGGAGATCACAGTCATGGCGCACACTTCGGCAGGCAGTTGCCGTCCAGCCACAGGCGCCCGCTTTCGATGCACGCGAGCTGCGCCTTGGAGACCTGGGTTTGATGTTCGAGGTTCTGGCGTTCCTCCTTCGCGCATCCGCGATCTGCGAAGAACAGGAACCCGCCAAAGCAGACGGCCGCAAGCGTCGCCATGATCGTGAAGCTAGTGTTATCGCTCATCAGTCGCCCTCCTTCGGGAGCACGCCCCGCTCGCGGAGGAGCCTGCGAAGCGCGACCGATGCCTCGGTGTCGCGCGGATCGACCTGAAACGAGCCTTCGGCCTTGGCCTCGGCGTACTGGCACGCCGCGTCTAGGCTCACGAGCGCCGTGAGCGCTTCGACATCGGCTCGCGCGGCTTCATCGTATCGGTGCGACTCGCGCACGATCTGATCCTGCTCAAGCGCATAGCCAATGCTCGATGCTGCGCCCTGCATCGCCTCGGCCGCGCTGGCGATATTGACGCCTGCGCGCTCCACGGCCTCGGCGCCCACAAGGGTGATGTAGTCGGCCATCAGTCGTCCTCCCAGCTCGCGCCCGAGAATTGGCTCGGCCATGTGCTCGGCGCCTCCGCATGCCTCGCCTTCCCGCTCGGCCGGTCGAGGTCGAGGCGGAGGGCGGCGATCTTCCCGGTGCGGCGGCGCTCGAGGTCGAGCGCGAGCGTGTTGACCGTTGCGGCGCGCTCGTTCTCACGGACTGCGGCGTAGGGGTCGGGCGCCTTCTTGGTCTCGCCGGTCGGGCACTTCGCGTGAAAGAACCCAGGGACAGGGCGCAGGATTCCGTCACTACCAAGGGCCGCTCGCGAGCATTCCTGGAACCTCTCGATCGGCTGGCCACAGTCGGCGCATTCTCGTGGCCCATCGAAACCCAATCCGTGGTTTGCGCGCTCGGTGATTGTCGCCGTGGTCTGGCGGGGGATGCGGGACCAGTCGAGATCTTCGGCATACCAGACGCCAGTGGTGCCAGGTAGTTCGCTGCCGACCCGTCTGAATAGCCCACGGTAAAAGGGCTTGCCGGTTATGGCGACGCACAACTGCGCACTGCCTGTGAACTCCAAAGGCAGCGAACCGAACTGCGTGCCATCTGGCAGCGTCTCCGGAAGCGGATCCGGCATCGTGCCGTAAAACTCCGGCTCTTGCTTTGCGCGGCGGGCGGCGATGGCCACGAAAACCTCGTCACATGGCGTCCGCCAGCATGTCGCGCATAGCCTTGAGCCGAAGAAAAACTGGTCGCCGCCCGGGCTGTCACAGCTCTCCGCCCCGCACGCATCGCAAGGCGGGAGCGCCGGGGCCAGAATCCGCACGCGGTCGCCGACTTGGAACGTCACGTCCCACCCGCGAGCTTCTTCAGGGCGTCGATCTGCGTCGTGAGCATCGCGCGCTTGCCGGCGTACTTCACCTTCACTTTTTCGACGGCGGCAGTCTCGCGCGCGACGAGGCTGGCGAGTTGTTTCTCGTAGCCGTCGATCGCGTGCTCGAGTGGGGAGCGGCGGCGTTTCGGGGGCTCGGGGGTGGGCTCGGGCGGTTGGCGTTTCGGGTCTTCGGTGGCTCTGGACATGGGGGATCCTTTACGCGGTAGCGGCGTTGTCCTTGGCGCGAAGCGCTGCCTCAAGCGAGGCCGGCGACCCGGGCGTCATCTGCGTCGGCATGTGTGTCACGTCCTCGCCGAATGTGTCGATCACCTCGTCAGAAGTGTGCATGCCGAGGGATAGCTCTGGCGCGTAGATGCGCGTCCAGAACGCCGCGGCCCTGTAACAGATCATTTGTTCGCTCATGGTCTGCCATTTAGACCCGTTCTTCTGAAACCATCCTTCGCGCTTGGCGAGCCCGATCGTGATGAGGGTACCGATGCACTCCTCGCCAGTGGCCCGGTCCTTCGCTACGGCGCGGGCTCCCCAGTCGTCGGAACCTTCCGTGCCATGCCAGCGAAAGCGGAGCGGAGTGAAGCGCCCGCACTGGTTCACCGTGGCGATCAGAAACGTAGCCGACCAGCTCGGGCGGTTGTGGATCAGGTTGAGGTTCTGCGCGACCATGAGTACCGACACGCCGATCCGGCTCGCAAGCTCCATCGCTATCAGTACGTTCGGGATGTTGTTCTGATACTCCCTGGGCATCAAGCTTGAGGCAGTCAGAGCTTTCGCCATGCGCTGGGCACCGACGAAGTTGGCCTCGCTCGAGAACGCGCTTATCGCTCGGTCCGGCGTGTCATCGGCGCGGACGATCGTCCGGTCTTCTTTCCCCGCCCGTTCGCCTTCCAGTGCGCGATCGCTGCCACTACGCTCCCGTGTCTCTTGATTCGGCGGAGCAGTGAGTTGTGCGGGATCCCCGCCTTGGCGGCTATCGCCCGCGCCGTCAGGTTCTGACCCTGGAACTGGTACGTCTTCGGTCCGACCTGGCGCGATATCGCCTGCTCCGGATTCATCCCAGAGCTGAGGCGCATCGCCAGCGTCCCCCGTTTGATCCCCGTCTCCTCGGCCCATTCTTCTAGACATTTTGTTGCTCCTCTGGCTGTTACCGACCTGTTGGTGATGCGATTGCGTTGCTGTTGTTTTTCGGTGGCCCATCTGACGTTCCCGGGTTCGTAGTTCCCGTCCCGATCTGGGTAGCGGTCGAGGGAATGCTCTCGGGTTGGTCTGCGGCCGACGTCTGACAGAAAGGCTGGGAAGCTGCGCCGCCACCGCGTACAGACTCGTACGCCACGGCCGCCGTAGCGGTCGTAGTGTCGCAAGCGCGGATTCTCGCAGCGCTGAATCATGTTGACCCACGCCGCATATTCCGGCGAGCGACCAGATTTGTAGGACTCCCCGTGGTTCTCGCGCATCAGCTAACCCACGGCGGCAAATCAAGCTCCCGGATGGTCTCCGGGTAGCCTGGGAAACGGTTCGTGCGTACACACTCGGCAAGCGTCTCGATGTCGCGCCGAACGGAGCCGTAGCCGAGCCCGATGGCCTGCGCGTCGAGCGTGTAGCAGGCGACAGCGTACGGCGGTCGCTTCTCGACGGCGAGCAGAACGAAGTGCTGGACGGGCAGGTCGAGGGCAAGCGCCGCGGCCCTATAGAGGGCGTCCTGGCGGTGGTACCCGTACTTCACCACGTCGCGCCGGAACGCTTCCCAGCTCGCGTCTTCGGTCGTCTTCGCGTCCACGATCATCGAGAGGTCCTGGACGTAGTAGTCGAGGCGGCTCTTGCAGCGCAGCCCTGTCCCGCTGTCTTTCCACGACAGAGTGAGCTCCGGCTTGCCGTCGCGAACCATCTTGCCGGCTAGCGGGTGAGTCTTCACTGACTCGACCATGGCCGTAATGCAGAGCAGGTCATCCATTCGGATCGGCTCAGCGCCCGCGTGCTCCGCATCCCAAGCGGCCGCAGCCGCCTTCCCTTCCTTGGTGCGCCGGTCGAACCTCGGCAGCTCCACATAGGTGGACGCAAACCGCTCGGGCTCGAGAAGCGCCATGTGGAAAGCGCGACCGAAGGCAAGCGCCGGACTGTCTTCGTCCGGGAGCTCGCCATCGAGCCAGGACTTGTAGTGGGCTGGCGAGCGGCGCACTCGATCGAGCGCTGACTTGCTAACGATTCCGAGCTCTCGGCGGTGGTAGCTTTCGGACGGTACCGCCGCGTGAATTCCGGGGTCGATCATGGCTCCCCCGCCAATTCCCTCAACGCCTCAACAACCTCGCCCGGCAGCCGCTCCCGCTCGAAGCGCTCGAGTAGCAGCTTCGCCCGGGCGCGGTGGAAAGCGAGCTTCGTTGCGGCGGCGGTGTCTTCGGGGACGTAGCGGACGACGCGCTCGCGGACGATGTCGTCCCAGACGCCGCGACGCATCTCCGCTTCAGCCTCCTCGCGAGTCTGCCAGACGTCGATCGCGACGCTCAGGTTGCTGACGCCTACGTCGATGTGCTCGATCACGAAGAGCTCTTGCGCACCCATCAGTCTCCCTCCGTTCGCGCAACCCGCACGCCGACCGCTCCGGCCGCCGCGAGATAGCCGTCCCTGAACCCAGCTTCCCAGAGCGCCAGGGCAAGCGCGCCGATCCGCTCGTCGCCTGACGCTTCTACGATCGTGCGGACCGCGTCGGTGACGATGGGCGGTGGCTCGCGCGTCACTTGCTGCCTCCCGCGAACCACCGGTCCGCCTCGCGCTGAGTCTCAGGGCTCGGTTCGCGGCTCGGCTCGCGGTCGGGCGTACAGCCGGCGCGGACGACTATCCTGCCGGTGAACCAGCCCGCCACCAGCACGGCGCCGCAGAGCAGTAGGACTTGCTTGGTGGTCAAAGGTCACCTTGCCTTTCCACGTCTTCCGGCACGAGCGTCTCAGGATTGATCTGGCGTAGCGCCCACGCCCGCACGAACCGCCATCGCTCCTCAGGGCTGAGCGAGTTCTCATCGTTCTGGTACATCACCTCACAAGCAAGCTGCCGAGCAATCCCGAACGTTTCGCCGATGGCCACAGAGTCCTCGGGATCGAGTCCGCGCATGTCGATTCCGCGATGTCGCCCGAGAGCGCCGAGCGCGCACACTTCGCCCTCATCCTGGAGTGACTCTGCGATCAGCCTCTTCTCGGGCAAGGAGTCCAGTGCCTCAACGAGCGCGACGAGGAAAGCCTGTCCGCGCTTACCGCGGATCGCGCTTCGTACTTGTCCTGCCCACCTGATCGACGCCCACTGGCTCTCCTGGTCGTCCCAGCCGTCCTCGCTGTATCCGTGGCGGCTCACAACTCACCTCGCCTTTCCCCGGCTTCAACCCCGCGATCAATCCCATCGCTCTCATCCCGCTCGGCCCTCAGCTCTTCGACGAGCGACGCGACGGTGTAGGCGACGGAGCAACCGTGCTCCGCGTACGCCGGGCGCTCGGTCTCGTAGCGGCGCGCAAGCTCGCGGGTTGCTGCCGAGTCGGGGAAGCTGTCGTCGCCCCAGGCGTCGTTGACCAAGGCGGCGAAGTCGGCGGGGAGCTCGCGGCGCCACAGGAGCATCAGCCGGATCGCCCGCTGCACGTCGATCAGCCAGACGGCGCGGCGACCGGTCGCGAAGCGGCTTTGCACGATGCCGGAGACGGTGTCGTGAGCGAGGCAGCGATAGCCGTCGCACCGGCAGAGCGCGGGCGGTAGCAGCGAGTCGGCGGCCATCAGTGCGGCGATGGTGTCGGCTGTTTCCGCGTGCCGAGTCGGGCCGTGCCGCTCCAGGTATCCAAGCTCAGCGCCGCACATGTCGGCGGGGAGCTTTGCGGGCTTCGGGAATGCGAGGTGATCGGCGGTGGCGATTGGGCCGTCGTCGATGGCTCGGATTGGCGTTGTTTTCAGGCCGAACTGCGGCTGCTCGTCGAGTTGTTCCCAGCGGTTCATTTTGCCCTCCGCTCCTCGGTTCGAATGACTTTGCCGACAAGCCTGCGCTTGACCTGCTTCGGTGCGCCCCGGTCCTAAGCGTTCAGCGCCGCTTGCAGCGTCGCGTCGGCGAAACACTCGGGCAGCGGCTCGTTGCCGATCAGGAGCGTCGTGCGGCGGCGGGCGGCGGTGAGGGCGCTCATGACACCCTCGTGATCGTGACGAGGCCGAGCCCTACGGACTCACCGGGGGCGAGCGCCTGTAGCTCACCAATCCAAGATCCAAGTTCCAGCGCCTCGACGTTCGCCTCAGCGAAGTCGCCGATCGAGAACACGGAGCCCGGGTCTTCGCTCGACTTGTAGCGGCGGGCGCGAAGCTCACGAATGAGAGCGGGAGGCAGAGGATTCAGTGCAGCCGCGAGGACTCTGCGGGCGGCGAGGGCTGGGCTCAAGGTGCCCTCCTTGCGCGCACCGTGAACCACTCCGGCGAAACGGTCATCTCGCTGCCGACGACGGCGAGGCGGTCGGCGCGAGGACCGAGCGCGAGGAGCCGTAGCCGGTAGTCACAGGGGTGCTCGGTGCCGTCTTTCGGAATGACCTCGAAGGTGTTCCC
>DASTNZ010000260.1:0-3573 GCA_035762665.1 Jiangellaceae bacterium | reverse complement strand
GCCGCGGGTCAGATCTTCTGCCATGCCTCCGTCAGGACCGAGCGGAGGATCTGCTCCATCTCGTCGAAGTGCGCCTGGTCGCAGACCAGCGGCGGCGCTACCTGGATGACCGGGTCGCCGCGGTCGTCGGCCCGGCAGTACAGACCGGCGTCGAACAGGGCCTTGGACAGGAAGCCGCGCAGCAGCCACTCGGACTCGTCGTCGGTGAACGTCTCCTTGGTGGCTGTGTCCTTGATCAGCTCCATCCCGAAGAAGTAACCGTCGCCTCGGACGTCACCGACGATCGGCAGGTCGAGCAGCTTCTCCAGGGTCGCCCGGAGCTGCGGCGAGTTGTCCGCGACGTGCTGGTTGAGCTGCTCGCGCTCGAAGATGTCGAGGTTCGCCAGCGCCACCGCGGCCGAAACCGGGTGCCCGCCCCAGGTGTAACCGTGGGCGAAGCTGACCTTGCCACGCCCAAACGGTTCGAAAAGCCGGTCGCTCACGATCATCGCGCCGAGCGGTGCGTAGCCGGACGTCATGCCCTTCGCGCAGGTGATGATGTCGGGCTGGTAGTCGTAGACGTCGGCGCCGAAGTAGCCGCCGAGCCGGCCGAACGCGCAGATGACCTCGTCCGACACCAGCAGTACGTCGTACTGATCACAAATCTCGCGGACCCGCTGGAAATAGCCAGGCGGCGGCGGGAAGCAACCGCCGGCGTTCTGCACCGGCTCCACGAAGACCGCCGCCACGGTGTCCGGGCCTTCGAACTCGATGGCCTCGGCGATCCGGTCGGCGGCCCATCGACCGAAGGCCTCCAGATCGTCGCCATGCTCGGGCGCCCGGTAGAAGTTCGTGTTCGGCACCCTGAAGGCGCTCGGCACCAGTGGCTCGAACGCTGCCTTCAGCTCGGGAATGCCGGTGAGCGACAACGCACCGTGCGGCGTGCCGTGGTACGCGATGGCACGGCTGATCACCTTGTGCTTGCCAGGGCGGCCGGTGAGCCGGAAGTACTGCTTGGCCAGCTTCCACGCCGATTCGACCGCCTCGCCGCCTCCACTGGTGAAGAAGACCTTGTTCAGGTCGCCTGGCGCGAGGTCGGAGAGCCGGGCCGCCAGCTCGACCGCGGCAGGATGCGCGTACGACCAGATCGGGAAGTAGGCCAGCTCGGCTGCCTGCTTGGCCGCTGCCTCGGCGAGCTCGGTCCGCCCGTGACCGACCTGAACGACGAAAAGCCCTGACAGGCCGTCCAGGTAACGGCGGCCGTTGGCATCCCAGATGTAGGGGCCTTCACCGCGGACGATCACCGGAGTATCGATGTGCTCGTACACCGACATCCGGGTGAAGTGCATCCAGAGGTGATCGTGCGCGGAACGCGCAAGGGCGGAGGCATCAAGGTTTCGTGTCACACCAAGCATCATGGCGCCAGACAACCGCCTTGGCAAGGGAATCAGTCGCAGCCGGACAGAGGCACAGCTGATTTTGTGATCAGCCGTTCTGCGGACGCACGGATCCGTACTAGTCTGGGCGGCAGGTTACCCCGAGTTCGGAAGGCTTGGCCATGGGCGACAAGCGCGTAGTGCGTAACTTCATCAACAACGAACCGGTCGACTCGGCTTCCGGCGAGACTTCGGATTTGATCAATCCGGCCACCGGCGAGGTTTTCGCGACAGCGCCACTGTCCGGGCCCGACGACGTCGACCGCGCCATGCGAGCCGCCGCGGCAGCGTTCGAGACGTGGCGCGATGTGACGCCCAGCGAGCGACAGCGCGCACTGCTGAAGATCGCCGACACGATCGAGGCGCGCGCCGACGAGCTGGTGTCCGCGGAGTCGGAGAACACCGGAAAGCCGATCGGGGTGACCGCCGCGGAAGAGGTACCTCCGTCGGTCGATCAGATCAGGTTCTTCGCCGGCGCCGCCCGCATGCTGGAGGGGAAGGCCGCCGGGGAATACATGGCCGGGCACACGTCCTACGTTCGCCGGGAGCCGGTAGGCGTCTGCGCCCAGGTGACGCCCTGGAACTATCCGTTGATGATGGCCGTGTGGAAGTTCGCCCCGGCGCTCGCGGCCGGCAACACTGTCGTGCTGAAACCGTCGGACACCACGCCAGTCACCACTGTGATGATGGGCGAGATCATGGCGGAGTTCCTGCCACCGGGTGTGTTCAACGTGGTCTGCGGCGACCGTGATACCGGCAGGGCTCTGGTCGCGCACGACACTCCGGCGATGGTCTCCGTGACGGGTTCTATCCGGGCCGGAATGGAGGTCGCCCAGGCCGCGGCCAAGGACCTCAAGCGGGTCCACCTGGAACTCGGCGGCAAGGCACCGGTAGTCGTGTTCGATGACGCCGACATCGAGCAGGCGTCCCAGGCGATCGCCGACGCCGGCTACTTCAACGCGGGCCAGGACTGCACGGCGGCCACCCGGGTGCTCGCCGGTCCGCGTGTATACGACGAGTTCGTGGCCGAGCTCACCAGCCGAGCCCAGAGCACCAAGGTCGGCATGCCGGACGACGACGACGTGGTCTACGGCCCGCTGAACAACCCGAACCAGTTCGACCGGGTAAGCGGGTTCATCGACCGGCTGCCCGACCACGCCGCGATCAGCACTGGCGGTTCGCGGGTGGGGGACCGGGGCTACTTCTACTCGCCGACGGTCGTGTCCGGGCTACGCCAGGACGACGAGATCATCCAGGACGAAGTGTTCGGGCCGGTCATCACCGTGCAGCAGTTCAGTGACGAGGACGAGGCGGTGCGCTGGGCGAACGGCGTGCGCTACGGGCTGGCGTCCTCGGTGTTCACCCGCGACCACGGGCGCGCGATGCGGATGTCCAAGCGCCTCGACTTCGGCTGTGTGTGGATCAACACGCACATCCCGATTGTGGCCGAGATGCCGCACGGTGGGTTCAAGCACTCCGGTTACGGCAAGGACCTGTCGGCCTACTCACTCGAGGACTACACCCGGGTCAAGCACGTGATGCACGCCTGGGGCTGAGCGTCACGCTCGACTCACGAATCGAAGCCGACGCCGAGCCGGTCGAGTGCCCGTAACCAGACGTTGCGCCGGCCCGCGCGGCGATCGGCTTGGGCCAGCGACCAGCGGGTCGCCTGGATGCCGGCGTACCGCAGCGGTTCGGGCGGGAACGGCAGCGGCTTGCTGTGCACCATGGCCAGCCGGGTGCGTTCGGTGTGAGCGTCGGCGAGCAGATCCAACAGGACGCGGGCACCGAACCGGCTGGCGCCGACACCCAGCCCGGTATAGCCGGTGGCATACGCGACCCGGCCGCGCATCGCGGTCCCGAACAGCACGCAGAATCGGGTGCTGGTATCGATCAGGCCGCCCCAGGCGTGGGTGAACCGGATGCCTTCCAGTTGCGGAAAGGTCATCGTGAAGTGTGCTGCGAGCTTGCCCAGGGTCCGCTCGCGCTGCTCCTCGGTTTCCGTCGTCGCGTTGCCGTAGCCGTAGATCGCGTCGAAACCTCCCCACAGGATCCGGTCATCCGCGGTGAGCCGGTAATAGTGGAACTGGTTCGCCGCGTCGCCGACACCTTGCCGATTCCGCCAGCCGACCGCCGCCATCTGCTCGGGGGTCAGCGG
>DASTNZ010000259.1:0-54233 GCA_035762665.1 Jiangellaceae bacterium | reverse complement strand
TTCTTCTTCCTCGGCGGCGCCGGGTCCTGCAACGCGATGCAGTGGATCCAGGACGGTGAGATGGAGGCCACGGTCCTCTACCCGCCGACCCAGGCAGCAGATGGCATTCGGTTGGCGCGCCTGCTGGCGCAGAACAAGGGCATGTCCGATCTGGTTCAGGTGTCGGTGCCACGGCGGATCGTTCTCGACGCTCCCGTCGTGACCGCGGACAATGTCGACCAGTACGTGGATCTCTGCTTCGAGTCCTGACATCTGTTGATCGCGGGAGGTGGCGCGTAGTGGCGTCTCCGGGGAGCCACCTCCCGCGGTCGGCGAGCGCCCGGACCATCCGACCTATGCGAGGACTTTATGACTGACGAACGCAATTCCGCGGCCCGTGAGCTCGGTATCGGTTTGATCGGCTACGCCTTCATGGGCAAGGCGCACTCGCATGCCTGGCGGAATGCTCCCAGCTTCTTCGACCTGCCACTTGTGCCCCGGCTCAGAGTGCTGGGCGGACGGAACAGTGAAGCGGCGAGGGCGGTCGCGGAGAAGTTCGGCTGGGAGCAGGTCGAGACCGACTGGCGTGAACTCATTTCCCGAGACGACGTTGCAGTCGTCGACGTGTGTACGCCCGGGGACACACACGCCGAGATTGCGATTGCTGCACTCGAGGCGGGCAAACACGTTCTATGTGAGAAGCCCTTGGCGAACTCGGTTGCGGAAGCCGAAGCCATGGTCGATGCGGCCGATGCGGCGCGGGCTCGCGGCGTGCGTTCCATGGTGGGTTTCACCTACCGGCGGGTTCCGGCGATCAAGCTAGCCCGGGGCCTGGTCGCAGAAGGCCGCATCGGCGCGGTACGGCACGTCAGGGCGCAGTACCTGCAGGACTGGCTGATCGATCCGAACGCGCCGCTGTCCTGGCGCCTGGACAAGGAACGTGCTGGTTCCGGTGCGTTGGGTGATATCGGGGCGCACATCATCGATCTGACCCAGTTCATTACGGGGGAGCGGATCGTTGGCGTGAGCGCGATCTTGGAGACGTTCGTCAAGGAACGGCCGATCGCCGCCTCGTTCGACGGGCTTGCGGGCACGGCCGGCGAGGGAACGGCCGCAGTGACGGTTGACGACGCCGCGATCTTTCTCGGCCGGTTCAGTGGCGGCGCGTTGGCCACGTTCGAGGCCACGCGGTTCGCCACCGGCCGGAAGAACTCCATCCGGATCGAGATCAACGGCACGGACGGGAGCCTGGCGTTCGACTTCGAAGACATGAACGTGCTGCACCTGCTGCGGAACGCCGACGGCCCCCAAACTGCCGGGTTCCGGCGGATCCTGGTCACCGAACCCGAACATCCCTACATCTCCGCGTGGTGGCCGCCCGGGCACGTGCTGGGATATGAGCATGGATTCACGCACCAGGCCGTCGACTTCGTGACGGCGATAGCCGAGAACACCGATCCGGAACCGTCGTTCGCCGACGGCCTCAACGTACAGCGCGTGCTCGCTGCGGTGGAGGAGAGCGCCGCTAAGGACAGCGTCTGGTCGCCGGTGCCGCAATGAGCGAAGGGTGAACCGGCCGGCTGATCCAGCGCGTGCATCCGACGAGGAGGTGCCGTTTCCCGCATGGCGATTAGTAAGAACGAGGGACCGCCCGCAATCGCCGGGCAGAGCGCCACCGGGGTTTGGTTTGTGGGAGCGCGGGGTTCGGTTGCGGCCACGTCGGTGGTGGGTGCGCTGGCGGTGCGGGCGGGACTGGCTGGTCCTACCGGCCTGGTGAGCGAGTTGCCCGAGGTGGCCTGTGCCGGGCTGCCAGAGCTGTCCGGTTTCGTGTTCGGCGGGCATGACGTCGCGGAGATTCCGTTGCCCAAACGGGTCGAGGCGCTGGCCGCAGGCGGTGTGGTCCCGCATCACCTGCCGATGGTGCTGGCCGACGAGCTGGCCGAGGTGGACGGCTGGATTCGACCGGGCCTGCGGGGTCGTGAGCTGTCGCAGCGGCAGGCCGCGGCGCGGTTGGTTGCGGACCTTCAGGCGTTCCGCGACGCCCACGTGCTGGATCGGCTCGTGGTGGTGGACGTGTCGAGCACTGAGCCGCCGGTTCCCGAGTCGGCCGAAATGGCGACGCTTGCCGCGCTTGAGTCTGCGTTGGATGCGGGTGGTTCGCCGTTGCCGGTGAGCTCGCTGTATGCGTATGCGGCCTTTCGCGCCGGATGTCCGGTGGTGGCGTTCACGCCGAGCCCGGGGCCGCGGTTGCCGGCGCTGGATGAGCTGGCCGTCGAGCGGGGGTTGCCGTGGGCCGGCTCGGACGGCAAGACCGGGGAGACGTTGTTGAAGTCGGCGCTGGCGCCGATGTTCGCGACGCGGGCGTTGCGGGTGCGTTCGTGGGCGTCGGTGAATCTGCTCGGCGGTGGGGATGGCCAGACGTTGGCCGACCCGGCCAATGCGGCGAGTAAGACGGGCACGAAGTCGCACGGGTTGGCGGCGATTTTGGGTCATCCGGTGGACGGGCCGATGCACATCGACTTCGTCCCGGATCTAGGCGATTGGAAGACCGCCTGGGATCACGTGTCGTTTGAGGGTTTTCTCGGGACACGGATGTCGTTCCAGTTCACCTGGGCCGGGTGCGACTCGGCGCTGGCGGCGCCGCTGGTACTGGATCTGGTGCGGCTGGTGGCGCGGGCTCACGAGGTCGGCGAGGTGGGACCGGTCGGTGAGTTCGGATTCTTCTTCAAGGATCCGGCGGGCAGTGATGAGCACCGGCTCGCCGCTCAGTGGGACGCGTTGACCGGCTGGTGTGCACGAATGGCGGAGGCGGGATGAAACCTCGCGACCTCGCCGAGTTGGTGCGGCTGCCGGCGGCATTGACGGTGCCGGGTGACACGCTGGCGGGTGCGGCGGCCGCAGGGTGGCCGCTGGGCCGGCGGGCGTGGGCGCTGCCGGCGGCGTCGGTGTGCCTGTACTGGGCGGGGATGGCGCTGAACGACTACGCCGACCGAGAGCTGGATGCGCTGGAACGGCCGGAGCGGCCGATCCCGAGCGGCCGCATCACCCCTCGACAGGCGGTGGGTATCGCGGGCGGGTTGACCGTGGCGGGGCTCGTTGCCGCGGCGGCGGCCGGTGGCCGGCGGGCGATGCAGGTGGCCGCCCCGCTGGCGGTCACGGTGTGGGCGTACGACCTCGCGCTCAAGCAGACCTCGCTGGGCCCGGCGGCGATGGCCGCAGCCCGCGGACTAGACGTACTCCTTGGCGCTGGCGGTCACCGAGCCGCCGCGCTGCCCGCTGTCGCGGTCGCCGGCCACACAGCCGGTGTGACCGCGCTGAGCCGCGGCGAAGTCCACGGCACGTCTCGGGCCGTGGCCGCTGGAGCACTCGCAACCACCCTGGGAGTGGCAACCCTGACCGTGCTACCCGTTAAGCGAGGGATGGCAGCGACTGCCGCGGGCGTGCTTGCGGCGACGTACGCCGTGACGGTCGGACGAGCGCAGGCTGCGGCGATGGACCGGCCGGACGGCTCGACCGCGCGGCGGGCCACCGGTGCGGGCATCCGCGGCTTGATCCCGTTGCAGGCCGCGCTCATCGCTCGGGCAGGGGCGCTCGGCTTGGCCGGCGCATTGATGGCGGCCGGCCCGATAGCGAAGCTGGCGAGCAAGGTGGTGTCACCGACATGACGTCCGGCGCGACGCTGCGATTCGGTTACGGCACGAACGGCTTCGGCAGCCACCGGCTGGATGACGCGCTCGCGGTCATTGCCAGGCTCGGGTACGACGGGGTGGCGTTGACACTGGACCACCATCACCTCGATCCATTCGACTCAGATTTGGCCGTGCACACTGCCAAGGTGGGGCGGCGGTTGGAGGAGTTGGGGCTGGCGGTGGTGGTGGAGACCGGCGCCCGGTACATCCTCGATCCGTGGCGCAAACACGAGCCGACGCTGGTCTCGCACGGCGATCGCGCACCGCGGGTGGACCTCCTGCGACGGGCGGTGGTGGTGGCGGCCGATCTGGGCGCCGAGGCGGTGTCGTTCTGGTCGGGTACCTGCCCGACCGGCACGGACGACAAAACCGCCTGGGCCCGATTGTGCGATGGCGTGTCGGCTGTTCTCGCCATGGCTGAAGAGCACGAGGTGACGTGCGCGTTCGAGCCGGAGCCGGGCATGTTCGTCGACACCCTCGAAGCGGCGCTGGAGTTGCGCCGGCGGCTCGGCGAGCCGGAGCTGTTGAAGATCACCTTGGATCTCGGCCACTGCGTCGCGGTGGAGCCCGTCCCGACGGAGGACGTCATCGGTCGGGCAGGACCCCTGCTGGCGAACGTCCAGGCCGACGATATGCGGCGCGGCGTACACGAGCACCTGGAATTCGGTGACGGGGAGCTGGATTTGCCCGCGGCGCTGGGCGCCCTGCTGAATGGCGGTTATGCCGGGCTGGTAGCAGTTGAGCTACCTAGGCATGGACATGCGGCGCCGGTCGTGGCCGAACGATCGCTCGCGGCCCTGCGGGTTGCGCTGAGCCAGGCGAAGGAGGCTCGATGAAGATCCATCCTTATCTGGAACCGAAGGCGCTCGCCGCATTGGATGCCGCGGCGAGGGAGCGGTTCTCCGGGCTGATCGCCGACATCACCCGTGACCCGATACGCATCCGCGTGCATTTCCCTGCAGCCGCGCGCGTAGTGGCCCGCGGGCCGCTGCGCCCGGAGGACCCCCAGGGGTTGATTGGCCCGACATTGGACGACGCCGTACGCGGGGCGTTGCTCGCCACCTACGGTGCCGCGGTAGGCGGGGCACCTGCGGTGATCGCCGAGGAGGTGAACGACCTCTACCGGTATGGCGACGCGGATGAGAAGCGGGCGGTGTTGCGGGCGTTGGACCGGCTGCCGGTGGGGGCGGCGGCGGTGCCAGTCGTGGCCGATGCCCTGAGGACCAATGACACCCGGCTGGTGGCGGCGGCGCTCGGGCCGTACGGCGCGGAGCACCTGGACGACCAGTCGTGGCGGCAGGGGGTGCTCAAGTGCCTGTTCGTCGGCGTGCCGCTGGTGGCGGTGGCGCGGCTTGCCGAGCGGGCCGACGACCAGTTGGCGCGCATGGTGGCCGCGTTCGCCACCGAGCGCGTGGCGGCGGGGCGAGACGTGCCGGCCGATGCGTGGCTGGTCCTTGACCGGTTTCCGGCGGCGCTGGCCGACTCGGGCCTGGTCGCCGAGCTCGACTCGCCGTACCCGGACCGGCGGAAGGCTGCGGCACGTGCGCTCGCCGGCCGGATACAGCAGCCCACTTCTACCGGGGAGGCGTGATGCGTATTTTCGATCCGCATATCCACATGACGTCCCGCACGACAGACGATTACGAGGCTATGTATGAAGCCGGGGTGCGGGCGGTGGTGGAGCCGGCGTTCTGGCTGGGTCAGCCACGCACGAGTGTTGGTTCGTTCACCGATTATTTCGACGGGCTGATCGGCTGGGAGCGATTCCGAGCGACCCAGTTCGGCATCGCGCACCACGCGACGATGTCGCTGAACCCGAAGGAAGCGAACGACCCGCGCTGTGCCGGTGTGCTTGATGTGCTGCCGCGGTATCTGGCCAAGGACGGGGTGGTGGCGGTCGGTGAGATCGGGTTCGACTCGATGACACCGGAGGAGGAGCAGGCGTTCGTCCGGCAGTTGGAGCTGGCCGCCGAGCATGACCTGCCGGCATTGGTGCACACCCCGCACCGGGACAAGGCGGCCGGGACTCGCCGGTCGGTGGAACTCGTCGCCGCATCCGGGCTTCCGCCCGAGCGGGTGCTCATCGACCATCTGAACGAGACGACGATCGGACTGGTGAACCAGACTGGCTGCTGGATGGGGTTTTCGATTTACCCGGACACCAAGATGGACGAGCACCGGATGGTACGTATCCTCGCCGAGTACGGAACTGAGCGGATGCTGGTGAACTCCGCGGCCGACTGGGGCCGAAGCGACCCCCTCAAGACCGCCAAGACCGGAGCGGCGATGCTGGCCGCCGGGTTCAGCGACGACGATGTGGACCAGGTGCTGTGGCGCAACCCGGTGCAGTTCTACGGGCAGAGCGGCCGGCTGTTGCTGGACGTGGCGCCGGCCGAGGCGACGTTCGCCGGCAACTCGGTGCTGCGCGGCGAGCGCGTGCAGGTCGAAAGGTAGTGCCGTGCGGTTGCGGGCTCGCGACGGCAGCATCGTGCACCTGGCCTACGGTACGAACGTGCACCCGGCCGAGGACGTCGAGGGGCTGCTCACCCAGCTGCGTACCTACGGTGCCGGAGTGCGGGCCGCGCTGGGCGCCGACCGGCTCGGGTTGGGACTGTGGCTGCCGGCCCAGGCCGCGCGGGTGCTGGCGTCCGATGCGGCGGTGGCCCACCAGGTCAAGCAGGCATTGGAGCGGCACGGCCTGGAAGTTGTCACGATCAACGCGTTCCCGTACGAGCGGTTCCACGCGCCCGTGGTGAAGCGTGCGGTGTACAAGCCAGACTGGTTCGACCCGGCGCGGCTGGACTACACCGTCGACTGCGCCCGGGCGCTGACCCGCCTGCTTCCGGATGACGCTGCCCGGGGCAGCATCTCTACCCTGCCGCTAGGCTGGCGGTCCCCGTGGTCCGCCGACCGGCAGAAGGTCGCCCGCGAGCACCTCGACCGGCTGGGCGACGAGTTAGCCAAACTCGCCAGCGAAACGGGCCGCACGGTGCGGGTAGGCCTGGAGCCCGAGCCGGGGTGCGTGGTGGAGACCACCGCCGACGCAGTAGAGCGGCTGGCCGGCATCGACGCCGAGCATCTTGGCATCTGCCTGGACACCTGCCACCTGGCCACCGCTTTCGAGGATGCTGCGAGCGCCGTGACAGCCCTGACCGGCGCCGGTTTGCCGATCGTCAAGGCGCAGCCGGCGGCCGCGTTACATGTGGCCGACCCGGCGAGTCCGGCCGCGCGCTCGGCGCTCGCGGATTTCGCCGAGGACCGCTTCCTTCACCAGGTCCGCGAGCAACACGGCGGCAACCGGTTGCTCGAAAGGGACGATCTGCCGGACGCTCTGGAGGGCTCCCGGCCGCTGCCGGGCCGGTCACCGTGGCGGGTGCACTTCCACGTACCCGTCCACGCCGAGCTGCAACGACCGCTGCAGAGCACTCGCGGCGAGCTAGCCGCTGCTCTGGCGGTGCTGGTGGGCGGCGACGCACCGGTCACAGATCATCTCGAAGTCGAAACCTACACCTGGTCGGTACTGCCGCCGGACCAGCGACCGGCCAACGACTCCGAGCTCATCGCCGGGCTGGCCGCCGAACTGGGCTGGGTCCGCGACCGGCTCACCGAGCTGGGACTGGGGGTCGCATGACACGGTTGCTCGTGGTGAACGTCGTTGGGCTCACCCCGCGGCTGCTGGAGCACATGCCCAGATTGGCGGCGGTGGCAGCCGAAGGTTTCCGCGCCGAACTGGGCACCATCCTGCCCGCGGTCACCTGCTCGGTGCAGTCCACCTTCCTCACCGGCACCCTGCCGCGCGAACACGGCATCGTCGGCAACGGCTGGTACTTCCGTGACCTCGGCGAGGTGCTGCTGTGGCGGCAGCACAACCGGCTCGTGGCCGGCGAAAAAATCTGGGAGACGATCAGGCGTCACCGGCCCGGGCACCGGGTCGCTAACGTGTGCTGGTGGTACGCGATGGGTTCGACCGCCGACACCACCGTCACACCCCGGCCGGTCTACCACGCCGACGGGCGCAAATCACCGGACTGCTGGACCTGGCCGCCAGAGTTGCACGACCAGCTGACCGCACGGCTCGGGACCTTCCCGCTGTTCCACTACTGGGGCCCCACCGCCTCGATCGCCAGCTCCCGGTGGATCGTCGAGGCCACCCGGCTGGTTCTGCCGCAACACGACCTGACGTTCGCCTACATCCCGCATCTGGACTACGACCTGCAGCGATACGGGCCGAACCTGCCCCAAGCCGCCGCCGCCGCCGCCGAACTCGACGCGGTGCTGGCCCCGCTGCTGGACGACGCGCAGACCGCCGGTGTCACCGTGGTCGTGCTCAGTGAGTACGGCATCACCGCCGCCCATCGGCCGATCGACATCAACCGCGCGCTGCGCCGGGCCGGCCTGCTGCACGTGCACACCAACGCCTCCGGCGAGTTGCTGGATACCTGGACCTCCCGCGCGTTCGCCGTCGCCGACCACCAAATCGCTCACCTGTACGTGCGCGACCCGGGCGACCTGCCTCGCGTCCGCGAGATCGTGTCGGGTCTCCCCGGTGTCGACCAGGTACTCGACGCCGAGGGCAAGGCGGAGTACGGCCTCGACCACGAACGCTCCGGCGAACTCGTGCTGGTGGCCGACCCGGATTCCTGGTTCACCTACTACTACTGGCTGAACGACGCCCGGGCGCCGGATTTTGCCCGCGCCGTCGAAATCCACAAAAAGCCCGGCTACGACCCGGCCGAACTGTTCTTCGACCCGTCGGACCGGTGGGTCAGACTCCGTGCCGCCGCAAATCTTGCTCGCAAGAAACTCGGCCTGCGTTACACCATGAACGTCGTACCCACCAACCCGTCCCCGGTGCGTGGCAGCCACGGCCGCCTGCCCGACAACCCGGCCGACGGGCCCGTGCTCGTCTGCTCGCATCCCGGTTTCAGCCGCATCCGACTGGCCGCAACCGACGTCCGCGACCTGGTCCTTGACCTGGCCGGCATTCCTGACCGAATTCGATCCTTGAGGAGTGTGTGATGACTCGACCGATCACTCTGTTCACTGGCCAGTGGGCTGATTTGCCGTTTGAGGAGATGTGCCGGTTGGCTTCGGAGTGGGGGTATGACGGGTTGGAGATCGCCTGTTGGGGTGATCATCTGGATGTGTGGCGGGCCGCCGAGGACGACGCCTACGTCCAGGCGAAGCTGGACATGCTGGCCAAGTACAACCTGAGGGTGTGGACGATCTCGAATCACCTGAAGGGTCAGGCGGTGTGTGATGACCCAATTGATGAGCGGCATCGGGCGATCTTGCCCGATCGGATCTGGGGCGATGGTGAACCGGAGGGGGTGCGGCAGCGAGCGGCCGAGGAGATGAAGGTAACCGCGGCGGCCGCGCGCCGGTTGGGGGTGGATGTTGTGGTGGGGTTCACCGGTTCGTCGATTTGGAAGTACGTGGCGATGTTCCCGCCGGTGTCTGCTGACATGGTGGCGGCCGGGTACCGGGATTTCGCCGATCGGTGGAATCCGATTTTGGATGTGTTCGCCGAGCATCGGGTGCGGTTCGCCCACGAGGTCCACCCGTCTGAGATCGCTTATGACTACTGGAGCACCGTGGCCACCCTGGAGGCGATCGGGCACCGCCCGGAATTCGGGCTGAACTGGGATCCCAGCCACATGGTGTGGCAGGATCTGGACCCGGTCGGGTTTTTGTTCGACTTCCGCGACCGGATCTACCACGTGGACTGCAAGGACACCAAGAAGGCGGTCGGCAATGGCCGCAACGGCCGGCTCGGCTCCCACCTGCCCTGGGCCGATCCCCGCCGCGGCTGGGACTTCGTGTCCACCGGTCACGGCGACGTGCCCTGGGAACAATGTTTCCGCATGCTCAACACCATCGGCTACACCGGGCCGATCTCGGTCGAGTGGGAAGACGCCGGCATGGACCGGCTCATCGGCGCGCCCGAAGCGCTTGAAGTCGTCCGCCGGCTCGCCTTCGACGCCCCCGAAGCCGCCTTCGACGCCGCATTCAGCACGGATGGCTAAGTAAGCCACACCGCTGGCGCCTGCCTTCTTACCGTGATGACTCAGGAAAGCTCGACGGATGTCGGCAAACTTTCCTTGACGAGTGGCGAAAGTGTGATTAGGTTCACGAAATGTGGACGCAAAACGCGTTCACACGATCGACACGGCAGGGGGTTCGGGCCGGCCTTCGTGGGCCCCTGCGGCGTCTCGTACCTACTCGCGAGGAGTCAGACGTGCGCTACCTAGATCGTTCGAAGAACCAGCAGGTCCGAATCGAGCTCACCCGGCGGGGCTTCCTGCGCGCCGCCACCGGGACGACCGTGGCCGTGACAGCCGCAACGCTCGGCGGCGCCGCGCTTGCAGCGCCCGCGCAGGCGGAGGTCGGAAGCCGGATCATCCCACCGGGCAAGATCGGCCTACAGCAGTGGAGCATCCGCGACGTTGTGTCGTCGTTGGGCTTCCGGCCCGTCTTCGAAGAGCTGTCCCGGATGGGCTACCGGCACTTCGAGTTCTTCAACTACAACTCTCCGGCTGAACCCGGCCAGACCCTCGAGCAACTGCGCCAGCTGCTCGACGACAACGGGTTGACCGCCATCGGCGCGCACCGGAGTCTAGGGGCGTTCCGCACCAACCTTGAGCTCGAGCTCGACCAGGCCGAAATCCTCGGGCTGCCGTTCATCGGCACCGCGAACGAGCCGGTCAGCTCGTCCAACCGGACCGTAACCGGGTACCAGGCAGCGGCGGCGGAGTTCAACGCCTGGGGAGCGGCGGCGAAGGAACGCGGTATCAGGTGGTACCAGCACAATCACCAGAACGAGTTCCGGTTCGCTACCGACGACCCGAGCGTCCGGCTCTACGACGTGCTGCTCGCCGAAACGGACCCGCAGTTCGTCTTTCTCGAGATGGACATCTACTGGGCCTTCGTCGGCCAGCACATCGCACCTGGCTTCGAGCCCGCCGCCTACGTCAAGGCAAATCCGCAGCGGTACCCGCTGTTCCATGCCAAGGACGGCGAGCGGCGACCGGACCTGCCCAACGGGTACGACTTCACCGAGTTCGGCGCCGGCGACATCGACTTCGCGGCGTTCTACCGCGACATCGGCCCGAACAGCCGCGAGCACTTCTCGTTATGGGAGCAGGACGACGCCCCGAGCACCCCGGCCGAACTCGGCGGCTCGCTGGGCGCCGCCGAGCGCAGCTACGACGCGATGTACAACCTGCGCGGCTAGTACACGCCCGAATGTGGGGCCGGAGCAGAACCTCCACGCTCGCTCCGGCCCCGGATCGCAGCCCACCAAAGGAGGCCTGCTCTATGCAACCTACCCGATACCGTTTTGGCGTCGTCGCGGCCGGGGTCGCATTATGCGCATCCGGCCTGGCAGTCGCGCCACAGGCCGTCGCTCACGACGGCGAAGATGACTTCGACTGGTCCGACTTCGACAAGGTGACTCTGACCACCGAAGTGGGCGAGCCGATGTCGATGGCGGTTCTGCCCGACAGCCGCGTCCTGCACACGAACCGGCAAGGCCAGATACGCCTCTACGATCCGGCCACCGCAACCACCAAGATCATCACCTCCCTCCCCGTCTACCAGTTCTCCGAGGACGGGATGCAGGGCATCGCCCTGGATCCGAACTTTGAGGAGAACCAATGGGTGTACATCTACTACTCCCCGGTCATTGAAGGGTTCCCCGAGGGTCCCGCACCCGAGCAAGTCGAACCGGGCGGCGACACCAGCGTCTTCGATGACTTCCTGGGCCATAACGTCCTCTCGAGGTTCAAGTTCGTCGACGACCCGAACAACCCGCGCATTGATCTTTCATCCGAGCAGCAAATCCTGGAAGTGCCAATCGCCCGGGGATTGTGCTGCCACAACGGCGGCGACATCGACTTCGACTCCGAGGGCAACCTCTACCTGTCGACCGGCGACGACACGAACCCGTTCCAGTCGAACGGCTACGCGCCGATCGACGAGCGGCCGTACCGCAATCCGGGATTCGACGCGCAAGGCACGTCCGCGAACACGGCGGACCTGCGAGGCAAACTGCTGCGGATCAAGGTCAACGACGACGGCAGCTACGACGTCCCGGACGGCAACCTGTTCAACAGCGGTGGGTGGGACCACCTGTTCCCAGGTGGGGTCTACGACCCGGAGCTTGCGCGACCCGAGATCTACGCGATGGGATTCCGGAACCCGTTCCGGTTCACGATCGACCCGGACACCGACGCGGTCTACTTGGGTGACTACGGGCCGGACGCCGGCCAGCCGAACCCATTGCGCGGACCGCGCGCAACGGTCGAATGGAACCTCATCACCGAGCCGGGCAACTACGGCTGGCCGTACTGCGTCGGCAACAACTTCCCCTACATCGACTACGACTTCGAAACCGGTGCGTCCTCCGAGGCATTCAACTGCGACAACCCGGTCAACGAGTCGCCGAACAACACCGGCCTGACCCAGCTACCGCCGGTCACGCCGGCCACGGTCTGGTACCACAACGGAATCGTCACGCCGGAATTCCCAGAGCTCGGCAGCGGTGGCGGAGGCCCGATGGGCGGCCCTGCATACCAATACGATCCCGAGGTGGCCGCCGAGTTCCCGACCGCATTCCCCGAAGAATTCGACGGCATCCCGCTGCTCTACGAGTGGACCCGCAACTACATCAAGCAGTTCCACCTCACCGAGGACCGCACGGGAGTCGCGGCGATCGAGGAGATGCTGCCGCACGTGCCGTGGAACCGGCCGATGGACATGGAGTTCGGGCCGGACGGCTCGCTCTACGTCCTCGAATACGGCGGCGGATTCTTCGTCGAGCACCCGCTCGCGCAGCTCTCGCGGGTGGACTACGTCGCCGATGGCCGAGCACCGGCGGCCCGGGCCAGCGCGGAGCCACGCTCCGGGCAGGCGCCACTCGAGGTCCAGTTCTCCAGCGAGGGGACGCACCACCCGGAGGACGTGGAGATCGTCAGCCTGGAGTGGTCGTTCGGGGACGGCACGACGTCGACTGAGCCGAACCCGATCCACACCTACCAGACCAACGGTGTCTACGCCGCCACGCTGACCGTGACCGATGCCAACGGGAAGACCGGCAAGGCCGGAGTGACGATAGTGGTCGGCAACACCGCTCCCGTCGTCGACTTGCAGCGGCCACCGGACGGCGCGTTCTTCGACTGGGGAGACGAGGCGCCGTTCCGGATCCGGGTGACCGACGCGGAGGACACCCGAGTCGATTGCGACCTCGTCACGCTGAACGCGGCGCTCGGCCACGATGAGCACGCGCACCCGATGGACGAGGAAACCGGCTGCGACGGCACCTTCGTGACGCCGCCGACGGCGGGGCACAGCTCGGACTTCAACGTGACCTGGGTGCTCACCGCGCAGTACGCCGATCTGGGTGCACCAGGACTGCCGTCGTTGTCCGGCACCGACCAGGTGCGGCTGCAGCCTAAGCGCAAGCAGGCGGAGTTCTTCACGGCGGCCAGCGGGGTGACCACGCAGGGCGCGCAGGACCCTGCGGAAGGTGGTGGACAGCGGCTGACCAACATCAACCACGGCGACTGGACGGCGTACTCGCCGGTCAACTTCCTCAACATCGAGGAACTCCGGTTCCGGGTACAGTCCGCTGGAGGCGGTGGAACGATCGAAGTCCGCAAGGACGGGCCGGACGGCGAGCTGCTCGGCTCGGCCACCGTGCCTGACACCGGCGGGGCGTGGACGTTCGTCAGCACGCCGGTCGAGGACCCGGATGACACGTTCACCGTCTACCTGCTGTTCTCGAACCCGGACGCTGACCCGTCGGCGCAGTTGTTCAACGTGAACTTCTTAGAAGCCGTTGGCGACGGGGTCGCCGGCCCGCCACGGCCGCCGATCTGTGAAGGGACGGTCACATTCGACGGCGTGGACTCCGGAGTCGAGGACCGCGACGCGGGCAATGACTTCTGTGTCGGCTGGACCCTTGACGATCACCGCGACTGGGAGAGCCACGGTGCGTTCATCGACCACGTGGACGCCACGACCGAACAGTTGGTGGCCGAGGGCGTGATCACTCCACGGGAGCGCGGTTCGCTGATACAGGCGGCGGCGCGGTCCCGCATCGGCAATTAGGTCGCCCGCCGATCTTGCGACAATCCACAATGTACGACGTTGTGGATTGTCGCAAGATCTTGGGGAGCGGGTCGTTCATGCAGGCGCCTCGCCGCCGTCGGAGCCCTGCGTCACGACCACATCAGCGATGAGGCGGCGGGTGTGGTCCACGGGCCGCGGCGGGCCAGTGAGCGTCACCGTCGCAGTGTGCACGAAGTCGGCGGACGATCGGCCGAGGTGCAACTTGAGCTCTCCGGGCTCGACGACCCGGTTCCCGGCTACGCCGGTGAACGAGGTCAGGTCGGCGTGCACCCGGAAGGTGACGTGACACTGCTCGCCCGGGATCAGCTCCACCAACTGGTAGCCGATCAACTGGACGACCGGGCGGGCGACCTCCGCGACCGGGTCATGGAGATAGAGCTGGACAACGTCGGCTCCGGTGCGTGAACCGGTGTTGCGGACAGCCACGGACACCGACACTTCGCCGTCGGTGCCGATCGCGGTCGATGCCACTGCCGCGCCGCCGACCCGGAAATCGGTCCAGTCGAACGAGGTGTACGACAACCCGTGCCCGAACGGGTACAGCGGCGTCGGGTCCACGGTGCTCACATCGGTACGCCGGCCTGCGGCGGGTTCCAAGTACGAGCCCGGGGTGCCCTGTGCGTCGCGCGGCACGCCGATCGGCAGCCGCCCAGACGGGTTCACCCGGCCCGATATGACGGCGGCCAGCGCCGGCGCGCCCTCCTCGCCAGGGAAGAATCCCTGGACGATCGCCGCTAGCCGGCCACCGTACGGCCCCAGGGCGTATGGGCGACCGGTGAGCAGCACGAGCACGACCGGAGTGCCGGTCCCGAGTAGCTCCTCGAGCAGTTCGCCCTGGACGCCCGGTAGGCCGAGATGCGAGACGTCGCACCCCTCTCCCGAGGTGCCCCTGCCGAACAGGCCGGACCGGTCGCCCAGTACTGCGATGCAGACATCGGCGCGGCTGGCCACATCGATCGCCGCTGTGAACCCGGACCGATCGCCGGTGTCCACCTCGCAGCCCGGCGCGTATTCGATCGAGGCCGCACCGAATTCGGACTGGATGGCCTCGAGCAGGGTGGGGACGTGGATCTCCGGCACCTCAGGCGAGCGACCCGGCCGGTGGTTGGGGAAGGCGTAGCAGCCCATCATCGCGGCGGAGTCGTGGGCCGTGGGGCCTACGACCGCCATGCGGGAACCGGTGGCGAGCGGCAGGATTCCGTCGTTCGCCAGCAGGATGACCGAACGCTCGGCAATGGCCCGGGCCAGCTCACGACCGGCGGGCGGGTCGAGGTCGACGTCGGTGCCGGAGTTGTCCAGCAACACTGGCGGCAGCGCTGACCAGTCCGGGTCGAGCAGGCCGAGCTGGATCTTCTGCTCGAGCACCCGCCGAGCTGCCCGGTCGATCAGCTCCTCGGGGACGTCGCCCGCGCGTACGGCCGTAAGCAGCGGCTCGCCGTAACAGCGAACGCTGGGCAGTTCGACGTCGACGCCGGCGGCCAGCGTGAGCCCGGCTGCAGCCGCGCGGGAGTTCGCGACGTGGTGGAACGTCTCGAGGAAGCTGACCCCGTAATAATCGGACACGACAGTCCCGTCGAACTCCCACGTATTCCGAAGCGTGCCGGTCAGCAGCCGCTGGTCGGCTGCCGTCGGAACTCCGTCGATGGCGTTGTACGAGTGCATGATCGACCGTGCTCCGCCGTGCCGGATGGCTATTTCGAACGGCGGGAGCAGCACGTCGGCGAGTTCCCGGGGGCCGGCCGAGACCGGCCCCAAGTTGCGCGCCGCGCGCGATGCCGAGTACCCCACGAAATGTTTGAGTGTGGCGACGACGCCGGCTCCCTCGAGCCCCCGCACGTATGCGGCGCCGATGGTGCCCACCAGATATGGATCCTCGCCGATGGTCTCCTCGGTGCGGCCCCATCGCGGGTCGCGGGCGACGTCGAGAACCGGCGCCAGCCCCTGGTGGACGCCAACCGACCGCATCGCGGCGCCGATGTAGCTCGCCATCCGCTCCACGAGGTCGGGATCGAAGGTGGCGCCCCAGCCGAGCGGAATGGGAAACACCGTCGCGCTCGCCGTCATGAACCCGGTGAGGCACTCCTCGTGGACCACGGCCGGCACGGCCCACCGGTTGGCAGCGACGAGGTCTTCCTGCAGCCGGGCCAGCGCCTTGGCGCCCTGGGTGGGATCGACCGGTGCCGTGCCGAACGGCCGGGTCAACTGCCCGAGCCCGAACCGGATCAGCGCATTCACGTCGAGGTTCGGATCGAACAGCTCGTGTTGGTGGGGAGCGACCTCGTCGCTATGCGGGTCGATGCCGACCCAGACACCGTAGAGCTGGGCGATCTTCTCCTCGACGGTCATCTGCCGCAGCAGGGCGTCGGCCCGCTCGGCTACCGACCGGCTCGGGTCGCGCCAGGGGGGCGCGCCCGAGCCGAGCTCGGGGCCTGGTGTTCTAAATTCCTCAGCCAGCATCCGCATCCGTTCTCGCTGATAAATCCGGATCTCCGCGAGATGTTCCGGAAATACCAAACTCGGTTATCGGTCGTGAGTCCGTTCACGATAGCACCAGGATGAGCGGTGGCCGCAACGCCATTTCGCCAAGTTCGACGTGTCCAGTGTTAGCCCAAGCTGGCGTCAGCAGCGCGGTTTGCGTACCGGTCAGGCGCCGAAAATTTCGGACCAACATACCCGAACTCAGGCCGGCGTGTCTCACGTTCGACGTGTCTCGGCAGAGTTGTCACTACCGGCGACCTAATGTCCCTGGCCGTACAGTGACGTCATGACGGGTCGGAATGGCAGGGTGACGATCAGCGCGATCGCCGCGGAGGCCGGAGTGTCGGTGCCCACGGTGTCACGGGTGCTGAACGGGCGCGCCGACGTGGCCCCCGATACGCGTGCGCGAGTGGAGGAGTTGCTGCGCCTCCGCGGCTATCGCCGGCGGACATCGCGGTCGGTCCAGCGAGCCCGACTGATCGACCTGGTCTTCCCGGATCTCGACAGCCCGTGGGCCGTCGAGATCCTGCGCGGGGTGGAGGACGTCGCGCACGGGGCCGGTTTCGGGACAGTTGTGTCGGCGACCCACCGCCGGGCCGAGCCAGCCCGGCAGTGGCTGCGCAACCTGCGTGCCCGGGCATCCGACGGCGTCATCCTGGTGACCTCGACACTGGAGTCCCCGTTGCTGGCCGAATTGCGCAGGCACGACGTCCCGCTGGTCGCCGTAGATCCCGCCGGCGGCCCGACGCTCGACGCGCCGACCATTGGTGCGACGAACTGGGCCGGTGGGCTGGCCGCAATGGAGCACGTCCTTGCATTGGGGCACCGGCGGATCGGCATCATCGCCGGGCCGCCTGACGTCCTCAGCAGCCGGGCGCGGCTGGACGGTTACCGGGCGGCGCTCGCCTCTGCCGGCCTGAACCCGCAGGACGTTCCCGTCCGGCAAGGCGACTTCTCCCACCAGTCCGGCTTCGACAGCGCACGGGAGCTGCTGGATGGCGGCGAGCTGCTCACGGCGATCGTGGCCTCGAGCGACCAGATGGCGTTCGGGGCATACGAGGCGATCCGGCAGCACGGCCTGCGGATCCCTGACGACATCAGCGTCATCGGCTTCGACGACCTCCCAGAGGCACGGTGGTCGTCGCCTCCGCTCACCACGGTCCGGCAGCCACTCGCCGAGATGGGTGCTCTGGCGGCCCGGACTATCCTCCGCCTGGCCAGCGGCGAGGGCGTCGACAGCCCTCGCGTGGAGCTGGCGACAACATTGATCGAGCGCGAGAGCAGCGCACCACCGCCGCGCGCAGCGTGAAATTTCTGGGTTCGAAAGTTTCAGCCAGCCGCCCTCCGTCGTCGCAGCCGCCACCTCCGTCGTCGCGGTCCCATAACAGCCACGTTGCGGACTCTTGACGCGTTCACAAGGCTTCAATAATCTCCGGAGACCACCTCGAAACTTGCCGAAAGTTCCGCGCGGAGACATTCCGAGAGGGGCAACGCGATGGTGCGCAGCGTGGTTAGCAGGAGTGTAGTTCTCGGTGTGGTGGCGAGCCTGTTGGCGGCCGGCGCCACGGCTACGGCGGAAACGTCGGGCAGCAATGCGGACCAGGTCGTCTTCGCCAGCGATTTCGAGGACGGCACCGCAGAGGGGTGGTTCGGCCGGGGCTCTGCCCAGCTGGCCGTCAGCGCTGCACAGGCGAATTCCGGGGAGGCTAGCCTGCTGACGACCGGGCGCACGGATAGCTGGCAGGGCCCCGGCCACGACATGCTCGGTGTGCTTCAGCCGGGCGTCACATACCAGATCGAGGCTTACGTTCGGCTGGCCGACGCGCCGTCAGCGAACCTGCACATGACCGTCCAGCGCACGCCGTCCGGCGGCGACACGACGTGGGAGCGGGTGGCCTCCGACGTCGCGGCGACGGATACCGGCTGGGTGCGGGTGGCCGGTACCTATTCGTTCACCAGTGCGGACAACAACGAACTCCAGCTCTACGTCGAGTCCCCCAACGCAAGCGTCTCGTTCTACCTGGACGATGTCACGATCAGGTCCGCCGACCCGGCCGGTGAGGTGCTTATCGACGTGGACTTCGAAGCCGGCCTTGATGGGTGGGGCCCGCGCGGCGACGGGACGAACCCGCAGGTGACGCTTACCACCGATGGCGATCCGCGAAACACCCAGAGTGCGCTCGTGACCGGCCGCACCCAAGCGTGGCACGGTATCGGCCACAGCGTCACCACGCTGTTCGAGCCCGGAGTGACGGTCAACATCAACGCTTGGGTGAAGTTGGCGCCCAGCGCCGATCCCGCCGTCGCCGACATCCGGGTCAGCGTCCAGCGGGAAGCGGGCGGATCGTCTTCGTTCGACACCGTCGCCACCGTCCCCGGGGTCACCGCGGACACCTGGGTCGAGGTCAGCGCGAGCTACACCCCGGGCCAGTTCGAGTCCGCCCTGTTGTACTTCGAGACAACGGCGGCGCTCAGCGACTTCATGGTCGACGACATCTTCGTAACCGGGTCCGGCGTCGCCATCGATCCCAACATCCCGTCGCTCAAGGACGTCATCCCGGTGCCGTTCGGCGTGGCGATCGACGGCCGCGAGACGGTCGGGGCCGGTGCCGACCTGGTGCTCAAGCACTTCAGCCAGTTCACCCCTGAGAACCACATGAAGCCCGTGGAGATCCAGCCGTCGGAGGGCGACTTCACCTTCGAGCAGGCCGACCTGCTCATGCAGTTCGCCAAGGACAACGGCCTGAAGGTGTACGGACACACGCTGGTGTGGCACTCGCAGATCGGTGACTGGATGTTCCAGGACCACGACGGCAACCCGCTCACGAACAGCCCGGCCCACCAGGAACTGCTGCGCGAGCGCATGCGCACGCATATCTTCACCTTCGCCGACCACTTCCGTGCGGAGTTCGGTGAGTACGGCGAGGACAACCCGCTGGTTGCGATCGACGTCGTCAACGAGGTGATCTCCGAGAGCGAGCCGGACGGATTGCGCCGCAGCGAGTGGTACCGCATTCTCGGTCCGGACTACATCCCGTTCGCATTTCATTACGCCCGCGAGGCGTTCGGACCGGACGTAAAGCTGTACATCAACGACTACAACACCGAACTGCCGGCCAAGCGCCAGGTGTACTACGACCGAGTCTCCGAATGGCTTGACGACGGCGTGCCCATCGATGGCGTTGGCCACCAGCTGCACCTGAGCCTGCTCCAGCCGATCCCGCAGATCGCCGACTCACTGGGGCTGTTCCGCACTCTGCCGGTGACCCAGACCGTCACCGAACTTGACGTCACCATCAACACCAGCGGCGAGGCGTGGACCGTTCCGCCGACCGAGCACCTTGTAGAGCAGGGCTACTACTATCGCGATCTGTTCGAAGTGCTCGGCCAGCACATGGACGTCCTCGGCGCGATCACGGTGTGGGGGCCGACCGATCCACGCTCGTGGCGCTCGGCCGGGTTCCCGCTGCTGTTCGACGCGAACCTGCAGGCCAAGCCCGCGTACTGGGGCATCGTCGACCCGTCCCACCTGCCCACACTGGCCCGGCAGGCGAACGTACACGCCGGCGACATGGCGTTGGACGGCTCCGCGACCACGGCGGCAGAGTGGGGGCTCTTGCCGGACATCCCCGTCGGCTCGGCCGGCAGCGTATTCCAGCTGCGCTGGGCGGAGGATCATCTGACGGCGTACGTGCAGGTCATGGATGACACGGACGACGGCGCCGCCGACACCGTCGAGTTCTTCTGGGAAGATTCGACGCTCGCGGTATCACGCGCCGGGGGCACGGACTCCGCCGTCGTCGCGTCGACCGCCGAGGGGTACGAAGTCGTCGCGCACCTGCCGGCCTCGGGTCTCGGCCAAGGCAACACCATTGGCTTCGACCTGCGCCTGACCGATGGCTCGACCGGCACGCCGACGTCGTGGAACGACCTGTCGCACAGTCAGGAGGATGGCGAGCGGCTCGGCGTGCTGACTCTGGTCGAGCCGGTCGGGTACGTCGAGGTGCCCATGGCCGAGGCAGAGCCGGTCATCGACGGTGAGATCGACGTAGCCTGGGCGAGCGCTCCGGCAGTGAGCACGGACGTGCAGGTGGAAGGATCGCCCGGAGCCAGTGGCAACGTGCGCCTGCTATGGTCCGGCAGCGCTCTGTACGCGCTGGCCGAGGTAACCGATCCGTCGCTGGACGCTGCGAACTCCAACGCGTGGGAGCAGGACTCGGTCGAGTTCTTCGTCGATCCCACAAACGCCAAGGCCGGCGCCTACAACCCGGTCGACGGGCAGTATCGGATCAACTTCGAGAACGCGGTGTCGATCAGCGGCGAGGCGCCGGTGCAGGATCGCCTCACCTCGGCGACGTCTATCACCGACACCGGTTACCTCGTAGAGGTCGCGATAGACCTTCGCTACGAGCCTGAGGCCGGCCAGCTCGTCGGCCTTGAGTTGCAGGTCAACGACGCAACCGACGGCGCGCGCAACTCGGTACGCACGTGGTCCGACCCCACGGGCCGTTCGTACCAGAACACCTCGCGATGGGGCGTGGCACGGCTCGTAGCCCGTGAACCGCAGTGCGACAGCACCATCGCGGGAAGTCATGACGGCCCACTGGTGGTATTCGAGGGCACGACCTGCCTGGCTGACGGCGCCCAGGTAAGCGGCCCAGTGACGATCGGTGTCGGCGCCGGGCTGGTGGTCGACGACGCCACCATCATTGGGCCGATCCGCTCGAGCGGCGCGGACACGGTCGTCATCACCGGCAGCACGATCGCCGGGCCGGTCACCATCACCGGCACCACGGGCCGGGTGTCACTGCTCGGCGACCACATCACCGGGCCGGTCCGGCTCACGGCCAACACAACCGAAGACGTGCCAATCGTCGTGTCGGACAACACGGTTGTTGGCGTGCTTTCATGCACAGGCAATGAGCCGCCACCGGACGATTTCGACGACCCGAACACGGTCTTCGGCATCGCGCAGGGCCAGTGCCGCGACATGTGAACAGCGGCGCCGCTAAGAATGCGACGGGAGTGGGAATGTCGCGGGCGAGCGCGTTCCGAGAATTTCCGGAATCCTGGCGATCCGTGGGGCGGAGTTACTCCCTTGTGTGTGCTGCGGGCCGACGGCGCTGTCTGGTAACAAGTCCAGCACGGACCGTTGACCCGAGCGAAACCTGGCAGTACCGTCCGTCCAACAAGCTCGAAAGTACCGGGCGAATTCCGGAACTACCGAAGAGTTGAACCGGAGCGACAAGAGGAGGACAGTGCGATGTTCTTGCGGGGTCGGCGTGCGGTGCTGGGAGCCGCTGCCGTGCTGAGTCTGCTATTGGCCGCCTGTGGTGAAGACGCACCGTCGGACGATGCCGCCGACGACGCGCAGGAGGAAGGGGCCGAGCCTGAGGCATCAGGCCCGATCGAGTGGTGGTCCATCAGTCCCGAGGACAGCGAGTTGGGGATCGTCTGGAGCCAGTTCGTTGACGAGTTCAACACACAGTCGGACGCTCAGGTCGAGATCACCTCGTATGAGAATGACGCGTTCAAGACCGCGATCGCCACGGCGATCCAGGCGGGCGATCCGCCGGACATGTTCCAGACCTGGGGTGGCGGAGTGCTGCGCACGCAGGTGGAGACCGGGCAGGTGATGGACCTCACCGACGAACTCGCAGACGTGATCGAGACAATTTCCCCGGGTGCTCTGGCGCCGTACGTCATCGACGACCGTGTGTACGGGCTGCCGTACAACACCGGCATGGTGGGTTTCTGGTACAACACCGAGTTGTTCGAGCAGGCCGGCATCACCGAGACACCGGAGACCTGGAGTGAGTTCCTGGCCGTGGTCCAGCAGTTGAAGGACGCGGGGATCACGCCGATCGCACTCGGTGGTTCCGACCTGTGGCCTGGCCACTTCTGGTGGTCCTACCTGGCCATGCGTATCGCCGGGCTGGACGCCTTCGTAGCGGCGAGCGATAACAAGGCGTTCGACGACCCAGGCTTCGTGGGCGCGGGTGAACTGCTGCAGGAGCTCGTTGCGATGGAGCCGTTCCAGGAGGGCTTCCTGGCCGTTGGATACGAGGAAGCCGACGGCCAGGCCGCGACGATGGGCAACGGCGAGGCCGCGATGGAGTTGATGGGCCAGTGGGCGCCAGGGGCGCAGATCGACTGGGCCGGGTTGGAAGGCGCCGACGCCGACCAACTCGTTGAGACACGCAGTTGGTTCCCGTTCCCGGAGGTCGAAGGCGGTGCGGGTGCGATCACCGAAATCTTCGGCGGCGGCGACGGGATCGCCGTCGCTGCCGACGCCCCGGAGGCCACTCTCGAGTTCCTGCGCCACGTCTACGACCGGGAGAACTTCTCGGCGGTGACCGACACCTCCGGCAACGTCCCCGTTCTCGCGGACGGCGAGGACATGCTCAACAACCAGGCGCTGCTCCCACTGATGGACGCGCTCGCGGTCGGAACCGGATTCCAGCTCTACCTCGACCAGGATTACCCGCTGGCAGTCGGTACTCAGGTGAACGAGAGCGTCGGCGCGCTGATCGCAGGGCAGATGAGCCCGGAGGAGGTCGTGACGAGCGTCAACGAGGTCTGGGCACGTGAGTGACGATTTGTTGAGCGGCCGGCCGGGGCATGCCCTATGACCCGACCGGCTGCGACAGGTGACCGGCAGGCGGGCAGCACCGCGGTGACCCTGCCATCGGTGGCGGCCGGCGAGGAGGTGCCCCTCGCCGGCCCGTCCCGCCGCCGTGGTCGGCGCCGCGGGCCGAGCGTCGGTGCGATCCTGTTGTTCCTGCTGCCCGGACTTGTACTGTTCGGCGTACTCGTCGTCCTGCCGATCCTCGGCGCCGGGTACGTCAGCGTGTTTCGCTGGAATGGGTTCGGTGGCCTACCTCCGATCTCGCCGACGTCCGAGTTCATCGGGCTGGACAACTTCGTCCGGGCGTTCGGCGATCCGGTCTTCCTGGGGGACCTGTGGCGCGGCTTCGTCCTGGTCGCGCTTTCGCTGACCATCCAGCTGCCCGCGGCGCTCGCGCTCGCCCTGCTGCTCCACCAGAAGTTTCCTGGCCGGACCGTGTTCCGGCTGCTGTTCTTCGCCCCGTACGTCATCTCCGAGGTCATCACCGCCGCGCTGTTCTCGATGGTCCTCTCACCCCGCTTTGGTCTGGCGAACAACCTGCTGGAAGCGGTAGGGCTGGGCGAGCTGGTGCCGGAGGCCGGATGGCTCGGCGACCGGTCGATAGTGCTTTACGTGGTGTTCTTTGTCTTGTCGTGGAAGTACTTCGGCTTCCACATGATCATCTATCTGGCCGGCCGGCAGAACATCCCCAATGAGCTGACCGAGGCGGCGATGACCGACGGCGCGACGGGGTGGCAGGTGTTCCGCTACGTCACGCTTCCGTTGATGGGCCCGACCATCCGGGTGACGATCTTCCTGTCGATCATCGGCGTGATCCAGCAGTTCGACATGGTCTGGGTGCTGACCGGTGGCGGGCCCGTGAACGCGTCCGAAACGTTGGCCGTCACGATGTACAAGAGCGCGTTCGAGCGCGCCGAGTTCGGCTACGGCAGCGCGATCAGCGTGCTCATGTTCGTTCTCGCAATGGTCTTCGCGCTGGGTTATGTGCGGTTCGTCATGCGTCGCGATATCGAAGGGGCGGTCACCACTATGGGAGGTCGTCGGTGACCGCGCTGTCTGCCCCTCGCCGATCGTCGCGGATGCGCCGGCGTCTTCGCACGCTGGGACTGTTGGCGGTCGCGAGCATAGTCGCCGCGGTGATCGTGGTACCGATCTACTTCGGTGTCATCGGTGGTTTCAAGGACAACGCCCAGCTGTCGACGTCACCGCTCGCCCCGCCCTCGCCGTGGAATGTTTCCAACTACATCGAAGTCCTCGGCAGTGGGCTGTTCTGGCGCCACATCTTCAACAGCACCTTCATCGCTCTTGTCACTACTGTGCTGACGGTCGGAGTGGCGGCGTTGGCCGCCTACGTCTTCGCCCGGTTCGCGTTCCGTGGCCGCGAGCTGCTCTTCATGTTCTTCGCGGCCGGGCTGATGTTTCCGCCGGCGGTGGCGATCCTCCCGCTGTTCCTGCTGCTACGGGAGCTTGGCGTCGTGAACACTCCGTGGGGTGTGGCGCTCCCGCAGGCGGCGTTCGCGCTGCCGCTGACGATCATTATCCTGCGCACGTTCTTCCGAACGATCCCGCCCGAGATCGAGGAGGCGGCCACACTCGACGGGTGCAGTGTGTTCGGGATCTTCTGGCGGATCATGCTGCCGATGGCTCGGCCGGCCATCGCGGTGGTTTCGGTGCTCGCGCTGGTGACGAGCTGGAACAACTTCCTGCTACCGCTCGTCGTGCTCAGCAGGGAACCGGGCTGGTGGACCATCCCGCTCGGGGTCATGCGCTTCCAGGGTCAGTGGGCATCCGAGACGGCGTTGGTCCTCGCCTATGTCATGCTCGCGATGCTGCCTGCTCTGGCCTTCTACTTCCTCGCCGAGCGTCAGCTCGTCAGCGGCCTTACCGGCAAAGCGGGCCAGTGATGAGCAGCAGGAAGGTGACCATCGCCGCGATCGCCCACGAGGCCGGCGTGTCGGTGCCGACGGTCTCGCGGGTCCTCAACGGTCGCTCAGACGTGGCTCCGGAGACTCGGCGCCGGGTCGAAGAACTGCTCCACCGGCACGGATACCAGCGCAGGTCCTCACGCGGCCGGACCACTGCACGATTGGTCGATCTCGTGTTCAACGACCTGGACAGCCCGTGGGCGGTCGAGATCATCCGCGGGGTGGAGGATGTGCTCCACGCCGCCGGCGTGGGTACGGTCGTGTCCGCAATACACCGCAAGTCCGAACCCGCCCGGCAGTGGCTCCAGAACCTGCGCGCCCGCGCCTCAGACGGCGTCGTCCTGGTGAACTCCATGCTCGACTCACCGCTCCTGGCAGAACTGCGCCGGCTCAACGCACCAATGGTCGTCGTGGACCCGGTCGGAGGACCAGCGCTCGACGCACCAGCGATCGGTGTGACCAACTGGGCTGGTGGCCTGTCGGCGGTCGAGCACCTGCTGTCTCTGGGTCACCGCCGCATCGGCGTCATTGCCGGACCTCGAGCACTGCTGTGCAGCCGCGCGCGGTTGGACGGCTACCGCGCCGGCCTGGAGACTGCAGGTATCGCGCTCGAGGAGGAGTTGGTGTGGGAGGGCGACTTCTACCACGAGTCCGGTTTCAAGGGCGGCCGGGCGTTGCTGGCACTGGACGATCCGCCTACCGCAATCGTGGCGTCCAGCGATCAGATGGCCTTCGGCGTGTATGAGGCGGTGCGCCAGCACGGCTTGCGGATTCCAGACGACATCAGCGTGGTCGGCTTCGACGATCTGCCAGAGGTGCGATGGTCGTCCCCGCCGCTCACGACCGTCCGACAGCCGCTTGCCGAGATGGGCGCGCTTGCCGCGAGGACCGTGTTACGGCTGGCCGCGGGGGATGCGGTCGACACTCCGAGAGTGGAACTGGCCACCAGCCTGGTGGTCCGCGAGAGCACTGCGCAGCCCCGGGCCTGAAACGCGCCAGTGTCGCGCGCGTTGTCACAATGGTCACGCCAGTAACAACTTCATGATCTTTTGGCAAAATTACTACCAGTAACCCCGCTAGTTCACGGCAGACTGGGTCTCGTACCGACTCGAGGTGGGTGGGCGGTGGCGCGAGGATCGTTACGAGAACTCGCACGGACGCTGGCAGTGGTGCCAGCGCAGCGGCAGCCCGAGCGGCCTGCCGCCGATGCCGTTGGCGGCATCTCCCCGGAGCCGATCGATCCTGACATCGAGGCAGACGTAGTCGAGCCGATCGATCTGACGCGGGCATGGCCGACCGACGAGCGCGCTCCCGACCTGGTGCGTCAGTACCTGCGCGAGATAGGCAGGGTGCCGTTGTTGACCGCGGTCGAGGAGGTCGAGCTCGCCAGGTCCGTGGAGGCCGGCCTGTTCGCCGACGACCGGCTCGCCAGCGAACCTGACCTGGATCCGCTGCTGCGCTCCGAGCTCAGGCAGATCGCGCTGCTCGGGCGCGAAGCCAAGCGCAGGCTGATCGAGGCCAACTTGCGGCTCGTGGTCTCCGTGGCGAAGCGGTACGTCGGTCGCGGGCTGCCGCTGCTTGACCTGATCCAGGAAGGCAACGTCGGTTTGATCCGAGCGGTCGAGAAGTTCGACTACGCAAAGGGTTACAAGTTCTCGACGTACGCCACCTGGTGGATCCGGCAGGCCATTTCCCGTGCGTTAGCCGACCAGAGCCGAACGATCCGGATGCCGGTTCATGTCGTCGAGACGATGAACAAGCTGCTGCGCGTCCAGCGTCAACTCTCCCAGCGCCTGGGCCGCGAACCGCGGATCGGCGAGCTGGCTCACGAGACCGGGCTGGACGAGGCGCGCGTCATCGACCTGCTCGCGCTGGCATCCGAGCCGCTCAGCCTGCACACACCCGTCGGTGAGGCGGCCGACAACGAGCTCGGCGATCTGATCGAAGACGGCGACTACGAGGCGCCGGCCGAGCTTGTCGCGCAACTGATGCTCAAGGGGCACATCGACCGGATTCTGGCGTCTCTGGGGGAGCGGGAGCAAGCTGTCGTGCGCCTGCGGTATGGGCTGGACGACGGCGAGATGCGCACGCTTGAAGAGGTGGGCCGGCAGTTCGGTGTCACCCGGGAACGCGTCCGCCAGATCGAGGCGAAGACCCTGGCCAAACTGCGCCGCGGCCAGTTCGCCGCCGCCCTCCGCGACTACCTCCGCTGATTGATCACGGAACACTGGCCGGCAAGCAGAGTGATCCGCCGCTTCCGGCCCGCTCCACGCGGAAGCGGGCCGGCGCGGCAGGTGTCACCCGGGCTATGGGGTGACGAGGATGGTCTCGCCGACCACGTGCGAGGCATCGAAGGGTGCGGCGGCGTTGCCGATGAGGCGCGCCTGGGGCTCCAGGATGTCTCCAACGCGACCCGCCGTGGCCGCGCCAGGCACGGTGAAGCTGAAGACGTTGAGTCCCGCGTTCGGCCAGTTGGCGTCGCCGTAGTTCCCGGTGATGTCCTGCGTGTCCACGAGCGCAGGATTGGTGGTGTCCGTCATCGTCAGCCGGACCTGGTACTTTCCGCCGGTGCCGTGAAGCGCTCCGCCGACCTCGGCCCTGACCTGGAAGTTGATGTTGGACCCGGCTGCGAAGTCCTGGTCGTTCGTCTCGACGGCGAGAAGGTTGACGTCGTTCTGTGCGATGGGCATTGTGATCCCCCCTGGGTTAAGTGCCCTATACCCGGCTCGTGCCAGGTCTTGTCGTACTAGCGGAGCCCGTTTGACAGCATTTGATACAAGCGGTTAAGGCCTTTCTTGTTCCGAACTCAGAGCGATAACGCCGCCACGCTCCCAAGTCGTGCGGGTACCGGCCACATTCGATCCGTTCAGCAGGGCTTGGCATAAGGTGGCCAGTGCCATGCCGCCACTGTTTCGCCGTCTCACCGCGCCCGCCGGGCTGACCCTCGAGCCGGGGGAGCGCCTGCTCGCCCTCACCGAGTCCGCAGGCGGCCCGCTCGCCGCGACGACGCGGCGTCTCGTGCTACCGACGGCCGACGGGTTTCACGCGATCGGCTGGGAGCACGTGGAGCGAGCGACATGGAGCCGAGACGACGACCAGCTGGTGGTCGTCGAGACCGCGCCCTTGGGTGCCACGCCACGCCGCCACCGCATCGGACTTGGCAACGCCACCCGCTTCCTGGACGTCGTGCGGGAGCAGGTGCAGGCCAGTGTGGTCATCAGCCGGCACGTCCCGATAGTGGACGAGCGGGGAGTGCGGGTCAGCGGTCGGCGCCGGCCCGGCCAACGGAACCTGGCCTGGGTCGTCGCCGTAGACTCCGGGATCGACCTGGACGACCTGGCCGTCCGGGCCAGGATCGAGTCCGCGGTGGCGCAGGTGCGCGCCGAGGTCGAGTAGCCTCACCGGGACGGGGCACGGAACCGGCGCAGCCGCAGGCTGTTGGACACCACGAACACGGAGCTGAATGCCATCGCACCACCCGCGATCATCGGGTTGAGAAGTCCAGCAGCGGCCAGTGGCAGCGCCCCGACGTTGTACGCGAACGCCCAGAACAGGTTGCCCTTGATGGTGCGCAACGTGCGCCGGGCGAGGCGGATAGCGTCCGTCGCCACGCGCAGGTCGCCGCGCACCAGGGTCAGGTCGCTCGCCTCGATGGCCACGTCGGCACCGGTGCCGATCGCCAGCCCCAGGTCTGCCTGCGCCAGTGCGGCAGCGTCGTTAACACCGTCACCGACCATCGCCACGACCCGGCCGTCGGCCTGTAACCGCTTGACGACATCGACCTTGTCCGCGGGCAACACTTCGGCGATGACATTCGCCGGCTCGATACCGACTTCGGCCGCCACCGCACGAGCGACGGTCTGATTGTCACCCGTGAGCAAGATCGGGGTCAGCCCGAGTGAACGTAGTTCGGTGATGGCCGCGGCGCTCGTCGGCTTGACCGCGTCGGCGACAAGCAGCAGGGCCCGAACATTGCCGTCCCATCCGACGGCGACTACGGTGCGGCCCGCCGACTCGGCCGCGAGCCGCGCCGCCTCCAGCTCTGGCGTGAGCGGCATCGCCCAGTCGACGAGCAGGGCGGGACGGCCGACTACGACGCCGTGGCCCTCCACGACTCCTGTGACACCGAGTCCTTCGGAGTTGGCAAATTCCGTAGGAGTCGGGAGCTCGCCGACCCGTGCAGATGCGCCCGCTGCGATCGCCCGTGCAATCGGGTGCTCGGATGAATGCTCGAGGGCACCGGCGAGCCGCAACGCTTCGTTCGGGTCCGTGCCGTCCGCCGGGATGACGTCAAGCAGCGTCATCTCCCCGGTTGTCACTGTCCCGGTTTTGTCGAGCACGATCGTGTCGACCCGGCGCGTGGACTCCAGGACTTCCGGCCCCTTGATCAGGATGCCGAGCTGGGCACCGCGCCCCGTCCCGACCAGCAAGGCCATCGGTGTGGCGAGCCCAAGCGCGCACGGGCAGGCGATGATCAGGACGGCGACGGCTGCGGTAAGTGCCATCCCGAGGGCCGCTCCTGTGCCCAGCCAGAAGCCCATCGTGGCCGCTGCCAGCGCGATCACGATCGGCACGAACACGGCGGAGATGCGATCGGCCAGCCGTTGCACCGCAGCCTTGCCGCTCTGCGCCTCCTCGACCAGCTTGGCCATCTGGGCAAGTTGGGTGTCGGCGCCGACCCGGGTCGCCCGGGCTACCAGCCGGCCCCCGGCGTTGACCGTCGCCCCGACTACTGCCGAACCAGGCCCTACCTCCTGGGGCAGGGACTCGCCGGTGATCATGCTCTGGTCGACCGCTGACGTGCCCTGTTCGATCACCCCGTCCGTAGCGATGCGCTCGCCTGGTCGGACGACGAACAGGTCTCCGACACCCAGCTGTTCGATCGGGATGCGCTGCTCCATGCCACCGCGCAGTACGGCCACTTCCTTGGCGCCGAGCTCGAGCAGCGCCCGCAAGGCCGCACCGGCTCGGCGCTTCGACCTCGCTTCGAAGTACCGTCCGGCCAAGATGAACGTCGTAACCCCGGCGGCCACCTCGAAGTAGATGTTGTCCGCACCGGCGGTGCGGTTGAGCGTCAGCGAGAACGGGTGGGTCATGCCCGGCTCGCCCGCGGTGCCGAAGAACAGGGCGTACACCGACCAGCCGAATGCGGCCAGTGTGCCCATCGAGATGAGCGTGTCCATGGTCGCCGTGCCGTGTTTGAGATTCGCCCACGTCGCCCGGTGGAACGGCAGGCCGCCCCAGATGAGCACCGGTGCCGCCAGGGTCAGCGACAGCCACTGCCAGTAGGTGAACTGGAGCGCCGACACCATGGCCATGGCGATGACGGGAATGGACAGCGCTGCGCTGACAAGAAGCCGGATCCGCGGCTCCCGAGTCGGGTCCGGAAACTCGGTCTCCTCGGCGGCCCAGCTGGCCGGAGCCACCGGGACTTCGGCGGAGTACCCGGTCTGCTCGACCACGTCGATGAGGTCCTCGACGGTGACACTGTCGGGGAAACTGACGTGGGCCTTCTCCGTCGCGTAGTTCACGCTCGCGGTGACTCCCTCGACGCGATTGAGCTTTCTCTCGATCCGGGCCGCGCACGAAGCACAGGTCATGCCACCGATCTGCAGCTCAAGATCGGTGGTAGCGGATCGAACGCGCTCAGTCGTCATGCGAGGTCTCCACGGTGAACTCTGCCCTGTGCACGTTGCCTTGATGCTGGAACTCGAAGTAGAGCCGGTAGCTGCCTTCGGATGGGACTTCGGTCACGAAGCTGACCTCTGGGCCAGACGGCGTCGACGGATCGTCCGGATCGCCGTCCGGGTGGACGTGCAGATAGGCCAGGTCGCGCTCGCGCAATGCCACCAAGTGACCGTACGCACCGAGATACGGCTGCAGGTCGGAAACCGGCTTGCCATCGTTGCTGACCGTCAAGGTGACCGGACTGGCCGTGCCCGGTGTCAGCTGGCCTTCGAGCTCGACCGTGTAGCCGTCGACTTCGGCGGTGTGCACAGCTGCTGGAAGCGGCTGAGGTTCGTAGTCGCCGGCCACCAGCAGGTCGGCGCCGAGCGTAAGACCGTCATCCCTGCCGGCGGGCACGAAGTCGGCGTATGCCCGGTAAGCACCGGCCTTGCCCAACGACAGCGGAACCGACCAGGTGCCGTCGGGCGACAGCTCCGGATGGACGTGCTGGTAATCGGAGAGGTCGCGGTTGACGACGATCAGGTGCAGGTCGGCGTCGTGCTCGGTGGTGAAGTCGGTGAGAGCCGTACCGTCCGGGCCGATGATCCGGAACTCGAAAAGCTCCTCCCCGCCGGGCACGGCGGGGTAGGTGAGCGGCTCGAACGTATACCCGTCCGCGGTGACCTCGAGCCCACCGGGCTCAGCGACCTGTTCGCCGGAGTGGTCGTCATCGGCATGGTTGTCGGTCGCTTCGCCGGCTTGTTCGTTGTGGCTTTCCATGGGCGCATCGTCCGCGACTGCCTGACCGTCGATGCCCGACGACCGGCCGACGAAGAAGGCGGCGCCCAGAACGACGAGGAGGACGGCCGCGAATGAGGCAAGCTTGGCAAGGACCCGCACGGGTTAACCAACGAGCTCGTAGCCGGCCTCCTCGACGGCGGCGCGAACGGCGTCGACGTCGAGCGGCTGCTCAGCGGTAACGGTGACCTTGCCGGTTTCGAGATCGACCGAAACGTCGGAGACGCCGGACAGCTGGCCGATCTCGGAGCTGACTGCGCTGACACAGTGCCCGCACGTCATGCCCTGGACCTGGTAGGTGCTCGTTGCCATGAGTTCTCCTCATCTCGACTCGATCAGCTTCGGTCGCAGCATACCCCATACCCCCCTAGTGTATATAGGTCTGGCGCGGCAGGTTCGCCGCCCGAGTAGTCAGAGTTAGGCCAGAAGCCACCGCGGCAAGGCTGAAGACCAGCGACATCGATGGCACGAGACCGCCGAAAACCACTCCGAACAGTCCAGCCGACACCACGACCGTTCCAACGCCGGCCATTACCACTCCGCGATTCGCGGGACACATCCGGCGACTGCCATCGCTGCGCTCGAACCGGGCCAGCCACACCGCTATCGCGGCGAGTAGAGCTCCCAGCAGGGCGCACCACACGGGGCGGGTCAACCACCACGCGGCGGTGCCCGGCTCGGGCGTCGGGACGTCCAGCCAGACCAGGCCGCCGAACCCGAAGACCAGCACCGCGAGATGCCAGAGGTACAGCGTCATGGCCATCGAGCCGACCAGTACCACGGCCGACCATGGCCGTGGCTGCTCCAGCCAGGCCGCCAGCCGGCTCCGCACCAGCATCAGCGCCGCGACCTGACCGGCGCTGAGCACCAGCAAACACACTGTCGGTGGTGCCATGTTGGACACCTCGCCCGGTAGCCCGACCATGCTCAGCGGATAGGGCCCAAATCCGGTAAGGATCGTCAGCAGGCCGATCGACCCGGCCAGGCACGCCCAGAATGCTCCCCGAGACAGCCGGGTGATCCGGCCGTCGGCGTACCAGAAGCCCAGCTGCTGGGCGAACAGCCACACGAAGCCGAAATTCAGGTAGCCCACTGGCGTAAGGCCGTTGAAACGGACGATGTCGGTCCCGACGGCCATGGCTCCGAGTGTGGCCAGGGCCGCGACTGGCTGGCGGTCGTGCCACGCGGCGAGCGCCGGCGCCAAAGCGGTGATGAGTACATATACCCCGAGGAACCACAGCGGGCGGCCGAGCAGATCCCCGGCGACCGCTACCTCGCCGGCGCTAAGTCCGATCACCGGCAGGGCGAGCAGCGCGATCGGCACCGCGGTCACGAACACCAGCGTCGGGGTCATGAGCCGGCTGATCCTGCCGTACGCATAACTCGCGTAGCCGCCGCCCCCGCGCAACACACCACGCCACGAGACCAGGTTGGCGAAACCACCCGCGACGAAGAACAGCGGCATCACCTGCAGCAGCCACGTCAGCGGCTGCAACCACGGCAGGTCAGTGAGCGCGTTGCGGCCGCGGATTCCTGCTTCGGTGACGGTCACGGACGCCATCAGCCAGTGACCGAGGATCACGGCGGCCAGGCTGGCGGTTCGAACGAAGTCGATCACGCGATCGCGGCCGACAGGCGTAGCCCGGGCGGCATCCAGTAGCCTCATCGAGACACCACCGGTCGCATTGCCGCCGCCGAATGCGCCGGGCGCGTTCGGGCGCGCAGCCCGCTCACAAGCAGCGGACCCGTGACTGCCGCCCCGATCAGCCCGCCGGCCAGGACATATGGCGCGCTCCGCTCCGGCACCGGCACGCCCTGGCCCTGACGCCACGAGTTGGCCCGCACCGCCTGCTCAAAGAGCAGGGCCACCACGCGGCACTCCGGTCCCCCCTCGACGGCGGCGCACTGCTCGTCCATCGTGGCCGCGAGTTGGTCATCGATCGCCCTGCGGGCCCAGGGGCCGAGTTCGCCGCCGGTGCGCGCCGCGTACCGCAGCAGGTCGTACCCGAGATCGTGCTGCTTGCAGGCCACGTCGAAGTCGAACGTCGTGGCGCCGAAGGCAGACGAGCAGCCGCCGGTCGGCTTGACGAGGACCGGTGTGCCCTCTGGCACCGTCGCCATGGCCGGCCGATAACCCATGACCGCGTGGAAGTCGCGTGGAACGGCGGTGATGATGTCACCGTCGGCCAAGCCGGCGACGACGGCGACCGCGTGTGCGGCGGCGGGATTCTCCGGTCCGCTGGTCTCCGGTTGGTGGATGCCCGCCCCAGTTATCGCGAATGCGGCTACGATCGCCGCCAAAGCGAGGCCAAGACGTCCAAGCATCGGAACTTCCCTCCCCGTGTACTGCCGCGCTGGTCGCGGCAATCGGGAGGGGACGTTATGGACGCGGCCGCGGCCGGTCGTCAGACCAGAGAGCCGTCATCGCAGTAGCTCTCGGGTACTACGCCGACGGGAAAATGCCCACGTCAGTACGACGACGTGGCGGTGACCAAGCCCCTACCCTGACCGGGTGAGACAGCAGTTGGCGAGACAAGTGCTGCCCTGGGCGGCAGCTCTGGTGCTCTTCGTCGTCGCCATCCAGACCGCACCGCAGGTCCTCGACGTGGAGGCCGTCGAGGGCGGACTCCTACCACTCGTGGCCGCGGCCGCCGCGCTTCCGTTCGGCCTTGTACTTACCCGGCCACTTCTCGGCTGGCTGATCTCCGCTGCTTCGGCGCTCGTGGTGTCTCAGGTCTTCCCGATCGTCGACGATGACCCGTGGCCATGGCCGCCCATTCACGGCATCGTGCTGCTCGCCCTGCTGTACGCCCTGATCGCGCTCCGCCCGCCGCGCAACGTGCCACTCGACCGCGAAGTCGTGCTGAAGCTTGGCGCGTGGGCCGCAACAGCCGCTCTGTTCGCGACCTTGTCGGATGAGCACGCTGGGTGGGTTATCGGCGTTACCGCAGTCGCCATCGGTGGTGCGGTGACACGCTTCCTGACCGCGGAGATCCCGATGCAGGCCGAAGGCGTGCGGCTGCCTTCGGTATGGACCGGTGACCTTAAGCGCAGCTTTCGCGCCGCCTTCCTGGGCTGGCCGGCTTCGCCGCCATCCGGCCGGCCCATCGGGCAAGGGCTTCTCGGCGATCCTGCGTGGCTGCAATGGATCCGGACGGCGGGCCCCTGGATCCTCGCCGTCTGCGTGTTCGGGATCGCCCTGGCGGATGTTCGGGCCAATATCGTCGTCCACGATCTCGTGTTACCCGTGCTTGCGGCGCTTATCGCGCTGCCAGTGGGCCTGATGCGGGACCGGATTCTCATCGGTTGGCGGATAGTAACCCTGGTGGCAGTGATCCTGGCGATCATCGCAACGCCAGTCGCCACGCCGGCGGCGAACATCTGGCCCCTGACCCTGCAATGGGTGTGGATAGGGGCCCTGTTCCTGGTCTGTGTCCGGCACGACCGATGGACGACGATCTGGGCCTGGTTGGCAACGGTCCTCGTGATGTCGACTGTGCTGCCGGAGAGTTCCGGCACCGCTACCACCCTGCTCGTGACCGCCACCGCGGTTGCGTTCATCGGGGACCTGGTGCGGACCCGGCGTCAGGTGGCTCGGAGTCTCGAGCAGCAGACCGAGCGCAGCGAGCTGGAGAAGGCCCGTCGGACCGTGCTCGAAGAGAAAGCCCGCATCGCCCGTGACCTGCACGACGTCGTTGCTCATCACATGTCGATGGTGGCCGTCCAGGCCGAGACCGCGCCCTACCGGCTGGAGGACCTGCCGGATGACGCCCGGCTAGAGTTCGTAGCGATCGGAAAGTCGGCACGTGAAGCGCTCAACGAGGTGCGGGGCCTGCTGGGTGTGCTCCGTAGCGAGAACGACGATCGGCGAATCGCGCCGCAGCCGACCATCGGTCAGATCGGCGACCTGGTCGAGGCCGCTCGGCGGTCCGGTTCCTCCGTGAGGTTGGAGTATCGCGGCGACACGCGCCCGGTCAGCGCCTTGTCCAACGTGACCGCCTATCGGATCGTCCAGGAGGCACTGGCCAACGCGGCCCGGCATGCACCCGGTACCGATGTCTCGGTCGTCGTCACGTACTCAACCGATCGGCTGGCGATTCGGGTGCATAATCGGCCACCAGCGGAACTGACCACGCCTGGCCCGGTCGGGCACGGGATCACCGGAATGCGCGAGCGGGCCGCGGCTGTGGGTGGCATGCTCCGGGCGGGCCCGACCGATGACGGCGGATTCGAGGTGGCGGCCGACCTTCCGGTTGAGCCCGAGGATGGAACGTGGTGAGCGACCTCCCTATCAAGGTGCTGATCGTTGACGATCAGGCGATGGTGCGCCAGGGTTTCGGCGCGTTGCTGGCGGCCCAGCCGGATATCGAAGTCGTGGGTGACGCCGCCGACGGTGCGGATGCGCCCGATGCCGTCCGCCGGCTGATGCCGGACATCGTGCTGATGGACGTTCGCATGCCGAAGGTCGACGGGTTGCAGGCCGCTCGCCAAATTCTTCGCGCGCCGGGCCTACGGCACCCACGGGTGATCATGCTGACCACGTTCGACCTGGACGACTACGTTTACGAGGCGCTTCGTGCGGGTGCCAGCGGTTTCCTACTGAAGGACGCGCCGGCCGACGAGCTGGTTCGCGCCGTCCGGGTCGTGGCGGCTGGTGACGCGCTGCTGGCGCCCTCCGTGACCCGAACGTTGATCGCCGACTTCGCTAAACGACCGGTACGGGACCGGCCGAAGCCCGAACGGCTGCGGGCCCTCACTCCCCGGGAGACCGAGGTGCTCAAGCTGATCGCTCGAGGAATGTCGAACGCCGAGATAGCCGAGAAGCTGGTGCTGGCGGAGCAGACGGTGAAGACACACGTCGGGCGCATCCTCAGCAAGCTGGATCTTCGAGACCGCGCACAGGCCGTGGTCGTCGCATACGAGACGGGCCTGGTTCGCCCCGGCGAATGATCTGGAGCAATCGCTCCCCCGGTTGGACTCGAACCAACAACCTGCCGGTTAACAGCCGGACGCTCTGCCAATTGAGCTACGGGGGATCGGGCGGCACGTGTGGCCGACCGCCGCAGAAGAGTACCAGTCCGGCGGCGGTCCTCACGAATTGAATGAGGTGCGCCAGCCAGTGTCACAGTCAGACCCGCTCGAGCTCCGTGGGGATCGCGATGACGTCGACCATGGCGCCGTTTCGCAGGACCGTCATCGGCAGCGGTTGGCCGATCGCGTCGTCGAACAGCAGGCGCTGCAGGCTCTCCGCTTCGGCCACCGGTTCCCGCCCTGCGGACAGGACGAGATCCCCGGCCTTGAGACCGGCCCGGTCGGCCGGTGCGCCGCGGACGACCTCGACGATCCGCAGACCATTTCGCTGGCCGGTTCGGTTGGCAGTCGAGGCCGGCAGCGGGGTAGGGGTGCTCACCAGGCCGAGGTAGGCACGTCGCACCCGGCCCTCGCGCATGAGCGTCCCGATGATCCGGCGGGTGGTCGTGTTGATCGGGACGGCCAGTCCAAGCCCGATGCCCGCTACGGCGGTGTTGATACCGACCACCTCAGCGCCGGCGTTGGCCAGGGCGCCGCCGGAGTTGCCGGGGTTCAGTGCGGCGTCGGTCTGGATCACATCCTCGATGACGCGACCCGCGCGCCCGATCTGCGTCGGCAGTGACCTGCCCAGCCCACTGACAACGCCGGCCGTCACCGATCCAGCCAACCCGAGCGGGCTGCCCACCGCCACCACGAGTTGGCCCACCCGCAGCGACTCGGCATCGCCGAACTGCGCGGCTTTCGGTGTCGAGCCACGGGTCCGGATCACCGCCAGATCGGACAGCGGGTCGGCGCCGACGACGTCGAATTCGGCCTGGGTGCCGTCGGCGAAGGCGGCCGTGCCTTTGTCGGTGCGTCCGACCACGTGCGCGTTGGTGATCAGGTAACCGTCGTCAGTGAAGACGACAGCGGAGCCGCCGCCCTGGTACTGCACGCCGCGCCGGATTCCACTAACCCGCACGCTCGCGACATGAGGGAGTAGTTCGTCCGCGACACGGGTGACCACTCGCGAGTACGCGTCCAATGGATGTTCATCGGACCTCGGCCCCTGATCGTCGCTCACCGCACGCTCCTGATTACGCAATTACAGGATGACGTGGCAACGCCGGCGGTTGAGGCTATGTTCCTATCGTTCGCTCCTGCCGAACAACATGCACGTCGACGTCGCGTGTGCGAGTAGCTTGCCCTGGCCGTCGGTCAACCTCGCTTCGGCCAGCGCCGTGCGCTGGCCGGCCGACAATACGACGCCTTCGCAGCGAAGCCGCCCGGTTTCAATTGTGACCTGGCGCAGGAACTTGGTGATCAGATCGACGGAGGTGTAACCAACCCCTGCCGGCAAGGTGGAGTGGACCGCGCAGCCCGTCGCCGTGTCGAGTAGCGTCGCAAGCACGCCGCCGTGGACCGTGCCGAGTGGGTTGTAGTGGAACTCGCGCGGCTTCAGGTGGATGGTCACGCGCCCGTGCTCGGCGGTGAAGCCGTCCATCCCGATCATCTCCATGACAGGAGGCGGAGGTACTTCGCCGTCGATCATCGCCTGGAGCAGTTCCAGCACTCCCCGCGAGCCCGGACGCGGGTCGCCGCGCAGTAGCGTCGTGCATTGTGATCCGCCAGTTGGAGCGTGGGACCCTGGTATAGCAGCTCGTAGCCGTGGAATAGATCGCGGGGTTGGAGACGTTCAGAACGTTGACGTGTCAACGACCGTCGGTAGTCGCGGGTGAACAGGAGTACCCATGCAGTTCGGAGTTTTCTCGGTCGGCGACGTAACGCCGGACCCGACCAACGGGCGCACGCCGACGGAGGCCGAGCGAATCAAGGCGATGGTCACCATCGCGCTCAAGGCGGAAGAGATCGGGCTCGATGTGTTCGCCACCGGCGAGCACCACAACCCGCCCTTCGTGCCGTCGTCTCCGACGACGATGCTGGGCTACATCGCCGCGCGCACCGAGCGGCTGATTTTGTCAACCGCGACCACGTTGATCACCACCAATGACCCAGTGAAGATCGCTGAGGACTTCGCGATGCTGCAGCACCTGGCCGACGGCCGGGTGGACCTGATGATGGGACGCGGCAACACCGGACCGGTGTATCCGTGGTTCGGAAAGGACATCCGCGACGGCATCGAGTTGGCCATCGAGAACTACCACTTGCTGCACCGCTTGTGGCGCGAGAATGTCGTCGACTGGCAAGGCAAGCACCGCACACCGTTGCAGGCATTCACTTCGACCCCACGACCGCTCGACGGCATCCCGCCGTTCGTGTGGCACGGCTCGATCCGGAGCCCGGAGATCGCCGAACAGGCCGCTTATTACGGGGATGGGTTCTTCGCGAATAACATCTTCTGGCCCAAGGAGCACTTCCAGCGGCTGATCGGTCTGTACCGCCGCCGCTACGAGTACTACGGGCACGGGTCGGCCGACCAGGCCATCGTCGGTCTCGGCGGCCAGGTCTTCATGCGCAAGAATTCCCAGGACGCCATCCGCGAGTTCCGGCCATACTTCGACCACGCCCCGGTGTACGGCGGCGGGCCGTCGCTGGAGGACTTCATGGAACAGACTCCGCTGACGGTCGGCAGTCCGCAACAGGTGATCGACAAGACGCTGACTTTCCGCGACCATTTCGGCGACTACCAGCGACAGTTGTTCCTGATGGATCACGCCGGGCTGCCGTTGAAGACGGCGCTCGAGCAGATGGACACCCTCGGCGAGGAGGTCATTCCGGTCCTACGACGCGAATTCGCCGCCCTCAAGCCAGCGCACGTCCCGGACGCTCCCACGCACGCCAGCCTCAAGGCGGCAGCCGAAGCGGCTCGCGTCGAGGCCGTGCCGGGAGGTGCCCAGTGACGCAGCGGACCGTTGCAGTCGTGTCTGCCGGCCTGCGCAAGCCGTCGTCCACCCGGCTACTCGCCGACCAGCTGGCCGCAGGCACCGAGCGCGCCTTGCGCAAACGTGGCGTCGAGCCACGGTTTGACATCATCGAGCTGCGCGAGCATGCACATGACCTGGCGAACAACCTGCTCACCGGATTCCCGAGCCCGAGCCTGCGGTCGACGGTCGATCGGGTGCTGAACGCCGACGGGCTTGTCGCGGTCACGCCGATTTTCACCGCCTCCTACAGTGGGTTGTTCAAGACGTTCTTCGATGTCCTGGAGCACGGCTCGCTGGCCGGCAAGCCGGTGCTGTTGGGCGCGACAGGAGGGACCGAGCGGCACTCACTGGCCATCGACAACGCGATGCGCCCATTGTTCGCCTACTTGCGTGCGCTTGTCGTCCCGACCGGCGTGTACGCCGCGTCCTCGGACTGGGGTGCCACCGATGAGGGTCAGCAGGCCTTGAGCGAGCGCATCGACCGCGCGGCGACGGAGTTTGCCGACTTGATCCTCAAGACGAGCCGGGTCGAGCGTCCTGACGGGTACGACGAACCCGTGCCGTTCGATCAGCTCCTGGCTGGTCGGGCAGGCGACATCTCCCTGCCGTAGACGCGTTGGCGGTCAGCCCGAGGCTGTGGTCACTCCGTCGATGCGGCCGGTCCGGTCGGCTGTACGATCCACAGGCCGGTTCGCATGTCGCTCCCGTAGACGATTCCAGTCTCTGGGTCGATCGCGACACCCCACATCTCGGCGGGCCCTGTGCCCAGGGAGTTCGCGTGGCGCTTGCTGGTGTCGGGCACGAACTGTCCGACGCGCGTCGGCTGGGCGGGGTTGGTGAGATCCATGGCGATGATGCCGTTGGAGTACCAGGCCGAGTACCCGCGGTCGCCGTGCACCTCGGTGTTGTGTACCGACCAGCTACCCGGAGGCGGCGGATGCTCACCGAAAGCGTGCGGCGCGTCGGTGAACGCTCCTACCTGCTGCCACTCGGCGCTGCCATCCTCACGGAACACGCGTACATAACCCCACGAAGGTGTCTGCGACGTGACCGTAATGGTCACCGGCCCCGCCGCGGCACGGATGCCTGCGGCGAGATCGTCGATGTCCGCGATCTGGAACACCGGCAAACCACTGATGGCGTCGGCCAGTGTTCCCGAGCTCACCCCGGGGGAGAGCTGATATGCGTCGTCCGGGCTCACCAGGTTGGAGACGAATGCCGTCGCTCCCGCGGCGGCGGCGAGGACGGCCTGCTGCCCGATCGAGCACGGTGGCGTCGGCCAGCCGGGGATGACATCGACATAGAACGGATCGATCGTGTCGGCAAGTGCCACCTTGCCGGCAGCGCCGGAATAGTCGGCGGCCTGGCAACCTTCGCCCGCGTCGTGCACCACACCGGTCACGGTCTGCCCGCCCGCGGTGAGCGGTGCCAATGAAAAGAAGGCCTGTATGCCGTCCGCAGTGAGCGCGCCGGTAGCCGAACTGGTGACGAGGATGTCCGGCAATGTGCTGAAGTCCTCGTCGTTCTGCAGGATGTACCGCGTGCCACCAACGTCATATGGCGTCATCGAGTGGCCGTCGCCGCTTGAGCCCACCGGGAAAATGGTGCGCCCCAGGTACTCCGGGTTCGCAGGATCGCTGATGTCGAACTTGAGGATTCCTCCGTCCCAATACGAGACGTAGGCGGTCGTGCCGCCGTCGACGGCTCGCACGCTGTGCGCATAGTGGGCGGCGAAGAAGCCGGGCAGTCCCTGGAAGGAGCTCGACACCGGGTCGTTGCCGCCCTGGATGAGCAGATCGCTGTCCGCGATGATCCCCCAGTCCGCCAGCGGCTGCGGAGCCGTAGGGTCGGTGATGTCGACCACCCGGAACTCACCACCGAAGTCGGTTCCGAAGTAGGTGTCGAAGAACTCGCTGTACGGCGTAGCGAGCAGGGCGAGCGCCGTACCGTCCGAACGGACTGTGATGTCCAGTTCGTGCACGCCGGTTGGCGTCGGCAGGAAGCTCAGCTCAGCCGGACGGCGAGGATTGGTGACGTCGAACAACGCGAGCCCGTCGACGCCGCCGCGACCACAGGTCTGTACACCGATAGCCAGCACGTCACGATCACCAATGCGCTGGACAACGACGTCCTCGTTCGATGACCCCATGCGGGCGCCGACGTAACCGGTCCATCGCGGCTGAGAAGGATCGTTGACGTCGACGATCTTGGCGCCCTGCCCCGTGCACTGCGCACTCCAAGTGCCCACATAGGCGAACTTTCCGACCGAGCCCTCGTGGTCGTAGAACCACACGTCACCGTTCGGGACCCCGCCGCCGAGATTGGCGTGCCCCAGTACCTCGAAGTTGTCAGCCACGAGTGGCGCCGGACTCCCGGTGCTCTGAACGGCGGCGTCCTGTGGCGCGTCAAGGACATCGTGGATCCGCTCGTCCAGCGGGTCCCCAGCTGACCCACTAGCCGCGGACGTCGCCCCTAGTGCGAGAAGTACCGCGGAAATGGCGCTGACAGAAAGAAACGCGCGACGCATGATAACCGCCCCCTTGCAACCGCTCGACGCGGCGCTGTCTTGGATAGTTCTCCCTATCCGGCCCACTGTCAATGCTCCAGGTACATCGCCTCGCGAACCGCAGGCGAACGGGGACCAGGCTTCGTTGCCGCAAGTTAGGCAGCTCTGGTCATCGCGCCGGCGAGGGCGTTCGACCCGGCAACCAACGGGCGGATGGCTCTACCCCTGGCAGTTCCTAATTGCGAAGCTGGGATTGTGCAGGACGTACTCGAATTCGACGGACTGACAAAGCGGTTCGGGTCGGTCACCGCCTTGGACGGTTGCACGTTTGAGGTCGAGGGCGGGCGGATCAGCGGCTTTCTCGGGCCGAACGGTGCTGGCAAAACAACCGCAATGCGAGCTGTATTCGGGCTGGTCCGGCCGGATGCTGGCGTGGTTCGCTGGCGCGGCCGGCCGGTGGGCCCGCAGGAGCGGCTGCGCTTCGGATACCTGCCCGAAGAGCGTGGCGTCTACCCGAAGATGCGGGTGCGCGATCAGCTCATCTACTTCGGCCGCCTGTCCGGACTGACCGCCGCCGTAGCCGCGGCCGGAGCCGATCGCTGGCTCGAGCGGCTGGGCCTGGCGGGCCGGTCCCGAGATCGGGTAGAGGCACTCTCGCACGGTAACCAGCAGCGATTCCAGCTCGCCCTGGCGCTGATCAACGATCCGGAGTTGCTAGTGCTTGACGAACCGTTCAGTGGGCTCGACCCGCTGGCGGTGGACACCATGATGGAACTGCTGCGGGAGCAGGCGGCCGCTGGCGTGGCGGTGCTGTTCTCCAGCCATCAACTCGACCTGGTCGAGGACCTCTGCGAGGACGTCGTCATCATCGATCGCGGCCGGGTGGTCATGAGCGGTCGGGTGGACGAGCTGCGGGCCAAGGCGGCGCACCGCACGCTTTCGCTGACCGTCCACGGGGCCAGGGCCGGCTGGCTGCCCGACGTACCGGGCGTGGAAGTCGTGGCCACGAGTGACGGCACCACGCGACTGCGGGTCCAGCGCGATACCGACCTGGCAGAGGTGATCCGGGTCGCCCGGAAAGCCGGGGAGGTCACTGCGGTGTCGTACCAGCCTCCTGAACTCAGCGAGCTATTCCGGCAGGCGGTGCAGGCATGACGGCGATTAAGAACGTGTTCCTCGTCGCGCGGCGCGAGTTGACCGAGCGCGCCCGCAGCGGGATGTTCATCGCCTCGCTCGTCATCAGCGTGCTGGTGATCGGCGCAGTCGTGGTGCTTCCGACCATGATGATGGACGAGACCAGGCAGATCGGACTGGTCGATACGGCGTCACCGGCGGTAGGGGAGCTGGTCACGGCGGAAGCAGAAAAGGTGGGGCTTACCGCCGAGGTCACCGAGTACTCGAACGTTGCCGATGCCGAGGCGGCGTTGGCGGCGGGGGAGTTGGACGCAGCCGTCGTCGCGGACCGGGAGGTGGTGTGGCCGGCTGAACCCGACACCCAACTGGAGTCCGCACTCGATGCTGCGCTTTTCATGGTGGCCGTGCAGGAGCGCTCAGCAGAGCTGGGCCTCGACCCGGCAGCCGCGGCCGAGTTACTCGCGCCCGCCGAAATCGGCGAGCGGTCTCTCGAACCGGTTGATTCGGACGTCGAGGCTCGCCAAGTCATGGCGATGGTCACCATGATTGTGCTGTTCACGGCGATCGCCATGTACGGCGCCTTCGTGCTCACCGGTGTGGTGGAGGAGAAGTCCAGCCGGGTCGTCGAGGTCCTGCTTGCTCGGGTGCCGCCGCGGCACTTGTTGGCCGGAAAGATCCTGGGCATCGGCACGCTGGGACTGGCTCAGATCGCGGTGATGACCGGTGCTGCTGTGCTGGCATTGCAAGTGTCCGGCGATGGATCGATCGAACTTCCGTCGATCAGCCTTGGCCTGGTCGCCTTGTTCCTGCTCTGGTTCATCTTGGGCTTCGCCTTCTACAGCACCGCGTACGGCGCGCTCGGCGCGCTCGCGTCCCGCAACGAAGACGCGCAGAGCGCGAGTGGGCCGCTCACGGCCCTGCTCATCGGAGGCTACTTCTTCGTGTTGATCACGGTTGCCGGCGAGGGTTCGGAGGGAATTGTGCGGCTGGCGACCCTGCTGCCCTTCACATCGCCGATGGCGGTTCCCATGCGAGCCGCGACGGGGAATCTGCCCGTGTGGGAAGGTGTGGCGGCGGTGGTGCTGATGCTTATCGCCATCTACGCGATGATCAGAATCGCCGGGCGCATGTACACCGGGGCAGTGCTGCGGACGGGAGCCAAGGTTCGGATCCGCGACGCCTGGCGCGCTTCGTCCGTTGGCGACTAGCGCTCCGTGCGGGAGACTGCCGAACTCTGAGACGATGGTGGCATGCCGTTTGAGCACGCCAGCGAACCGGTGCACGACGCCACTGCGGAGCCGGCTCGGTTCTTCGCCATCGAAGAGCGCCACACCGGCGGCGCGATTTACTCGCAGGTTGTGATCTTCCTGGGCGAGGCCGCCTTGGCCGGGCTCGTGGGCGCCAGCGTCTACGACGGAATCAAGCTGACCGTGCGGACGATCGCCGAGCGATGGCGGGAGCGGCGACGAGCCGAGCCATTCGAGCCGACGCGCGCCGAGATGGAAGACCTGGCTCGCGCCGCAATCAGATTGAGGTTGGGGTTCGGCGATGACGTACACCTCGTCACCGAAGAATTGGCCATGCACGACGCACTCCAGTGGTCGGGCCGGATCCGCAACGCCGACGATGGCGAGGTCTACCGGGTTCGACTCGGACCTGATCAAGACCTGACGAGGGTCACTGTCTTGATCAGCCCGACGTAGGCTTCAGGCACCGGTCAGCTTGTCGACCACCGGCGCGAACTCTTCCATGGCGCGGTCTGAGACGACGTAGTACGAAAAGCCGTACTCCTCCCGGCGTGCCTGCATGACGTCGACGATCCGCTCGACCGGGCCGACGAACGCGGACGGCATCTCCAGCACCAGGTCGGCGGCCGCAGTGCCCCAACCCCGGGCGGTGGCGAACTGAACGGCCGCGTTGTGGTGGTCGGGCGATATCAGCGGCGAGACGATCATGCTCAGCTCGATCTGATCGAAGCGGTCGCCGGCGCCTTCCCGGATCCAGGCGATCTTCTGCGCCGTAGCCGTCGGGGTCCGTTCCGAATGATCCGCTGAGATCGTCCCGTCCGGCAGGGCCTTGGGCAAGATGCCGACAACGTCGGCCTCCTTACCGGCCAGCCGGAGCATGCGTCGACTACCCGCGCCGATCAGTAGCGGCGGGTGCGGCCGCTGAACCGGCTCTGGAAAGTTATCCAGCTCCGTGACCTGGTAGTTGTCACCGGTAGACGTCACCGACCCGCCGGCGAAAAGCTCCTTGATCAGGCGAATCGATTCCTCGAGGCGGCTGACCCGGACGCCGGGAGCGTCAAAGGGTAGGCCGGCGGCTTCATACTCTGCGCTCAGCCAGCCAGCACCCATGCCGAGTTCGAAGCGGCCAGTGGACAGCACGTCCAGGGTGGCTGCTTCCTTGGCCAGCAGCACCGGGTGGCGGTAGTCGTTGGCGAGGACGAGTGTTCCGACGCGGAGTGTTGAGGTGGCGGCGGCGACCGCGGTCAGGGCGATCAGTGGAGCGAACTGGTGGCCGAACGGCTTACCCACGAAATGGTCGCGGAGCAGCATGGTGGAGTAGCCGAGATTCTCAGCGCGCCGCGCGCTGTCTATAAGGTCGGTGGCAGTGCCGATCGATTCGCCGATCACACCGAATCGAAAGTGTCGCATTGTTCTGCCGTCCTCTCCGCCGTTTGGATTCCTCACGAGTCTGCGGTTCGGAGCCGGTCTCGTGCTGGCGGGATTCGGACGCCGCGTTACGCGTGGCGAAGCGCGCCTTACTGGTTCTCGAGTAGATCGTGAACGCGCACCTGATTCGTGAGCAAACGGCGGAACCGTTCCTGGTCGCCCGCCACGTATGAGCGTCGTTCTGTTCGTCGCAGCCGCGACGATCGCCGTGAGCAGCTTGGTGCTGTGGCAGGTGTGGCCCTGGAACGCCGAGGTGATCTTGAACATGAGGTTCGGCGAGTGGCCGCAGGGCATCGTGCTCTTCGCGCTGGGAGTGCATGCCGGCGAGCGAGGATGGCTGGAGAACCTGACGCCGGCCACCCACTGGTGCTCACCTCGCTCATGGTGCTGTTCGCCGTCGTGCCACTGGCCGCCCCGCTGAAGTTCGTCGTGATTGCGGCGGTCGGGGTGCCGGCTTGTTATGCCGCCGGGTACGGCCTGACCAGATTGCCGGGCGTCTCGAAGGTGTTCTGACCGCAGGTCGGGACTAAGGCCTCTAGCCCATTTCACCTTCCGGGTTCCCACTGGAGGAAGGGATGGCTCTTCGTGCGTGACCCGACGTCAAAGAGCACCGACTGGAGGTGGCAGATCGATGATGGACGGGATCATGGGCGGCGTCATGGGCCTCATGATGCTGCTGTTTGTGTTGATCGTCGCTGGTGCTGTGATTGTTGGTGCAATCGGGAGTACCCGCGTGATCAAGGGGTTGCGGGGTCCAACGGGTGAGCAACCCGCTCTCGAGGGTCGACCAGATATTGACCAGCACACTGGTCAACTGTCTGCGCTCGAGCTGGCGAAGGAGCGCTACGCGCGGGGAGAGATCGATCACGCGGAGCTCGAACGGCTGCTCGACGTCCTCCTCAGGAAAGATCAGCGCACTGGTGGCGACAGGTGACGGTCGCAGGCGACCTGTCGGCGGACACGTCTACCGTTGCGTCCCATGGACGACAGCGATACCTGGTGGGAACCTCCGCTCGCCGGCACCGAAGTCGAGCACCTGGTGGGCGCACTCGACCGCCTGCGAGCTACCTTCCGCTGGAAGGCCGACGACCTTGACGCGGCTGGGCTGCAGGCCCGCGTCGGCGCATCGGCGCTGACCCTTGGTGGGCTGCTGAAGCACCTCGCTGCCATGGAGGACTACGCATTCACCACCAAGCTGAGCGGAGCGCCTGTTGGAGCGCCTTGGGACGCCACAGGCTGGGACGGCAGTAACGACTGGGAGTTCAGCTCGGCCGCAGACGACACCCCTGAGCAGCTCTACGCGTACTGGGACGGCGCCGTCGAGCGGTCTCGCACTAGGCTCGACGCGGCTTTGGCCGACGGCGGACTGGAGCAGGCCATCCACGCGTCCGCGCCCGACGGTCGCCATGCCAACCTGCGCCGACTGCTGTGCGACCTGATCGAGGAGTACGGCAGGCACACCGGCCACGCCGACCTGCTTCGCGAGGCGGTGGATGGGCGCGTCGGCGAGGACCCACCGGACGGATGGCGGCCAGTCTCGGGTCGGTACCACCAGCGCAGCTGATTCGTCACAGCTGCGTACGTGTTTCGTCCCGATGCCGCTCATCGAGGATGCCTAGAACGCTCGTGCACCAGCGGATGTTCTGCTGCTCGTACATGCGCCCGCCCAGGAGTGTCAGGTACGGGCCGATCCGCTCAGCATGACGTAGGTATTCCTCTTCGCTACGACCGGCCAGCAAGTCGTCCCGCAGCCGGTCGTAAAGCACGAGTTTGGCGCGTGCTCGCTCCCGGCGAGTAGTGAGTGCTTCGCGGACCGCTGGCACGTCACCGAGGTCGATGGCGTGCAACTTAACCAGGAGGTCGTCGCGCAGGCCCGCCGGTCTGGCCGGCTGTGCGGTGAAGGCCCGAAGCTCTTCGCGCCCTGCGTCGGTCACGGTGAAGACCCGCTTATCCGGGCGACGGCGTTGCCGCACAACCTTTGCCCGCAGCAGCCCTTCCTGCTCCAGGCGCTCGAGTTCGCGGTACAGCTGCTGCGGTGTGGCCGACCAGAAGTTCGCGACTGACACGTCGAACCGCTTGGCCAGCTCATAACCAGAGGCTTCACCGCCGAGCAGAGCGGCGAGCAGGGCGTGACGTAATGCCATCTGGACACACTCCTTGAAAAAGGTTAGTCTCAAAGACTACTATTCAACTTTTTGAGTATCTAGCAAGCAGGTGACCGTGCATCCGTTCCGCACTGCAATCGAAGCCCGTGACATCGACGGAGCCGTCGGGCTGCTCGCCGCGGATGTCGAGTTCCGCAGCCCGGTCGTGTTCGGCGCCTACCACGGACGCGACAGCGTCGCGGAGGTGATCCGTGGGGTCGCTCGCGTCTTCACGGACTTCCGTTACGTTCGCGAGATCGGTGCACCGGGAGGGCGTGACCATGCCCTTGTCTTCTCGGCACGCGTCGGAGACAGGCAGATCGAGGGATGCGACCTCATTCACTGCAACGCGGACGGCTCGATAGCGGAGCTCATCGTCATGGTGCGCCCGCTTTCCGGTGCCATCGCCTTGGCCGAGGCGATGCAGCGCGGTAGACAATCGCGTTCGGCCGTGATGACAAGGGAGTCTGATCATGGATCTTGATGTCGATGCTCTGCCGTTCATCGACGAGCACCACGTACTCGTCGCGGCACCTGCCACTACCGTCTGGCGGCACTTGGGTGCGGCCTGGGAAGGACCGGGCTGGGCCGGCCGAATGACCGCATCCCTTTTGGCTGCGGTGCCGCGCCGGGCGAGCGATTATCCACTTACCCAAGGCGCGGCGCTACCCGGATTCAGCGTTCGGGAGGCCGTACAGGGAGAACGGCTAGCGCTGATGGGACACCACCGGTTCTCCGAGTACGCACTGACCTTCACGCTGACCGAGGCGCCGGGCGGAACGCGCCTCAGCGCTCGAACCGATGCTCGCTTCCCTGGGATACGCGGGCAGCTCTACCGCACCTTGGTGATCAGGAGCGGCGGCCACCGAGTGGTACTCATGCGGCTGCTCCGACGTGTGCGCCGGGCCGCCGAAGCGGACAACGCGAGAGGAACATGAGCACGGTCGTCGTTCCACAAACCCAAACGCAACACCCTCGCGGAGCACTCGCGCGATGTGGGGCGAGTCCGATGGCCTGTCCTCGGTCTCCGGGGCATCCCGCCCTTTGTCGCGTCGATCGGCCCCGACGTCGTCCGCCGACTGGTCATCGTCGCCTCGGCCTACCGGCTGGGCACGCGCGGGAAAGAGTTGCAGGCCGACATGACCCGGTTGATTCGGGCCGGAGAACCCCGGCAGGCGTGGGCACAGTCGATGACCGCCATGCTGCCGTCCCAGCTTCGTGGCCTGATGCGGCCGCTATCGAGGTTGGTTGTCGGCTCCGCAGTTCCTGACAACCCGACAGACTTACTGATCACCTTGGAGGCTGTAGACGCTTTCGACGTCGCGGCCGATTTGCCGCAGGTCACGGCGCCCACGCTGGTCATCGGCGGGGCGAAGGACGCCTTCTACAGTCGCGAGCTGTTCGAGGGCACCGCCGCGGCGTCCAGGACGGGCGGGCGCACATTTTTCCAAAACTGGGGACACACCCGCACTGTCGGCTCCAGCGCGACTACGCACCTGACCCTCGGATTCATGCTCGCCGGGATATCCACTTGATCCGAGCGCTGGACGGAGGGCGATCCCGGGAATTGGATTGCGGAGGGATGTGAGCTCGAAGATGCTCTCGGACGTGGCGATGCATCCCAGCCAACTCAAGGTGTCCGCGGCGACGGTGCGGGAATTGATCGATGAGCAGTTTCCGCAGTGGAGTGACTTGCCCATCTCGCCCGTTGCCTCCCATGGAACAGTCAACGCGCTCTTTCGAATTGGTGAGCGGCTGGTCGCGCGGCTCCCTCTCCAAGGCGGAGCGGTCGAGGCGACCAGAACGTGGCTAGAAGATGAGGCACGCTCGGCACGCGAGCTGCTTGGCCGTAGTTCATTTCCGACTCCGGAGCCGATAGCCATCGGCGAACCCGGCGCGGGTTATCCGCTCCCTTGGTCCGTACAGACGTGGCTCCCTGGGAGGGTGGCGACTCATGACGATCCCGGTTGGTCGGTCGCGTTCGCACACGATCTGGCCGAATTCATCCGGAGCGTGCGGGCGATCGACACCGACGGACGGACATTCTCCGGATCGGGTAGGGGCGGGGACTTGCGGTCCCATGACGAGTGGATGGAGACCTGTTTCGAGCGCAGCAAGGGCTTTCTGGATGTTCCACGACTCAGGTGGATTTGGGCCGGGCTGCGCGTGCTCCCGCGCCTGGATAGGCCTGATCAGATGACCCACGGTGACCTTATTCCGGGGAATGTACTCGTCTCGGGCGAACGTCTGGTCGGGGTTATCGACGTCGGTGGTTTGGGTCCCGCTGATCCAGCCCTGGATCTTGTTTGCGCCTGGCATCTGCTCGAAACCGAGCCACGGCAGGCTCTCCGCGCCAGTCTGGGCTGCGACGATCTGGAGTGGGCTCGCGGGCAGGCCTGGGCCTATGAGCAGGCGATGGGCGCGGCCTGGTATTACCGCAACAGCAATCGGGCCATGAGCCTGATGGGCCGGCGGACTCTCGAACGCATCTTGAGCGAATGCGCGCGTTAGTCGCGCCGGCCCGTGGCACCCGCGAGGTTATGGCACGCGGCTACGCGACGTGACCGTGGAAACCAGCCCCACACCCACAGCAGCCAGGAGGACCTGGAGCCCCAGCTCGATCCAATCCACGCCATCTGTGTCAGCCACATCAAGGGCGCCGGCCAGCGCGGTGCCCGCGAGCGCCGCTACGATCCCGACGAGGATCGTCAAAATGATCGAGACGTTCTGCCGGCCAGGTAGTACCAACCGGCCGAGTATTCCGATGATCAGTCCGATGACGATCGCAGCGAGGATGCTACCGATTTCCATGATGTCCTCCCTTTGGTTCTCATCGCGCTTTCCGGGCTTTCTCATGCCACACGTGCAAGCGATCAAACATCCCGGATCACACGGCGTCCGGCCCTTTTCGGGTACTTAGGTCTATTTCGCACATAACGCAATAGAGTGCGTTGAGAGAGGCATCTAGAGTGCGTGGACATGCCGACTAAGCTCGTGCTGGTTGTCCGCAGTGACCTCGGGATGGGCAAGGGAAAGATTGCGGCACAGGTCGCACACGCCGCGGTCGCGGCCGCACTTCGTAACCAAGACACCACCCGCTTCGCCGCCTGGCTGCGTGATGGACAACCCAAGGTGGTGCTCAAGATCGACGGGGCGGACCGGATGCGGGACTTGTGCACCTCTGCCGACGCTGCCGGCCTGCCGCTTGAGCGGATACATGACGCCGGGAGAACTCAGGTCGTGCCGGGAACCCTGACCTGTTGCGCCATCGGTCCGGCGTTGGACGAGGAACTCGACCCCGTGGTGCAGGATCTTTCGCTGCTCTAGGGGCGGGAGGTTTCTGGATCAGGACATTGCCACCCGTATTTTTGAGAATCGGAAAACCGGTGTGTCAGGGCGCGGGCAAAGCTGGACGTGCAGCGCCAACCGCTATCGCGCGCTCGTCGCCGAATTCAAGGCGGAGAGCCGGAGGCTGTAGCAGGCGTACGTTCGGTGATATGGCGATCGCCCTGACGTGGTTGGGCCACTCCACCGTGGTGCTCGACCTCGACGGCGCTCGGCTGCTCACCGACCCACTGCTGGGCAAACACGCCGGCCCGCTGCGGCGCCGGGCGGGCATGCCGCCGCGGGAGACGTGGGCCGGGACGGACGCCGTCCTCCTCTCCCACCTGCACCACGACCATGCTGAGCTCGCCTCGCTGCGCCGGCTCTCAGGGGTGCCGGTGCTGACCTCACCAAACAACGCACGGTGGCTGCTACGCCGCGGGATCGCCGGCGCCATCGGCATGGACGACGGCTGGGTACCGGTTGCACATAGCGTCGAAGTGCGCCTGACCCGAGCCGACCATCGGCACCGGCCAATGCCGCACCGCCCTAACGATGCGCGTGGGCACCTGGTGCGATCCGCGTCCGCCACGGTATGGGTCGCGGGTGATACCAGCCTTTTCGACGAGATGCGCACTCTGCCCAACCCCCTGGGGCGCCCACTCGACATCGCGGTCGTCCCGATCTCCGGCTGGGGACCACGCCTGTCGCCAGGGCACATGGACGCCGAGCAGGCGGCGATTGCGTGCGCCTGGACGGGCGCCCGGTGGGCGCTCCCCGTGCACTGGGGCACGCTGCATCTACCTCTGCTGAGGAACACGCCACATGGCTGGATGGACCGGCCGCGCGAACTCTTCGCTCGTGCACTTGGTCGGGTTGCTCCCGAGTGCCAGTTGATCGACCTGGAGCCGGGCGGCGCGTGGTCGCGGCCTTGACGCGTCTAAGGTCGCTCAGATCGGCGGCCCACAGTCTCTACCGTCTAGAACGCCATCGCCTACGCATCGCCAAGATTTCGAAAAGGCGCCCGTTTCCAGCTGCTAGCCTTGCTGAGCTGACCGCGCGGACCGGATCGTCCTCGCTGCCTCATCGCGGTTGGCCGCTCCGAGCTTGAGCATCACCGCGCTCACGTAGTTGGCGACCGTCTTTGTCGACAGGCAGAGCTGCTCGCCGATCATCGGGTTGGTCAGCCCTCGGCTGACGAGGTCGGCGATGACGAGCTCGCGCGGGTCAGACCGGGCAGCGCTGCGGCGACCTGGGAGGAGAACGGGGTCGCGCCACCCCGGCGCCGAGCCACATCGCCCCGCGTAGTGCAGCGTCCACGGCTCGGGTGATCTGGTCAGGGTCGGCCTGCTTGGAGACGTACCCCGAGGCACCTGCCTGCAGCGCCTGCACCACCGAAGCCTCGTCGTCGAACAACGTGATCATCACGACCCTCGTGTCCGGATGCCGTGCGGTGATGTGAGCAGTCGCCTCGAACCCGTCACGGAGGGGCATCGAGAGGTCCATGAGAACCAGGTCGGGCCGTTCCTGCTCGACGAGCGCGATAGCCTCGACGCCGTCCGATGCCTCGGCCACCACGTGATGCCCCTCGGACCGCAGAAGGGCAGCCAGTCCCTTGCGGAACACCGGATGGTCGTCGACGATGACGATCCGGCTCACGTCGGCTCCAGCGGCAGGTGGACGCGCAGGTGTGGGCCGGCAGCAGCGCGAGCACGAAGAACAGCATGCCGAGGCCGATACCGGAGAAGATGACGACCTCGACAGCGCCGCTCCACTTCGCGGACTCCACGCCCGCCCAGTCCGTGACCTCGCCGCCCCCTTCGCCCTGGGCAGCCAAGGTGACCATGATCGGCTGTCCGGCCCAGGCGACCAGGGCGCCCACCGCCCCGAGCCCGGCGATCCGAAACAGCTTCTTCTCGAGATCGGGCTTGTCGCCCACTGGACCGGCGGTGCCGATCAGACCTGCTGTGCTCATCGTGTGCTCCTCGCTGTCGAGCGGTTGGTCAGACCACCGTCCCGCCCGCGAATCCCGAGACACCAGTGATAAGCGATCACGACTTCCGGGGTCGACTTCAGCACCAACGGCACTTTGCCGACGCACTCCCGTGCCGCTCAGCAGGCGATCAGCGCGCCGCAACGAGATTCTCCGCATCCGTGCTCGCGACTTCGCAGACGACTTCGTCGTCACGGGCGGCACGAGCCCGTCGATCCCTTCTGCGGCTCTTCGACTAGTCGCTAGGCCGCGTTTCGTACCGTATGGCACGATCAACAGCCGCGCGGGCAAGCCCGACGGGTTGCGATACTTTCGTCCATGAACGTCATCGAGCGCAACGTCGTGCGGGCAGTTGTTCTCGACGCGCGCGAGCGCATCTTGTTGTTTCATACCCGCGACCCCACGTACCCCGAACTGGGCACATGGTGGGAACTGCCTGGCGGTGGGATCGAAGGCGGCGAGACCTACCGCGAGACGGTGATTCGAGAGTTGGCCGAGGAGGCCGGCATCGTGATCACGCCGGACCGGGTGGGTGAGCCGACCTGGCGGCGGCACGCCACGTTCCGATATCGCGGTGTGCGACGAGTGAACAACGAGGTGATCGTGCCGGTACGGCTGTCGGTGACCGGTCCGGTTGTGGACGGCGCTGCTCGGGTGGGGTTCGAGGATGAGGACTACTTCGACTTCCGCTGGTGGCCAGTGGTCGAGCTGGCAGGGAGTACCGATCGGTTTTATCCGGGACGTCTGCCGCAGCTGCTGGTGCCGTTCCTGGCCGGCGAAGAGATCAACGAACCATTCGAGCGGTGGTCTTGAATGATCGCCGTCATTGTCTTGTCGGGCTGTTCGGCGGGATCATCGGTTTGATCTGTGGCGATGTGCTTGATCGGGAAAGATCGCTCGGGGAGCTGGAATCTTACTGGTCGAGCAGCTCCCGCAACTTCGCGGCGAACGCAGCCGGGTCGTTGTCCGGCGACCATTCGTTGGCGGCGAATCCCCCGTGATCGCCGGGGAAGATCACCGGCTCGACTCCCAACAGCTTCGCGAGCGCTTCGCCGCCACGGCGGGCCAGGCCGCCCTGCCCGAGGGCACCGATAGCCGGGATCAGCCGCACGGACGAAGAACGTAGGGCATCCGCGTCGGGCACGAACACCGGCATGGTGAGGTTCCCGCTCAGGAGCGGGTCGTCGCGCGACCCGTCATCCTCGGTAGGGAGCCCGAACTGCGCCGGGTCAGGTGCGGGCTGGTCCAGGTAGTCGTCGGGCAGCGG
>DASTNZ010000258.1:0-52986 GCA_035762665.1 Jiangellaceae bacterium | reverse complement strand
TAGAACCACGAGCCACGGGCGCGCCGGGCGGCCACGAGCACGACGCCGACGGCGAACGCGATGCCCATCAGGCTGGCCACTACTGAGTGGAGCGTGTCCTCCGACGCCACGTATGGCGCGTTCACGTCGGCGGGCCGGCTTAGCTCAGCGAGTGATGTTCGCCATCGCGTTCGCCTGGTATCTTGCCGCCACCTTGAGCCGGCAGCCTGGGCAGCAGCTCGGCCTGGAGCACGGGCTTAGGAGCGATCAGACTGCGGCCACTGCATCCCCGCCCACGGGTCGTAGTCGACTTCTAGCTGCTCCTGTGGCGGACGCTCCGCCTCGGGCACGTGCTTCAGGTTGATCCTGATGCGGTACCACAGCGAGCTGCGGCCTCGCATACCATCGACCAATACATCCGCCGGCTCCAGGTAGCCGACAACCGACGGGTGCTTGGCTTTCCAGCGCTCCAGTCCGTCGAGCGCCTCTTGCTTCGACTTCGCCCGAGCGATCTCGATCAGCGGCATGGTCGGCTGGCGGCGGCCGGCCCCCTTCGGGGGCTTCTCCGCTGGTCCCAGCCGCTTCGCCAGATCGAGCAGCTCATCGAGAGACCCCGCAGCGTCGTCCATCCCAGCCCAGGGATCGCCGGTGGCGGCGTGCCGCTCCAGAACGGAGTCGATGGTGAAGTTCTCGGGCCGGCAGCCGCGCACGTCATCCCACGACAGCGGCGTCGACACCCTGGCGTCGGGAGTTGGCCGCACCGAGTACGCCGAGGCGACCGTGCGGTCCTTCGCGTTCTGGTTGAAATCGACGAAGACACCGTGCCGCTCCTCCTTCCACCACTTGGCGGTGGCGAGCTCGGGTGCCCGGTTCTCGACCTCGCGGGCGACCGTCTCGGCGGCCAACCGAACGTCGCGGTACGGCCACCGCGGCTCGATGCGGGCGTAGATGTGAAAGCCGCGCGACCCGGACGTCTTCGGCCATGCCGTCAGGCCGTGGTCCTCGAGCACCTCCTTGGCCACGAACGCAACGTCCAGGATCTGCGGCCACTCGACGCCTGGCACCGGGTCGAGGTCGATCCGCAGCTCGTCAGGGTGCTCGAGGTCGGTCGCCTGGACCGGATGCGGGTTGAGGTCGATGCAGCCGAGGTTGACCACCCACGCCAAGCCTGCGGCGTCGCGGACCACGGCTTCGTCGGCGGACAGCCCTGACCGGTAACGCAACGTCGCGACCTCGATCCAGTCCGGTCGCTTAGCCGGTGCCCGCTTCTGGAAGAACGCCTCCTCGTCGATGCCCTTGACGAAGCGCTTGAGAATCATCGGCCGCCCGAAGACGCCGCGTAGCGCACCGTCGGCGACCGCGAGGTAATACCTGACGAGATCCAGCTTGGTCCGCCCCAGCCGCGGGAAGATCAACTTGCCGGGGTTAGTGATCGTCACCTCTCGCCCGGCGATCTCGAGCACCTGTGGCTTCGGCACCTGACCACCATAGCCGTGGGCCCCGACGAGCCCGGCCGAAAGTGACGCTGGTGTGGATAACTCGGGCGAGTTGTCCGAGCCACCGTCAGCGCAGGATCACGTCAGCCGACGGCGTCGGCAGTTCTACCCAGGTGTTCCCTGGCGAGAGCTGCAGCTCTTCGCCACCGTCGGTGCGGAAGACGAACGGATCGTCGACCTCTGCCTTCGACCAGGTACCGGTCACCGAATGCCCGCCGGCGAGAGCGACGAAGTCGCCCGAGCCGTCGACGAGCTGCAGGATCGGCACGGGTGCGCCACCACCCTCACCGATTTTGCCGGTCTCGGTCGCCACGTCGAGGACGAGCACATTGACCGCGCTGACCTGGACCCCGTCGGCGGTCGTGTGCGGTCCCCACGGCTGCTCGCGCAGATACCGCCCGGCGACGGCGTCGTAGGTCCAGCTCACGTTCCAGCCGGGACCGTACGGCACCTCGAGGGCCGCACCTGGACCGCCGGTCAACTCGGCCGAACTGGCCTCGCCATCTGACGCGTAGGAGAAGTACGGCGCAGGGGCAGCGGTGAACTCGGACAGTTCCAGCAGGACCGCCGGCTTAGCGAACACGTGATCCGGACGCGGCCGCTGGTTGTCGATGGCATAAGCGCCGGATCCTTGCACTCTAAGCGTGCCCAAGTTGTCGACGTTGGCGACGGAGTCGACGTAATCGAGCACCCAAGGAGCGCCCATCGTGTTGCCGAACACCGGTGCCATCGGGCTGAGCAGCGGGGCATCCATCGGCCGTACCGACCGCACGGGACCGACCAGATCCGGAAGATCGGAGTGGAAGACCGCGAGCAGCCGCGTGTACGAAACGCCGATAGGCTCGGCGAACACGATGTCAGCCCGGTCGACGCCCAGCTGGGGATGGGCCTGCCGGACGTCAGAGACCTTGATCGCGACGGCAGGGTAATCGAGATCCTCATCGATGACGAGCCCGGTCAGCGGAGCGCGTAGCGCCCCCGGCTCCGTTGCCGTTGCTGTCGGCACGCTGGTGGCCGGCTCCTCCGGAACTGCCACATCCGGGCCGCTGTCCCGGGTCAGCAGAAGACCCACGACAATCACACCAGCGAGTACAGCGACCAGCACAGCCACTGCCGCGCCAAGTCTCCTTCGGCCGTCCATGCCGCCCTCCGATCGGCTCGCCGCCAATCAGGCTGCCAGGTACGGCATTACGACATCGGTGCGCCAGTGGTTAGGGTCCGGATCAGCCTGCGGATCGGTGAAGTACAGCTCCCAGTGCGGACCCGCCCCGCTATAGCCATGAGCTTCCAGCCACGATCTCAGCGCCTTGTAGGCGATGTCCAGGTCTTCATAGCGGCCCATGTGAGTCGTGACGGCTGCGTGCCCCTCCGGCAATGCCGATGGCTCGACGCGGCCATTCCCGTCGATCTCGCGCTCGCAGGGGAAGCCGGCCTCCACGGCTACGGCCCCGGCCAGAAACGTGAGGCGAGCGAATGGGGGGCCGACCGGATCGACCCCGACCGCACTGAGGTAGGTGTGAACCGTGCGGTAGCAGTCCGCCAGCCAGGGGCCCACTTCGCTCGCTGGCATCTCACCGCGCATCACAGCTGTGGGCTGACGAGTGAGAGTGACCTCATTTATGTCGTACGTAACGGCCATCGGGCACCTCCAGGCGACCAGTGCTGCCATCGCTTTGATCGTCTTCCCGTTGGCCTTCTACGGGTAGAGGCGTTCGACTGATCCGGACAGGACCGATGGCGCGCATCCGCCGCCGAACGTCCCGGCGCTCAGCTCTCTTCGAACGTCTGGACTTCGAGAGCCAGCAGGCTGAGCTGAACGAGCATCTGCGGGGTCACATCGACCTCGTCGATCAGCGCCAGTTCGAGCGGAACTAACGCGTCACGCTGCAGGCGGGTCAGGTCGTTGTCGTCGTCCCAGCACTTGCCCACCAGTGCAGCGGCGATCCTGGCACGGCACTGATGCCAGGTCAGCTTGTGATGCAGCACCGGCACCGACATGCCCGCCAGTCGCCGAACCCGTTCGGGCGATCCGTGTGCAATGGGGTTCAGCATCATCCACGCTGCTCGCGGAATACTTCCGAGTGCTCCGGCCTCGCGGATGTAATCCAGGTAGTCGCCCGACAGGTAGGCGGCGCACTCGCCGGCGACCGTCGGGCCACCCGTCTGTGCCGCTTGCGATCTACGAAGCGGTTCACCCATCATCACCGACCTCCCTTCGTCGTTCTCTGGGCGGGTACCCATACTTTCGCCCTATAGACAAGCCCTCGACCGAGATGCCGCCTAGAGCACAACGGCTGGGGTGAGCTGGGCCAAATGTCCTCAGCTCAACAGAGCGTCGAGGGTGACGAATTGATACCCGGCCGCGCGCAATTCGGCGATGACGCCTGGCAAGGCGTCGGCGTCCAGCATCGACCCGTCGGCTGGGTGGGAACCGACGTGCATGAGCACGATCTGCCCCGGGGTAGCACTGCTGAGAACGCGCTGGGTCACCTCGGCTGCGCTGCGGCCGCCGCTGGTGCCCTGCCAGCCGAGGGTGTCGACCGTCCACCGGACGGCGACGTAGCCCAGGTCATTGACCGCCTCGATGGTGCGCGTGTCCCGATCACCGAACGGGAAGCGGAACAACGGCCGGGGGTCTCGCCGGGCAATCTCGCGGATGTCGTGCTCCGCGCTTCGCACCTCGTCCCGAATCTCGCCGGACGTCAAAGCCGTGAACTCGGGATGGGTTGCGGAGTGGTTCGCCAGCCGGTGCCCGGCGGCCGCGATCGCCCGGCTGGCGTCGGGGAACTGGTGCACGAACCTACCGGTGAAGAAGAACGTTCCCGGCACACCTTCCTCGGCGAGTGTCGCCAGGATCCGGGGTACCGCGTCGGCGTTCGCGCCGGCGTCGAAGGTGAGCGCCACGACCTTGCTGCTCGTTGGGATCCGCTCGACGTCCTCGCCGAGCAGTTCTCTCGGTACGGCCGGCACCACCGGGGCGGGTTGTGACGGCGATTTGTCGGTTTCCCGCGGTACGGGCGTCGGCGTCTCCGAAGCGGGCGGCGGCGCGCCGGGCCCGATCGTGGCGGTGGCTGGCGGGACCGTCGCTTCCGACGCAGGGGCCGAGGTGGGTTGCGGCGTGGGTGCGGTCGCATCGTCAGGGGGCGAGCCGCACGCAGCCCCAACCAGGACGGCAATGAGCATCGCCAGTCCCGCCACGGCCCGCTTGCGCAACACCTGCATACCCCCACCTTCAGTCTGACGAGCGCATCGGGAAGACGCCTAGGGCGGCAATTCCGTTGACACCTGGCCGAACGACCCGGCCGGGAGGGACCTGTGTCCCTGCCGGATGGGACAGAACATCGATGAGGCTTGGCAGTAAAGGAGGCCGCCATGACCAACCACTGGACGGTCGCTGACGTCATGACCACGAATGTCGTCACCGTGGATCCGTTGGCTACCTATAAGGACATAGTCCGCGTGCTGTCAGAGCACCGGGTCAGCGCGGTACCGGTTATCGACCAGGAGGCGCGCGTTCTCGGCGTAGTGTCGGAAACTGACCTGCTACGCAAGGAAGAGCAGCTCACGCCATGGCGATCCCAGCGGCTCGCCCGGCGAGGTGACCGGGTCCTCCGGGCCAAGGCTGCCGCCGTCGTCGCCGCCGAGTTGATGACTTCACCTCCAATATGCGTAGGTCTCGGTACCTCGCTACCGGTAGCCGCGCGACTTATGTCCGACCACGACATCACGCGGCTCGTCGTGGTGAACTCCGACGGCCGGTTGGCCGGCATCGTAAGCCGAAGCGATCTTCTCCAGGTGTTTCTCGCCCCCGACGAGGAACTCCAGGAACGAGTGGTGCGCCGACTGGTTCGCGACGCGCTCTGGGACGACCCGCTCGCGGTCCATGCCGAGGTCCGCAACGGGATCGTGACGCTCACCGGCGAGCTCGAGCGTAGATCGCTGGTACCTATCGCGGTCCAGTTCGCCCGGACCGTCGATGGCGTGGTCGGAGTGGTGAACCACCTCAGCTATCTCGCCGATGACACCGATCTGGATTCCCGGCGGACGGCCTAACGAGCACTGGCGATCCCCGTTAGCCAGTCGGCTATCAGGTCTGCGGACTGCTCTGGCTCGAAGATCGACAAGTGCGTCGCGCCATCGACAATACGGGTCACCACGGTGTGCCCACCTGCGCGCAGGGCATCAGCGAACTGCTCGGTGAACTCGACGCCGACGAGTTCGTCCGCGCTTCCGTGGACGAGCAGGATCGCCACGTCCGGCGCCGCCGAGGCATAGGTGAGCGGGTTCCCGGATCGCCAGAGGGCTGGATCCTCGGTGAGCGTCGCGCCGAAAAGGGGCTCAGCGACCTCCGGTATGAGCGAAACGTCGTACGGGCCGGCCAGCCCGGCGAACCCGGCCAGTTCGACCTCCGGGTCGGGGCAGGACGGCGCAAACGCGTCGCCGGCCAGGGCACTCAGCGCCACCAGATGCGCACCGGCTGAGTGCCCGATCGCCACTATCGGCCCGCTCTCTCCACTGATCTCGGCCGCCCGGCGAGCGGCGAACCGGGTCGCGCATCTCACGTCGCCGACCATCGAGGCCAGGTCACCTCCGGCGCCGGCCGCCCGGTAGGTCGCGTTGACGACGACCGCACCACGGTCGGCCAGCGCCGCCGCCAGCGGAGCGAGGCCCGTCCGGTCCGAATCCACCCACCCTCCACCGGGGATCAACAGGACCACGGGAGCGCCGACCGGTTCGGCGGGCTCGAAGACCTCAGCCTCCAGCCCGTCGCGGTACTCCTCCGTGGTGCCCGACGACGCGTTCGAGCCCGGCGAATCGCCGCAGGCTCCAACCAGGGCCGGGAGAAGGACGGCCGCGCACAGCAGGGCCGGCAATTCCTTCCTGCACGTCACGTAGGCCATGCCGCAGCCGAGCGGGCTACTTGACCAGCTTGGAGTCGTCCCAGCGGTACGTCACGTCAGTCTGCACATCGACGACGCTATCGACCTCGCGGGTCAGCCGCTCAGCGATCTCCACGCTGCTGCGCCGGCCCAACTCGCCGCTGAGCGTGACAACACCGTCCCGCACCTGGACGTTGATAGAGCCGTCTTCGGTGAGGAGCACGTGGGAAGCGAGCAACTCTTCGATCTCCTCGGCGATCGCCACGTCTGTCCGGAGGAACGCGCTGACCAGGTCGGCCCGGCTAACGATGCCGATCAGCTCGCCGTCAACGGTCACCACCGGCAACCGTTTGACGCCGCGGTTCGCCATGAACCGGGCGGCCTCGGCAAGCGTCGCGTCCGGCTCGATCGTCACAGCGGGAGACGTCATGACATCGCCCGCCGTGCCGCCCGCAGCCTTACCCAAGCTGCGGCGCATCCAAATGATGGTCCGTCGATGAGGCAGTCGCGCTCGGTCGCGGTAACCCTCCTTGTGCAGGAGATCAGCCTCCGAGACAACTCCGACGAGGCGCCCTTCCTCATCGAGGACGGGCATCGCGCTGATGTTGTTCTCACCCAGTTGCCGTGCGATCTCCTTGAACGATGTGCCGGTGCGCACGGTAATCACGTCATGGGTCATGACGTCACGCACAGTGAGCCGCCGCATGATGCCCTCCCAACCTCGCCAGAATCGCCTGGGAACCAACTCCCCTTTATCTCGCCACAGTGCAGCCACTGGTCAACAGGGCCCTTGGTCATCATTCGGCGCGCCATGCGCCCTCCGTGGGGACCGATGTTCCTGTCAATGTCCTTGAGGCTGGCCGAGGCCCAGCCCGGCCTGGCGCACCAGCCGGGCCACGTCCATGGTGGTCAGCATCCCGACCACCCGGCCGGCGTCGACCACCAGCCCGACGACCTCTCGGCCGAGCGCTGGCCGCTCGAGCAGCGCGGTGGCTGGATCGTCCGGACCAAAGACGTGATCCACCGGGACTCGCACTGCGATCTTGTCGACCCGCGTCGTCGCCCGCTCCACGGGCAACACAGCAGCGAGGTTCTCGACCTCGACGAAGCCGACCGGGGCTCCCGACGGGTCGACCACCGGGAACGCGGTCTGGCGGGACTGTAGGGCGATCGTTGAGATGAACCAGTCGACGCTGAGCCACCCCGGCGCGGAATCCGGGTGAGGCGTCATGACGTCTCCCACCCGGAGTCCAGTCAGCCGGTCGCGGGCCGCCCGGGACGTCGCCTCCGACCGAGCGGCACCGATCAGGAACCATCCGATCAAGGCCAACCACAGCCCACCCGGCCAGGCGAGCGCAACCGCTTCGTACACACCGACGGCGATGAGCACCACCCCCAGGACCTCACCGGACCGCTTGGCCGCCTGGTCGGCGCGCGGCCGGCTGCCGGACAGCCACCACAACACCGCATGTAGCACGCGGCCACCGTCCAGGGGCGCGCCGGGCAGCAGGTTGAACACGGCCAGCGCGAAGTTCATGAAGGCTAACCAGCCGAGAACCGCCTGCAACACGATCGGCCACTCCGCGGCCTCCACCCCGAGGGCCGCTACCCAGAATGCCGCGGCAGCCGCGAGGCTGGTGAGCGGGCCGGCCACAGCCACGGCGAGCTCAGTGCGGGGATCGGGTGCGTCCCCTTCAATCTCTGCCACGCCGCCGAGGGCCCACAGAGTGATCGCGCGGACGCGAATGCCCCGGCGTCGGGCAACGACTGCGTGGGCCAGCTCGTGGGCCAGCAGAGCCGCGAGGAACAGCGTGGCGGCCAGCACGGCGACGACCCAGTACAGCCAGTCCGGAAACCCCGGTGTCGCTTCGGGCAGCATCGTGCCGCCCACCAGGATCACAACCAGAACCGCGATGATCAGAGCGGACCAGTGAGCGCCGATCGGGATACCGGCTACCCGAAGCAGGCGCAGGCTCTGCCTCATGGCCAGACCGATCAGTCGCGGCCCGCGAGAAGCAGCTCGTGGGCCTGGCGGGCGGCCTTCGCGGTTCGGTGCTCGTCCGGCTCGGTGTCCGGCCGCTCCTCCATCCCGTACGCCAGTGCACGCACCGCGTCGGTCAGCACGGCGATTTGCTTCTCCAGCCGGTCAAGCCGCTCGTCGGTGGGCGCCATGCCGCCGGCGGCGGACCGCTGCGCAGGCATGTCCACGCCCGCGAAAATGTCGCGCAACCACTCTGGCAACTGCGCGAGCGCGTGCTCGAGCTGACCTACCGAGAAGTGCGACTGCATGATCACCGAGACACGGGCCACGGTCCACGACACGTCCTCGGCGGGAATGCTGGCCTCCTTGGCAAAGCGCGTCGTGAACTCGTCGCGCCCGATCTTCACTGGAACTCGGCTCGGGTTCCAGCCGTCGTAGTAGACCCCGCGCATCAGCTCGGGGAGTTGCGCCGCGAAGTGGGCGGCCTCCTCGACGGTCAGCCGGTCTCGCAAGGTGTGCAACCAGGCCCGCAGCACCCGGTACCCGAACCGGCGGTCCGTTGTGCCGAATACCTCGGCGATGTCGGCGACCATGGCGTTGGCGGAATGCACCATGTGGTCGAACGCGCCTACCTTCTGGGGCATGGCTCCTCCCTTCTCGAAGTCCTCCATTTCCACGGTAGGCGGGGCCAGTCGAACGTCCCAGGGTCCAACGGCCCGAATGGCGGCTCGATACTCCAGTCCCGAATTGTCCGGCTATGCAGTCGCCTACGCGCAGGTCAGCGGCTTGTCCGGCTGGACAAGCCGCGTGGGCGGGTCGCTAACTCGTCGAGGACCGTGACGATCGCGTCGCACATATCCTGGACGTCGGCCACTAGCGCCGAGTCGGCCGTGATGCTGATGCAAAGAGACCCGTTCCAGCTCAGCGCACCGACGGCGAGCGGTGTTCCCGGCGCGAGTGGGACTATTGGGTAGACCTCCTGGAGCGGGCTGCCGGCGAGGCTGAATCGCCCCTCCGGACCCGGGATGTTCGTCACGATTGCCAGAAAGTGCCTGCTGCCATAGACCGTCTTGGCAAACCAGGCGTGTAACGGCACTGGCAGCAGGCCGGCCCCCCGTACAACGGAACGTGACGCAGCCACGCGCGATGACGTCAGCAGCCGCCGCCGGCGTCGCGCCACCTCGGCGAGCCGGTCGGCTTCGGGACGAGCGTCCGTGGGCAGGTCGATGATCAGGCCGGCCGTGACGTTTCCTTCAGGAACGGCTTGGCTACGGGCGAGGAGCGGCACAGCGGTCCACAGTTCGCCGACCCGGCCCAGCGATACTCGCTGCACGGCGCCGGCCACAGCGGCCAGGAGCACGTCAGTGATGCCGACGCCGTGTCGGGTGGCCAGCTCGCGAACGTCGGACAGCCGTAGGCGCACCATCCCGAAACTGCGCACGGGACCATCGCTGCACGGCAGCTGCCGATCCGGCCGGCCGTCGGTCGCGAGCTGAGCCAGACCGACCACGACGTCCCTCACATGATGCAGCCGCCGCCGCTGCCCGCTCGCCGGTGCAGCCCGCGGTGGCGCCGGCTGCATCCCATCGTCGGCTTCGAGCAGGTTCATCGCCTGCATGATCGTGCCGAGGCCGTCGCTCAGCGCGTGATGTAGGACGAGAATGGCGGCCGCTTGGCCGGGACCTACCCCGTCGCCCAGAATCAGTCGCCACCTCGGGCGATCCGGCGGCAGCGATGTCGCCTGCAGTTCGGCGATGAGTGCGGCAAGCCCGGACGCGCCGTCCTGCGGATCCGCCCCACCAGCAAGCTCTCGCACTTGGATGTGCCAGTCCCAGTCCAGCTGGGGATGCGCCACCCAACGCGGGCGCCGCCACCATGCGGGCGGCACGAGCCGCTGCCGGAACCGCGGAAGCCGATGGAGTTGCGCCCGAACCAGGTCGGCGAGAACCTCCTTGCTCGGCGTTGAAGTACTGGTGTCGAGCATCGCAACGCCGCCTACGACCTGGGGATACAGCGGTGATTCGACATAGAGGAAGAACGCGTCCGAGGCTTGCACCCGATCTGGCATTCGACGCGCGGCGACGGCAAAGCACACCATCGCGACTGCGGCTCCTGCAGCGGCGTCGAGCAGGTAGTGGTTCGCCGTCGCCACGACCACGAGTGTTGTGATCAGCACGTGAGCCAAGGCAGCCAGCCGGGGCAGCGACCGGTCGGTCACGCTCACCACCATCAGGCCAACCCAGGTCGCCCACACCAGGTGGACCGACGGCATGGCTGCGATGGTGTTCGCGCCCTCGATCAGCGGCGAACCCCAGGAGCCCCACGTGCCACCCTGGGCCACCGTGTCAGCCAACCCGAGCTCGGGCAGCAACCGTGGCGGCATTACCGGGTACAGAGCGAAGATCGTCACGGCCATGGCGGTGGCGAGCAGGAACGCTCGGCGCAGCTCGAGGAAGCCGGGCGGGCGGCGCCGGTACAGCCACGCCAATGCGGTGGCCGTGACCGCCAGGTAGGCGCCGGCGTACCAGTAGTTGGCTCCGACCCGCATGACGTCGTGCGAGGTCAGCCAGGCGTTCAGGGTCGGCTCGACGTCCAGGTCCACCATCCGTTCCAGATCGACGATCCGCCGGCCGTTGGTCGCGGCCATGGCCTGGCGGGCCTCGCTCGACTGCATGGCGGCAGTGATCGCATACCCGGCGAAGATCGTCAAACCAACCGCGATGTCTCGCATCAGCTGCGGAGTGCGGCGCGCCGCCGCACTCACCGGGCGAACTCCGCACGTACGCCGAGCAGGCGCACCGGCCGGCCGGCCGTGAACAACGCGAGCGCCGCCAGCGCGCCCCGCTCGATATCCCCCGCGTCGGTTGTCGGCGCGGGCAGGGCGCGCCCGTGTGTGCGGGTGAAGAACGGCGCATACCGTACCTTGACCACGACCCGGGCGGCGGGCCGTCCCTCAGCAAGGACGTCATCGGCCACCCGCTTGGCAAGCTTGCTGACCTCGGCGCGTACCTCGGCCCAGTCCTCGAGATCCTCCTGAAAGGTTGTTTCCCGGCTGCGAGACCGGGCGACGTACGGCGTATCGTCGACCACCGCGCTCGCCCGCCCACGGGCGATCCTGACCAGCCACGGACCGGTCGTCGGTCCGAGTTCGGCCGCGAGGACCTGCGGATCGGTGGCGGCCAGCTCCGCGACAGTGGTGATGCCGAGTCCGGCCAAGCGTTTCGCGGTCTTGCTGCCGATTCCCCACAGCGCGTCCGTCGGACGATCACCCAGTACGTCGAACCAGTTCTCGCTGGTCAACCGATACACGCCGGCCGGCTTGCCGAACTCCGTGGCGAGCTTCGCCTGCAACTTGTTCTGCCCGATCCCGACGGAGCAGTCCAACTGGGTCGCTGCGCGCACCCGCCGCTGAATCTCCCGGGCGAAGTCTTCCGGTTCGTCGATCTCGACGCCGAGGAAGGCCTCGTCCCAACCCAGGACCTCGACCACCGCGTCCATCTCACGCAGCGTCGACATCACGGTCGCGGATACGGCCTCGTATGCGTCGGCGTCCACCGGCAGGAAGACCGCCTCCGGGCACCGGCGCGCCGCAGTACGCAGCGGGAGCCCTGAGTGCACGCCGAATTTCCGGGCTTCGTAGGACGCGGTGCTGACCACGCCGCGTTTGGTCGGGTCGCCGTCGCCGCCTACCACGACCGGACGCCCGCGCAGTTCAGGGTTGCGCAACACCTCGACGGCAGCGATGAACTGATCGAGATCGACGTGCAGCACCCAGCGGGTCACACCTCATTGTGAACCGGCGCCGTCAGGGTGCGGCTCGGAACGCGCTTGAGCCGGCGAGAGTCCGACCCGGCGGGCGATGTCCCCGAACCGAATCGCGTCGCGCACGGCGGCACCACCTGGGTCGTTGTTGAAGTACACGTAGACGTCCGCTCCCTCGGGCCAGCTTTCGGCGATCCGCCTGATCCACGAGTGCAGCGCTTGATCGCCGTAGCGCGGCCACGGCGATGCGGCACCCTCGTGCATCCGCAAGTAGCCCCAGGAGGCCGTCCGCCACAGCCGGGTACGCGGCCGGCCCAGCACGTCTGTCCAGCACAGGGCGGCATCGCGGGCGGCCAGCACGTCCCGCACTTCGTCGATCCACCATGAGTCGTGGCGCGGCTCGACGGCCACGCGGACGGAGGCGGGGAACTGGTCCAGGCATTCGGCCAGCCGGTCGGCAGCGACCGGCAGGTTGGGCGGCAGTTGGACGAGTACCGGGCCGAGCCGGTCGCCCAGCCCGGAAGCCGACTCCATGAACCGCCGCACCGGTTCGGCCGGTTCCCGTAGCCGCTTGATGTGCGTCAGGTACCGGCTCGCCTTGACTGCCATTACGAATCCGTCCGGCGTCCGGGACCGCCAGCTCTGGAACGTCTCGAAGCTCGGCAGCCGGTAGAACGAGCTGTTGTTCTCGACGGTGGGAAACGCCGTCGCGTAGTGCTCCAGCCACAGCCGCTGTGGTAACCCCTCCGGGTACAAAACGCCCCGCCACGCGTGGTACTGCCACCCTGAGGTACCGACGAACACCGGCATCGTGGGTCCGACCTCCCTCCAATCAGGGGCGTTCGACCCTAAGTCCAGCCTGGCATGACCTGCTGAGCTGGTGTCATGAACGGAACTACCAGCGTCGGCACGGACGCCGGATCGGGCTACGCCGGACGCAAAGCCGTGCTCGCCGGTACGGCGGTCGTGATGTCCACGGTGGCCGCCGCAGCCGCGCGGCACAAGCTGCGCAACTGGGGCTCGACCTGGGATGAGCAGGCTCGTCAGCTCCCCGGCGACGAGCTCGTCGAAAACGCCACATCGGTCTACACCCGGGCGATCACCATTCACGCCCCGCCCGACGAGGTGTGGCAGTGGATCGTTCAGATCGGCCAGGACCGTGGTGGCTGGTACAGCTACGAGGGTCTCGAGAACCTGTTCGGCCTGGACATTCACAACACCGACGAGGTCCGGGACGAGTGGCAACGGCTGTCGGTCGGTGACGAGGTACGGGTCGCTCCGGCAGGCTCACTCGGCATGAAAGACGGCTACGCCTTCCGGGTAGCCATCGTGGAGCCGGGGCGGGCACTCGTGCTCAGGCAAGAACCGCCCGAACACCCGTGGAACGCGACCTGGGCCTTTCTGCTGGCGCCAGATGGCTGGGGTGGCACCCGGCTGCTCGTCCGCGGCAGGTCGGTCCGCCCACCCGGCCTGGCCGGATACCTCGTCCACCTGGGCGGAGAGCTCCTCGATCCCGTCACGCTCATCATGACGAGGCGAATGCTCCTCGGCATTCGCGCTCGGGCCGAGTTCGCCCACCAGCGGAGGCTGCGGGAGCAGGCCAGGATAACCGCGCCCAAGGCGGCCTGAGCACCCCCTGCCGCGCGGGACTAAAGTCCCATGCGGCGTGTGCGCATGCCTCTGGCTCGTAGCGCGCCGCCGAGGTTCGATTGAACTGGAAACATTCAGTCGATCAAAGGAGGTCACCATGGCCACCCTCGTACGGCCCGGGCCGCGTGGCATGTGGCCGGAGCTTTTCGAATTGCTCGAGAGCCCGTTCACCACATTCCGTACGCAGCAAATGATCCGCCTCGAGGAGTTCACCGAGGAAGGGCGCTACGTTCTGCGCGCGGAGCTACCGGGAATCGACCCTGAGAAGGACGTCGAGGTGACTGTCAGTGACGGCATGCTGACCATCCACGGCGAGCGTAAGGAGGAGGAGAAGGAGGGCCGTCGGACGGAGTTCCGGTACGGGTCCTTTACGCGCTCCATCGCGCTCCCGGCCGGCGCCGACGAGTACAACGTCACCGCCGTCTACGACAAGGGCGTTCTGGAGATCACCGTAGGCCTCAAGGAGCCGGCGGAGACCAAGCACACGATCAAGGTGGAGACCAAGGAGTAAACACAGCCATTACGGCCGGGCGGGTTGCCAACCCGCCCGGCCGTGGCGAGAGTGCGGTCATTGCGAGAGCGAGGCAGTAAGGTCAATGCACGTGAGAGAGAATCAGCCCGGCCCGGGCGAGCAGCCGATCAAAGTCTTCCTGCTCGACGACCACGAGGTCGTACGACGCGGTGTCGCGGCGCTGCTCAGCGCCGAACCCGACCTCGAGGTCGTCGGCGAGGCAAGCAATGCCTCCCAGGCACTGGCGCGCATTCCCGCACTCCGTCCGGACGTCGCCATCCTGGACGTACGTCTACCTGACGGCGACGGAGTCAGCGTATGCCGCGAGATCAGGTCGCGGATGCCCGAGGTGGCGTGCCTCATGCTGACGTCGTTCGCAGACGATGACGCTCTCTTCGATTCTGTCATGGCGGGTGCCTCCGGTTACGTCCTCAAGCAGATCCACGGGACCGACCTGGTGGGTGCCGTCCGCACTGTGGCGTCCGGGCAATCCCTGCTGGATCCCCGGAGCACCGCCAGGATGCTCGAGCGGCTGCGCGAGCAGGCAAACCGGAAGGACCCCCTCGCCGCGCTCTCCGACCAGGAACGGCGCATCCTCGAACTCATCGGCGAAGGCCTCACCAACCGGCAGATCGGTGAGCGGATGTACCTCGCTGAGAAGACGGTGAAGAACTACGTGTCCAACCTGCTCGCCAAACTCGATATGCAGCGCCGCACCCAGGCCGCCGCGCTCGCCGCTCAGCTGAAGGCCGAGAGCGGGCGTAAGGACGACGACTGACCCGCGGCATCACAGCGGTTCGCGGTAGGTGATCGCGGTGCCGCTGACCACCTTCACGCCGTCCTGCTTGGTGATGGTGGCTGCCAGCTTTGTGATCGGCTTGTCTTCCCGGACCTCCAGCACCTCAACCTCCGCCGTGATCTCGTCGCCCGGGCGTACCGGGGCGTGGAAGTCGAGGTTCAAGTTCAGGAACACGCTTCCGGGACCGGGTAGCTCCTCGGCGACGATGGCATTGAGCAACCCGGTCGTGACTCCGCCTTGGACGATGATGCCGCCGAAGCGAGTTCGGCGCGCGACCTCCTCGTCGTAGTGCAGCGGGTTGCGGTCCCCCGTCATCTCGGTGAAAAGTTCGATGTCGCGCGCCGTCACCTTCCGGGATCGCCGCGCGACGTCTCCAACCTTCATGCCACTCCTTCCCTCCTGACTAAGTCACTCCTCGTGACGGGACAGCTACCTGCGGCGGACCCCACCGCCCCGCGCGTTCCGGCTAGCGGACATCGGCACGAACCCCAGTTACTGCCGTGCCCTTCGTAAGGCTGCTGGAGTTAGCGGAACTGGCGACCGCCGGAGTCTGGGATCATTCGATGGAACTCGCCGTGGCGCTGAGCGGCCGGCGCGGGCTGGCAGCAGCCCACGCGGGATCGCCTGCCTTGTTCTTGCATCGCTCGGCGTCGAGCGGGTGGCCGGCTTGGGCGAACAGCATCGCGGCCTCGCGAAGCAACCGGCCGCCTTCACCGGGGTCACCCACCGCCCGGGCGAGGTGTGCCCGTGCTTCGAGAACAGCCGCCTGCCACGCCGTTCCCTCCCACAGCAACGACGAGTTCTCTGCCGTGGACAGGTGCTGCCGGGCGTCTGCGATGTCGCCGACGTCGGCGCAAGCGATCGCTGCGGGAACCGCGAGCATGATGTCGCAGAACCCGCACCGGTCCTCTTGCCCGATCACCGCTGCCGCCTCCTCCACCACCGCTCGCGCGGCCTGGGGGTCGGGCGCGGCGAGGATCTTGGTGCCGAAGATGCGCTGGATCAGGTGCATTGCCATCATCGACCAGCGGGCCTTCGGCAGCGCCTGCCGCAGGAGCCGGCTCGCCTCGGCGCGATTGCCCTGCAACAGCCTGAGTTCGGCGAGCCGCTGTAGAGTCTTGGCCTCGCCCGCGGAGGCACCGAGTTCCCGATAGAGGTCACTGGCATCCTGCAGCTCTCGCTCGGCCTCCGCCAGTTCTCCGGCGAGCAAGGCCGCCTCGCCCAGCAGAACCGTCGCGAATGCCTCCGCACGCAGTACCCCGGACTGCCTTGCGGTCTGCCGAAGCGACTGCGCCATCGCGCGCACCTCCGAATACGGCGTTTGGCCATACAGGAGGTACTCCGTTACGCAGAGATACGGCTCGTACAACGTTCTGGCGAGTGCAGGATCGTCGTGGGCCCGGCGCAGCTCGACCCGCAATCGTGAGAACAGCTCGCCGCGTTGATGGGCGATGAGACCCTGTAGGCCCAGCAGGTCCAGCCGTTGCCAGGTTTCTGCTTCGGGTGAGACCAGGCCACAGACCTGATCGGACGCCTTCCATGCCGCGTCGACATCGCCGATCAGGTAGGCAAGGTTCCCCTTGGCAAGCAGGATCGGCACGTCGGCAGTGCCGCCGGTAGGCTCCAGCCCGGCCAATACGGTGGCAGCGGTGTCCAGGTCGCCTTCCATCACCGCCGCCTGGCCCATCCGGGCTCGCAGTAGCGGCTTGTCCTCTTTCGCAGCGACAGCGAGGGCCGCCCGGTACGCCTCCAAGGTCGACCGGTCGCCCAGCGCGGCCAACAGGTTCGCCCGCAGCGCCAGCAGCCGGGCTCGGTCGGCTGGATGGGCGTGATCACGGACCGCATCGACGAGCGCCAGGGCGTCGCTGTAGGCGCCGATAGCGGCCTCGGTCTCGACCGCGTCGAGCACGTGCGGCACAGCATCCGAGAGCTGACCGGCGGCGATCAGGTGGTGAGCGATGCGTGCGGGGGGAGCACCGATCACGCTGAGCCGATCGGCCGCTTGCCGGTGAAACTCGCGCCGCCTCGCCGGCGGGATGTCCTCGAGCAGAGCGTCCCGGATCAACGCGTGCCGGAACCGGTAGCCCGAGCCGGTGTGCTCCACGACAAGTGCGGCCAGCGCCGCGTCGAGGGCGGCGTAGGCCTCGGGCTCCGGCAAGCCGGTCAGCACGACGAACTGGTCGGTGTCGAAGCTGATGCCGATCACCGCGACCCGCTGGAGTGCTTCGCGCGTCTTGACCGCCAGCCTCGCTAACCCGAGCGCACCGATCCCCGGCGCGGGTCCGGTCGCGGCGGACCGGGCCATCTCGACGACGGCGAACGGCAGGCCGGCGGACACCTCCCAAATGTGGTCCAGCGCCTCCGCCGGCACATCCGGCCGCTGAGTCCGGACCAGCTCCTCGGTGCCGCGTCGGTCCAGCGGGTGTAGCGGGAGGTCATAGGCCAGGCCGCGGCGAAGCAGGCTGGACCTGACCTGCTCGATGCGCTGGGCGCCTGGGCGGTGCCCGACCAGCAGGAGCACTCGTTCGCTGCTGATGCGTCTCGCTAGGTAGTGCAGCAGCCGAAGACTCGCTTCGTCAGCCTCATGGACGTCGTCGATGGTCAATACGAGTCCGCTGCCGGCCGCCGCGAGCCGTAGTAGCTCGGCGGTAGCGACGAACAGTCGCTGGTGGGTGCCCTCACCGCTCCACGTGAGCTCCTCGCCGGCCAGCGCCCGTTCGATCTCCTGCCGGTAGCCGTCGTCCAGTCCGTCGAGCAACGTGGGGTGCCGCCGGTAGAGATCGGCGATTGCGTCAATCACCGGCGCGTATGGCCAGGCCCCTTCCACCATCGCAGACACGCCTTGACCGGATCGCCACTCGGACCGTTCGGCTCGCTGCCGCACCCACTCCAGCAGGGCCGACTTACCCACCCCAGGAGGTCCGGACACGAGGATTGTCCGTCCGTGGCCGTGAGTGGCGTCAGCCATCAACCGCTCGAGCTGCTCCTGCTCTGAGCGGCGGCCGATCAACTGGCGCAGGCCCTGGTCCGGCCGACCCGGCCGGTCCGCGAGGATCGTGTTCCGCACCGTAAGAGCACGCTGGCCAGGCCCGACGCCGAGCTCACGACGCAACGCGGAATCCATCCGCTCGAACTGCCGAAGGGCAGCGTGGTGGTCCCCTGCCTCAAGGTGCTGCGTCATGAGCGCGACGGCAGCATCCTCGTCGGCCGGATCTTCGGCGAGCAGGGCGTCCCACCGCCCCGCCGCCCGCAGCAGTTCCAGATAGCGCAGGTGGAAACGTTCTCGCGGGTTGTCGGTCCAAGCCTCGTACCTGTCGTCAGGTAGGAGCGGGCCGCGGTATAAGTCCGCCGCCGCCGCGGCCACGGCCGAATCACCGTCAGCAAGGGCCGACTCGGCGGCTCGCTCGAACACCTCCACATCGACGGTGACCTCAGCGTCCGGCAGCAGGGCCACTGCCTCGTCGCGCAGGACGACAGATGTCCGGCTGTCGCCCAGGGCGCGACGGGCGTAATGCGCGAGCTTGTGTAGGCGGGGCGCGGCCTCGCTGATGGTCAGGTCGGGCCACAGGCGGTCGATGAGCTGCTCTCGGTGCAGCCGATGCCCAGGTGCCAGCGCAAGTACCTTGACGAGAGTGGCCGCCTGCGGGCGGATCCAGCTCTCCGCTGCGATCGGCTCGCCGTCGACCCGCACGGCGAAACCGCCCAGCATCGTGATCTCAACGCGCCGTGCGCTCAATGACTCCCCCAAGCGTCACCCCCGTTAGCGCCGGTCGTCGTCGGAACCAAGTGTCCGCCCGCATGGTGCTGAAGTACAGCCCTTTACCGCGGCGACGCAGGGACCAGCCCTGGCGCCTGGTCCAGCCGCTGCATAACCTCGATCTGCTCGCTCATCGCCGAGCTGGCTTCCAGCAGTAGCTGCCGTAGCTTCGGCATCGACCACTCGTACGAAGCGATCGTTTCCACGGCGCCGTATAGGCGGGCGCTGAGCGCGTCTCGGGTCCGCTGGTAGCGGGCTAGCGCGGCCGTCTCCGAGACCGTTCCGCCATGCATGTCGATCGCCGCATTCGCCAGCAACTCCGCCTCGCGAAACGCGTCGGTGATGCCGTGGGTGCTCAACGGGTCCTCGTACGAACCGGCGTCACCTACCAACGCCCACCCCTGACCCCAGGACTTCCGGACGAATCCGGGCAGACCCGCGAAGCCACGGCGCGCCTCAGGGCCCCGAGCCGAGTCCACGCGCTCGGCGACCGCAGGAGAGAGCTCCTCCAGCAGTACGCGGAACGCCCCCCCAGAGGCCCCAGTTCTCAACACGTCCTTCATCCGCGTGGGCGTCGTCCCCACGAACACACCGGTACGGCCGTCATTCGTCGGGATCAAGCCGCCACTCACGCCCGGCGCGTAGAGCCACTCGTATCCCTCGACCGGCAGGTCGTCCCAGTAACCGTAAAGAAAGGCGCTGCCCGGACGGGCCGCCGTCCGGATCACTGGCGCGCCTACCTCCTTGGCGACGAACGACCGGATGCCGTCGGCACCGACGGTGAGCGGCGCCGTCGCCACCACACGGTGAGCGTGCCGATCCCGCCCAGCGATCCCTGTGACCCGACCGTTGACGTCCCGAAGCAGGTCGGTCACATAGACGCCGAATCGGACGTCCGCGCCGGCATCCGCGGCGGCATCGGCGAGCATCGGGTCCAGAATGTTGCGGCGCGGCGCGTACAGCGCAGCCACGCCGGCGGCGGGTTTCAGCGTCACCCGGGTCATGTCGTCCGGATAGTGGAACACCACCTTCGTCACCGGTGGCGTCCCGGCTGCAATGACTCTGTCCAGCAATCCCCACCGCTGGAGCTGGATCACCCCGCCGCGCATAAGAGCGTGCGTGGAGATCGTGTCGCTGCCGTAGCGTGAACGGTCGAGCACGAGCACGCGCAGGCCTTGCCGGGCTAGCAGCATCGCGGTGGCCGCACCGGCGCATCGTGCCCCGACAATGATCACATCGTGCGTGGTGCTCATCTCGTTCACTCCCTGGTTGCCAATGCGGCAGCGCCGGTCAGGTGGTGGACGACGGCGTTTGCGTCGTGGCGCGCGCCGTCGAGGAACTGGGAGTTGCGGCGATGCATGAACCGAAGCCCCATCACGTAGAGACCGGGGGCGTCCGTCACACCGCGGTACTGCTTGATCTCTCCATAGGCGTCGGTCACGGGTACCCGCAGCCACGGGTAACGGAACTCGAAGCCAGTGGCCCACACGACCGTCGAAATGCCTGCGGCGCGCAGATCCAGGGAGGCCGGCCCGGCGGGCAGTCGCACCGCGGGGATGTCTTCAGGTGGGCACACCTCGGTGTCCAGACCGGCCGTTGCGACATGGCTGTCGATCTTGGCCAGGGTGCGCCGCAGCCGCTCGTCCGCAGCCGCCGTGGTGGACGGAAGATCGGGGGCGAACGACACCTGGTAGCCGTCGGCTCCGGTCAGCCGGCCCGTGATCACGACCCCGAGGTCGTTCAGCGTGGCCAGGTCGAGCCCGCGTCCACCGTAACTGCCGGTGAGCTGAGAGGACGGATCGCGCCGAGCCCGGTTCAGATCGCTGACCTCGTCGACGGTTCGGTCGAGGGCACCGAGCTGCTCGAGCCACCACATGATGTCCATGCCGCGATAGCGGCGCGGCAGTCTGGTGTGGGTACCCACCGCGAGGACAACCTCGCGCCCCACTTGCCGCAGTTCGGAGGCGACCTGGACGCCGGACGCCGAGGCGCCGACGACGAGGACGCCACCGTCGGGCAGCGCCGACGGCTTACGGTACCGGTTGGTGTGGACCTGCGCGATGCCCGGCGCCAGGGCGGTGCTCAGCGCCGGCACCCGCGGGCGCGGTCCCGCCGCGACAACGACGTTGCGGGCAGACCACGCCCCATCCGCCGTGGTTACCTGGTAGCCGCCGGGCCCGGGACGCACATCGGTCACCGCTGTCCACGACCGGACGGGGGCACCGAACGAGCGAGCGTACGCGGCCAGGTAGCCGACCAGATCGGCGGCTGGCATGTATCCGTCGGGGTCATCACCCCGGTAACTCCAACCCGGCAGCCGGCTCATCCAGTTAGGTGTGAGCAGGTGCAGCGAGTCCCACCGGGCACTGCGCCAGCTCTCGGCGAGCCGACCCCGGTCCAGCACTATGTGCTCCCGCCCGGCGTCGGTGAGGCATCGGCTGGTAGCGAGGCCGGCATGACCGGCCCCGATCACTACGGTGTCGATCGCTTTCACTTCGTCCCCCGTTCTCGCTTGATCACGTCGGTTTGGAGGGATATGACCCCGGCCAAACCGACATGATCAGCGGGGTTTCAGGCAACCGTCACGTCTACGGCGACGGGCACGGAGTTGGTGATGACGTCGAACACCGCCGAGCGGTTCCGGGACTGCTCGACCAGAGCCCGCAGCTTCTCCTCGGGCGCGTTGCCCTTGAGCTTGAAGCTGACCCGGATCTGCTCGTAACCGTTGCGCACCTCGTCGGACAGGCCGAGGATGCCGAGCAGGTTGATGTCACCCTCGACGGTCGACTCGACCTCGGTCAGCTCGATGCCGCGGGCCGCGGCAATGTTGGCCAGACCCGAGGTGAGGCAGGCGGCCAGGGCGGCGAGCACGTACTCGACCGGCGCCGGTCCGTTGTCATTGCCGACCAGAACCTCGGGGTGGTCGGCGTCGATCACGGTTGGGCTCTTGTGTTCCATCTCCTGCCCAGCGCCGTAGAAGCCGTGCATGGTGCTGCGGTTGTGCGTGCCGCTCACCCACCGGTTCGTGGCGCGAAACTGGAACTTGGCGATCTCGGGCTGGCCCTTGACGGCGTCCAGCGTGGCGAACAGGGTCGGCGTGTCAACGCCATTAAGCGGCATGCGCTCGGTCGTGGTGGTCATGTGAGTGGACCTTTCTGTGTGGTGATGGATGGATTGGTTGATGTGGTTCGGGTAGTCGTCCGGGACCTCGGCGGGCTTCGCGAGCCGCGCGGCGTGGCCATCACGTGCCCACCGCCAGGGAGAGCAGCCATAGAGTCGGCATGCCGGCGAGCACGGCGACGTACGAACGGCCAGTCAGGCGAACGGCGACGATCGCCACGGCCACAGCAGCAAGCAACGGGATCGCCTGTGCCACGTCGCCGGCCTGCACGGAGGCGGCCGCGATCCCAGTGGCGGCCAGCGCGGCGAACGCGGCCGGTGCCACGAACTCCGACGCCTGCTCGACCTTGGCGGGCAAGGCGACGCGGTTGGTCAGGACGACCATGCTGATGCGGAACAGGTAGCTGCCGAGACCGGCCAGCAGGATGACGATCCAGGCGGTCATCGCGATCTCCCCTTGACAGTGAGGGCGGCGACGAGGCCGCTGACGATCGCGAGAAGCACGCCGAGGTGCATCGGCGCAGCCAAGGCTGCCGCCGCAGTGGCGGCAGCGGTGATCACGGCCCTGCGAGCCGCACGGTCACCGAGCTTGCCCACGACCTCTCCCACCAGGTACAGCGGGATGATCAGCTCCAGCCGGAGCACCGATGGCAGTTGCGCACCGAGCGTCACCCCGACACCGACCGCGGTCAGCCACGCCACCCACAGCAGGGCCGCGCCGCCGAGGTAGTGCCGATGGCCCGCGCTCCTGTCGTCGTGCCGCTGATAACCGTCCATGCCGACGACGAACGACGGGTCCACCAGCAGGTAGGCGGCGGTCGCTCGCCACCAGCGCGGGGTACCGCGCCATTGGGCGGCGATGGCGCCCGAATAGAGGACGAGGCGAAGGTTGATGATCAATGCGGTCGCGACGATGACCGCCGGCGTGGCACCCGCGTGCAGCATCTCGATGGTCGCAACCTGGGCGCTGCCGGCGTAGATCGCCGGAGCGGTCAGCCACCCGGCGAGCGCTGGGATATCCGCGCGTGCCGCGCTGACGCCGATCACCAGACCGAAGGGGACGACACCGGCCAGCCACGGCACCATGGCCCGGGCGCCGGCGGCGAGTTCGCTGCCACCAGCGCTCCGGACGAGGCTTGTCGACGTGGCGGCCATCAGCAGCTCTCCGGCACTGCCACAGCCGTGGACGACTGGCTGGCCAGCAGCTTCAGCCGTCGCACCTGCCGCATGAAGCGCTGGCGCCGCGGTTCGCGCGCCGCCAGTACAGCAGCGCGATGCTGCCACTGCGGCGTTGCGAACTGCCTGGCCAGCAGGTCACGTCCCTGCTCGGCCGCCAGCGCGTTAAGGATTTCCATTGCCCTCTCCTCGATCGGTGGTGCTACGACAGTGCCGGGCAGTCCTTCCCGGAACCTTCCGCGAGACCTTCCCGCCGTCGCACTGTCGACTCTGCTCGCAACGGCCGCCGCACACTTGGAGGCGACATGGAGAGGATGTGGAGATCGCGTGCACCCCACATCTGATGCGACACTCGTGGTGGATGCGCGAGCGTCGGGTGACGGTTCGGCGTGGGGGTCTGATGGTTTTCGTCTTCGGTGACTGTGAGCTGGACCTGTCCCGGTTCGAGCTCCGGCGTGGCGGCGCAGTCCAACCGGTCGAGCCGCAGGTCTTCGACGTGCTCGCCGTTTTGCTCCGCGAACGGCACCGCGTCGTGATGAAGGAAGAGCTGCTTGACACCGTTTGGGGCGACCGCTTCGTCAGCGAATCCACCCTGGCCAGCAGGCTGAAGGCAGCCCGGCGCGCGATCGGCGACGACGGCCAGGCGCAGCGGCTCATCCGCACAGTGCACGGCCGCGGATACCAGTTCGTGGGCGAGGTCACCGAGTCCGCGACTCCGCAGCCGCCACCGAGCTCCAGTCCTCCGCCCCAGCGGATCAAGTTCTGCACGGTGGAAGACGGCACCCGGCTGGCGTACGCCACCATGGGCAGCGGCCCGCCGCTGGTGAAGGCCGCCAACTGGCTGAGCCATCTCGACTACGACTGGCAGAGCCCCGTCTGGCGGCATTGGCTCGTCGAGCTCGCCGGCCGCTTCACGCTGCTCCGGTACGACGAGCGTGGATGCGGCCTGTCGGACTGGGAGGTGCCACGATTCTCGTTCGACGCCTGGATCGAGGACCTCGAGGCCGTGGTCGATGCCGCGGGGTTTGACAGGTTTCCGCTGCTCGGGATTTCCCAGGGAGCGCCCGTGGCAGTGGCCTACGCGGTTCGCCACCCGGAGCGGGTGAGTCACCTCGTGTTATTGGGCGGCTTCGCGAAGGGCTGGCGCAAGCGGGCGCAGACAAGCGAGGATCTCGAGTTGGCCGAGGCGCGCGTCGAGATGGCGCGGTTGGCATGGGGGCGGCCGGACTCCACTTACCGGCAGGTCTTCATCGCAGAGTTGCTGCCTGAGGCCACCCAGGAAGAGTGGCGGGTCTTCGACGAGCTCCAGCGACGCTCGACGTCCGCCGAGAACGCATGGCGCTTCCTCAACGAGTTCGCCGACATCGACGTCGTCGGCCTGGCGCGCAAGGTCACTACTCCAACCCTCATCCTGTGCGCACGCCGCGAACCGGCCAACATGTTCGAGCAATCGCGCCAGCTCGCCAGCCTCATCCCTGGTAGCCGGCTTGTGCCACTTGACAGCGCTAACCATCTGCTTCCGGAGTACGACCCCGCGTGGCGGCACTTCCTCGCCGAGGTCGACGGGTTCCTGCGGCCTGGGCCGGACCGATCAGTCGATGATGCCGCGCTCGCGAGCGATGTGGACCGCTTCGGTCCGTGAACTCCCCTGTAGCTTGCTCAGGATCGCCGACACGTGGTGATCGACCGTCTTCGCGGCGCGGCCAACTCCCCGGGTTCACTTCGGCCCCGCGGCCGGCGCTCGTCAGCCAGCCTAGAACCGAGGACGCATCGTGACGTATCACCGACCAGCACCCCCGTCGTAGTCGGCTCAGCCACCTGATCACGGCTCTGCGCACCGCGCTTACTACTGCGCCTGAGCCATCCGTTCCGGCGATCCATGACTATCCGCGGAGGACCAACGGATGAGCACATCGTGAATGAGCTCATCGTGCTGAGCCACACCTAGGCTTACACGCCTGGCCCGTCGTCATCCCATACCCCCTTCGGGCCGGGCGACGAGCGGCCGCCACAGCCTGAACCGCTTGGGCCGGGATTCCGGCCGACGTCTCATCTGGCGCAGGGCAGCGTCCATCACCGCACGACGCTGCCAGTCCTGGGACGCGTACAAGGCTTGGCGCTCGCGGATTACCACCGCAGCGATCACGTGGTTGACGTCCATGACGATCCTCCGTTCTCTCGATACGCGATCTGCCATCAACCACTTTCGGCGGCCACCGGCGCCCAAGCTTGGAGTTAGTCTGAAGAGTTTCTGGAGGAGGAGTGGCGACGACCATCCGAGTGCGCAAGGCTTGACGGAAGACGATCGTCGGAGGGCGCACCATGAGCGAAACTGCAGCGGCAACCGTGGACGAGGGCGGGCTTGATCCTGATGTGCTCATACGGATCGATGCCTGGTGGCGCGCTGCCAACTACCTGTCGGTCGGTCAGATCTATCTACTGGACAACCCACTGCTGCGGGAGCCCCTGACCGCCGAACACATCAAGCCGCGGTTGCTCGGCCACTGGGGCACCTCGCCCGGGCAGAACTTCCTGTACGCCCACCTGAACCGCGCCATCATCGAGCGCGACCTGGACGTGATCTACATCAGCGGACCCGGCCACGGCGGGCCGTCCCTCGTCGGTGCAGCGTGGCTCGAGGGCACCTACAGCGAGGTGTATTCAGGTGTGGGCGACGATGCCGAGGGTATGCGGCGCTTGTTCCGCCAGTTCTCGTTCCCAGGCGGGGTACCTAGCCACGTCGCGCCCGAGACGCCCGGTTCGATCCACGAGGGCGGCGAGTTGGGCTACGCGCTCTCGCATGCGTACGGTGCCGCGTTCGACAACCCGAGCCTCATCGTGGCCTGTGTCATCGGCGATGGCGAGGCGGAGACGGGGCCACTGGCCACCGGCTGGCATGGCAACAAGTTCCTGAACCCGGTTAGTGACGGCACCGTCCTGCCGATCCTGCATCTCAACGGATACAAGATCGCCAATCCGACCATCTTCGCGCGGATCCCCCGACGCGAGCTCGAAGCGTTCCTTGTCGGCAACGGCCACCGGCCGTACTGGTTCGAAGGCGGCTTCGATGGGGAGGACAGCACGTCCGTCCACCAGCGCTTCGCCACTCTCCTGGACGAAGTCCTCGACGAGATCGCGCAGATCCGATCGGATGCGGCCGGTGGCACCACCAGCTCGCGCCCCGCCTGGCCGGCCATCGTCTTCAAAACTCCTAAGGGATGGACCGGCCCAACGGAGATCGACGGTGTGCAGATAGAGAACACCTACAAGTCCCACCAGGTCCCGATGAACCACGTCCGCGGCAACGACGGCTACACGAAGATCCTCGAGGAGTGGATGCGCTCGTACCGTCCGGAGGAGCTGTTCGACGAGGACGGCCGGCCTGTCGAACTGGTACGCGAGCTCAACCCTGCCGGTAAGCGGCGGATGAGCGCGAATCCGCACGCCAATGGCGGCGAGCTCACCCGCGACCTGAACCTGTCGGACTTCCGCACCTACGCAATCGACGTCCCGACGCCCGGCGGAGCCGTAGCCGAGGCCACCCGGGTTCTCGGCAACTGGCTCGCCAATGTCGTGCAACGCAACCCGGACAACTTCCGGATCTTCGGGCCGGACGAGACCGCGTCGAACCGGCTCGGCGCGGCGATCGAGGCGAGCGCGAAGGTGTGGCTGGCCGAGATCCTGCCGACCGACGACCACTTGGCCACGTCCGGGCGGGTGGTGGAGATGCTGTCCGAGCACCAGTGCCAGGGATGGCTTGAGGGTTACCTGCTCACCGGCCGGCACGGCGTATTCAACTGCTACGAGGCGTTCATCCACATTATCGATGCGATGTTCAACCAACACGCCAAGTGGCTGAAGGTGACGCGTGAAATCCCGTGGCGCCGGCCGATCCCCTCGCTGAACTACCTGCTCACGTCCCATGTCTGGCGGCAGGACCACAACGGTTTCTCGCATCAGGACCCGGGCTTCATCGACCACGTGGTGAACAAGAAGGCCGACGTCATCAGGGTGTACCTGCCGCCCGACGCCAACACTCTGCTGTCCACCTACGACCACTGCCTACGCAGCCGCAACTTCGTCAACGTCGTCGTCGCGGGCAAGCAACCACAGGCGCAGTGGCTCACGATGGACGAGGCGATCGCCCACTGCACGCGCGGTATCGGAATCTGGGACTGGGCGAGCACGGACGACGGCGACCCGGACGTCGTGCTGGGGTGTGCCGGCGACGTACCTACCCTCGAGACCCTCGCCGCGGCGGACCTGCTCCGCCAGCACCTGCCCGACTTGAAGGTTCGTGTTGTGAACGTCGTGGACCTGATGCGGCTACAAGACGAGAAAGAGCACCCGCACGGGCTACCGGACGCCGAGTTCGACACCCTGTTCACCACCGACAAGCCGATCATCTTCGCGTACCACGGCTACCCCTGGCTCATCCACCGGCTGACGTACCGGCGGACGAACCACCACAACCTGCACGTCCGCGGGTACAAGGAAGAGGGCACCACGACCACGCCGTTCGACATGGTCATGCTGAACGACCTGGACCGATACCACCTGGTCATCGACGTCATCGACCGCGTACCCAGCCTCGGGTCGCGGGCGGCCAGGCTCCGCCAGCACATGGTCGATACCCGGTTACGCGCCCGGCAGTACACCCGGGACAATGGCGACGACGACCCGGAGATCCGCGAGTGGCGCTGGCCGGCCGCGCGGGCCGCTGGTTTGGGCACCGCTGCCGGCACCGACACCGGCGGTGATCACGACGCCGGTGTGCTCCCGGAGCGCGACTCCTGACCTAGGTCCCACACCGTGATGACCTTGGCCTGGTCCATCTGGCCCTCTGGTGGCGTCGGATGGACACGTCCGAGAAGGGAGAAGCCATGAGCGGGATCGTCGTCGGCAGCGACGGCTCCGAGGCCAGCAGGTACGCGGTCGAATGGGCGGCGCGCGAAGCCATGCTGCGCGGCGAGCCACTCCGCATCGTGCACGTCCTGCAGCGCTGGCTGTATGAGATGCCGGACACCGGAGTCAACACCCAGGTGGGTCGGTGGGCGCGCGAGGACGCCCGAACGTTGCTGGACGAGGCCGCGCAGCACGCCCGCCGGGTGGCGCCCGGCGCGGAGGTGTCGACGGCTACCGTGCCCGGCGATCCCCGTCCGGGGCTCATCGAGGCTGCCGAAAACGCGTCCATGCTCGTGGTCGGGGGCAGGGGTGAAGGCGGCTTCGCCGGTCTGCTGCTCGGCTCGGTTGCCTACGGTGTGGTCGGGCGCACTACCTGTCCCGTCGTCGTGGTTCAGGACACCCCTATCGAACGCACCGGTCAGATCGCGGTCGGCATCGACTGCTCGGCGTCCTCCATCACCGCACTCGAGCACGCCTTCTCCGAGGCAGCGGTCCACCATTCGACGGTGCACGCGATCTACGCGTGGCCGCCGATCAGTAGCGCCGAGGGAATCTACGGTATGCGGCTCGACGAAGGTGAGGCCAGCAGACAGCTCAGCGACACCGTCGCTCCGGTAGCCGAGCGCTACCCCACCGTGAAGGTGGTCGAGGAGGTCGCCGAGGGCCACCCGGTCGGGGTGCTCGTCCGTGCCTCCGCCGATGCTGACCTGCTCGTCGTCGGCCAGCGCGGGCGGGGCGGGTTCGCGAGCCTGCTGCTCGGCTCGGTCAGCCGCGGTGTGCTGCACCACGCCAAGTGCCCGGTCATGGTGGTGCCGGAATAGCGACTACGGGCGCAGGCCGAATGCGGTCACCGTGGTGAGTCCACCGGCGACCGTCCGCAGCTCGGTCACCGATCCGGGCGCCGGCCGCAAGCGGTGGATGGCTTCCGGCGGCGCGTCCAGCGCGAGGCGCATGAGGGCCCGGATCGGCATCGAGTGGGTCACCACGATGACCGGCTGGCCGCTGTAGCGCTCCAGGACATCGTCTCGAGCGGCAGAGATCCGGGCTGTCATCTGGTCCAGCGACTCGCCGCCCGGGGCTGGACTGGCCGTCGAGGCGCGCCAAGCGGCGATCTCGTCGGGGAATCGCTCGGCGGCCTCGTCGATCCGCAGGCCCTCCCATGCGCCAAACTCGCACTCGCGCCAGGCGGGTTCGGCCATCAGCGGCAGACCGAGCCGGCTCGCGATCACCTCGGCCGTCTCGGCCGCGCGGACGATCGGCGAGGTCAGCACGGCCACCGCCCCGGCATCGGCGAGCGCTTCTGCCGCCCGCTTGGCCTGCTCGCGGCCAAGGTCGTCCAGCGGCGGCCCAGGGATCGACCCGCCCGCGAAGCGGCGCGCCACGGTGTCGGTAGTCTGCCCGTGCCGCACCAGGAGCAGCGACGACGCGGCCGACAGGTCCTCGACGCCGGCCGGGGCCGGAGGCCGGGCCGACTCGGCGACAAAGGACACCGGGTCGCCGTCCAGCGCCTGGTTGACCAGCCGATCAGCGTGCTTGTTCTGCTCCCGCGGCACCCAGGTATAGCTCACCTGGCCGGCCGGCAGGATCCGGTTCGCCTCCAAGGCGAGTGGTTTGAGGTCCGGATTCTTGATCTTCCACCGGCCGGACATCTGCTCGACGATGAGCTTGGAGTCGAGCCGCACGTTCACCTGTGCACCCGGGTCGATCTCACGAGCGAGCGACAGGCCGGCGATGACGCCGCGGTACTCGGCGACGTTGTTGGTCGCGACCCCGATCGCCTCCGCCACCTCAGCGAGTACCTCGCCGTTATGCGGGTCGCGGACAAGAGCACCGAACGCCGCCGGGCCGGGGTTTCCCCGGGCTCCGCCGTCGGCCTCGACGATGAGTCGCCGCGTCACAGCCCGGACTCGTCGGTGCGGACGAGGATGCGCCGGCACTCCTCGCAGCGGACGACCGACTCAGGGGCCGCCGAGCGGATCTGGTTGAGCGCGGCCGGGTCGAGCTCGAGGTGGCAGCCCTCGCAGCGACGCTTGCGCAGCGCGGCCGCCCCGACGCCGCTGCTGTTGGCGCGGATCTTCTCGTAAAGCGACAGCAGGTCGGCCGGGATCTCGGCGGCCGCGACGTCGCGCTGCTGCTGCGTGCTCGTCGCCTCGGCGTCGATTTCCGCCAAGGCCGCGTCTCGCGCCCGCTGGACAGCCAGGGCGTTGCGGCCTACCGACTCGCGCTGGGCGGCCAGCGCCTCGACCCGCCGCTGGGCGTCCTCGAGTTTTTCCATGATCTCCAGATCGATATCTTCCAGCGCTTCCTGTCGTCTGGTCAGCGAGGCGATCTCGCTCTGCAACTGTTCCAGCTCCCGCGCGGCTGACACCTGGCCGGCGTCGAGCCGGCGCTGGTCGCGATCCTTTCGCTGGCGCACCTGGTCGACGTCCGCATCGGCCCGCTTCTGCTGCTGTTCCAGGTCCGCCACCTCTGCCTTGGTCGCGATTTCCGCGTCGCGCAGCCGGCTGTGCTCGCCGGCCAGGGCGTCCAGCTCGGCGATCTCCGGCAGCGTTCGCCTTCGGTGAGCCAGCCGGTCGAGCTTGGTGTCCAGCGCCTGAAGGTCCAGCAGGCGCCGCTGGGCGGCAGGATCAGCGTTCAGTGGAACGTCCCTCCTCGAGCGAGCCGACGTGCATCGTCCACGGATCGGTCGGCGTCGTGGACACGCGGGTCTCCACCGTAGTACCCGATTGCCCCAACGCTGCAGCCAGCCGCGCAGCGGCATCGGACAGCCACGGCCACTCACTGGCCCAGTGCGCCACGTCGACCAGCGCCGGGGCGCGGCCCTCGCGGGCCTCGGACGCTGGGTGGTGCCGCAGGTCCGCGGTGACGTAGGCATCCACGCGCGCCGACCGGACCGCGTCGAACAGCGAGTCACCAGCGCCGCCGCAGACCGCGACCGTGCGGACCGGTGTATCCGGATCGCCGGCCACTCGCACCCCGCCGGCCGTGGCCGGCAGCGCGCGGGCGACCCGGCGGGCGAACGCTGCCAGCGGTTCGGATTCGGCCAGCGTTCCGACCCGCCCAATCCCGGTACTCGCGGGCAGGCCGGCCAGCTCGTACACGTCGTAGGCCGGCTCCTCGTACGGATGGGTGGCAACGAGGGCGGCCAGCACTGCACGACGCAGGCTCCTCGTCATGACCATCTCCACACGGGTCTCGGGAACCTGCTCGACTGCACCCACACTCCCGATCGTCGGTTTCGCACCTTCGCCGGCGCGGAACGTCCCGATGCCAGAAGCTGTCCAGGCGCATCGATCGTAGGCACCGATGCGGCCCGCGCCGGCATCGGACAGCGCGTCGATGAGCCGGTCGGCGTGAGGTTCGGGAACGAACACGACCAGTTTGTCGGTAGCCGCGGTCAGCTGCGGCGCAAGCGGGCGAACGCCCGAGACCCCGATCGCGGCGGCAAGGGCGTCGGAAACGCCAGGATCGGCCGAGTCGGCGTTGGTGTGTGCCACGTGCAGGCCGATTTCGTGCCGGATCAGCGTGTGGACGACCTTGCCCTTCGGCGTCGAGGCCGCGACCCCGTGGACCGGGCGGAAGAAGAGCGGGTGGTGGGTGACGAGCAGGTCGGCCTCCGACGCCACAGCTTCGTCTGCGACGACGGCCACCGGGTCGACAGCGAACAGTACGCGTCTGACCTCGGCTTCCGGGTCTCCGCAGACCAGCCCGACCGCGTCCCACGGCTCGGCACGGGACGGGTCATACAGGTTGTCGAGCGCGGCGACGACGTCGGCAAGCCTTGGCACATTGGGGACATTACCGCGCCCGCGGCCGTCAACCTCCCGAGGCAAACCGCTCCTTCGTGATCAAACCGTCGCCACAACCACGAATCCGCAAAGATCACCGACGGTTTGATCAGGGAGGAACGGTTTCCGTCGGGTGATCATTGGGCGCGCGGGTATCCGAAATGCCCGATATGCTGAAAGCCATGCCTAGTGGGCGCAACTGGGATCGAACCAGTGACCTCCCGCTTGTAAGGCGGGTGCTCTACCGCTGAGCTATACGCCCGAGAAGACGCTCAAGCGTACCCACCTCGCCGCTACCCAGCGCAATCCGACCTCCGGGGCTGCGCGATTGTCGGGCTCACGCCCGTCACTCGGCGGTGCAGCCCAGCCGACGGCCGGTCCGCACCGAACCGACAGCTAAATGCGGCCGAGGACTCGGTCGATCGCGGCAGCCACCTCACCGGCAAGGTCGCGCTCCATATCGACCGCGCCCGACTCGCTCGATGCCTCCTCGCCGTGCTGAGCCGCGGCCTCCGCAGGATCGCCGCTCGGCCGGGCAGGAGCGCCCGCCGATGCCATCCACTGCCCGCCCGCCCGGCCGAGCCGCCTGGCCTCGCAGTCACGGCACACCGTCGTTCCCAGGCGGCGGAACAGTGCGGTCGAACCGCACACGGCACATCGATCGATGTCATCGAGCCACGAGGGGTTCTGCTGGCAGTCGGGGCAGACGAGAACCTGCTCGTCGGCGCGCACACCCCTGCGCCACGGGCTGGCACCGCGCACAGGGTCAGTCTGGCGTGCTCCGCAGCGATAGCAGGGCACCGAGTGCTCCATCCTTGGCTCGTCCGGCTAGCGCGGCCCGGCCCCGCCGGTTCTCTGGACTATTACGCAGCGGCGAGACCGTCGAGCACCCGCCGGTACTCGCTGACATCTCGCGCGTCGGGAATCGGGTTGACCACACTCCAGTGCACGTGGCCGGAGGCGTCGATCACGAACGTACCGCGTAGGGCGCAGCCGCGCTCTTCGTCGAAGACCCCGTACCGCCGGGCCACCTCGCCGTGTGGCCAGAAGTCCGACAGCAGTGGGAATTCGATCTCGTTCGCATCGCTGTAGGCCCGCAGCGTGTACATGCTGTCGCACGACACCGCGAGTACGGTTTCGTGGCTTCCGAAACCCTCGCGTAGATCGCGCAGTTCCTCGGTGCATACTCCGGTGAACGCGTAGGGAAAGAACACCAGGATCACTGGCCGGCCGCCCAGGTCCGCCAGCCGGGCTATCGCCCCGTGTTGGTCTCGGAGCTCGAAGTCCGGGGCGGCCGTGCCGGCGGCCGGGATACTCACCGTCGCGACCGGGCGTTCCTGGGCGAGACCAGCTTGGTCGCCGACCACTCCGGGGCGACGGAGAGCGTGGTCGTCGTCGAGAACCCAGCCGTAGGCGCTGCGTCGGCGACGTCCGCCGGGTCGACGTGCCCGTCACGGCCGACTTTGGGCGTCAGCAACCACACCGGACCGCCCTCGACCAGATCCGTGCTGGCATTGATGAGTGCGTCCACCAGATCGCCGTCGCCCTCCCGCCACCAGAGTAGGACGACGTCGGCTACCTCACCGGCCTGATCGTCGACCAACTCGGTGCCGGTCAGGTCTTCGATGTCTGCGCGCAGGTCGTCGTCGCAGTCCTCGTCCCAGCCCAGCTCCTGCACGACCTGTCCGGGCTGAAGCCCGAGCCGGCTCGCAGGCCCGGCGTGCTGGTCGGAGCGGCCCGCGGTCTGGCCCACCGGTGGTCCTCCTCATCAGTTCAGGTCCGCTTTCGCGAACCGCCATCGGGCGTAGTCCATCTAAGGATGTGCCCTCTGCGCAAGTAAACCCGCCCAATCTGTGATTACGACGTGGACTCCGCCTCCCCCTCGACGGTGGCGTCAGGCCCCGGGAATACCAGCGTCTCGTGACCATCCTCGAACCGGACGACATACGGTGGGCGACCGTCGCCACCTCGAACCTCGACGATCTCACCCACCCGGTCAGCATTGCCAACAGTGCGGCCGTGTACGTGCAACCGGTCACCGACTTTGGCGCGCATAAGCTCTCACCTCCCGCTTTGCACCGTGAACAAATACCAGGTTGCCTAATCTGGCCGCCGAGGGGAAGCGATTGTGAGCAGCGGTTCGGCAAGTTTGGCCGCCGAGCCGAGCACCCGGCGTGACGCGATGGCACGAACCGGGGGAGGATAGAGGTAACGCCGAAGTGTCCGAAGTGAGTGAGGATCGTCGTGGCAGCAGACCGCTCGCCGATTATCAGCGATGGCCTACCAAGCCAACTGCCTGATATCGACGCCGAAGAGACCAACGAGTGGCTCGAGTCGCTCGACGCAATCATCGAACACAGCGGAAGGCATCGCGCCCGCTACTTGATGCTGGCACTCCTGCAACGAGCCCGCCAGCACCAGGTCGGTGTGCCGAGCCTGCGCAGCACCGACTACATCAACACGATCCCGCCGGAAGCCGAGCCATGGTTCCCGGGCGACGAGGAACTCGAGCGGCGGATCCGCCGGATCGTCCGGTGGAACGCAGCGATCATGGTCCACCGGGCGCAACGCCCTGGGATCGGCGTCGGCGGGCACATCTCGACTTACGCGTCCTCCGCCAGCCTGTACGAGGTCGGCTTCAACCACTTCTTCCGGGGCAGGCAGCACCCCGGCGGTGGAGACCAGATCTACTTCCAGGGTCACGCCTCGCCGGGAATCTACGCCCGGGCGTATCTCGAAGGCAGGCTGACCGAGCAGCAGCTCGACGGATTCCGCCAGGAGCTTTCGCACGCCGGGCCCGGCGGGGGCCTGCCGTCGTACCCGCACCCTCGGTTGATGCCCGACTTCTGGGAGTTCCCGACGGTGTCGATGGGCCTGAGCCCGCTCGCCGCGATCTACCAGGCCAGGTTCAACCGCTACCTCCACAACCGCGGGCTGAAGGACACCAGCCAGCAACACGTGTGGGCGTTTCTCGGCGACGGCGAGATGGACGAACCTGAAACCATCGGGGCGATCACTCTGGCGTCCCGCGAGGAGCTCGACAACCTCACCTTCGTGGTCAACTGCAACCTGCAGCGCCTCGACGGGCCGGTGCGAGGCAACGGGAAGATCATCCAGGAGATGGAGGCGCTCTTCCGCGGAGCCGGTTGGAACGTCATCAAGGTCATCTGGGGCCGCGAGTGGGACCCGCTGCTGGCGGCCGACACCGACGGCGCGCTCGTCAACCTGATGAACGAGACTCCGGACGGCGACTACCAGACCTACAAGGCGGAGTCCGGCGCATACGTCCGCGAACACTTCTTCGGCCGCGATCCGCGCACGGCCAAGATGGTCGAGGGCATGACCGACGACCAGATCTGGGGCCTGCGGCGAGGCGGCCACGACTACCGCAAGCTCTACGCGGCGTACAAGGCGGCCACCGAGCACACCGGCCAGCCGACGTTGATTCTGGCCAAGACGATCAAGGGGTGGACACTCGGCTCACACTTCGAGTCGCGCAACGCCACTCACCAGATGAAGAAGCTCACGCTCGATGATCTCAAGGGATTCCGCGACACTCTCCACCTCGACATCGCCGACGACGCGCTTGACGCGAAGCTGCCGCCGTACTTCCACCCGGGCACCGACTCGGACGAGTACAAGTACGTGGCGGAGCGGCGGCAGAAGCTGGGTGGGTTCGTGCCGTCGCGGCGGACCGAGTCGACCGCACTGGTGCTACCCGGCGACAAGGTCTACGACGTGGTCAAGCGAGGCTCGGGCAAGCAGCCCGTGGCGACCACGATGGCGTTCGTCCGGGTGCTCAAGGACCTCATCAAGGACAAGGAGATCGGACCACGGATCGTGCCTATCATTCCGGACGAGGCCCGCACGTTCGGCATGGATTCGCTGTTCCCGACGCTGAAGATCTACTCCCCGCAAGGGCAGAACTACACACCGGTCGACCGTGAGCTCTTCCTGTCGTACAAGGAGGCCACCGACGGCCAGATCCTGCACGAGGGCATCAGCGAAGCCGGATCCGTCGCGTCCTGGACCGCAGTGGGTTCATCCGGGGTCACCCATGGCATTCCGATGATCCCGGTGTACATCTTCTACTCGATGTTCGGGTTCCAGCGCACGGGCGACGGATTCTGGGCGGCGGCCGACCAGATGGCCCGGGGCTTCGTGCTCGGCGCCACGGCGGGCCGAACAACGCTGAACGGCGAGGGGCTACAGCACGAGGACGGCCATTCGGTGCTGCTGGCGTCGACCAACCCCGCTGTCGTGCACTACGACCCGGCGTTCGGCTTCGAGATCGGCCACATCGTCCGGGATGGGTTGCGCCGGATGTACGGCGAGGACGCCGAGCCCGTCTACTACTACCTGACGGTTTATAACGAGCCGTACGTTCAGCCGGCCGAGCCGGAAGACCTGGACGTCGAAGGCGTGCTCAAGGGCATGTATCTGTACAAGCCGATGGAGACCGCACCGGGCGACGACGTACCGTACGCGCAGATCTTGGCGTCAGGTGTCGGCGTCAACTGGGCCCTCGAGGCTCAGCAGCGCCTCGCCGAGGAGTGGGAGATCGCCGCCGACGTGTGGTCGGTCACGTCTTGGAACGAGCTGCGCCGCGAGGCGATGGCCGCCGACGAGTGGAACCTCATGCACCCCGACGAGGACCCGCGGGTGCCTTACGTGACGCAGCGGCTCAGCAAGGCTCCCGGCCCGGTCGTAGCGGTGAGCGATTTCATGCGGGCCGTCCAGGACCAGATCGCGCCGTACGTCCCCAGCGGTGACCACGGTTGGATGTCGCTGGGCACCGACGGGTTCGGGTTGTCCGATACGCGAGCAGCGCTGCGCCGGCATTTCAAGGTCGACGCCCAGTCGATCGTCATCGGGGTGCTGACGCTGTTGGCCCGCCGCGGCGAGATCCCGTGGGACGTCGTCCGAAAGGCCCACTCGGAGTACCGGCTCGACGACGTCAACGCGACGACGGCGCAAGAAGCCGGCGGAGAGACCTGATCGCACCGCCTATTCGCGAGCGACGGGGATTCACAGGCCGGTCTTGCCGCCGGCCTCCTCCATCCGGATCTGCCAGCTCGCCAGCTTCGTCCGCGACGGGCCGAAGAAGGTGAACCCGGCGATGGTCACGAGCGCGCCGGCGAACACGGGATTCCATCCCCACGACACCAGGGTGGCCGCGAAGCCCACGACCGTCGGAACCATCAAGGTCTTCATCGTCTTGTTGGCCAGCACGCTCATCTCCTCAGCGGCGCGGTTGGGATCGGTCGCCGACTCACTCGGAACCCGTGGCAGCTCCCGGCTGGGCATGATCCAGACCCGGCCGATGACGACGAAACTCACGGCGAGCACGATCACGGTGCCCCAGGGACTGCCCGGCCCGTCCCACAGCACGAACATCGACAGCGCCACGAGACCTACACAGACAGCCTCGTAGACGACCATGCGCGGGCTCAGCTGCTGTGCGAGGCGGTCGAGGGTCATGCGCGGCGCGGACGCACCAGACGGCGTCGTGCCAGACATGTCGGTCAGGCTAGCCGCTCACCCGGCAGAGTCAAAGGGATGATCGGGTTGTAGCCTTGGCACAACTACATGGGTGTCCGAGCACCCGCCCCGACCCGCGAGCCCAGCGCGAATGCAACCCTCCAGACCAGCCCGATCGACCGACGCCCGTGCCCGTGTCGTGCGCCACCTCGAGCGCGCCACCGGGCCCCTCGCCACGGCCACGATCAGCCGAATGGAAGAGCGGTTTCCGTGGTACCGGGCCATGCCGGCCGACGAACGGTCCTGGGTGGGGCTGGTTATCCAGGCCGGCATCGCCGCCTTCGTCGACTGGTACGCCAACCCGGGTGAGGACGGCCCGAAGGTCACCGCCGACGTGTTCGGCACCGCCCCACGCGAGCTGACCCGCGCCATCACCCTCCAGCAGACGGTGGAGCTGGTGCGCGTGGCGATCGAGGTGGTGGAGGAGATGGTCCCCGACATGGTGGGGCCGGACGACGCCGCCGAGATCCGGGAGGGCGTGCTGCTCTACTCCCGCGAGATCGCCTTCGCGACCGCCGACGTGTACGCACGGGCGGCCGAGGCGCGCGGCGCTTGGGACGCCCGACTGGAAGCGCTGATCGTCGACTCGGTCCTGCGCGGCGAGGCGGACGAGGAGGTGCGCTCGCGCGCGGCGGCGCTGGGCTGGAACGAGCAGGGCAGCGTTGCCGTGACGGTCGGGCGCACACCAGTGCACGTAGAGGACCCGGAAACGGTGATCGACGCCATCCGGCGGGCTGCCCGGCAGGCTGGTTACGACGTGCTGACCGGCGCCCAGGGTGACCGGATGGTGGCAGTGCTCGGCGGGGTCGATGACGCCGTCAAGGCCGCCACCGCCGTTGCCGGGCATTTCGGCGATGGGCCCGTCGTCGTGGGCCAGACTGTCGCCGACCTGGTCGGAGCCGCAGAGTCGGCGCACACCGCGATTTCAGGTCTGCGGGCCGCCGAGGGCTGGCCAGACGCGCCCCGCCCGGTCGCCGCGGACGCCCTGCTCCCGGAACGAGCTCTTGCCGGCGACGGGCATGCGCGGCGTGCACTCGTCGACGACATCTACCAGCCGATCGTCGATTCCGGCCCGGTGGTCGTCGAGACCCTGGCCGCGTACTTGGAAAGCGGCGGCTCGGTCGAGGCGGCCGCGCGGCTGCTGTTCGTCCACCCCAACACCGTGCGTTATCGCCTACGCCGGGTGGTCGACCTGTGTGGTCTCACTCCGACCAACGCGCGCGACGCCTACACCCTTCGGCTCGCGCTCACTCTCGGCCGCCTGTTCCCGCCGTCCTAATGCCCGATTGCGTGCAATTGTTGGAACCCTCCAAAGTTCCCGGATCTACGTTGTCTGGGGAGTCGACGGTTGTACGGGCCGGTAGCGGGGAGGCTGGAGGTGTGCTCGTCATTGTCGCCCCGGGCCAGGGCACGCAGACCCCTGGTTTCCTCACCCCCTGGCTGGAGGACCCTGTCTTCGCCGACCGGATCGATTGGTTGTCCGCGGTGGCGGGGCTCGACCTTGCGTACTACGGCACCCAGGCCGATGCCGAGACGATCCGCGATACCCAGGTCGCGCAGCCGCTCCTGGTAGCCGCCGGCCTGCTTTCAGCGCTGGCGCTCTTCCCACACCCCGCCGACGCGTTCGGCAAGATCGGCGTGGCCGCCGGCCACAGTGTCGGCGAGATCACCGCAGCGGCCGGATTGAGGGTCATCACCGCAGAACAGGCCATGGTCTTTGTCCGCGAGCGCGGCCGGGCAATGGCAGAGGCCGCGAAGGCCACGCCGACCGGCATGACGGCCGTGCTCGGCGGCGACTTCGACGAGGTTGTCCGCGTCATCGAATCGCACGGACTCACCCCCGCCAACGTCAACGGAGCCGGGCAGGTCGTCGTGGCGGGAACCATTGCGCAGCTCGAGGCATTCGCCGCCAACCCACCCGAAGGTGCTCGGCTGCGGCCACTGTCCGTAGCCGGCGCCTTCCACACCGAGCACATGGCACCCGCCGTTGATATCCTGCGCCGCCACGCCAGGTCGATCAGCACGCACGACCCGCGTACTCGGCTGCTGTCCAACCGAGACGGCCAGGTCGTGCATGACGGGCGCGACGTGCTCCGGCGGATTGTCGAACAGGTGTCCAATCCGGTTCGGTGGGACCTGTGCCAGGAGACCATGCGCGATCTGGGTGTCACCGGACTGCTGGAGATGCCGCCTGCCGGCACGCTCACCGGCCTCGCCAAGCGCGCGCTTCCCGGCGTCGAGGCCTTCGCCTTCAAGACTCCCGACCAGCTTGACGACGCGAGAGAGTTCGTCGACCGCCATGGCCAGCCGAGCCCGATCGACGCCAGCCCGACCTGGCGGATGGTCGTCTCCCCCATGAAGGGCACATTCCTCCGCGGCGAGGCAGTGAACGGTGACGACTTGGAGCCCGGCGCGCGTGTCGGCACCGTCAGCTCGCTGCGCGAGTCGGTCGAGGTCACCGCGCCACACGGCGGCACGGTCGTGGAATGGCTTGCCGAGGACGGCGATCCGGTAGCACCCGGTCAGCCGCTGGTCCGCCTGCACCCGGAGGTAGGAACATGAGCGCACCGATCACCCGCAGCCCTGCGGCGCGCGAGTCCCGCCTCCTCGGGATCGGCGGCTACCGTCCAGCCCGTTCCGTGCCGAACGACGAGATCATCCAGAACATCGACTCGTCCGACGAGTGGATCCGTACCCGGTCCGGCATCGCCAGTCGCCGGTGGGCGAACGAACAGGAGACCATCGTCACGATGAGCCTTGAGGCCAGCGGCAAGGCGCTGGCCAACGCCGGGCTGACGCCCGACCAGATCGGCTGCGTCATCGTTTCGACGGTCACCCACCTCTACCAGACTCCGTCCGCCGCCGCCGAGATCGCACACAAGCTCGGAACCGACCGCGCAGCCGCCTTCGACATCTCCGCCGCTTGCGCCGGCTTCTGCTACGGGATCGGCCTGGCATCCGACATGGTTCGCGGCGGGACGGCCGATTACGTCCTGGTCATCGGAGTCGAGCGGCTCTCCGACCTCACCGACCACTACGACCGGTCGACTGCGTTCCTGTTCGCCGACGGCGCGGGCGCCGCGGTCGTTGGACCGTCGAGCGAGCCCGGCATCGGCCCAGTGGTCTGGGGTTCGGACGGCGAACATCTCGGCCTGATCAAGCAGAAGCAGGAATGGCGCGACGCGTTGTTCGGCGAGGGCGGGCCGCAGCTGCCGGCCCTTGTGATGCAGGGCAATGCAGTGTTCCGGTGGGCGTCATACGAGATGGCCAAAGTGGCTCACCAAGCACTTGACGCCGCTGGTATCACGGCCGACGACTTGGACGTGTTCGTCCCTCACCAGGCGAACGACCGCATCACGACCGCCATGGCTCGCTCGCTTAAGCTGCCGGAGCGCGTCGTCATTGCGCGCGACATCGTCGAGCAGGGCAACACCTCCGCGGCGTCGATTCCGCTGGCCCTCGAGCGCCTGCTTGAGACCGGCGAGGTGAGCAGCGGTCAGTTGGCCCTCCTCATCGGGTTCGGCGCCGGCCTGGTCTACGGAGCCCAGGTCGTCCGGATCCCCTAACCGTCCCCCGGCTCAGCCGGCGGGTGCACCACAACCCATACCAACGCCAAAGAAAGCAAGGAGAGCACATGGCCACCACCGAGGAGATCCGCGCCGGTCTCGCCGAGATCGTCAACGAGATCGCCGGCGTTCCCGCGGCGGACGTCCAGCTTGACAAATCGTTCACGGACGACCTCGACATCGACTCGCTGTCGATGGTCGAAGTCGTCGTGGCGGCCGAGGAGAAGTTCGACGTGAAGATCCCGGATGACGAGGTCAAGAACCTCGCCACCGTCGGTGATGCGGTCGCGTACATCGAGCGAGCCAAGGCCTGAGGCGTATGACTGACACCCAGGCCAGAGTCGTTGTCACCGGGCTCGGCGCGACGACGCCCGTCGGAGGCGACTTCGCATCGACCTGGGAATCGTTCCTCGCGGGGCGGTCCGGTATCGGCCCGCTCACCGAGGACTGGGCCGCCGAACTGCCGGTCCGCATCGCCGGCCGCATTGCGGTCGAACCGACGGACGTGCTACCGCGTGTCGAAGCGCGGCGGCTCGACCGGTCGGCGCAGTTTGCCGTGATAGCAGCCCGGGAGGCATGGACCGACGCAGGGCTAGCCGACGCGGACGTGGACGGTGACCGGCTCGGCGTCGTCTGCGCCACGGGCATCGGTGGCGTCACCACGCTGCTGTCCAACTACGACATCCTTCGCAACTCGGGTCCCCGCCGCGTCTCGCCACTGGCGGTCCCAATGCTGATGGCGAACAGCCCCGCCGCTCAGGTAGGGCTGGACCTCGGCGCCCGGGCGGGAGTTCACACGCCGGTCAGCGCCTGTGCGTCCGGGGCCGAGGCGCTCGCTTATGGCCTGGACATGATCCGGTCCGGTCGCGCGGACGTCGTGGTGGCCGGGGGTACGGAGGCGGCGATCCACCCGCTTCCCCTTGCTGCCTTCGCGAACATGATGGCGCTGTCCAAGCGGAACGACGAGCCCGAGCGGGCGAGCCGGCCGTACGACAAGGGTCGCGACGGCTTCGTCCTCGGCGAGGGTGCCGGGGCGGTAGTCCTCGAGCGGATCGAGCGGGCACAGGCTCGTGGCGCGCGGATCTACGCTGAGCTGGCTGGTGCCGGCATGTCGGCGGACTCCCACCATATCGCCCAGCCGGAGCCACAGGGTCTCGGCGCCATAGCGGCGATGCGCCACGCGCTCCGCGACGGTGATCTCGAACCAGCTGAGGTCAAGCACATCAATGCGCACGCCACGTCGACACCGGTGGGCGACATCGCCGAGGCGATCGCAATTCGCAACGCTTTCGGGGACGCCGCACCCGGCATCGCCGTAACATCCACCAAGTCGATGGTCGGACATCTCTTGGGGGGCGCCGGGGCGGTCGAATCCATCGCGGTCGTTCTGGCTCTGCACCACCGCACCGCTCCGCCGACGATCAATGTCGACGATCTCGACGACGAGATCGGCCTCGACATCGTTCGCGGAGAGCCACGTCCACTCGGCGACGGCCCGCTAGCCGCCCTGAACAACTCGTTCGGGTTCGGTGGGCACAACGTCGCCCTGGCATTCCGGAGCGTGTGATATGACCGCAGTAACAACGAGGCCGGCCGGAACCTCAGGAAAGGCGGCCAAACTGCCGCGCGAAGAAGACCCGCGCAATCCCAACCGTCGCCTGGCCGCTCTCTTGGATGCCGGCTCGGTGGAGTTGCTCGGCCCCGACGACCTCAGCGGCATGCGGGCCGCGAAGGGCACCATCGAGGGCACACCGGTCGTGGCGTTCTGCTCCGACGCCACCGTCATGGGCGGTGCAATGGGCAGCGACGGGTGCGCGGTCGTCGTGGACGCGTACGAGCGCGCCCTCGTCGACGGCGTGCCGATCATCGGGCTGTGGCACTCCGGTGGGGCGCGGTTGCCGGAGGGCGTGTTGTCCCTGCATGCGGTGGGCCGGATCTTCGAAGTGATGACGCGCGCGTCCGGGCGTATCCCCCAGATTTCGGCCGTTCTCGGCCCGGCTGCCGGTGGCGGCGCGTACGGGCCGGCGCTGACCGACATCGTCGTGATGGGCCCGGAAGGTCGGGTGTTCGTAACCGGACCGGACGTCGTTCGTTCGGTCACCGGCGAGGACGTCGACATGCTGCGCCTGGGGGGGCCGGAGCCGCACGGCCGCCGCTCCGGCGTGGTGCACGTCGTGACCAGCACCGAGCGGGAGGCGCTGACCGAGGCCCGGCGGCTCGCCGCACTGCTTGGCTCGCAGGGTGAGCTGGATGCCGAGTCGGTCGCGGACCGGGATCTCAGCAGCCACCTGCCAGCCTCACCCAAACGGGCGTACGACATTCACCCGCTGGTCCAGGACCTGCTCGACGACGGCACACTGCTGGAACTGCACTCCCGCTGGGCGCCGAACATCACAACGACGCTTGGCCGGCTCGGCGGCCGGACCGTCGGGGTGATCGCCAACAACCCGCTGCGGCTCGGCGGCTGCCTGGATTCCACATCCGCGGAGAAGGCGGCCAGGTTCGTCCGCATGTGCGACGCGTTCGGGGTGCCGCTCGTTGTGCTTGTGGACGTGCCGGGCTACCTGCCGGGTGTCGGGCAGGAGTGGGACGGCGTCGTCCGCCGGGGCGCGAAACTGCTGCACGCCTTCGCCGAGGCCACCGTCCCACGCGTGACGCTCGTAACCCGCAAGGCGTACGGCGGGGCGTACATCGCGATGAATTCCCGGGCCCTGAACGCCACCCGGGTGTTCGCCTGGCCGACCGCGGAGGTCGCCGTGATGGGCGCGGTAGCCGCGGTTCGGATCCTGCACCGGCGCCGCCTGGCCGAGGTCGATCCGGAGCTCCGCCCGCAAGTCGAGCAGGAGCTTGCCGAAGAGCACGAGCGGATCGCCGGCGGGCTCGGCCGGGCCATGGAGATCGGCGTCGTTGATGAGGTGATCGAGCCGGTGGCGACGCGCTCGGCGTTGGCCCGGGCCATCGCCGACGTGCCGGCTCGCCGCGGCCAGCACGGCAACATCCCCCTCTAGCATGCGTGATCTTGAGACAATCCACAGCGTCGGACGTTGTGGATTGTCTCAAGATCAGGCAGGGGTTCAGCAGTACGGCGGCGCGGAGCCGATGTTCGACACGTAGCGGGCCGAGACCCACTGCCCGCCACCGTCGCCGACGAGCTGGTACCAGCGCCGGTTGCCGTCGATCGACTGGCTGTCAACTTTGCAGACGATGCTCAACGTCGTTCCCCGCGGTGCCGAGCTGACCTTAACGTTGGCCGTGTGCGGCCCGCTGCGGATACTCAGCGAGCCCAACGAGATGACCTTGCCGTAGTACTCCTTGCCGTCCCCGCAGAATCGCGGGGCCGAGCCGACGTTGGAGACGTAACGAGCCGTCACCCACCGGCCAGTCGAGAGTTTGTACCACAGGTCGTTGCCGTCCACCCGCGGTCCGAAGACCTTGCACTGGATCTTCACCGTGGTGCCTCGGCTGAGCGTGCCCACCTTGGGTGACGCCGAGGTCGGCGCGCTACGCACGTTGAGTGCGGACGTGGTCACCTTGCCGACGTACGTTGTCGTGGATGCGTTCGCCGGTGGCGCCAGCGCCAGCAAACCGAGCGGCAGGATCGCCGTCGCGGCGACCGCCACCATGGCCTTCCGCACCCTTCGCCAACTGATCATTTGTCCTCCTGAAGTGTGGCGGCCACGCTGGCGGGCCCACCGGCGCGACCCGGCCTTCCCGGGTTCTTGCCACAGAGGACGCCCGAGCGGCGAACCCGGTTGCACACGAACAGGCGGGCACAACGCATCGGCGGCCCCGGCCGAGAACCGGCCAGGGCCGCCGTCGTGGTGAGGCCGCTGAGTATCCCGGATCACCGGGCCGGGGAGTCACCGGTGCCGGAGCGGCCACGCTCTGGGGGCTTGACTGTCTGTGACCTTACTCTCGACAGCTCGACATAGGAAGAGTCGTGTCACATGTGCTCACTATCCGAGATGTCGTGTCACACCACCTGGTGCAACCACCGCACGGGAGCGCCCTCACCGGCGTACCGGAACGGCTCGAGTTCGTCGTCCCACGGCCCCCCAAGTAGGCGGCGAAGCTCGGCCTGCAGGTCGACCTCGCCGAGCGAGGCCTTGAGCAGCGCGGCCTTGAGCCGGTCCTCGGGAATCATGATGTCGCCGTGCACGCCGGTGGTGGCGTGGAACACCCCGAGCTCGGGTGTGTACGAGTAGCGCGCTCCTTCGTGGCCGGGGCTCGGCTCCTCGGTCACCTCGAACCGCAGGTGCATCCAGCCGCGTAGCGCGGAAGCGAGCTTGGCGCCCGTGCCCGGCTCGCCCTGCCAGGACAGCTCGGCACGATACATGCCGGGCGCTGCCGGCTGGGGTGTCCAGTCCAAATTAACACGCACACCAAGTGCGCCGGCCGCAGCCCACTCAATGTGCGGGCACAGCGCCGACGTAGCGGCGTGGACGTACAGGACGCCACGAGTTGTCACCGGTGCCTCCATCTCAGGGTCCGAGGGACGCCTTCCCCTGCGGCCTCGAGACCTGAGCGGAACCGGTCGACGCCGATCATTGTGCCCCACGCTGGCCCTATGTGCCAGCGGACACACCGCCGTGGCAGGGTGTCGTCATGCCGCTCGACGAGAACCCGTTCTACTCCCCCAGCGACCTGCCGTACCGGCTTCCGCCGTTCGCGCAGATCCGCGAAGAGCATTACCTTCCGGCGTTCGAGCGCGGCATGGCCGAGCAGTTGGATGAGGTCGCTGACATCGTCAACTTGAGTGGGCCGCCGACTGTCGAGAACACCCTCGTCGCCCTGGAGCGGTCCGGCCGGCTGCTCGACCGGGTGTCTGCGGTGTTCCACAACCAGACCTCGGCCGACACGAACAAGAACCTGCAGCGCGTCGAGGCCGACCTCGCACCGAAGCTGGCCGCCCATTCAGACGCCATTCACCTCGACGCCGGCCTGTTCGCCCGCATCAAGCAGCTGCACGATGCCCGGGACACGCTAAGCCTGGACGCCGAGACGTACCGACTGCTCGAGCGGTACTACACCGACTTCGTCCGGGCCGGCGCCGAACTCGATCCGGACGCCCAGGCCCGGTTGCGCACCATCAACGAAGAGCTCTCGGCACTGTCGACCACGTTCGAACAGAACCTGCTCGCCGACACCAACGAGTCAGCCATCGTGTTGGACGACACCGCCCAACTGGACGGGCTGTCGGACGATGCGATCGCCTCAGCCGCCGAAGCGGCCCGAGTCCGCGGGCTCGACGGCAAGTACGTGCTCGAACTGGTGCTGCCGTCCCCGCAGCCGGTTCTCGCCGCGCTGACCAACCGGGCGGTACGCGAGCGGGTCATGCGGGCCTCACTCGCCCGGGGCAACCGGGACAACGAACACGACAACTCGGCGGTCGTGCTGAAGATGGCGGCCCTACGGGCCGAACGGGCCCGCCTGCTGGGCTACCCGGATCACGCGACGTACGTGCTCGCCGACCGGATGGCGGCCGGCCCAGAGGTTCTCGACCCGGTGCTCGCCAAGCTGGGACCGGCGGCGATCGCGAACGCCCGAGCCGAGGCTGCGGAGCTGCAGGCGGCGATCGAGGCCGCCGGCGGCGACTTCACCCTCGAAGCGTGGGACTGGGCCTACTACGCCGAGAGGGTCAGCAAGGTGAAGTTCGATGTTGACGCCGCCGACTTGCGCCCGTACTTCGAGCTGGAACGGGTGCTTCGCGACGGCGTGTTCTTCGCCGCCGAGAAGGTGTACGGGCTTACTCTCACCGAGCGTCCCGACCTGACGACGTACCACGAAGACGCCCGGGCGTTCGAAGTCTTCGACGCAGACGGTTCGCCCCTCGGGCTGTTCATCGGCGACTACTTCACCCGTGTGTCCAAGCGCGGCGGCGCCTGGATGAGCAGCTTCGTTGACCAGTCCCGACTGCTGGGCACGAGGCCGGTAGTGATCAACAACCTCAACATCCCGAAGCCGCCACCGAGCGAGCCGGCATTGCTCACCTTCGACGAGGTCCGCACCGCGTTCCACGAGTTCGGGCACGCGTTGCACGGGCTCTTCTCGGACGTCACGTACCCGCGGTTCTCCGGCACCAACGTCTCGCGCGACTTCGTGGAGTACCCGTCACAAGTCAACGAGATGTGGCAGGTCTGGCCGGATGTGCTGGCCAACTTCGCCAGGCACTACCGCACCGGTGAACCGATGCCAGCGGAGTTGCTCGAGCGGCTGCTCACAGCCCAGCAGTGGGGTCAGGGGTTCCGGACGACCGAGTACCTCGCGGCGACGCTGCTGGATCAGGCCTGGCACCGGCTGACACCGGAGGACGTGCCGGACGACGTCGACGCGTTCGAGGCCGCAGCCTTGGAACGAGCCGGAGTGGCCTTCGCTCCGGTGCCGCCGCGGTACCGGAGCACCTACTTCGCCCACATATTCTCCGGCGGCTATAGCGCCGGCTACTACTCGTACATCTGGAGCGAGGTCCTGGACGCCGACAGCGTGGACTGGTTCAAGGAGAACGGCGGCATGCGGCGGGAGAACGGCGACTGGTTCCGCTCGACGCTGCTGTCCCGAGGCCGCAGCGTCGACGAGATGGAGCAGTTCCGCAGATTCCGCGGCCGCGATCCGCGGATCGAACCGCTGCTCAAGCGCCGCGGCCTGCTCCCCCAACAATCTTGACTTGGTCGTCCTCGAAGAGCGTACGGCGCCGCTCGGCCCAGCGTTCCATGAGTTCGGCGCTCTGCTCCTGGACGAACTCGAAGTACGCCTGCGTCTCGCGCAGCCGCCGCCACCCTGGGCTGTTCGGGTCCAGTCGCTCCAAGCCATCGGCCAGGCCCTCCGCCCAGCGATCGAGCATCGGCAGCCGGTGCCTGGTGATGGCACCCCAGACGTCGTCGTCGTAGACGCGGTAGGTGTCGCTGCGCGAACCCGGTTCCCGCTCCTTGCCCAGCAGCCCCGTTTGCACGAGGAACCGCACCGCACCCGAGACGGCGGCCGGGCTGACCCGCAGGCCTTCGGCGAGTTCGCTCGCGGTGTACCGGTCGGCGTCGTCGGCGAGCGCGAAGGCGAACACCCGGGCGGCCATCCGCGGTATGCCGTTCTCGGAGAGAATGAGCGCGAACCGCTCCACGAACCGCAACAGTTCATCGTTGCGAACTCCCGATGCAGGCACGTGCAGGGTCCTTTCGTTCGCGGCGAGCAACGCGGCCAGTGTAGCTGTCCGTACTTCAGAAACTTGTAAAACATCGGTCACGTCACGCCCCGGCCAGGACCGCAGCGCCGAGGGAGCGTCGACGAGAGTGACCGCGCACCATATCCACCGGCACCAGAGGTCCCATGCAGTCCTTGCAGCGCACCCGCAGTGAACGTCGTCCGCGGCGGGTTGATCGGAACAGTCGAGGTGGTGCCGGGGGTTACCGGCGGAACCGTGGCGCTCATCGTCGGGATCTACGAGACGATCATCACGTCGGCCGGGGGCCGTGGCAGGACGACGACCGCGAACTGCTGCCCCCCGGCGAAAATGTCGGCACCGTCGCACTCCTCGTCCTCCTGGGTGCGGTGCTGGTCGGCGCGACGCTTCTTGGCGGGAACCGGGCTTACCGATCCCGGCGGGTGATGGGCGTGCACGCCCGCCGGTGATCGCGTTGAGGAAAGGGCTCAGCGAGCCGGCAGCACCGTGCCGTCCACGTTCACGTCGACCTTCGACGGGTAGAAGCTCACCAGTCCGGCGATGCGAATGGACTCCGGCAGCGGTGTTGGGTACGACCAGGCGGCTTCCGGGAGCACCTCGGTGCCGGCGTCGATCGACCAGTGAACCGCCTGACCCTTGTACGGGCAATGGGTGACATACGCGCTCGGGCGCAGCAGATCCATCCGGACATCGGGCTGGGGGACGTAGAAGCGCGGCGGCAGGCCGGTTTCGAACAGCACATGCGTGCGTGAGGACTCTGCAACCACTACTCCGCCGGCCGCGACGGTGACGTGGCGGCTAGTGGGCAAGATATCGACCCGGGTGTACGGGCTCCGGGGATGCGTGTAGATCTGCTCGTCTTCTTCGAACCAGGCGTCCAGATCACCGAACTTGAACCTAACAAGATCGTGCAACGCCTCGACCGGCGACTCGGCATAGATCGTCGCAGCCTCGACCGCATCGGCGTCGCCGACGCGGACCGTGTGCAGCTTTCCCACGCCCCGGCTGCGCGAGGTCTTGGTGCGGCCAGTGGGCACAAGGTCGGCGCGCACGTCCGAGCGTGGGACGTAGTACTGCGGGAAGTACGGCACCTCCCAGACCAGTCGTGCGCTCGTGGTGTCGAAGACCGGATGACCGCCGAGGAATGCGCGGATCCGCTTGGGGCTCGTCTCTACCCGAATCTCATGCTCGGTCATCAGCAGGCTCCTTCGCCGTCGTCCACCCTCACGTTATGTAACCGGCGGGCAGCCCGGAAGCATCCAAGCCCGGACGGCGGCCTGACGCTCAGCCGCTGGTCAGCGTCAGTTCGAAGGTGTACCTCGATGCGCGGTACACGTGCGAGCCGTATTCGACCGCACGACCGGTCTCGTCGTAGGCGGTCCGAGTCATCGTCAGCAGCGGCGCTCCTGGTCGCTCGCCGAGCAGACGGGCCTCCGCGGCCCGTGCCGCCCGGCCTCCGATGGTCTGAGTGGCTATCTTCAAGATGACGCCGGACGAGCGGAGCACGTCGTACAGCCCGCGCGTGGCAAGCACGTCCCGATCGAGTGCCACGACGTCGGCGGGCACCCAGTTGTGCATGATCGACAATGGTTCGTCGCCGGTGAACCGCAGCCGCTCGACCGAGTACACCGAACCGTCCGCAGGGATGGAGAGCGCATCCGCTACGACTTCCGACGGCGGCTCGATCGCGAACGACAGCACTTTGGTGCGCGGCTCGCGCCCGGCGTCGCGGAGGTCGTCGTACAGGCTGGACAGCTCGACCGGGCGCCGCACTTTGGGCTGAACCACCTGAGTTCCGACTCCGCGCTTGCGAACGAGGAGCCCCCGGTCGACGAGGTATTCGATCGCCCGGCGCATGGTTGGCCGGGACAGTCCGAACTGGTCGGCGAGCGCGATCTCGTTGTCCAGGCGCATGCCTGGCAGGAGCTCTCCGGACTCGATGCGCTTCTCCAGAAACTGGGCGACCTGGAAGTACAGGGGTACCGGGCTGGCGCGGTCGAGCACCAGCCGGGTCTCGTCGTCCACATCACTCCCGGATTGGTCATGACATCCTGACAGGAGTATGTCTGGTAAGTCGGATCCGGGCTAGCCTGCCCGAGGTGACGACACTCAAGCCACAACCCACGCCGAAGTCGGGCACGGAGAAGCAGACGCTGACGGCGATCCTGCGGAACAACCGAGCCGCGATTGCCTGGAAGCTCGAGGGCCTCAGCGACGAGGACGCGGCCCGACCGATGGTCTTTTCGGGAACGAACCTGCTCGGCCTGGTCAAGCATCTGGCGTGGGTCGAGCTCGGCTGGTTCGTCGAGTTCTTCGCCGGCGAGCCCGTCGACGATCCCTACGCAGGAAAGGAAGACGCCGACATGCGTCCCGAGCCTGGCGAAACCGTCGAGTCGATCATCGACTTGTACGAACGTCACGTGGCCCGCGCCGATGCCGTGATCGAGGCGGCGGATCTGGACCAGCTGTCCGCCGGCGACCACAACGGTGAACGGTTCACCCTCCGCTGGATCCTCGCCCACATGATCGAGGAGACCGCGAGGCACGCCGGCCATGCCGACATCCTTCGCGAGCAGATCGATGGCGTGACCGGGCTGTACCCGTGAGTACGTCAGAAGCAAGCTTACGCGGCTAACGCGTCGCCGCCTCTCCCCCGAGTTCGATGCCCTGCTGCTTCGCGAACCTCGAACAGATCTCACCGGCGCGCGAGCAGCGGCAGTTGAACGGCCTGAGCCACGGCTCCCAGCCCCGCGACACCGACCCGGATCCGATCGGTCACGGCAGCCACCTCCGTAGTGCCTCGCGATTGATCCGCTGATCCGCCGCCGGGGTGTCAAGCGAGTCGCCCGGGCCGAGAATGACGTCCTGCTCCACGACCACCCAGCCGTCGAACCCGGTCGTCACCAGGCTGTCCATGAAGCCGCTCAGGTCGAAGTCGCCATGCCCAAGCGGGACGAAGACGCCGCGCTCCCAGGCGGCCCGCATGCCGGCGCCCTCGCGGACGACGTCCTCGAGGATCGAGAGCCGGACGTCCTTGACGTGGACATGATTGATCCGGTCCGCCCAGTCCCGGATGGCCTCGACCGGATCACCGCCCCCGAGCATCAGGTGACCGGTGTCCAGCGTCAGATCTACGTCGGTGCGCGCGAGGAACTCCGCAATCTCGGCCGGGGTTTCGACATACGTGCCGACGTGATGGTGGAAAGTCGGCTCGAAGCCCGCGTCCCGGACTCGGCCGGCGGCCGCCGACAGGTTGCGGGCGAGATTGGCCCACCCCACCTCGTCCAGCCCGATCCCCGGTGCACCCCCGGGATGCGCGCGGCGCACGTCCGAACCGGAATCGGCGAGCGTCGGCAGCGGCGGGCGAGCCGGATCGGCCTTGGCCCCATAGGTGAAGACGCCGAGGGCGGCGTCCAGCGATGGCAGCGCAGCGGCGAATGCGTCGTCGTCGCTGTACGGCAGGTCGACCCACCCGCCGCACAGGGTGAGTGAATGGCGGCGCAGCCGTTCGGTCAGCTCTTCGCCGGTGCCGAGCCAGCCCACCGGTCCCAGGTCCACGCTGTCGTACCCGGCCTGCCGGATCGCCGCCAGCACGTCGTCCGGCTCGGGCAGCGGGCCATCCGCGGTCATCTCGAACACGCCGAAGCTGACTGGCGCCGCAGCCACGCCTCTCATGGCGCCTCCGGGATTTGTCATGACAACAGGATGTATAGCAAAGCCTGCCACGCATGGCGGCTGGCGCGGAAGAGCGAGCGCGCAGTACGGTCGAACGACGGTGAGGAGGCGTCGATGGCAGTAGCGACAAGTGCCCCCGTCACAACCGGCGTCGGGCCGATGCTCCGCCAGTGGCGCGAGCGCCGCCGGCTGAGCCAGCTTGACCTCGCGATCGCGGCCGACGTGTCGGCGCGGCATGTCAGCTTCATCGAGACGGGGCGCTCGCGGCCGAGCGAAGAGATGATCCTGCGCCTCGCGGAGCAGCTGAACGTTCCAATGCGTGATCGCAATATCCTCCTGCTGGCCGCCGGGTACGCCCCCGCTTACCCCGAGACCGGACTGGACGCGCCCACAATGGCGCCACTTCGCGAGATCATCGATCAGCTGTTGCGCGGCTACGAGCCGTACCCGGCGCTGGTGTTCGACGCCGGGTACGACATCGTCGCGGCCAACAACGGCGTAACCACACTGCTGGACGGCGTCGCTGAGCACCTGCTCGAACCGCCGGTCAACACGATGCGGCTCGCGCTGCACCCCGAAGGGCTGGTTCTGGCGGCACGTCAAGCAGCCTTCCGACGGGTCCGCACGGGCCGCAGTGAACCGCCCTGGCTTTCGTAGGGACTCTCCATCCGGCTGAAGAAGAGGTCGGATCTGACCGCCGAGACTGGCCGCAGCCGGTGCCGCTGTGCATGCTGGTCACCGTGGCCGGGCGACGGTAGACCGTCGAATCCGGACTCAACCGCTGCCTTGTGCATCGCCGACAGCAGTTGGGTACGCCTGGCCTTTCTGTATTCGCTGTCCTCGGCGCTGGTCGGCGGGTGGGCGGGGACGCAGAACACCTCGTCCAGAACATGGGCGTCCGCGTCCACGAGGGTCGATCGACGGCGAATGGAGGACGGACCGGGACCCGCGTCGTCCACTCCTTAGGCTCGCCGTCAGCGTTCGGGATGCCCCGGGCCTTGGGGTGGGGGTGGCGTCCGCCACCCCCGCCCCTGGCCCGAAGCACTCAGCCCGACTTGCCCTAGCCAACCTTTCCGAAGGCCGGCCCCTTCGGGATAGTCGTCTCCTGGGTCTGCGGGTTGAGGTACGGGAACCGCTTTGCTCCGGCGACGGCCGGGTGGCTGAGGTTCCAGATGATCAGCCCGCGGCGCATGTCGGACTCATAGATGCGGCCGTTGTACCAGTAG
>DASTNZ010000257.1:0-4122 GCA_035762665.1 Jiangellaceae bacterium | reverse complement strand
CGACCAGTCGGTTTCCCACCCGATGAGTCGATGGCTGCCAGCGGATATCCACGACGCGAGCGTCGGGGCGTTGCCGTCGCGGATGGCCCGCTTGAGCACCGCCTGAGCCAGCCCATCGACCTGCAGGAACAGCACCCCGGGGACGTCGCTTACCGCGCCACCGCTGAGCTTGCCGGCCCGCCGGACCATTCGGCGCAGGTAGATCTCGTCATCATCGATCGCCAGCAAACCCGTGACGGCCATGTTCACCGCCGTGACGCCCAGCGCCGCGATCACACCGGTCGCGAGATCCTGCACGGCGAACCCCGGCAACAGATAGGCATTGAGCCCAATGATCAAGCCGTTGAGCAGCAGCGGGAACAGCCCCAGCGTCAGCACCGTAAGCGGCAACGCCAACCGGATGATCAACGGCCAAGCGGTGGCATTGAGTAGGCCCAACAGAGCAGCAGCCGCCATCGCCGTTTCCACATCCTCGACGTCCAGGCCCGGAAGCAACCACGCAAGGAACCACAATGCGAATGCAGTCGACAGCCAAATGACGACTATGCGAAGCACAGGACGCAGCCCGCGACCACCCCTCAGGCGGCCCCGCGCACCGGGCGCGGCCGGCGTCATGCCGCCACCCTAATCGCACCGCCGCGCCACAACATCATCAAGCTACGATCGCAGTGCCGATGTTGTAGCGGTTGACGTTCCGTCGTCGAGCTGGCTCCGCAGCACGCAGCGGAAGCCCACGTGGCCGGCGCTGCTACGGACCGCGTGGCCTTGCCGTGCGGCCGGCCGGTAGCGGTGGCAGTACGACGGAGCGCACAGGTGGGAACCGCCCTTTATCACTCTGCGGTCCTCCTCACCGACCTGCTCGTGGCCCGGTCCGCAGCAGTGTGGTTGATCGTCTGCCGGCTCGGCATGGCTGGCCGCCCACGGAGTCCGCGTCCACTCCCAGACGTTGCCGGCGACGTCGTACAACCCGTACCCGTTCGGCGGAAACCGGCGCACCGGCGAGGTGCGGTCGAAGCCGTGCGGACGCAGGTTCTCCCACGGAAACCGGCCGTGCCACGTGTTGGCCATGACCTTGCCGCGCGGCATGAACTCGTTCCCCCACGGATACGTCGCTCCGTCGATTCCACCCCGTGCCGCGTACTCCCACTCGGCCTCGGTCGGTAGGTCCTTCCCGGCCCAGTGTGCGAAGGCCAGCGCATCCTCGTAGCCCACGTGCACTACTGGGTGGCGCTCCCGGCCGTGCGGCGTCGACCCTGGGCCATCAGGATGCCACCAGTCCGCACCCGGCACCCAACGCCACCAGCGGGTCCAGTCGTCCAGGGGTACCGGACCGGCGGTGGGGACGAAAACCTGTGAGCCGGGGACCAGCGCTGCAGGGTCGGCGCCCGGAAAATCGGCGGCGTCGGGAGTGCGCTCGGCCACCGTGACGTGCCCGGTGGCTTTCACGAACCGGCGGAACTCGGCGTTAGTCACCGGATGTTCGTCCATCCAGAACTCGCCGACCTCGACCTCCCTGACCGGACGTTCCTCGAGGTAGAAGTCGGTTCCTCCCATCGCGAACCGGCCCTCTGGAATGTGCACCATGTTCTTGGGCGTACGGCCGTGCACAGTCGACCGGGATTCCTCCAACACGCGACCCTCCTCCCGGCTCGTCGAACTGTCAGTTCGTCAGTCCCGCATGATCCAGGCGAGCACCTCACGCTCGTGGTCCAGGTAGGCCTCTCCGGACACATCGACGATCACCCGGTCGATGGTGCCGCCGGTGAACGGGAACGGCGCCTGGTAGTCGGGAGTGACCGGAGAAGCACTGTCCCGTCCCACGCAAATGCCGTCGCCGACCAGGCAGAACGCACCGGGCTGGGTGATGATGTCCGACTTCCCGACCGGGGCGTTGTCGATGTAGAGCGTTACGGTGCCGGTGAAGCCGGGAGTGGCCGCGTCGTCGGCTTCGGCCTTGAAGTCGGAATTCGACCGTGAAGATGTGCCGACCGGTTGTTATCAACTGATCGGAGGCGATCCGCTGGATCTTCGAGCCGATCCAGTTGTAGTGGTAGTGCAGGCGCCGGTCCTTGATGAACAGGCTGTGCCCGCCGGCGACTCCGCCGTGCGCGTACAAGACCCCTTCTGCGGCGACCGACTCGAGCTCCACCCCTGCGGCAATCGTGTAGGAACGACCCGTGATTCGTACTCCGACCGCCTCCGGAACGTCAGCGGTGTGAGGGAAGTACACATAACGATCCCGCGGCTCGGCGGGCTGCGGACGGGGTGACATGACGATCTCGAGGGGTGCCCGGTCGTCCAGTGGCAGTCCCTTGTAGATGCCGGCGTAGTAGAACCAGAGGCCCTTCAGATGCTCGAGCCGGTCGGGATGCTGGTCGGCGACGTTGCGCGCTTGTGCCCGATCCGTACTCAGGTCGTACAGCTCCCAGACGTCGCGCTCGAACTTTCCCCATCCGGAGATCGGCGGGTGGAGCGTGCAGGCCAGCCACCCCTGGTGGTAGATCGCGCGCTGACCGAGCATCGCGTAGAACTGCGTCTCCCTGCCCGCCACAGCCGGGTCGGCCAGCGACGCGGCGAAACTCTCGCCCTCGATCGGGTTCTGAGGGTAGCCCTTCAGCACCGCAGGCGGCTCGATGCCGAGCAACTCGTACAGCGTCGGGACGATGTCGACCGCGTGCACGTACTGATCTCGCACCCCTCCTCTGGCGGCAATGCCGTTCGGCCACGCCATCAGGCACATGTCAGCGATCCCGCCTTCGTAGCCCGCCCACCGCTTCCAATAGGGGAACGGCGTGTCGAACGCCCAAGCCCAGCCCGAGTTGTAGTGGTTGTAGCTTTGCGGACTACCGAGTTCGTCGATGTGGGGCAGGTTGGCCTCGGTGGTGTCCGGCACGCCGTTGAAGAATCGCCATTCGTTGAACGACCCGTTCGGGCCACCCTCGGCGCTCGACCCGTTGTCGGAGACCACCACGATGAGGGTGTTGTCGAGTTGCCCGGAGTCCTCCAGGTAGTCCAGCAGCCTGCCGATCTGGTCGTCGGTGTACGACACGAAGCCCGCGAAAACCTCTGCCATCCGGACGAACAGCCGTTGCGCGTCAGCGGTCAGCGAATCCCACGGGCGGACCGTGTCCAGCGGGGGCCAGGGCTGACCGTCGGGTCCGGCCGCCGCGGGCTCGCCGTGCGGGTTGATCGGGCTCAGTTCGACGCCTGCCGGCAGGAGGCCCATCTCCTTTTGCTTCGCCAGGATCTGCTCGCGGATCGCCTCGTAGCCCATGTCGAACCTGCCGCGATAACGGTCCGCCCACTCTGGGGACACGTGGTGTGGAGCGTGGGCGCAGCCCGGCGCGAAATACATGAAGAACGGCTTGTCGGGAGCGATGGTCTTGGCGTCCCGAATGAACTCGATCGACTTGTCGACGAGATCCTTCGACAGGTGGTAACCCTCTTCGGGTGCGGCAGGCGCGTCAACCGGGTGGTTGTCGTACACCAGGTCCGGGTACCACTGGTTGGTCTCGCCGCCAAGGAACCCGTAGAAGCGTTCGAACCCCCGCCCTAATGGCCACCGACCCTTGAACGAGGAAAGGTTGGCCTCCTCACCTGGTGTGAGGTGCCACTTGCCGACGCAGTAGGTGTTGTAGCCGTGTTCGGCCAGCACTTCCGGGATGAAGCCGTTTTCGAACGGTATCCGGCAGGAGATACCTGGGAACCCTGCGGAGAACTCAGCGATGGTCGCCATCCCGTTCGTCGTCGCGTTTCGACCGGTTAGCAGGCTGGCCCGGGTCGGCGAGCACAGCGCGGTCGTGTGGAAGTTGGTGTAGCGCAGCCCCTCGCCGGCGAGGCGGTCGAACGTCGGCGTGGCGATGTCCGAGCCGTAGCAGCCGAACTGGGCGTAACCGACGTCGTCGAGCAGGACCACGACGACGTTGGGGGCGCCTGCCGGCGCCGCCGGCAGCGGCGGCCACCACGGTGTCGATTCGTCGAGCGTGCGGCCGACGACTCCTTGGAACTGTCCTGGGTCCATGTTGATCTCCTGTCGTGGTCAGGCCGGGGCCGACGCCCAGTACGGGTCGCGGAGCAAGCGCTTCTTCAGCTTTCCACTCGCTTCGCGGGGCAGCGCGTCGA
>DASTNZ010000256.1:0-52184 GCA_035762665.1 Jiangellaceae bacterium | reverse complement strand
GCCGCCCGGTCGGCGGCGGCGTGTCGCCCGGCTTTTGCATGATCAGCGGGTTTAGGCCTCGAACTTGTAGCCGAGCCCTCGAACGGTCTGCAGGTAGCGCGGCTGTGCCGGATCCGGCTCGATCTTCGCGCGCAGCCGCTTGACGTGGACGTCCAACGTCTTGGTGTCACCGACGTAGTCGGCGCCCCAGATCCGGTCGATGAGCTGGCCGCGGGTCAAGACGCGTCCGGCGTTGCGCAGCAGCAACTCCAGCAGTTCGAACTCCTTCAGCGGCAGCCGCACTCCCTCGCCGCTGACGGTCACCACGTGGCGTTCGACGTCCATGCGCACCGGACCGGCTTCGAGCACCGCGGGTGACAAGTCCGCCGGCTCCGTGCCCCGGCGAAGGACCGCCCTGATTCGAGCGACCAGTTCCCGGGATGAGAACGGCTTGGTCACGTAGTCGTCGGCACCGAGCTCAAGTCCAACAACCTTGTCGACCTCAGAGTCCTTGGCCGTCAACATGATCACTGGTACGTTCGACCGCTGGCGCAACTGCCGGCACACCTCCGTTCCGGGTAGCCCGGGCAGCATCAGGTCCAGCAGAACCAGGTCGGCACCGGCCCGGTCGAACTCCTCGAGGGCGGCATCGCCGTTGTCCGCGACGGCAACCTCGAATCCCTCCTTGCGCAGCATGTAAGACAACGCGTCGCTGAACGAGTCCTCGTCCTCGACTACGAGCACACGGGTCACGGTGTGGCCTCCGGAGTGGTCGAACTGGCCACGGGCGGGCGCCCGGGCCGCGGAGTGTGGAGGGGGAGCCGCAGGGTGAACGTCGACCCTGCTCCCGGCACGCTCCACACGCTTACTTCACCGCCGTGGCTGGCGGCTACATGCTTAACGATCGCGAGTCCCAGGCCCGTCCCGCCCGTGGCCCGCGATCTGGCCGGGTCGACGCGGTAGAACCGTTCGAAGATCCGCTCCTGCTCAGCCTCGGCGATGCCGATGCCCTGATCGGTCACGCTGATCTCAACCCGGTCCTCGCGTTTGCGCACGCCGACAGCCACGCGGGTATGGGACGGGCTGTACGCTACAGCGTTTTCGACCAGATTCCCGATGGCGACCACGAGCTGGCCCTCGTTGCCAAGCACCTGCAACCCTGGGTGGCCGCCGGACGCGAGCTTGATCTGTTTGTTCTCGGCGTCGACCCGGCTTCGGTCGAGGGCGGCCACGACCACCTCGTCCACCTCGACGATCTCAGGAGACTCCACCGGATCGTCGTACTGCAGCCGAGAAAGATCGATGATCTCCTGGACGAGCCGCGTCAGTCGGGCGCCCTCCTCCTGCATCCGCTTGGCGAACCGCTCGACCGCCGCCGGATCGTCCGCCGCGTCCTGAACCGCCTCGGCGAGCAGCGACAGCGCGCCGACAGGTGTCTTCAGCTCGTGAGAGACGTTCGCCACGAAGTCGCGGCGCACCTCGTCGACCCGGATAGCCTGAGTGCGGTCCTCGACAAGGACAAGGACGAGGGACGGGCCGAGCGGCGCGACGCGGGCTCCGACATGCATCGTGTGGGTCGTATCCTGCGAGCGCGATATCTCGAGCTGGACTTCACGAATCTGCCCGTCGCGGAACACTGCTTCGGCCAGGCTGAGCAGCTCTGGTACGGCCAGCTTGTCGTGGCGGACCAGGCCGAACGCGTACGCCGACGGACTCGCCTTGATCACGTGCAGCTCCGGGTTGAGCAGCAGCGCGCTGTGCTTCAGGACGGAGAGAACCTCGTCAACACCATGCGGGACGACCGGATCCGGCGACGGGGGGACAGAGTGCTGAGCGCGCTCGCTGGCACGGAACGCCAGCCCGGCGGCTAAGCCGACCGCTGCGGCAGCGGCTGCGATTACCGCGCCTGTGAGCACGTCCACACTCGCCAATGGTAGGTGGCAGACGGCCGTAGACCGCTGCACGCAATCACGTCGTGCCTGGTCATGACCGTCCCTGACCGCCTTTGTTCATCGAGACTTACCTGGACATTCACCTCGCGTCCCCACCGAGACATGTCCACGTCCTACCGTGTCTGCACTGGTCCTGCCGCTGTGTTGACACGGCTAGGCTGAAAGTTCAACTCTCCTAAGGCGGATTCCGGATGCGTGAGGCTTTCCACGAACAGCTCGACGAGGTCACGGGCCGGCTGGTCGGTATGACCCGCAAGGCCGGTGAGCAGATCATGGCAGCTACCAGCGCTCTGCTCGAGGCCGATATCCAGCTGGCCGACCAAACCGTTGCGGGCGATGCGTCCATCAACCGCGACCAACTCGAGGTCGACGAGCAGGTTCTCGGGATGATCGCGCGCCAGGCGCCGGTGGCTCAAGATCTTCGGGCGGTGCTGTCGGCGATGCGCAGCACATCGGACATCGAGCGGATGGGTGATCTTGCGGTCCACGTCGCCAAGATCGCCCGAATGCGCTACCCGGACATCGCGGTACCGGAAGAGTTCCGCGGGACGTTCCGCGCCATGGGCGACACCGCCGAGGCGATGGCGCTCAAGGCCGGCACCGTCCTGCGAAGCCGTGATCTGGACGTCGCCGACGAGTTGGCGAGTGACGACGACGAAATGGACCGCCTGCACCGGTCGCTGTTCCGAGTGATTTTCGACAGCGGCTGGAGCCGCAGCGTCGAGGTTGCCGTCGATGTCGCGCTACTCGGCCGCTATTACGAGCGATTCGCCGACCACGCCGTCCACATCGCAGTGAACGTCCGTTACCTCGTCACCGGCGAACTCGAGTGGGCGGACAGCTCGCCTGGCCACTGATCCGGCCTCAACACCGGCGGCCAGCGTCGTGACGGCCTACTGGGCACCAGCTAAGGGGAACTCAATTGACCCCGGCGGCCCGTTCGTACCGGGCGGCCAGCTTGCGTAGCCGGTCGGACAGCTCTGGCGGCTCTATCACCTCGAAGTCGACATCGAGCATGCCGATATAGATCGCCGCCAGGTCCAGGCTGTCGGAGCCGGCGTGCATGATGCAATGGCGGTCGTCCACCGGCTCGACGCGCACCGGCGGCGGCAGCTTAGGGGCAACCGCGTCGGCCGCAGCATGTAGCTTGACCGTGAAGCGGTACCGCCAGGTCGCCGACGCCGTCCCCTCGGTAACGAAGGCCGCCACGCCACCGGCCGGCAATTCGCGGGGGGTGAACCGCGGCCCTGTGGGTGTCCGCGGGTTCATCCGGTCGACCCGAAACGTCCGCCAGTCCGCACGCCCGACGTCCCAGGCCACCAGGTACCAGCGCCCGCGGAGGTGGGCCAGCCGGTGCGGTTCGACGGTGCGCAGCGCTTCGGTCCCGTCGTGGCTGACGTAGTCGAACCGTAGACGTTCATGGTCCCGGCAGGCCGCCGCGACCGCCGTCAGCACGGATGGGTCCACACTCGGGCCGCTCGCACCAATCGGCACGGTGTACTTCTGCAGGGCATTGACCCGATGCCGCAGCCGTGACGGCAGCACCTGCTCGAGCTTGGCCAGCGCGCCGATGGACGCCTCTTCGATGCCCGTGACCGATCCGGCGGCGGCCGTGCGAAGTCCTACAGCCACGGCGACCGCTTCGTCGTCGGTCAACAGCAAAGGCGGCAGGGCTGCGCCGACCCCTAGGCGGTAACCACCGGCGACGCCGGGCGTGGCGCTGACCGGATAACCCAGGCTTCGCAACCTATCGACGTCGTTGCGGATCGTCCTTGTTGTTACGCCCAGACGGTCGGCGAGCTCTGGACCCGTCCAGTCGCGTCGCGTCTGGAACAGCCCCAGCAAACGGAGAAGCCGAGCCGATGTCTCCAACATTTCTGAAGCATCGTAGCTAACGCGGAAAGGAATGTTCCTCAATACTTCCTATGGTGAGGGCATGACAAGCACAGAGCTGATCCGTCCCTTCCGGATCGAGATCCCGCAACCCGACATCGACGACCTGCACGACCGCCTCGCCCGGACTCGCTGGTTCGACGACCTGCCCGGCGTCGGCTGGATCCGCGGTGTGCCGACGAGCTACCTCCAGGGCCTAGCCGACTACTGGCGAGGCCAATTCGACTGGCGGTCATGGGAGGCCAGGCTCAACGCGCTCCCCCACTTCGTCACCGAGATCGAGGGTCAGCCGATTCATTTCGTCCACGTCCGGTCTCCCGAACCGGACGCCCTGCCGCTCGTGCTCACCCACGGCTGGCCGAGCTCGTTCGTGGAGTTTCTCGACCTGATCGGCCCGCTGACCGATCCACGATCCCATGGTGGCGATCCGTCCGACGCGTTTCACGTCGTCATCCCGTCTCTGCCTGGTTTCGGCTTCTCGACACCGCTGCGCGAGACCGGTTGGGGCAACCTGTTCCGCGTTGCCGGTGCCTGGGCAGAACTGATGAGCCGGTTAGGTTACGAGCGGTTCGCGGCACAGGGTGGTGACGTCGGCGCCGGCGTGACCGGCATGCTCGCGATGATCGCGCCGCACCGGCTGGTGGGAGCGCACACCAACGGTCCGACGCCCGGGTACCCGTTCGGCCCACCGATTGACATTGACGGGTTGGACGGCACCGACCGAGTGCGGGCCGAGCGGTTCAACGAGTACCAGCGGGACGGCCTTGGGTACCTGCACCTCCAGGCCACCCGCCCGCACACGCTGGCTCACCTGATCACGGATTCGCCCGTCGGCCAGCTGGCCTGGATCGTGGAGAAGTTCAAGGAGTGGACGGACGAGTCGAGCGATCTGCCGGAGGACGCCGTCGACCGGGATCAGCTGCTGGCCAATGCCAGCATCTACTGGTTCTCGCGGTCTGGCGCATCGTCGGCGCACATCACCTACGAGGGCATGCAGGCGTTCCGCCAGTTCATGGAGCAGCACGCCGCGAACGAGGGCGGCGACGGCGCCAGCACACCGACGACCGAACTTGGCGTGCCAACGGGGGTGGCGGTCTTCGCGGCAGACATGAGCGTCCGCAGCCTCATCGACCCCGCTCGCTCGCTAGCCCATTGGGCTGAGTACGACCGCGGTGGCCACTTCCCTGCGATGGAGGTGCCTGACCTCCTCGTCCAGGACGTCCGGACGTTCTTCGGCCAGCTCCGCCGCTGACCGGCACGGTCAAGTCCACACCTGAAGCGACCACCACGTCGTTCGATCACGTTCGGCAGGCGTAGCCACGTACCTACGTGCACGCATGCATGTTGACTCGTGGCCAGGCCTGCTGAACGTGATCGAACGACAGCAGCAGGGCTCAGCGGCCCTGACTGGCTACGGCCTTGATCGCCTCCGCCGCAGCAGCGGGGTCGAGATACTCGCCGCCCATCTTGATCGGCCGCATCGACTCGTCCAGCTCGTAGAGCAGCGGGATTCCGGTCGGAATGTTCAGCCTGACCACGGCCTCGTCGGACATCCCGTCGAGGTGCTTTACCAAGGCCCGCAGCGAGTTCCCATGAGCGGCCACCAGGACGGTCAGGCCCAGCCGAAGGTCGGGCACGATCGCGTCATACCAGTTCGGCAGCATCCGGTCGACGACATCGGCCAGACATTCGGTACGGGGCATCAGCTCCGGCGGCAGGTCGGCATACCGGGCATCGCCGACCTGCGAGTACTCGTCGTCGTCCGCGATGGGCGGCGGCGGGGTGTCATACGACCGCCGCCAGATCATGAACTGCTCTTCGCCGAACTCCTCCAGCGTCTGCTTCTTGTTCTTGCCCTGAAGAGCACCGTAGTGACGCTCGTTGAGCCGCCACGACCGGCGGACGGGAATCCAATGGCGGTCGGCAGCGTCCAGCGTGATCTCAGCGGTCCGGATCGCCCGGCGCAGAACGCTGGTGTGCACGACGTCCGGCAGCAGCTCACGCTCGAGGAGCAACTCGGCTCCGCGCAGCGCCTCGGCCCGCCCCTTCTCGCTCAGACCGACGTCGACCCAGCCGGTGAACAGGTTCTTGGCGTTCCATTCACTCTCGCCATGACGGAGCAGCAGCAGGCGGTAGGGCATCCAATGAGCCTAGTAGACGACGCCGATCAGTCTGGTCGGAGGTGTTCGAATGCGGCGAGGTTTCGAGTCGACTCGCCTCGGGCCAGCCGCCACTCCCATTCGCGCCGGATCGCAGTCGAGAACCCCAGCTCCAGGATTGTGTTGAACGACGTGTCCGCAGCGTCCAGCACCACGCCGAGCAGCCGGTCGAGTTCCTCAGGGGTGACCGCATCCAGTGGGAGGCGCCCGACCAGATAGATGTCCCCGGTGCCGTCCACCGCGAAGGCCACTCCTGACAGGCGGGCGTTGCGCTCCAGCAGCCATCGGTAGACGCCCTCTGCGTTCTCGTCGGGGTGCCGGGCCACGAACGCGTTGACGACCAGGCTGTGGTCCCGCACCGCCAGGCTGCAGGACGTCTTCAGCTTGCGCTCGCCCGGCAACTCCACCGAGAACCGGCCAGGCGAGTCCTCGGTCCACGCCGCCCCGGTTCCGGCCAAGTGAGTCCGGACGATGTCGGCCACCCGTTCGCTGGACATGACTACAGCTTGCCCGAAGCGCGGCGGCACTGCCGCCTCGGCGCCCTGCCATCGCTGGTGCGAGCGGCACGACCGCACTACGGTGGCACCCGAAAGCCCGAACGGATTCAACGCCCGCTCCCGACACCGGGAGGTCCGGTGGTAACAACCAACGTCGTTGACCAAGCCCGGGCAGCGTTCGAACGCTACGCCTGGCGCGAGGCGCGCGACCTGTTCGCGTCCGCAGGTGACCTCGAGCCAGAAGACCTGGAACGGTTCGCGCTGTCGGCCTACCTCACCGGCCAGATCAACTCTGCCGCTGAACTGTTGGAGCGAGCGCACCACACGTTCATCGAGTCCGGCGAGGTCCAGCGCGGGGTCCGCTGCGCGTTCTGGCTCGGGATGACGCTCGCGCAGCGCGGCGAGCACGCTCGTGCCGGGGGGTGGTTCGCCCGGGCGCAGCACATCCTCGACGAGCACTCGCTCGACTGCGTCGAACATGGGTACCTTCGTGTTCCGGCCGGGTTGCAGGCCTTGGCGAGTGGAGATCACGAGGCTTCGTCCCGCGCCTTCATGGACGTCACGGCAATCGCCGACCGGTTCGGCGACCCCGACCTTCGAGCGCTCGGAATACTGGGGCAGGGCCAGTCCCGGATCCTCCGTGGCGATGCTCCCGAAGGCATGTCGATGCTGGACGAGACGATGGTGATGGTCACGACCGGAGAGGTGTCGCCGATCATCACAGGGATCATCTACTGCGCGACGATCATCGCCTGCAGGGAGGTCTTCGACATCCGGCGGGCGCAGGAGTGGACCTCGCAGTTGAGTCGATGGTGCGCCTCGCACCAGGACCTCAAGCCGTACCGCGGGCAATGCCTGGTACATCGCTCAGAGATCATGCAGCTACGCGGCGAATGGGCGGACGCGATGACCGAGGTGCAGCGGGCGCGCGAGCACCTGTCCAAGCCCGCCGGTGATCCGGTGATCGGTATGGCGCTGTACCAGCAGGCGGAGTTGCTGCGCCTACGTGGAGAGCTGGATCGCGCGGAGACCTGCTACCGCGAAGCCGGCGACTGGGGCCATCCCCGTCAGCCCGGGATGGCGCTGCTCCGGTTGGCCCAGGGCCGGCTGGATGACGCGAGCGCCGCGATCCACCGGGCACTCACCGAAGCGGAGGGATCGGTGGAGCGGTCGAGAGTCCTTGCCGCGTACGTCGAGATACGGCTGGCCGCTGGTGACGTCGACTCGGCCCGGGCAGCGACCGACGAGCTCGAAAGTATTGCCGCCACCTTCGACTCACCGTTCCTGCGGGCGGTGGCCGGCTACGCGCGGGGTTCGGTGCTGCTTGCCGACGGCGACGCCGCAGCGGCATGTGGAGCGCTGCGGCGAGCCTGGGTGGCATGGCACGACCTTGAAGCGCCCCACGAGGCGGCCCGGGTGCGGCTAAGCATGGCCGAGGCCTGCCGGCAGTTAGGCGATCACGATACGGCCGACATGGAGCTGGACGCCGCCCGGCGCGTCTTCGAACAGCTGGGCGCGGCTCCCGACCTTAGCCGGCTGCGTCAGCTGGCCAGGCACGCCGAGGCCCAACCCGCCGGTGGACTGACCGGTCGCGAGGTCGATGTACTCAGGCTGCTGGCCACCGGTGCGACGAACCGCGAGATCGCCGATGTGCTCGTGATCAGCGAGCACACCGCCCGCCGCCACCTGCAGAACATCTTCGCCAAGATCGACGTGACATCGCGCACCGCCGCGACCGCCTACGCCTACGAACACGGCTTGGTCTGAAAATCATCCGCGTGGTACGGACGGACCACGTCCGGTGGCCACCACGTTGGTACACGCAGGCGATGAACGTACCCGCCCTCCGTTCGTAGCGTCCCGATCACAGGCCTCGACAAGCGAGGAGGGGACGCCGGTGACCAGGACAATCACGCATTCGGATGAGGTGCGGCATCGGTACGAGCAGGTCCTTGAAAGGGCATCGGTACAGAGCCGCTACGTCCGGATGAACGCAGGTGAGCAGGTTCACGTCCTCGAGGGCGGTGACGGCCCGCCTCTCGTGCTCCTCCACGGTTCGGGGGCATCGGCGTGGTTCTTTCTCCCGCTACTGACAGAACTCAATGGCTTTCGGGTCATAGCACCCGACCGGCCGAGCCAGGGGCTGAGCGACCCCATCGATCTGCCGCGCTCCGACTACTACGGAAGATCGATCGGCTGGCTCGATCGCCTATTCGACGCGCTCGAACTGGACTCCGCCGCGCTGCTCGGTCACTCGGCAGGCGGGGTGCTGGCGCTCCGCTACACGCTGGCTCGCCCTTCGCGGATCGAGCGGCTCGTTCTGATCGGTCCGCCAGGGTTGCCCGGGACGCGATGCCCGCTGCCGTACAGGTTCATGGCCACCCCTGGAGTAGGAGAACTGCTGTCTCGGCTCGCACCACCCAGCCCGAAGTCCATGCTGCGGTTCGCGAAGTTCATGGGCGAGGAAGGGACCCTCGCCAATCACCCAGACCTGGTCGACCTATTCGTGGCCGCGGCCAGGGATGAGCTCGCCGTCTCAGGAACCACCGCAGAGGTACGCATGCTGGTATCACCATTCGCGCTGCTCTCGCGCTACGGGTTTCGCCGCCAGTCGCAGGTTCGGCTCGACGAGCTAAGGCGGCTGACCGTGCCGACGTTGCTGGCGTGGGGGGATAAGGAGCCACTCGGCGACGTCACGGTCGCCCGAACCGTGGTGGACCTGATTCCCCGCGCCCAACTCCAGGTGTTGCCTGGTGGCCACGCACCGTGGCTCGGACATCCCACGGAGACCGCAACGGCGGTAGCGGAATTCGTCAACCAAGAGAGGACGCAAGCATGACGGTTCTAACACCGACTCTCGAACAGATCCAGTACGCCTGGAACGCGATCGCGCCGCGATACGACGAGTTCACCACGCCGATGAACCAACTGTTCGCCGAAGAGGCGCTGCTTCGGGTCGATCTTGGTCCGGGAGTCCGGATCCTCGATGTGGCATGCGGCAGCGGGGCGTTGGCTATTCCGGCCGCGCGCCGCGGTGCTCGGGTCATGGCTGTCGATCTCGCGCCCGCCATGATCAAGCGACTCATCGCACGTGCCTGCGCCGAGAGGTTGCCCGCCGTCACGGGCAGGGTGATGAACGGTGAGTCGCTGGAGTTTCCCGACGATACATTCGATGTGACCGCGTCACAGAACGGGATCTCGCTGTTCTCGGACCTCAAGGCCGGGCTGCGGGAGGCTGTCAGAGTCACCAAGCCCGGCGGTGCGGTGCTGATCATCGCGTTCGGGTCGCCGCACCGTGCGGAGTCCATCGGATTCCTGCTCGGAGCGCTGCGCGCTGCCGTCCCTGGCTTCACGCCGCCGATCAACCCACCTTCGCTGCCGTTCCAGCTGGCCGACCCCGATCGGTTCAGTCGCGAGGTTGCCGAGGCCGGCCTGACCGACGTCCGGGTCGAAACCACCACCTGGGAGATGACCTGCCGATCCGCTGAACACCTCTGGGATGCCGTCACCGCCAGCAACCCGGCTGCAGAGAAGCTGGCCGATCCGCTGGCCGGGGAGCATCAGACCGAGGTGAAGCGGGTCATTGACGGGATGCTTCGCGAACGCTCCGGCGGCATGCCGGAGGCGGTCCTGACCAACGAGATGAATGTCGGGCTTGGGAGGAAGCCATGAACAGCCATGCCACGAACACAAACCAGACGCCTGAGCGGATCGAGACCGTCGTGATCGGAGCAGGCCAGGCGGGCCTTGCCACCGGCTACCACCTGACGAAACTCGGCCGGCAGTTCACCATCCTCGACAGCGTCGAGCGGGTTGGCGACAACTGGCGATGCCATTGGGACTCGCTGCGGTTGTACTCGCCGGCCAGGGTATCCTCGCTTCCCGGCATGCCGTTCCCGGCGCCACCGATGTCCTTCCCCACGAAGGACGAGATGGCCGACTACCTCGAGGCGTACGCGGACGCGTTCGACCTGCCGGTCCGGACGGGCCAGCGGGTACGACAGCTGTCGAAGGTCGGTGAGACGTACCTGGTCACCACGGACTCCCGGCCCTATGTGTGCGTCAACGTGGTCGTCGCGTCCGGGACGTTCGGCAGAACGCCGTACGTCCCCGGGTTCGCCGCCGAACTCGACCCGTCGATCGTCCAGCTGCATTCGAGCTCGTACAAGAACCCCGAGCAACTTTTGGACGGGCCGGTCCTTGTGGTCGGCGCCTCTCACTCGGGCAGCGACGTCGCCTACGAGCTCGGCACGGCAGGGTTCAAGACCGTCCTGAGCGGGCCGATCCATGGTGAGGTGCCACTCGACATCGAGAGCCCGCCTGCCAGGGTGGTCTTTCCAATCTTGTTCTTCCTGGCGAAGCATGTGCTCACCGAGAGGACGCCGCTGGGCCGCAAGATGCGCCCGAAGATACGTGCTCACGGCGGGCCGCTGATCCGTTCCAAGCGGGCCGACCTCGAACGCGCCGGCGTCGAGATCGTGCCGGCGAAAATAGTGGGCGTCCGAGATGGAAGGCCCACACTCGATGGCGGCGATGTGCTCAACGTGGCGAACATCGTCTGGTGCACCGGCTTCCGCCAGGATTTCTCCTGGATCGACCTTCCCGTGGTGGGCGAGGACGGCTGGCCGCTCGACTCCAGAGGCGTCGTGCCCGGTGCTCCTGGTCTGTACTTCACTGGGCTGGCCTTCCAGTACGCGTTCGCATCCACGCTGATCGGCGGCGCAGGGCGGGACGCCAAGTACGTGGCCCGACACATCTCCGCGCGAACCTCGACCGGGCCTGCACGCAACCAAGTGACACCCGCCATAAGCGCCTGAGATCCTGAGCGCTTGCCGAACGAGGACTTATGATCACAGCAGGCCAAGGCGTGCCGAACGGGACCGGACTGGCCCACTGGAATGTGTCCGACATCGAGTTGGTGAGCGGACGCCCAGATGCACCCCTTCGGCGACGGAGCCTTCGTTGCCGTGATCACGCTGCGAGTTCGGGCCAGGAAATCATGACGAACCTCTGCCGTGCGCTGCTTAGGGTGTACTCGTGCGCATCGTCAGGCTGCAGATCCAGCAGGAGCCACTCAAGCGCGGTGAAAAGCCGCACCGCTGGTACGACCCCACACCGATTCGCCAGGTCGAACGGCTGCTGCTGGACGACCGCGGTGGCATCGGAGTGGTCGAGGGCGACAAGATCCTCGACGTCCATCACGTAGACCACCCGAGGACCCGGAACCACGGCCAGGCGAGTGGGTTGTCCATTGGGTTCACCGCGCACTACAACGCCATGCAGGCACGGTTCGGCGACCGGGTCACCGACGGCATCGCGGGCGAGAACGTTCTTGTCGAAACCGACGAGCAGATGACTCGAGACCGCTTGACCGGCGGCGCCTTCAGAACCCGCGACGGCCGGGTCATCCCGTTCAGCGAAGTCGAGATCGCCGAACCTTGTGTCGAGTTCAGCAGATTCGTCCTCGGCGTAAATCCGTTCGACAGGACCCAGCCGATGCGCGAACCGCTGCGCGCCCTCATGGGAGGAATGCGCGGCTTCTACGTCGCCCTTGCCGAACCCGTCGAACTCAGGGCCGGCGACGAGCTGCTACTCCCCGGACGATCTTGCGACAATTCCCACCGTCGTGCGCTGTGGATTGTCGGCAGATAGGTAGGCAACGCGCCGGTTGCTTCACTCCGCAACCAAGCCTAGGGTCAGACGGCATAGGAGGCGTTACGTCACAAGGGAGTGCCGGATGATGCCGACCTCGCTCCGTCCCGCGCTGCTTCTGCCCTTAAGTCTCGTCGCGGCCTTGCTCGTCGCCGCGCCCGCCGCTACTGGGCAGGAAACCGCAGCCGACCCGACCGTTCAGTACCCGTTCGCCTGCACGGCCCAGGACCACGGCCTGGAGCTGATCGTCGACAACCAGGACGGTGAGGGGGTGGAAGTCCGCGGTCAGGACGGCGAACTTCTCGGCTACAGCCGCGACTGCAATGCCGAGACACGCATCTGGTACTACGCCGTGGATACCGCGGGCAATCGGCACATCATCCGCGGCCACGACGAGGGCCCGATCGATGACATCGCAGAGCGCATGGGTGAGGCCACCCTCGCCACGACGACCCTCACCGATGGGCGCGAGGTGCCGTACCTGATTCGGCACGAGCGAGGTGTCATTAACAGGTTCATCTATTCGATCTCGATGCTCACGACTGTCGAGGAGGTTACCGGCGGCTCGCCAGCCGAGCCGGACCGTAGCAACTGGAACGGGCGGCTGCTCTACCAGTTCCAGGGAGGAGTGGGCATCGGCCACACTCAAGGCCGGTACGCCGAGGGCGATGCGATCACCGGTAGTCCGGACCGGCTCGGCAGGGGCTACGCCGTCGTCTACTCGACTGGCAACCGCACCGGCGAGCACTACAACCTGCTGCTCGGCGGGCGTACCGCGGTCATGGTCAAGGACCACTTCGTCGCTACTCACGGTGAGCCCGTCTACACGGTCGGCCTCGGTGGCTCCGGCGGCGCGATCCAGCAGTACGTGTATGCGCAGAACCACCCCGACTTGCTGGACGCACTCGTCCCCCAGCGCAGCTACCCGGACATGACCACGCAGACCATCCACGTAGGAGACTGTGCGCTGCTCGACCGCGTCATGGATCTCGAGACCGACGACGCCGAGTTCTGGGCCGACTGGGACAACCGGAAGCTCTTGCAGGGCTTGAACTCGATCGAGGGTTACCTCGGCTCTAACGCCCGCGGTCTCAACCAGGCCAAACAGTTGCTCAGCCAATTCGGCATCAACCTGCCCCAGCAGACCGGATCGAGCGAGTGCGTCGAAGGCTGGCTCGGCCTGCTGCCGCTGGCGATGAACCCGCTCTACGGGAGCGAGACGAATTGGAACCTGCTCGGTGACCAGGTCAACCAGATCGAGCGCACACACTGGGACGATGTCCGCGAGGTGTATGGGACTGATCCCGAAACCGGCTTCGCTCGTGTGCCGTGGGACAACGTCGGTGTCCAATACGGCTTGCGTGCGGTCGCTGCCGGCGAGATCACCCCACAGCAGTTCCTCGAGGTCAACGAGGATGTGGGGTCGTGGAAGGAGACCCCGGACATGGAGCCGGAAGGCGTGCCGTTCGAGAGCCAGCAGGTCGTGATCGGACGCATCGCCGCCGAACGAGGCATCACACCGAACGAGGTCCTCGTGGGGTTGGCCACCGGGGTTATTCCGTTCACCGAGCTGTTCGACCCGTGGTCGTCCCGCAACGCGCGCACCTCACCCGACGGCGGAACGACGCCTGCACCGCGGCGGTCCGGTGACCTGGATGCGATCCGTGGCGCGTACGAGTCGGGTCTGGTGTTCCGCGGGAAGCTGGCCCGGGAGATCCCGATCATCGACATCCGTGATTACCTCGAGCCTGTGTTGGACATGCACAACTCGCACCAGTCGTTCGCCGCGCGGCAGCGCCTGATCGATGCCCAGGGCCACCACGACGGCCAGGTCATCTGGTTCCTCGAGGCCGACGCGAACGGCGACGCACCGGCTGGGGAGGAGCTCACCCACGAGGCACTGGACACCATCGCCCAGTGGATGTCCAACCTGACCGCCGACCCGTCACTCAGTGTCGCGGAGGCCGCGCCGGCGCAGGGCGTCGACCGGTGCTTCGACATCGACGGTGACGAGATCGCTAGCGGGGGCGGCGCGTGGGACGGCATCCTGGACGATGGTCCGGCAGGCGACTGCACCACCCGGTTCGAGATCCATACGACATCGCGAATCGAGGCCGGTGGGCCGATTACCGGCGACATCTACAAGTGCCACCTCATGCCGGTCGAGACGGCCATCGTCGAGGATCTGTACGGCGCGTGGGACCCGTTAGGCGATCAGGTGGCCCGGCTGGAGGCGATCTTCCCCGAAGGCGTGTGCGACTACGACCTGCCGAGCGTGGGAGATCCGGCGGCAACCGTGCCCAGTGTGCCGGTCGTCAGGGTGGCTGGTCCTGTCGTGATCGCCCACGTGGAGCCCGGCGCGGTGGTGGAATTGCGCAGCGGAGGTGCGGTCGTCGACGAGGCGAAGGCCAACCCGGCCGGAGTGGCCGTGTTGACCGGCGTCGCAGACGGGACGTACGTCCTGCGCCAGGTCGTGGACGGCTCGCCAGGACTACGCACCGAACCAGTCAACGTCGGCTAGCCGCCCGTTCGATCACGTTCGGACGGCAAGTGGTCAGGACAGGAGGCGGGCGCGGAGCGCGTCGGTATCGACGTCCGTCCAGCCGTGGCGGGCGAGCCAGCCGACCGGGCCGCCACACTCCCGGTCAAGGTAGCCCAGGAACGTATACATCGCCTCGGGGCGGGGCCGGTGCTCGTCGACCGACGTCCCGTCCAGGTCAGCGGCGTAGGTCGGCGTGGACCGCAGCCGCCAGATGACCGCATCGAGCCGCTCCCCCGTGGCCACGTAGTCGGCGACGATGGCGTCCCGGTCGACGTCGGCCACCGAGAGGGCCATCGCGCAGATGACCCCGGTCCGGTCCTTGCCGGCGGCGCAATGCGCCAGCGCGACGCCCTCGCTCCTGGCCATCGTGCGCAGTGCCGCCAGCACGGAGTCCGGACGGCGGGAGAGGTAACGGGTGTAGTACAAGCCGGTCTGGTCCCAGATCGCGTCGCGCTCCTCGGGGAGGGTCCAGGGCAGGACCGCGTCGGCCGCCTCGACGTCCGTGCGCTGCCCCGCCTCAGGGAACAGCGACAGGCGATGAATCGCCACCTCATCCAGCTTGTTGAGCGGGCCGGGCCCTTCGGACTCGATCTCGACGCCGCTCCGCAGATCGATGACGTCGCGGACACCCAGCTTGCCGACAAGGAGCTCGACATCGTCAGCGGTCAGGTCCTGCAGGTTGTCCGAGCGCAGCACGCGGCTGAACTTCGTCGAATCGCCGCCTCGAGTCGGTAGCCCACCCAGATCACGGGCGTTCGCCGCCCCCACCAGGGGGATCCATCGCTCGCTCACCCATCCAACGGTATGCGGTCGCTGCGCACGGATGCGGAGCCGGGGCGCTCAGACTCCGGCCGGCCGGTCCGAGCTCGGCGCCTCATCGGCCTCTTTCGACTCACCGTCGACGACGGCAGGCTGATCCGGCAGGGTGGGCAGGTCGAGAGGGCGCGTGTCGCCATGGGACTCGGCATCTCCCAACTTCTCCACGTCGGCGGGCACGCTGCCTTCATCGCCCGCGCTCGCCGAGTCAGTGCTCGCCCGGCTGCGCAGAGCCAAGAACAGCACCAGGCCGGCGAGCAAAGCCGCCACGGCGGCCCCGATGGTTACGAACAACCAGCCAGGCAGGCCAGACCCGCCACTGTCGCGCGCCGTAGCGTGCATCTCGTTGACGTCGCCGAGTACCGGCGTCCACGTCACCGTCCGGCCGTCGAGCGTGCCATTGTGCTCAGTGACCTCACCAGGGAACGTGATGGAGATCGAGGCGTCGAACTCGCCAAGCTCGGCGGCTTCCGCCCCAATGTCGGTCATGTCGATCTCACCGGTCACCTCGTAGCTGCCGGCGTCAGCGTCGTGGGTGATCGACATGACTTCGTTGTCGAACTCAGCCAGCTCGACCCCATCCAGGACGTACTCCTGGCCGACGTACACGTCGTCTTCATACGGGCGGGCGGTCGCGCCCTCGGGAATGTCGTCGCCGGCATCGATCTCGGCCAGAAACTCCTCGACGGTAGAGCCGGTCATATCCAGCAGCGCCCGGTTGACCCCGATGATCATCGAACCGTCGACCCGATCATCGTCCAGCGTCAAGTCGACGTCCATCTTGATGCAGCCGGACAGGGCCAGCGCAAGGACGAGTGGAACGGCCGCCCGGGTGGCCATGATGACGCGCCAGCTCTGGCTGCGGGTCGAGTTCATAGCAGACCAGCCTGCCATTCGGGCGGTCTGGCGGACCGGATCGCACGGTCTCGGATTGATGTCGGTTTTCCGGCGGTACGGTGGCCTCGTGTCCGAGGCAAACCAGCAACCCACCGAGCAGGAGATCCGCCAGTACCTGAGCCAACTGCGTGGCACGCCGGCGGATCAGGTCGTATCCGAGATCTTGTATGGGTTACTCAACGCCGCCCAGGCCAAACTCGGCCGCCGTGACGCCCGCTTAATGATCGACTTGTCCGGCCTGGTCCTCGACCATGCCCGCCGGTACCTGCCGAACGATCAAGTCACTCAGCTGGACAGACTGCTAGGCCAGTTACGGATCGGCCAAGTGCACGCGGAGAACGAGGTCGTGGCCAAGGGCGAGGCCGAACCCAACGACCTGCCGGACGTTCCGGCACCTCCGACGACGAGCCAGCCGGCCGCGCCGCAACGGCCCGCGACCAAGCTGTGGGTGCCCGGCCAGAGCATCTGAGTCGGGCCATCCGGTCGCCCCGGCGCCGGCAGATGGGGTGCCGTTCGTACGATTCGCGGCGGGACGACCGATGATTCGTACAGCGATTCATCTTGGTGAGATGCAACCTAACTGGCACCATAGGCGTCTGCTCGGTCAGAAGGGTGGCGCGAAGGGCGCCGATCCGGAGAGTGAGGAAGGGCGCTTCGCGTGGCAAGAGGCAGGTCGATCGCCGTCGTATTGGTGGCGATCGTTACAGCGATAGCGGTCGCGAGCGGGGTCGCGTACGGGTTCAGCCAGCTGGCCGGCACCGATGACAACCCCGAGGTCGTGGTACCCGAGGCGGTGCCGACATCGACGGCTCCGTCGCCGGTCGTGACGCCTAGGCCGACCGAGATTGCGACCGAGACGCCGGCACCCACGCCGACGTCCACGGCCATGTTCAAGCTCGGCGACACGGGCGACGGCGTGCGAGAACTCCAGGCCCGGCTCAAGCAGATCGCGTGGTACGAGCCCGAGATCACCGGGGAGTACGACGACGTAACACTCCAGTCCGTCGAGGGCTTCCAGGCCAAGCGAGGCCTCGAGGTCACCGGCGAGGTCGACGACGAGACCTGGGACCGCCTGGTCGACATGACTCGTGAGCCCACTGACGACGAGCTGCACAACAGGGTGGTCGCCGGCCCGACCATCATCGGCCCCGGCGACACTGGCGATCGGGTCCGCGAGCTGCAGGCCAGGCTCAAGCAGATCGGCTGGTTCGAGGACGACGTCACGGGGAACTACGGGTCCGTCACAGAGGAGGCCGTCGCGGGATTTCAGACCAAGCGCGGCATCCCGTCCACAGGTGAAGTCGACCAGAAGACGTGGGACCTGCTCGTCGGCATGACCCGCACGCCCACCGACGACGAGCTGCACAACCGAACGCCGGCCGGCAGTGGCAGTGGCGTACTGCCGGACCAATGCCTGACCGGGCGGGTTATGTGCATCGACAAGACCGATCTCAAGCTGCGCTGGGTCATCGACGGCCAGGTCAAGATGACGTTCGACGCACGGTTCGGCTCTGAGCTGACGCCGACGCGTGAGGGTCTGTTCAGCGTGTACTGGAAGTCGGAGGACCACGTGTCCTCGCTGTACGATACGCCGATGCCGTATGCGATGTTCTTCGACGGCGGGCAGGCAGTGCACTACTCTCCGGACTTCGCGGCGAACGGCTACGACGGCTCGTCTCACGGCTGTGTGAACATCCGCGATTTGGAAGGCATCGCGATCCTGTTCAACCAGGTCAGGGTCGGCGACAAGGTCTACGTCTACCGCTCCTAACTCACGTTCGGCCGGTTGACCACGTTCAGCAGGCCTGTTGGTGCCGTACCACCCTGCGTACGGGTGGTACGGCACCGGTACGTCTGCTGGGCGGTCCAGCAGGCTCCCCCGTCGATAACGGAACCACGGGGTGCCGAGCGGTGTAGGAAAGGGTGGATGGAAGGACCGGAGGGGCGGCCGACGGATAGTGCCGACGTCACCGACCAGGTCGCCGTCGACCGTGTGCGTGCCGGCGACCGGGATGCGTACGCCATTCTTGTCCGCCGACACGCCATCGCCGCTCACCGGGCCGCGTTCATCTTCGGAGCTGGACAGGACGCGGAGGATGTGGTGCAGGTGGCCTTTGTCAAGGCGTTCCAGGCACTACCCAGATGCCGCGACGGCGCTGCCTTCCGGCCTTGGCTCCTGCGCATCGTCATCAACGAGGCGAAGAACGCGCAGCGGGCTACCCGCCGCCGGAGGTCGGCAACTGAGCGGCTTGCCGCCCTTGACGTCCCGCTGGACGGCCCCGACCCGGCCGTGTCCACGTTGTCAGGCGAAAGGCGCGTCGAGCTCATGGCGGCCGTGCAACGACTCCCCGAACCTCAGCAGCGAGTGATCGCCTGCCGTTACTTCCTCGACCTGGACGAGCGGGAAACCGCGACCGCCCTCGGCCTGCCGGCTGGCACGGTCAAGTCTCGCCTCCATCGCGCGCTCCGGCGACTCCAACGTGAGCTCTCACCTGACGTGAAGGCGGCCGAGCATGAACGCTGAACAGCTATCCCGAGAGCTCCGTGACCTTGGCCGCGCCATCGAGACCCCGCAGATCGACACCGAGGCGTTAACCGAACGCACGATGGTCCAGCTGGCTGAACCCGCCGCCCGCGCTACGTCCACACGGAACAGGTTCACCGCTCCGCGTCGCCGTTGGCATGCCCTGGCGGGTGCAGTCGCTGGCCTGCTGATCCTGCTGGCGCTGACACCGCCGGTCCGTGCTGCGGTAGCGGACTGGTTCGGCGTGATCGTCCGGCCTGGCTCGTCAGTGCAAAGCGAGCCGATCCCCGAGGCGGAGTCCTCGCTGACCGTGGACGAGGCCCGTCAGCTCGTCCGCTTCGAACCGGTCCAGCCGACTGCTCTCGGTACACCCGACGGGATCGAGGTGTCACCGGACGGCCGCGTACTGTCGATGACCTGGTCCGATTCCGATGGTGGCGTGATACGGCTCGACCAGTTCTCGGGAGTCGAGCCCACCTTCCTCAAGGAGTCGCAGCGGGCCGCGGAGATAGTCGATGTGGGAGCGACGACGGCCCTGTGGTTCGACGGTCCGCACCATGTCACCCGCCTGGACGACGCTGGGCGAGAGTACGTCGAGACGGCGCGATCGGCTGGGCCGACACTGATCTTGCCCGTAGGAGAAGTCACTGTCCGGATCGAAGGATTGGACCAGTCAGCGGCCATCGAAGTTGCTAGCTCGATCGTCGGAACCGATTAGCGCGCTCCGGTGTAGCAAGGGTGTCCATCTACGACGAGGGAGTCCGCCATGCGCATTCGCGTCCGCTCGATTCTGATGGTACTGGCCGCCGCCGCCACGACTGCCGTGATCAGCGCGGGCCACGCCGAGGCCGGCGGCCCGACCAGTGTTCTCGTAGTCAACCCGGCAACCGGCGAGGCTGGTGCGCTCTACATCACAGACCAGAACTACCAGTTGCTTCACGATTCGCTGGAGCCCGCACCCGGGATGACCGTCGAGCGGCCGCCTCAGCTATCGGCGGGCCCTGGCACATCGGCCATCAACATCACCTGGCTCGCGCACGACGTGTCCGTGTGGCGGGTTGATCACATCCGGCTGGATCTCAAGTACGTCTGGGTCCAGACGATCACGATGGGGGACGGCGCCTCCCCTTACGACTCGGACGCCGAATGGCACGTTGCGGCCGGCGGAGACGCGGTCATCGGTGTACTACACGCGCTTGGCGTGCTGCCGAACGGAGCGCCGGGGGAAGGTACGAGCGCAGCCGGAACCGCCAGCAGCGCCGGGCACCCATCCAGCGCCCTGGAACCTGCCGCCGAGCCTGCCGCCGAAGAGCCGGCCAGTGCCGCGTCACCCCTCACCGACTGGCAGTGGCTTGCGGCAGCGGCCGCCGCTGGCCTGGCGGTTGGCGCAATCGGGCGCCCGGCGCTGGCGGATTCCGTGCGGCGCCGCACGCGTGGAGCACGCCAGCAGCTCGTCGACCTCGAGCTGGATAGAGGGGCTGGTTCAGCTCAGGCGGATTCGGACCCGGCGAAAGCCCCGTCCCTTGTTCTCGACCTTGGTGACCTCGATCCGGCCGATCTGTCGCGTTGAGGCCACGTGGGTGCCGCCATCGGCCTGCAGGTCCAAGCCGGTCACATCAACGAGCCGGACAAGTTCGAGCTCCGGCGGCAGCAGGTCGGTGGCGGTTTTGATGATCGGGCCGAGCGCGTAGGCCTCCTCGCGAGGTAGCACCCTTATCTGAATCGCCCGGTCAGCCTCGACCTCGGCATTAAGGGCCTCGGTCAGCTTGTCTCCAAAACCGGGCGGCACCTCGGGGAAGTCGAAATCGAGTCGGGCCTCACCAGGCTCCATGTTGCCACCGGTGACTGGTACGCCGTAGTCACGGAACATCACGCCGCACAACACATGCAGGCCCGAATGGGTACGCATAAGCATCGTGCGGCGCACGTCATCGATGGCGCCGCGTACCTGCGTACCTGCAGGTGGCAGTGGATCTGCCGGCTCAGGAATCAGCCACAGATCGTCCCTCGGGCGGGCGCCCATAATGTGGGTCTGCACCCCGCCCCAGAGCAATACCCCTTGATCGGGCGGCTGTCCGCCGCCGCCCGGGTAGAAAGCCGATCGGTCCAGGACGATGCCCTGCTCCGGATCACTTTCCAGCACAGTGCACGACCAAGTGCGGAGTGTCTGGTCGTCGAGCTCTAGCCGGTGAGTCCGGCCGTGGTAGTCGTGGCGCACGATCACCAACCTAGGGGTGGCCGGTGACAATTACCAAGGCCCGTAGGGACCCTCGTTCGTGCCGCGTCGCCCACGGAACTGCTTGACCGCCGGACGGACGTCAACAAGGTAGACCGCGGCCGCCACGACGGCAGCCAAGCCGAAGATGTTCAGCGGACCAGTGACGACCAAGACCGCTGTAGCGACGCCAAGAATGACGAGCCAGAGGTTTTTGGTCCGCTTGCCTGCGTAGGGAAACGCATCGCTCGGGACGCGGAGCGCATCGATCAATGCGAACGCGGCAAGCCCCACGGCAGCGAGGAACAACGCCAATCCGATGAGGCCCTGAAACTGTCCAAACAACTCCGGCACAGTTCGAGAGTACGCGATCAGCGCCCCAGAGTGACAGCAAGGCCCGGGTGACGGCGTCACCCGGGCCTTGTTCGTGATCGGTCAGGAGTTGGCGGTCTTGCGCGTCTGCACAGTGGCCGCCTTCTTCGCGGGCTTCTTCTCCGGCCTGGCGGCAGCGTCCAGGTCCTCCGCGACCTGATCAGCGGCGTCGGCCGCCTTCTCGGCCGTGCCGGCGACCCTCGCGGTGACCGCCTGGATCGTGTCGGCGTGGTCGCGGCGGAAGCGAGCCACGGCGCCCTCGCCCCGAGTCGCCAGCTCGCCGTAGTACTTCAGCGCCTTGGCCTGCAGGTCACTCAGAACGGTCGGCAGCTCGGCCCGAAACTTCTGCACGTCCGTAGGCAGCTCAACGCGGAGCTTCTTCAGGTCAACCGGTAGCTCGGCCCGCAGCTTCTGCAAGTCGGCCGGCAACTCGGTCCGCAGCTTCTGCAAGTCGGTCGGCAACTCGGCCCGCAGCTTGTCCAGATCAGCGGGCAGATCGCTGAACCGATCGGCAAGCCGCGTTCGGGCATGGACCGCGGCATTCTCGGCCCGCTCGGCAAAGACCGGCAGGCGAGCGGTCAGCTCGCGCAGCGCTGCAACGGCAAGGTCGGCAACACCGGCAACCGCGTAGAGCGGTTTCGGGTCTGTGGTGGTCTTCGACATGGTAATCACCCTTCGGCCTGGTTATCAGGCGTCGATTCGGAACGGAATGTCCGGTAAAGGTCGAGCAACAGGCGCTTGTGGTGCTCGGTCAACACCGGATCGGCCAGCACGGCGTCTTCCACTGTGTGGTCGCTTTGCTGGTGATCGAGCAAACCGGCGCGGACGTACAGCGCCTCCGCAGAGATCCGCAGCGCCTTGGCGATCTGCTGCAGCACCTCTGCCGATGGCTTGCGCAGGCCTCGCTCGATCTGGCTGATGTACGGGTTACTCACCCCCGCCCGCTCAGCGAGCTGCCGCACCGAGAGCTGAGCGTGCCGCCGCTGCTCCTGCAGAAACTCACCAAGCGATCCAGCCATATTTCTATTCTAGCTAGCGACTGCTAACTATTGCAAGCGCGCGGTTGTGACCTTCGCCACCTAGGCGGAAGGCAGGACGGGAAGGCGCTCTTCCAGCTCGACGACTGTGAGGATGACCAGCGACGCCGCCAGACCCAACGGTGCGACCGTCGCTGGCTGACCGGCCGCATCCACCTTCTCCGGTATCGCACCGACTGTGGTTCGGTGCGCGTCCACCCACGTCAGCAGCCTCTTCGCAGCCTGGTCGTCACCAATGCCGGCTAGGGCGAGTGCCATCAATCCGGTCGCCGGCGTCCAGGCGACGTCGACGTCCTTCCGCCATGACTCGCCCGGACGGAGTCCTCCGTTCGGGACCGCGAGGACCGTGGCGGCGGACCGGATTGCATCCTTCACCGCGTCGTCGGCCTCCCTAAAAGGTGGACCTATGAACGCGATCGCCGCATCGGCACCGCCGCGAGGCAATGTCCGCGGATACCCAGCGGGACCGAACTCTGTCTCCAAGGCGTTGTCGAGCGTGGTGGCGGCGTGCTGCCACGCTGTCCCATCCACCTCGAGGACGGGGGCGAGCTGGGCGGCGGCCCGAAGCCCGACGCTGGCCAGTGCCGCAGTGCCAAGGGTTACCCGAGATTCCCGGCGTTCCCAGTAGTCCGGCGACGCGTGCGGTAAGCCGTCCTTGCCGAGCCGGAGCATCAACGCATCCGCCGACCTGATAGCAATGGCGCCGAGCTCGCGCGTGACGAGCTCGGCATGCCGCTGATCGGGATGTGACACCTTCCAGAGCCATAAAGCCCACGGGACCCAGCCGGAACCGTCCAGCTGCGGCTCACGGTCATCGGGCGGGTCGCCTGATCCGTCCGGGCGGTAGCGCGCGCGCCAGAGACCGTCCGATGGCGCGGCCCGCCACAAGAACCGCAGGATGGTCTCGGCGTCATCGTGGTGGCCGGTGGCAGACATCGCGGCTACGGCGAACGCGGCGTCCCGCGGCCACACGTACCGCCAGCTCGGACGGTTGGCCGCGATCGGAGCACCGTGCTCAGACGTGAGGGCACGCAGGTCGAGGAGAGCTCGCTCCACCATGGCGGCGTACGGCGTCCCCGCGCCCGGAACCGTTCCGGCCGCCAGCCAGGCCCGGTCCTCCGCGATGAGTCGTTCCGAGCCGCCGGCCGCTGCAGCGAGGACGTTGGTACCGGGCAGGTAGCCTCCGGAAGCTCCCAATGGAATGTTGATCAGGCGCCCATTTGGACCGTAGGTCACTCCGGCCGCATTCAGCGGAAGGGCTGGCTTGGGCTGGATCGCTGCAGCGACGCCGACGGCCACAGCACCGGTCGTGATGAGGAGGATGGCGAGCCCCTGCCACATCTTGCCCATGGAACAGAATACGAGACGCCCGGCATGCTTGGCACCATGACCGAGCCAGAGTCAAGGCTGTCCCGCCGCCTGGGCACCGGTGACGCCGTGATCGTCGGGCTCGGCGCGATGATCGGCACCGGGGTGTTCGTCGTGTGGCAGCCGGCCGCCGAGCGCGCCGGGGCGTGGCTGCTGCTGGGTCTCGCCGTCGCCGCGTTCGTCGCCCTGTGCAATGCCACCTCGTCCGCTCAACTCGCCGCCGTTCATCCACAGGCTGGCGGGACGTACGTCTACGGGCGAGAACGGTTGGGGCATGCTTGGGGTGCCGTCGCTGGGTACGCATTTGTCTTCGGCAAGATCGCCTCATGCGCCACGGCAGCTCACGCCGTCGGGACGTACCTCTGGCCCGAGCAGTCGCGGGCGATCGCTGTCGGCGCCGTCGTGCTCGTCACCGGAGTCAATCTCGCCGGAATCGAGCGGACGGCACGAACGACCCGCTGGCTGGTGATCGTCGTCACGGTCGTTCTCGTAACGGCCGTGGTGGCGGGAGTCGGGGGTGCGGACCAAGGCAGCCGCGAGAGCCTCACGTCCATCGTCGGCGCGGACGACGTTCTGGCCGCCGCAGCATTGCTGTTCTTCGCATTCGCCGGCTATGCGCGGATCGCCACCCTGGGCGAGGAGGTCCGCGACCCCGCTCGGACGATCCCGCGGGCCATACCCATCGCCCTCGGCTTGGTTTTCGTGCTGTACCTGACCGTGGGCGGTACTGTCCTGCTCGTGCTCGGACCCGGTGGCGCGGCGGACTCGGCCCGGCCGATCACCGCAGTCGTCGAGGCGGCCGGCGCGGACTGGCTTGCACCCGTGACCACCGCTGGGGCGGCGATCGCCGCCTTGGCGGCGCTGCTCGCCCTCGTCGCCGGGATCAGCCGGACGGCGTTCGCGATGGCCCACGAGAGAGACCTACCGACACCACTCGCCGCAGTTCATCTAACGCGGCGGATCCCACACGTTGCGGAGATCGTTGTCGGTGTCGCGGTTGTGGTCGCAGTCCTTTCTGGGGGGTTGGTCGCCGTCCTATCGTTCAGCGCGTTTTCGGTTCTGCTGTACTACGCGATCACGAACACCGCGGCGCTACGGCTCCGCACCGATGAGCGCCGGTGGCCGCGCTGGCTGGCCTGGGCCGGGCTCGTGTCCTGCCTGCTGCTGGCCGCGTCGCTGCCCTGGCAGACCATCGCGCTCGGCGCAGCTGCCCTGACCATCGCAATGCTCGCGCGAACCATCGTCACCGCGCGAAGCCGCGCCGCCTAGCATTCGACAGGGTGCTAGATCACCGCGCGGACTTCTCCCACGGGCTCGCCGTGACCAAAGACGGGAGCGTGGCCGAGCTCCTCCAGTACCGGGTAGTCGAGTCCAAGCTTGCGCAAGGCCGCAGCCATCAGGACCGGTCGGGCCCGCGCGTGGCCATCTGCGATCTTCAGGGCCACCGCGCTGCCATCGTCCATGGCGACTGCGTAAACTCCCTCGGCACCGGCCTTGCCGAACAAGCCGGGCACGCCGCGGATCAGCCTGGCTTCGTCCCGGGTCGTCCCGCTCGCCCATTCGGGGTGAACCTGGAAAGCGTCGACGACTCGCCGTTCGGGTGAGCCGGGCTCGCCAAGGGCAAGGGCGCGGAAGGCACGGGCCAGACCGGTCAACGTCAGCGCGAATAGCGGCGCCCCGCAGCCGTCCATGCCCGTGTGCGTCACCGGCTCGCCGGCAAGTTCGGCCATGGTGGCTGCGATTGTGCGCTGCAACGGATGATCGGGATCGCGGTAGCTGTCAGTCGGCCAGCCGTTGAACGTGCAGGTCACCAGCATTGCGGCGTGCTTGCCCGAGCAGTTGTCGGCCAGCGACGACTTCTCGTTGCCGCGCCGTATGTACGCAAGTTTGGCCAGCCAGTCCAACGGCCAACCGGGCGTGTTCTGCAGTGCCGATTCGTCGAGGTCAGCAGCGGCCAAGATCTGCTGCGTGCCCTTGAGGTGAAAGTCCTCACCTGAATGGCTCGCCGCCGCCAAGGCGAGCAACTCACCGCCGAACGGTAGCCCGAGCCGAGCCATGGCAGCCGCTTGAATCGGTTTGTTGGACGAGCGCGGGTACATGGTGACGTCGACGTCACCGATGGCAAACGCGACCGAGCCGTCCGGTCGCAACACGACAACCGACCCGTGGTGAACGCTCTCCACCAGTCCGGAGCGGACGACTTCGGCGACTAGCTGGTGTGGCACTCGGCCGATCCTGCCATGCTGCACGTTGCCTGGCAGGATCGGCCGGGTGAGAGCTGTGGTGCAGAGGGTGTCTTCGGCCTCGGTGGTCGTCGACGGCCAGGTGGAGGGCACAGTCGATCCCGGTCCGGGCGGGCAGGGGCTGCTGGTTCTCGTAGGCGTGACTCACACGGACACTCAGGCCGAAGCCGAGCGGCTGGCGCAGAAGATATGGGAACTGCGCATCCTGGACGAGGAGAAGTCGGCCGCGGAGACCGGTGCGCCGATTCTCGTCATCAGCCAGTTCACCCTTTACGCCGACACCCGCAAGGGCCGGCGGCCGTCCTGGTCGGCAGCGGCACCCGGGCCGGTGGCCGAGCCGCTGGTCGATGCGTTCTGTGCCGCCTTCCGCGCCCGAGGCGCACACGTCGAAACTGGCGTATTCGGCGCGATGATGCAGGTGACTCTCACCAACGAGGGTCCCGTCACCCTCATCCTGGAGACCTAGCTCGCGCGGGGTGGTTAGCGCAGTTGGGCACGGACGTGCAGGCCGACATCCGGGTCGACCACCACGTCCTGGGCGGCGGCGACTCCGCCGGCGAGCAATTCGGCGTCCACCGGGACGCTGCGCTTGACCAACCCGAGTGCGATCGGGCCGAGCTCGTAATGCCGCGCGGACGAACCGACGAAACCGACCGCCCGGCCGTCCAGCTCCACTGGATCTCCCGGCGACGGTAGGTGATCGACCGAACCGTCCAGGTGAAACATCACCAGTCGGCGGGGCGGCCGACCCAGGTTGTGAACTCGCGCAACCGTCTCCTGGCCGCGGTAGCACCCCTTGTCTAGGTGGACGGCGGTGCCGATCCAACCGACCTCATTGGGCACCGTCCGATGATCGGTGTCGAGACCGAGCCGCGGTTCGTGAGCTGCGATGCGAAACGCCTCGTACGCCCACAGACCGGCAAGTTGGTCTCCGGAGTAGGCCGCCAGCTCATCACGTGGGACGAAGAGGTCCACGCCGCGCCCACCAGCCCTGAGCAGCTGAGTTGCATGCACGCGGGCGCTGCCGCTCGCCGACCAGACGATGGCGAATTGATCCGTCACGTCCTCGACCTCGACGCGCATCAAAAAGCGCATCGAGTTGAGGAATTCGACGAGCGCACCCGCCGTCCCCGGCTCGACGTGCGCCCAAAACGCTTCCCCGTCGTCAACGGCGTACAACGCGTGCTCGACATGGCCGTGCGGTGACAGCAGCAGCGCCGTCGTTGCCTGTCCGGCTGGCAGGGCCTCCAGATGCTGGGTGGTCAGCGAGTGCAGCCAGCCGAGCCGGTCCGGCCCGGAGATCCGGACGACACCGCGATGTGACAGGTCGACGGCGCTGTCGCCAGCGCCAAGCAGCCGCTGCTCACGCATTGGGTCGCCGTAATGGGCGGCCACGCCGGCGTCGGGCGGGCTCGCCTCCACGGCACCGGGCAGGACAAGCAGGGGGCTGCGGTAGGTCATATCCATCCCAACGTCAGGCCGAGGCCGAACACTCCCGGCAGGTCCCGAACAGCGTGAGGTGGCGGACGTCGGTGGTGAAGCCGCGCTCCGCCGCCAGCCTGTCCACCAGTTCGGCAGCGACCTTCGGCTCCGCCTCGATCACTCGCTGGCAACTCCGGCAAACCAGGTGAACGTGGTCAGGTTCATTCGTGGCGTGGTAGGCGGGCGCGCCATGACCCAGGTGGGTGTGGCTTACCAGACCCAGGTCCTCAAGTAGCTCGAGCGCTCGGTAGACGGTCGTGATGTTGACGCCCTTCGCGGTCTTCCGTACCTCCGCCAGGACGTCTTCAGGCGTCGCGTGGTCCAAGTCCTGAACTGCTCTCAGGATCAACTCGCGCTGCGGAGTCAGCCGGTGGCCGCGCGCTCGCAGGTCGGCACGCCAGTCGCTGGTCCGAGAAGCCATATCCCCCAAGTCTAGGTGCGCAATTCCGAAGCGCCGGCAACGCGCTTGAGCTCGGCCGACAGGTGGGGCTGCAACTCGTGACCCATCGCCGCCATTTCGTAGACGTACATCAACCGGCCCTCGACCAGGCCGTACAACCGGTGACCCGCCCGATAGTCTTTGGCGGTCTCGGTCTTCAGCACTCCTCGCGTCGCCAACTCGATCTTTGCCGGCTCGATCTGGCCCAGGTATATCTCGACGAAGCCGGTGGGATGGGTCAGCAGAACCTCTATCTCCCCACTCGGCTGGGGCCGCCAGTAACCCGTCTCCGCAGCCGCCGGTCGCACCAGGTTGCCGTCGGAGTCGAGGGTCCAGCTGCGGCTCGTGTACGACAGGAAGGCCTTACCCGGCGTGTAGCTGAACTGGATTTCCTGGCCGAACTGGAAGCCCTCAATTGTGGGGTAGTCGCCGACGCCGGCGCCCTCCCACCGGCCGAGCAGCCAGGCAATCTGCACGCAGTCGGGGTGCAGGTCGCTCGGAATCTCGATCAATGTTCGGCCTGACCCTTGACCAGCTTGTAGACGGCCATCAGAGCGAATACGCCCACCGCCACCGCAGTGACGACCAGCACGCTGGCGAACACGATCCCGAGCACGGCAAGGAGTCTACTGGCCGGCGGACTAGCATCGCGGGCATGGCAACGACACTCGTCGTCAAGGTCACAGTCGGTCTCGACGCACCGGAGCGGTGCTCACAGGCCTTCACAGTTGCCGCCACGGCACTCGCTTCCGGCGCCAAGGTTTCGTTGTGGCTGACCGGCGAGTCGGCATGGTTCGCGCTGCCCGGCAGGGCGGCCGAGTTCGACCTTCCGCACGCCGCTCCCCTTCCCGGTCTCTTGGACGCGTTGCTGACCGCCGGCCAGGTCACCCTGTGCACCCAATGTGCGGCACGCCGCGATATCGGTCCGGACGACGTCATAACGGGGATACGGATTGCTGGTGCCGCCTCGTTCGTCGAAGAGGCTCTCGCCGACGGAGCGCAAGCTCTGGTCTATTGAACCGCCAGCACCTCGATGTCGGTCACGGCGATCACCCTTCGGTCGGCGGTGTCACCACCGGTGCTGCTGATGATCTCCATCCGCAGCGTGCTGGTTTCCCGTGGTTGGGGCAGATCCAGTGCCTGCAGCTCCCGGACCTCCGGATCGGGATCGAGTTGCTGGTTCACCGGGTCGCCGGCGTCGAAATGCCAGCGCACTTCGGTCAACCGACGGAAGAGCGGATACCAGTCGCGGTCGTCAAGCGGATCCCGCTTGGCGTACCCAGGGACCAGGCCGACCCGAGTGACCATTGCCGTCCCGCCCAGATCCAGCTCGAGTGTCTGACCTACGCCGTCGCCGTCGCACTGCCATCCAGTCTGGTTGTCCCCGTCGACCGCATATTCAGGCCGGTAGTCCACCTGTTCACCAGCCGCGTCCTGCCGCGGCTCCCGCTCGCAGGATGCCTCGGTCACCGTGAGGGCGATGGGAGCAGTCGCGGCCGGACTCTCGGTTCCGAGAGCAGAGCCGGCGCCGGCCGCCGCGCTGAAGTTGAGCGATCCGAACACGCCGCCGGCCACGAACCCGACAATCGCAGCCACACCCAGCACGCCGGCGATGATTCCCAGTGTCGGACGTGCTGCCGGGATGGCATCCTCCACGACCGTCACCTTATGCCGTCGGCGACAACCAGGCCCAGACCAGCCGACTCTGCACGGATATCCGGAGCAATCGAGGTACTCCGGGGACACAGCGTTTTAGGCGTGTCGTCCCTGTGCTTCCCGGAACGATCTTCAGACCGTCACCTCGACCTCTGCCACAGCACCTTGCTGCGCCACGACCGCACGATCGACGGGGTCCGCGCCGGCAGCCAGCGTCCGTACAGTCCACGTTCCCGGTGCGGCGAAGAACCTGAACTCGCCGGTGTCTCCGGTCGGCACCTCCGCGGCGAACTCACCGGAGGCGTCGAGGAGGCGAACGTACGCACCGGCCACGGCAACCCCGTCACGCCGGACGACCCCGCTGATTACCGACTCCTTGCTGACGTCGACCCCTTCCAAGGAGGTCGGCGCTCCGCAGCTCGACACGTCAGGCCTCCCCGGGATCGTCGCCCACGGCGATCGGCACGCCTACCAGCGAGCCGTACTCCGTCCACGACCCGTCGTAGTTCTTAACGTTCTCGACGCCGAGGAGCTCGTGGAGCACAAACCAGGTGTGCGCCGACCGCTCGCCGATGCGGCAGTAGGCGATCGTGTCCGTGCCCAGATCCACCCCCGCCTCGCCATAAAGCGCGCGCAACTCGTCGTCGGACCGGAACGTTCCGTCGTCGTTGGCCGCTTTGCTCCAGGGGATGTTCTTGGCGGTGGGGATGTGCCCGCCGCGCTGCGACTGCTCCTGCGGCAGGTGGGCCGGGGCCAGCAGGCGGCCGGCGTACTCATCCGGCGAGCGGACGTCGACCAGGTTGTTGATGCCGATCGCAGCTATGACCTCGTCGCGGAACGCGCGAATGGACAGATCGGGGTCGCTGGCCCGGTACGTGGTGGCGGCGCGCTTCGGCAGCTCGGTGACAAGCTCGCGGCTCTCCAGCTCCCACTTCTTGCGGCCGCCGTCGAGCAGGCGTACGTCCGAGTGGCCGTACAGCTTGAAGTACCAGTAGGCATACGCGGCGAACCAGTTGTTGTTGCCGCCGTACAGGATGACGGTGTCGTCGTTACCAACGCCGCGCTCGGACAGCAGCGCCTCGAACTGCTCCCTGTTGACGAAGTCCCGGCGCACGGGATCCTGCAGGTCGGCCTTCCAGTCGATGCGGATCGCGTTGCGGATGTGGTTCTTGTCGTAGGCGCTGGTGTCCTCGTCGACCTCGACGAGGACAACGCCGGGATCGTCCAGATGTTGCCCGACCCATTCGGCCGAGACGAGGACCGTCTCTCGGGTGCTCATGATGTGGTGACCTCCGGTTGCGATGCTGATGGACGGGATATGGCGCGGCGGGCCAGGAGGTAGACCTCGCAGCCCAGGCAGAAGCCGAATGCTGCGTTGAGGAACGCTGCCGCGAAGGCCGCCGCGATGACGATGTAGAACAGCCCAGTCAGGTCGGCGAGTAGACCGACCAGGCCGATGGTGCTGAAGGCGAGTCCCACGGCCTGCGCGAACCGAGGCGGGCGCTCGTCCTCGAGTTCAAGTGGTGGACGGAGCCTTGGCCGGACAGCCCGGGCATAGAGTCGTGCGTACGGCGATGCACCGACGCCCCGCAGCGTGGCGATGGTGAACACGACGACCTGCGTCAGTAGCAGCCACACGTTGGACGTGACGAGCACCAACGCAAGAACGAAGCTAGTGATAGTGGCGGTGAAGCGCGGGCCCCGCGGATCGATCATGGACTGCTCCCTGACGTGACGGAAAGAAGGGACGTCGTCGAGCAGCCTGGAGTCGCTTAAACGCCGCAAGAACGGCGGCAGGCAACGGGGACTGCCCGGTCAGGGCATCGGACAGAGCATCGTGGCAGCGCGACCGTAGTCGATATGGCGCCGCTTGGTGAGCTCCGACCGGAACATGACAGCGAGCGTACGGCGCTGGCCGGTAAATGTCACGGCCTGTCCACTTTTCGAGATAGCGGTCTCATGATCCGGCGACCTCATGGGCAGCAGCGCGGGCGTCTGCCAAGCGCAGCGGCCCGGAAGCCCGGCGCCGGACGGATCCGCCGACATCGAGCACGAACGTCGTCGGAGTCCTCGTGACGCCGAGCCGGCGGACCAGGTCGAGATTCGCCTCGGCATCTATGTCGACGTGGACGATTCCGTGCTCGATGCGCGCAAGGTAACTGAGGACTTGCCGGTTGGCGCGGCATGGCTGGCAGAACGCGGTCGAGAACTGGACGAACGTGGCCCGTTCGCCGAGCGGTGTGCCCAGTTCATCGGGCATCAGCCGGACCTCGTCAAGTGCGTACTGCCTGGTCATTCGGCCGTTCGTATGGCGACGCCAGATTCCGAACGCCAGCGCACCCGCGAGTGCCGCGGACAGGGCGAGCACACCTTCCACACCGGCTTCAACGCCGCACTTCCGCCAGGCTGTTCCCCACCACCCCGCGTTGATCATGCAACTTGCGGGCGACACGCCGGACAGATGCGGGTCCGCTGGCTCGCCTGAGCAATTTCGCCGGCGTGTCGCCCGCAAGTTGCGTGATCAACGCGGGTTGCTGTTGGCAGCGACGGTGACGAGCGTTTCGCCGTCCGCCGTGACCAGGGCGTAGTGGTCGACTTCGCCGGAGCGCAGCCCGACCGCCCCGTCGACCGTGAGCCGGCCGGTTTCCCCGTACCCTTCGCGAGGCACGACCCAGCTCGCGGCAATCTCCTGGGTGCCATCCTGGCCGACGGCCACCAGGCTGCAGCGCAAGCCCAGTGGAACTCCGAAGATTTCGGCTCGCAGAGCCGTCCCCCAGCCCTTGTTCCACGCCTGCACGGCCAGTCCGATGCCGGCCTCCTCCGCAGAGACGGAGGCAGCAGCCGGCGGCTCATCCACTGGCGGGGCGCCATCGTCGCCGGCCACGAGTCCGCCGACGCCCGCCGCTATCGCCACGCAAGCCGCCACCAAAACGGCGGCCAACCGGCGACGCCGCCGGTGTGCCCGAACGCGGGCAAGCAGGTTTTCAAGGTGGTCCGGTGCCATGGTGGGTTCGACGGGTTCGATCACGTCGGCCGCGCCGACCAAAGCCAGCGCCTTCGCCGTCTGGGCCAGGTCGGCCGCCTCGCTGCTGCACGCGTCACAGGTCTCGAGGTGGATGCGAACCCGTTGCTCGTCCTCCGGGCCGAGCGAGCCGAGCGCATGCGCACCTAGCAGGATGCGAATGTCATCGCATGCGCTCATGACTCCACCTCCCGTAGACCGAACCCACGCTCCTCCAACGCGGACTTCAAATTGCGTAACGCGTAATACGTCCGCGACTTCACCGTGCCTTCCGGTACGCCTAGCGATCGAGCCGCCTCCGAGACCGACCGGCCGCGGTAGTACGTCTCGACAAGAGCTGCACGATGCTCGGGCGTCAACGTACTCAACGCATCGAGAACGACCTGCGCTGACAGGGCGCGGTCGATCCCGTCCTCCACTGGCACGAGCCCGGCGGCCGGCTCACCGATTTCCTGCGGCCGGGCTCGCCGAGCCCGCTCACCGTCGACGACCAGGTTCCTCGCTACCGTCCACAGCCACGGCCGCACCGATCCCCGTCCCGGGTGCATCGACTGCGGGTTGCGCCAGGCCCGGAACAGCGTCTCCTGCACAACGTCCTCGGCACGCTGCCGATCACCTGACACCAGCCGCAGGACGTACGCGAACAACGCGCTGGCATGCTGGTCGTAGAGGGCTCGCACGAGCTCCTCATCAGCTGTCGGCGCCCGCATGTCCGGAGCACGTCCGGGCGTGTCGCCGGGTTCACCGGCTCGCATACTCCACCAGAATTCGTCCAAGCACGTACACCACCGGAGCGGCAACCACGACCGGCATGACCACTCGCAGGGGTGTCATGGCGACCGCGACATCCCTGGTATAGCCGACCGCATGCGGTTGCCCTTGGCTGCGCCGCGACTCGTCAGCGAGAACGTCGACGGCCGCGAGCGCGACGATCGCCATCACCGCCCCGAAGGCAGCCACCACGACCGCGCTGACCGCTGGCACCAACGAGAAGGTCTCCAGCCACACGACCAGACCCGCGGCCAGAGCCGCGGCTACGAGCACACCCAGCAGGCGGCGGAGCATGGCGGATACCCTGAGCGCGTCAGCCAGAACCGCGATGCCGGCTCCGAGCAGTCCTAGCGCCACTGCATGGCCGCCACCGTCGGCGTACCGCAGCCCGACCCAGGCGACCGGTAGCACGACGAGCACGCATGCCGACACCGCGAGGGTGAGTGATGCGGTCAACCGTGGACGGCCGTCACGCCGGACGAGCTGTAGGACGATCGCCAGCACGAGAGCTGGGCCTAGCACTATGGCGACCGGCGACAGCCCAGGCAAGCCCGCCCAGGCGGTCCAAGCCGTCGCCCCTGCACCTACCAGCAACGCAAGCCAGGCTGCGCCACTCGCCGCAGGAACCGGCGCAACCCGCACTGCACCCATGACGAACACCACCTGCGCTATGAGCACGCCGGCCGCGAGGAACTCACCGCCGGCAGCCGAACCGACGGCCAACACTCCGATAAGGCCGGCAGCCAGCAGCGAGGACACACGGGCAATCTTCCCAGAGCTTAGACCCGGCCCCCTGCGAAGGGAGGCAACAACTCCACAACAGAACCGTCACCCACCAGGACTTGGTGATGATCGCGCCGGCCAACCGGCGTGCCGTCCACGATCACCGAGCAGATTCCCAGAACGGCCTCGAACCGTGGAGAGTCGGCGTGGCGCGAGCGAGCTTCGGCGAGCACCGCCGCAAGCGTGCCCGCAGTGACGGTCTCCTCGGTGATGCCGGCCGCCGCGCGCAACGACGCCCAGTAACGCAGAGTCACTCCGGTGGAGTGGCGGAGCGGGTTCGTCGACACATGAGATATCCTGCCAACAGGCAGGGACCCCGGGCAGTGTCGCCCCCGGTGGGTCCCGTTGTCGTTTCGGACCCGAGGAGGCGACATGAGTTCGACAATCCTCCTGCTCACGAACGCCCTGCAGCCGTCCGCCGAGGTCCTGCCCGCACTGGGTCTCCTACTTCACAACGTCCGGGTCGCGCCGGCCGAAGCGTCCGCGCTGCTCGATGCTCCCGCCTGCGACTGCGTGCTCGTGGACGCCCGTCGTGACTTGGGGCACGCTCGCGGCCTGACCCAGCTGCTCCGCACCACGGGGGTGGACGTGCCGCTGCTCGTGGTGGTCACCGAGGGCGGCCTCGCGGCGATCACGGCCGACTGGGGTGCGGACGATGTGCTGTTGGACACCGCGGGACCGGCCGAGGTAGAGGCTCGCCTTCGGCTGGCCAGCGGGCGCCTGGCCGCAGCGAGGGCCGGCGATGCCGTGCCTGATGAGATCCGATCCGGCGACTTGGTGATCGACGAGGCCACCTACACCGCGCGCATCTCCCGCCGTACTCTGGACTTGACCTACAAGGAGTTCGAACTCCTCAAGTTCATTGCCCAGCACCCCGGCCGGGTGTTCACCCGTGCACAACTGTTGCAGGAGGTGTGGGGCTATGACTACTTCGGCGGCACACGCACTGTTGACGTGCACGTACGTCGGCTGCGCGCCAAGCTCGGCACCGACCACGAGGCGTTGATCGGCACCGTGCGCAACGTCGGCTACCGGTTCGTTCCGCCCGGTGGCCGCCGCGAGGGGTCCGACGATCGCGTCGCACCGCAGGCGCCGGTTTCGCGGGGGTAGCCTCGCCGGGTGATCCTCACCGGCCCGTTAGACGCCACGGCCACTAACGCCGTACGTGCCCTGCTGGCAGCCGCCGCAGAGGCCGACGGCGTGATGCCGGCCTCCGAAGACGCTCGGCTCGGACTTGCCGACGCCGGGCGCACCCATGTCAGAGCCGTACAACCCGACGGCCGGCCCGCTGGATATGCGCAACTGGGCCACGACGGCACCGCTGAGCTGGTCGTACACCCAGACGAGCGGCGGCGGGGAATCGGACGGGCCTTACTGGACCGAGTTCTCAGCTTGGGAGCACACCGGGTCTGGGCGCATGGCGACCACCCAGGCGCTGCGGCTCTCGCCGCGTCGGCAGGGCTCGCCCGGACTCGAGCGCTTTGGCAGATGCGGAGGCCCCTGGCCGGCCTCGACCTTCCCGAACCGACCCCGCCGGCGGACGTGCAAGTTCGTACCTTCCAGCCCGGGGACGAACGAGCCTGGCTCGCGGTCAATGCCGCAGCGTTCGCGGATCATCCCGAGCAAGGACGCTGGACGATGGCCGATCTCTCCCAGCGCACGTCCGAGCCGTGGTTCGACCCCGCGGGTTTCTTCGTCGCCGAGCGCGGGAAACGGATGGTCGGATTCCACTGGACGAAGGTCGAGACGCCGACCGAGGGCGAGGTGTACGTGCTGGGCATCCATCCCGGGGAACAAGGCAGTGGTCTGGGGCGGGCTCTGCTGGTCACCGGGCTGCGCTACCTGCGCGACCGCGGCGTCGATGAGGTGACGCTGTACGTCGAGGAATCCAACGTCGGAGCACGCAAGCTCTACTCGTCCCTCGGATTCACCCGGTCAGCAGTCGACGTGCAGTACTCCCGCACCTGACCGGGCGCCGGGCGCGCGGGAGGGCTGCACCGCGCGTCACCGATGCATCGCCAGAGCCACCTGTCGATGCTGTTTGTCTACCCCTGGTTCACCTAGGCGTGCGACCATCGATCACGTGGGCACCGAGCAGCGATACCTCGACCGCGAGCTGTCCTGGCTCGCCTTCAACACCAGGGTGTTGGAGCTGGCCGAAAGCGACCGCCTGCCGCTACTCGAACGCGCCCGATTCCTGGCCATCTTCGCCAGCAACCTTGACGAGTTCTACATGGTTCGCGTGGCCGGCCTGAAACGCCGCATCGCGGCCGGCGTCGCCGTCCCGGCAGCCAGCGGCCTCATGCCCCGCGAGGTACTCGCGGGCACGCTCACCCGCACGCGTGAGCTGATGGCCCGCCACGCGCGGTGCTTCCACGACGAGGTGCTGCCCGCGTTGGTCAAGGAGAGCATCGAGATCACCCGGTGGGACGATCTCGACGATTCCGAGCAAGCCCAGCTGCGGTCGTTGTTCGGCCAGCGCATCTTTCCCGTGCTGACGCCGCTGGCCGTCGACCCATCCCACCCGTTCCCGTACATCTCCGGACTGTCCCTCAACCTCGCAGTGGTCGTTCGGAACCCGCGTTCCGGCACAGAGCACTTCGCCCGGGTCAAGGTGCCGCCGAACTTCCCGCGCTTCTTGCCGGTGGCCGAGGAGCGTTTCGTCCCGCTCGAGGACGTCATCGCCGCTCACCTGTCGCGGCTGTTCCCCGGCATGGAGATCCTCCAGCACCACACCTTCCGGGTGACCCGGAACGAGGATGTCGAGGTGGAGGAAGACGACGCCGAGAACCTCCTGACCGCCATGGAGCGCGAGCTCATGCGGCGGCGGTTCGGCCCGGCCGTTCGGCTCGAGGTGGACGAGACGATCGACCCCCACGTGCTCGACCTGCTCCAGCGTGAGCTCGGAGTCAGCGACCCGGAGACCTTCGCACTGCCCGGCCCGCTCGACCTTTCTGGCCTGCACGACATTGCCAACCTGGACCGCGCCGAGCACAAGTACCGCCCATTCCTACCGGCCACCCATCGCGAGCTGCCGGACGTCGAATCGGCCGCGCCGGCGGACATGTTCGCCGCGATCCGGCGGCACGACATCCTCGTCCATCACCCGTACGACTCGTTCTCGACGAGCGTCCAACGATTCATCGAGCAGGCCGCAGCCGATCCGCGGGTCCTGGCCATCAAGCAGACGCTGTACCGCACGACAAGCGGCGACTCGCCGATCGTCGATGCGCTCATCGACGCTGCCGAGGCCGGTAAACAAGTCCTTGCTCTCGTCGAGATCAAGGCCCGCTTCGACGAGCAGGCCAATATCACCTGGGGACGCAAGCTGGAGCAAGCCGGCGTCCATGTTGTCTACGGCATGATCGGCTTGAAGACACACTGCAAGCTGTGCCTCGTGGTGCGGGACGAGGAGCAGTTCGGCGGTCCCATCCGCCGCTACGCCCACATCGGTACCGGGAACTACCACCCAAAGACCGCCCGCATCTACGAGGACCTGGGTCTGCTCACCGCGGACCCAGAGGTGGCGGAAGACGTCAATCACCTCTTCAATGCGCTGTCGGGGTACTCGATCGACTCGGACTACGAACGCCTGCTCGTCGCTCCACACTCACTGCGGGCGGGCATCATCGAGCGGGTCGAGCGCGAGATCGAGCATCACCGGGCCGGTCGTCTCGCCCGGATCCGGCTGAAGGTCAACGCCGTGGTGGACGAGGCGATCATTGACGCGCTGTACGAGGCATCGCAAGCCGGGGTTCCCGTCGACGTGTGGGTGCGCGGCATCTGCGCGTTGCGTCCTGGCGTGCCGGGTCTCTCGGAGAACATCCGCGTGCGAAGCGTGCTGGGGCGCTTCCTGGAGCACTCCCGCATCCTGGCCTTCGAGGGCGGGGGGACGCCGGAGTTCTGGATCGGTTCGGCCGACCTGATGCATCGCAATCTAGATCGCCGGGTCGAGGCCATGGTGCGGCTGGCCAGGCCCGAGCACCATACCGAGCTGGGAGAACTTTTCGACCTGGCCTTCGACAACGGCGTGTCTTCCTGGCGGCTGGAGCCGGATGGCACTTGGGTAGGAGTACACACGTCCCCCGACGGCGAGCCGCTTGCCGACCTTCAGCAGATCCTGATCGAGCGAAAGCGGCGCAGGAAGGCGTGAGACGTGCGGGCCGAGAAGCCGCTCGAGCAGCGCGAAATCGAGCACAAGTTCCGGGTCAATGGCCTGTTCACGCTTCCCGACCTGGGCGGCGTCGTAGGCTCGGTCGAGCCGCGAGGCACTGCCGAGCTCTCGTCGACCTACTACGACACCGCCGACCTCCGGCTGGCGCGCGAGTCGATCGCACTGCGGCGGCGGACCGGGGGGTACGACGATGGCTGGCACCTTAAGCTGCCGGTGTCGGCCACTACCCCCGGCGTGCGGGATGAGATTCATGTTCCGCTGGAACCGGGATCGGACGACGGGCCTCCCGACGCCCTGGTGAGCTACGTGCGGGCCGTCGTCCGTCGCGCGCCGCTCGTCCCCGTCGCGTCGCTCCGCACTCGTCGGACGATCTACGTGCTGCGGGACGCGGACGGTGCTCAGGTCGCCGAACTTGTCGACGACTCGGTGCAGGTGACGGGCGCTGACGGCAAAGTCTCTTCGAGGTTCCGCGAACTGGAACTCGAGGAGCGGGCCGGCGCGTCATCGGAGATCATCGAAAAGATCAGCCGAGTATTGACCGACGCCGGAGCGGTCGGCGGTGAGTTCGTCGCGAAGGTGACCCGGGCGCTCGGTTCGGAAGCGACCGCACCACCTGAGGTCCCGGGGCATGAGTTTCCCCGCCCGAAGGATCCTGCACGGCCGGCGATCGCCGCCTATCTAGCCCGCCACACGCGCGACCTGCGGGCTGCGGATCTTGCCGTGCGCCGGGACGCCGAAGATGCGGTGCACCAACTACGGGTAGCCGCTCGCCGGCTCCGCAGCGGGCTGCGGGTATTCCGGCCGCTGCTCGATCGCGATTGGGCCAATCGGCTCCGTGACGAGCTGCGTTGGTTCGCCTCCAGCCTCGGCCGGTACCGGGACACGGAGGTGCTCCTCTCACGGTTGGCGCCCGGACGCCCGACGGCCGCAGAACCGGGACGCCAGGTACTCCGTGACCGCTTGACCGAGCGGATGTCGGAGGCGCGGACAGACGCCCTCGAGGTCATGGAGTCGCCGCGCTACCTGGCCCTGCACGAAGCCCTGGTGGCGGCATGCGCGTCGCCAGTAACCACTGAGGACGCCGAGCTGCCCTGCCGCGAGGTCCTGCCGCCGCTTGTCGCGAAGGCCTGGCGGAAGTTCGCCGCCGAGGTGGAAGCACTGCTGTCCTCGGAGTCCGCCACGCCCGAGGGTGCACCCGACAGCCGGTGGCACCAAGTGCGCATCGCCGCCAAAAGAGTCCGCTACGCGGCGGAGGCGGTCGCGCCAGTCCTCGGCAAGGACGCGGCGCGCTTCGCCCGGCAGATGGCGAAGGTCACCGAAGTACTCGGCGATCACCAGGATGCGGCGCAGGCCGCCGCCATCGCGGAGGAGTTCGCGACCAGCGCCGACGCGGAGCTTGCGTTCGCCCTCGGGGTACTGTGCGGAGCGGAGCGGGCGCATGTCGGGTCGGCTCGAGCGCGGTTTGCGGCGTTGTGGCCCAAAGTCAACAAGGAGAAGCTGCGACGGTGGTTCGAGACCTGAGTGCAGCCCGCGCAACAGTCGTAGCCGCCGGTGCCGTGCTCTGGCGTATGCGCGACACGCGGCTGGAGATCTGCATCATCCACCGGCCGAAGTACGACGACTGGACCTTGCCGAAGGGCAAGGTAAAAGACGGTGAGCACATCCTGACCGCCGCTGTTCGCGAGGTCGAGGAGGAGACCGGCCAGCGCGTTTTTCTCGGCCGACCGCTCCCCTCGCAGCGGTACTTGGTCGCTGAGGGGCCGAAGATCGTGCACTACTGGGCGGCGCACGCACCAGACGGAACCCACGACTGGCAGCCGAACCACGAGGTCGACCGCGTCGAGTTCCTGCCGGCGGGCGAGGCCGTCGGCAGGCTCAGCTACCGGCACGACGCCGAGGTCGCCGCCGAGCTCATCGAAGGTCCACTGCAAACGGCGCCGCTCGTGCTGCTACGTCACACCACATCCGTCAACCGGTCAGACTTTGACGGCCCGGACGGTGGGCGCCCGCTCAGCCCACAGGGTGCGGCCGAGGCGGAGCGGCTCACGTCGGTCCTGGCCGCCTACGGTCCACTTCGAGTCGTGTCGAGCGATGCGGCCAGGTGTACCGAGTCGGTCCGCCCGTACGCCGAGCACCACAAGTTGGCCATTGAGGTCGACCACGCGCTGTCCGAATCCGGTCATGAAGCCAAGCAAGCAGCGTCGCTCGTGCACCGACTGCTCGCTGACGCCGAACCAGCGCTGATCTGCTCGCACCGCCCGGTTCTGCCTGATCTGCTCGCCGCAGCAACGGCTCGGGTCCAGGTCGCTGTGCCCACCGAACAGCTGCCGCCGGGTGGATTTCATGTGCTCCACCACCGGGACCGAGTCGTCGTTGGCATCGAAACCCACACTGTCTGATCGCGGGCAGTTCGGACGCTGTTCAGGTCGTGCGGCCGAGCACCAAGACGTTACGTGGGCAACCCCGGAATCACGCTGAGAATCCAGTAGGCGATTGCGGCGACGAGGCCCGCCATCGGCAGGGTCAGCACCCACGCCGTGACGATGTTGCCGGCGACGCCCCACCGGACCGCCGAGGCCCTTCGAGTGGCCCCGACACCCATGACGGCGGAAGTGATCGTGTGCGTCGTCGAGATGGGTGCATGGAAGACGAACGCGGTCGTGTAGAGGACACTCGCCGCGGTCGTCTCCGCAGCGAAGCCACGCGGCGGATCCAGGTGCACGATGCGCCGGCCGAGCGTGCGCATGATGCGCCACCCGCCGGCGTATGTACCCGCGGCCAGCGCACCGGCTGCCGCCACGATGACCCACCACGGAACCTCGAATCCGGTTTGGTAGCCGCCGACGACCAGCGCCAGGGTGATGACGCCCATCGTCTTCTGGGCGTCCTGCAGGCCATGCCCGAGCGCCATGGCGGCCGCGCTGAAAGTCTGCGCGATTCTGAACCGCCTGTTGAGCTTCCCCGGAGTCCCGCGCCGGAAAGCCCACAGGATCGCCGTCATAAGCAGGTACGCCGTGGCGAATCCAACGAGCGGTGAGATGATCATCGGCAGGATAACCTTCTCCAAGATCCCGTTCCACAGCACCGTACCGGCGGCGGCAAGCGTGGCGCCGACCAGGCCGCCGATAAGGGCGTGCGATGACGATGATGGCAGTCCGAACCACCAGGTGATCAAGTTCCAGGTAATCGCACCGAGTACCGCCGCCGCCACGACGACAAGGCTTCCGGTCTCCTCGGGAAGCTGGACGATACCGCTGCCCACCGTCTGGGCGACACCCGTTCCCAGGAAGGCGCCGAGCAGGTTCATTAAAGCTGCCATGATCAACGCTGCTCGTGGTGTCAGCGCACGAGTGGAGACCGACGTCGCGATCGCGTTTGCGGCGTCGTGGAAACCATTCGTGTAGTCGAAAGTAAGCGCGATCGCGATGACCGCGGCGATGAGTGCGACCTCCAAGGCGCTATGACTCCTTGAGAGCGATCTGCTCAACGGTATTGGCGACGTGCTCGAACATGTCGACAGCTGATTCAAGCGAGTCCGCGACGTCCTTGAGCTTGTGCACGGTCAGCGGGTCGTACTCACCCGAAAAGATCCGAGTCAGTAGGCGCCGGTACGTCTGATCCGCCTCGTTCTCCAGCCGGTTGACCTCGATCCAGTAGTCGCTGAGCTCGTTCATCGTCCGCAGACGCGGCATCGCCTCTGCGGTGACTTCGGCAGCACGATCTAAGGCGTCGACCATATCCGCCACCTCGGAAGGGAGTTCGCCGACGCGATAGAGCACGATCAGGTCGAGCGCCTCCTCGACGTCGTCCAGCACGTCGTCAAGGCTGGATGCGAGCCGGTAGATGTCCTCACGATCGAAGGGCGTCACGAAGGTGGAGTTGACCCGCCGGACGATCTCGTGCGTGTGCTCATCCCCCTGGTGCTCTATGGCCTTAAGCTTGCGGGCGAGATCAGCCCGGTCGGCCTCCTCCGGTAACGCCTCGGCGAGGATTCGGACGCCGTCCCTGACATTGCCGGCCGAGGCCGCGAATAAGTCATAGAAGGCGGTGTCGCGAGGCGACAAGCGAAATCCCACGAGTCCCTCCGGCTGCGAGTGAACCTGCCGCATGGCATGCTAGGGCACGCGTCTGTGCCGCTGTCTATGAGTCGGTCAAAGCCGGGCTAAGTCAACCAGATCGTTGATGGAGCGCCGCAAATCGTCCAACAAGGGCCAGCCGCTGCCGATAGCGTCCCAGATCAGCAGCAGCATCCAAGTCGCGGCGGCGAACACCCCGAATGTGATCCACGCCGCCCGCGAGCTGCGGTCCAGCGGGGCGATCAGGGCGCGCACGCCATACCGGATCCGCGCCGTCCATGGGCCGAACCAGGAGAGCAGCAATGCGACGGCCGCTCCGATGAGGTACGGCAGGCGGGGTCCGGGACGCTCGCCCAGGCTGACCACAGCGCCGGCGAAATACCCGGCCAGGGCAACCCAGGCCACGTGGATGACGGACTGCACCGAGGTGACCACCAGGTGCCACGGTGCGCCGGCCGCCATTACCCAATGGTCAGAGGGCTGGTGCCCACGGGCAATCCGACGCTCGTACAGGTTGCGCCTGACGCGCCAGGTAGTCCGCGCGATCACCATCAACGCGAAGAGTACGACCAGCCCGGCCGGCGGCTCTATCGCGAACAGGATCAGGAGCGCGAACCAGCCCGCCGCGGCGGCCAGCCTTGCGGGCCAACTGCGCAAAGGAGGGGCTATGCCGTTCGGACCTCCCCAGTAGGCCGCGGCTCCCGGGCTTGGCCGCTGTACTGGCGCGGGCCGGTACTGCCCAGCCGGGGATCGGCCGGCGGGCGGATAATTGCTCGGCGGCACAGGTGGCTGTCGCGGCTGGACCGGCGGCGGTGTGACCTGTGGGTAATCCACCCGAGTCGGGGGCCCAGGCGGTGTGACGATCTGCGTCGGCGCCACTGACGGTGGCGGTGGTGCGGCGGCCGCCGGCGGAGGAGTTGGCCCCGCCGGTGGAGGGTGCGCCGTTACAGCAGTCGCGTCCGGGTCAGAACCTAGCCGGTGCCGTATGTCGTTCAGTGGGGGCCGGTACGCCGGGTCGGCGGCGAGGGCCCGGGCGAGTAGCGGAGCGAGACCATTGTCCACTCCAACCAGGTCGAACTGGCCCCGCCGGATACGGTCCAGGACCACTGCGTCCGGGCCTGTGCCATAAGGCGGGCGTCCCGTGGCGGCGAAGGCTACCGTTGCCGCCCAGCCGTGCACATCGGTGGCGGCCGACGGTGGAGCACCTGCCACGATCTCGGGAGCGAGATAGCGCGTCGTCCCAATGACCAAGCCGGTCGCGGTCAAGCGAGTTTCGTCCGCTGCCCGAGCCAGGCCGAAGTCGATCAGCACCGGCCCGTCATCGGTCAGGAGCACATTGCCCGGCTTGATGTCGCGATGTAGGACGCCGGCGGTGTGCACCGTCGCCACGGCCTCCGCGAGCCCGGACGCGAATGTGAAGAGTGCTTCCCCACGGAGTGGGCCGTGGTCGGCGACCACCTTCTCCAGCGGGTTGCCCCGGATGTAGCGCGTCACCACGAATGGCGGGTCACCGCTCAGGTCGGCGTCCAAGATCTCTGCGACACGTGGCCCACGTACCTTGCGGAGCGTGGCCACCTCGCGTTCGAACCGGCTCCGGCCGTCACGCCCGCCGACGAGCCACGGCCTCAGCGTCTTGATCGCCACAAGATTGCCGCCTGGCGCAACGGCCAGGTGCACGACCCCCATGCCGCCCTCGCCGATCTGCTCGACGAGGCGGTACGGGCCGAGCTGCTGAGCCTCGGTACGTGGCGCACTCACGGGTAAGACGGTAACCCCTGCTCAGCGTCGGCACAGCGCACTGGGTGGTCAACGCCCGACTAGCGACCCGCGAGACTGCCGGACAACCGGCCGCTGAGACTCACCAGCCAGGCTGCCAATTCGTCAGCCGACCCGGCCGCTGACGTAGTCCTCGGTACGCGAGTCTGACGGGTTGGTGAAGATCTTGTCCGTGTCGTCGTACTCGACGACCTGCCCCCACCGGTTCTTCTCGTCCGAAGTCATCTCGACCGTGAGGAACGCCGTCATGTCCGACACCCTGGCGGCCTGCTGCATGTTGTGGGTCACGATCACGATCGAGTAATGCTCCTTGAGCTCCAGCATCAGGTCCTCGATCTTGTAAGTAGAAACCGGGTCGAGTGCCGAGCACGGTTCGTCCATCAGTATGACGTCCGGCTCGGTCGCAATGGCACGCGCAATGCACAACCGCTGCTGCTGGCCACCCGACATGCCGTACGCGTTGTCCTTGAGGCGGTTCTTCACCTCGTCCCAGAGGTTGGCCCGGCGCAGCGCCCGCTCAACGATGTCATCCATGTCGCCCTTGATGCCGAGCGTCCGCGGCCCGAAGGCCACGTTGTCGTAGATGGATTTAGGGAACGGGTTGGGCTTCTGGAAGACCATACCGATGATCTTCCGCACCTGAACCGGATCGACCTTCGGCCCGTACAGGTCGGCGCCGTGGTAGAGGAGCTGACCGCCGACTCGGGCACTCGGGATCAAATCGTTCATCCGGTTAAGGCAGCGGATGAGGGTGCTCTTGCCGCAGCCCGAGGGACCGATGAGCGCCGTGATGTTGTTTTGGAAGATGTCCATCGTCACGTTCTTGACGGCCGGCGCCTCCCCGTAATGCACGGAGACGTCCTTGAGTTCGAACGTCTTATCGCGATGCTCAACGGGGCCACGCTTCCGGAATTCATCGGGCCGCACCGAGATCTCAGGCCGTTCCTCCACAGGGAGCTCCTCGCTGCGAGCTATCTCCTCGGTGGTCTTGTCATTCATAACGCGCGGGTTCCCTACCACTTGTGCTCGTAACGGTTGCGCAACCAGATGGCGAACGAATTCATCGCCAGCACCAATACCAGCATGACCAGGATTCCTGCCGCCGCCAGAACATGGAACTCCTCCTGGGCCCTGGTTGCCCACTGGTAAATCTGAACCGGGAGTGTCGTGTAACCGCCTTCGAAGAAGCTCGGATTGAACGTTACGAAGCTCTTGGCTCCTACTAGAAGCAACGGCGCAGCCTCCCCGATTGCCCGCGCGACCGCGAGGATCACGCCGGTCATGATGCCGGAGAGGGATGCTGGAAGTACCTGCTTCCAGATCGTCTGCCACTGAGTCGCGCCGAGCGCAAGCGAGCCTTCGCGAATAGACGGTGGAACAGCACGAATGGCTTCTCGTGCTGCAATGATCACCGTGGGCAGTACGAGCATCGCTATGGTGATCGATCCGGCGGCCGCCACAAATCCGAGGCTGAAGGGGCCTCGGACGATGAAGGCCAGCCCCAAGATGCCGAACACAATGGACGGTACCCCGGCGAGGTTCTGGATATTGATCTCGATGAGGCGGTTGTACCACCGGGTCTTGTCCGCAAACTCCTCGAGATAGAGTGCGGCGCCGATGCCGAGCGGGACGATCAACACGATCACGCCTGCGATCACATAGAGGGAACCAAGGATCGCGACCCGATAGCCCGCTTGATCCGGATTGACCGTCGACGGGTTACCGGTCAACAGCCCAAGGTTGACCCGTGGTCCACCTGTCACAATCGCCCAAATGATCAAGGCTGCCAGGCCCGCTATCGCCACGCCGACGGCGAGCAAGAGAAGCGCGAAGAACAGACCATTGCCGGCTCGATCGGCCTGCGAGCGCCTGCCGAACGCAGCCTCGGTCGCCGCGCGTGCACCGGCAACGGCAAGGCGGGTGCGCTCGGTGCGAGGAGAGCGTCCAATAGCCATCTACTCGTACACCTCGCGGAAGCGGCGGACCAGCCGGATGGCGAGAAAGTTCATCACCAGTGTCAGGGCGAACAGCAACATCCCAACGGCGAAGATCGTGTTGTAATCGATGGTGCCAGTGGAGATGTCGCCGGTGGCCGTCTGCCCGATGTATGCGGTAATCGTCTGGACTGACTCGGTCGGGTCGAAGGTGATCTGCGGCCGTGCGCCGGCTGCCATGAGCACGACCATCGTCTCGCCGATGGCACGCGAGACGGCGAGTACGAATCCGGCGACGATCCCGGATATCGCGGCCGGAATCACGACCCGAACGGCCACCCTGAACTTGCTGGAACCGAGCGCGTAGGCTCCCTCGCGCAACCCGCCCGGAACGGACCGCATTGCGTCGTCGGACACCGAGGCCACGAGCGGGACGATCATCAAGCCGACCGTAGCGCCGGCGACGCCAACGGAGAACGGTCCACTCCAGTCCAGGAACGGAAAGACATCCTCGGCCAGCGGGCGAAGGAACAGGATGGCGAAGAGCCCGAACGCGACGGTCGGGATGCCAGCGAGAACCTCGAGCGTCGGCTTGATCGTCTTTCGCACCTTGGTCGGCGCATACTCGGCCAGGTAAATTGCCGACGCCAAGCCGATCGGCACGGCCACGACCAGTGCCCAGAACACGATGTTGAGGGTGCCCACGACAAGCGGTAACACGCCGAAATGTGCGTCGGCGAACGACGGCGCCCAATTCGTGCCGAACAGGAACTCCGTTATGGGGACTTCAGTGAAGAAGTCGATCGATCCGAACAGCAGCGACAGCACGATAGCCGTGGTGATCGCGACGGAAAAGATGCCGCAGCCGGCGAGCAGCAGCTTGATCGCCTTCTCGCCATACCGCTTGCTCGGGGCCTCCAGCGACCGGCGCGGGAATTCCGCGCCGGCGCTGGTGACCTCTCTCGTGTCAATGGCCATGCTGGGGACTGTATCGAGCCGGTATCTAGCCGCCGACCAGGCTGGCGACTCGATCCAGCATCTCGGACTTCTGCTCCTCGGTCAGCGGTATGGCGTCCGCACCGCCCGCAATCTCCTCGTTGTTGTTGATGTAGAACTCGACGAAAGCCCGGGCCTCCGGCCGCTCGAGGGCGGTCGCTGACGGGTAGATGAACAGGCCGCGGGAGAGCGGGCTGTATGAGCCGTCCTGGGCTGTCTCCGCCGAAGGCTCGACGCAGCCGTCGCCGCCGTCGATCTGGAGTGCCTTCACGCGGTCCTGGTTCTCGACGTAGTACGAGTAGCCGGCGTAGAACATGCCGCCGACCGTACCCTCCACGCCGATCAGGCCGGTGTTGTCGTCCTCACCGATGTTGTTGTAGTCGGTGCGCTGGGCACCCTCCTCACCGTTGATCGCCTCGGTGAAGTAGTCGAAAGTCCCGGAGTCAGTACCCGGGCCGTAGAGGTCAAGCGGCTCGTTGAAGTCGACGTCGAGATCCGGAACCTCGCTCCAGTTGGAGATCGACGATTCCGGCCCCCAGATGGCGTTGAGCTGTTCGACGCTCAGGCACTCGACCGGGTTCTCGAGATTCACCATGACCGTCAAGGCATCGTTACCAACGGTGATCTGCTCATTCGCGACTCCATTGGCCTCACAGGCTGCAACTTCGTCTTCCTCGATGGGCCGCGATGCGTTGGAGAAGTCCGTCTCACCGTTGCAGAACCGCTCGAAGCCACCGCCTGTGCCCGAGATACCGACAGTCACCTGGACGCCAGGGTTCTCCGTCATGAAGAGCTCCGCGGCCACCTCGGAGATTGGGCCCACCGTGCTCGAGCCGTCCATCTCGATCGAGCCCGATAGGTCCGCCATGTCGTTGCTGGCTTCGGTGGTCTCATCGCCGCCGGTATTCGCGTCGTCGCCATCGTCGCCACCACAAGCGGCCAAGGCGAGTGCGACTACCCCAGCAACTGTCGTTGCCCGTAGCCACTTCTTAGAGATCACTTCGACTCCCTCGAAAGTTCCGTCTCAGGCGGGCTAGGTACCCGCCGAGTGCGCGGCCCACCCGACTTCGACGCCGGGCGACACCTGAGATGGAACGGGGTGATTCTGAGCGGCGCGCGGTGAGCAGGTGAACGGATGGTGAAGGCAAACCACCAAGTTGATGAAGCGTTTCGTGACCTTGCCGTGACGAAGAGGTGAACGACCGGACCAAACCGTCACATCGATGCTGGAACGTCCAGTTCGTCGAGCAGACGCCGCACGCGCCGCTCGATCTCGTCCCGGATCGGGCGGACGGCGTCGAGCCCCTGCCCTGCCGGATCGTCGAGTTGCCAGTCCTCGTACCGCTTGCCGGGGAAGATCGGGCACGCGTCGCCGCACCCCATGGTGATCACCACGTCGGCGGCTCGGACTATCTCGTCGGTCCAGGGCTTGGGGAACTCCTCGGAAATGTCGATTCCCCGCTCGAGCATTGCCTCCACGACCGCTGGGTTCAGCTGACTGCCGGGTTCCGAGCCACCGGACCACGCGACGGCCCGATCACCGGCCAGGTGCTGAAAGAACCCCATCGCCATCTGCGAGCGTCCGGCGTTGTGAACGCAGAGGAACAACACGACCGGAACACCTTCCTGAGCGTGATCCTCCACCTTCGCGAGTGCCTTCAGCCGCTGCCGGGCGAACCTTTCGGCAAGCAAGGGCAGATAGTTGGAAACCGTGGCGTCGCGCGCGAACTGGTCAAAGCTCGTGTGCAGGAACTGCTCGATGGTCTCCTGGCCGAAGGCTCCCTCGAACTCCTCCGCGAGCCGCCGAGCGGCCATTTCGAGTGCCATGTCCTGCTGGAGATTCAGGTTGGACTCGGCCATGAGGTCCCCTCCGTAGCTAGTTGCTGGTTTCCGAGAGCGCCGGCTAGCCGGTTGATGCGCTCATCAAGCGAGTTGAACGCGCGCTCGAAGGCGTCGGCGGTAGAGCTCCGCGCCGGGTCGGGGATCGACCAGTGCAGCTGCACCGAACCGTCGCCCGACAGCTCCTCGTAGGCGCGGTCGCACACCGCTACGACAAGGTCGTCCGGACGCACAACGTCGCGGACGTGCGCCGTCCTGGCATGGCGCAGTTCGAGACCATGCCGCCTAGCAACGGCGACGGCCCGCGGATGCACGTGTGGTGCCGGTCGGGTACCGGCAGACGCCACCGGTACGTCGGCCCGGCTCGCCCACAGCACGGCGGCCAGCTGCGAGCGGGCGGAATTCTGAATGCACACGAACACAACGCGTGGCACGTCCCGCGGCGCAGCAGCCGTCACGAAGCCGAGAACGTCCGGCGAGAGCTGTACGTAGGCCCGGCGCCGATCGGCCTCCGACTTGCCACGGATGATCACACCTGCGTCCTGCAGGACGCCGAGATGATGAGCAAGCAGGTTCGATGGCATGCCGAGATCACCGCCAAGCTCACTCGGCGAGGCATCCGTCAATGCGAGCATGTCGACGATGGAAAGCCGGACAGGGTCGCCGAGCGCGGCGTGGACAGCCGCCCGGCGCTCTCGCGATAGCTCAGCTTTCATTGAGTCAATAGTTGCTGAGCTAATACGCCGTGTCAATGACCAGCGGCGCAGATCATCACCGGGTTGCCATCGGGATCCGCCACGTAGGCCATGCGCTCGCCCCAGGGTTGGTCAGCCGGCTCAAGCAGGATGTCGTGGCCACGGCCCGCCAGGTCGGCCACGGCATCGTCGACGTCGTCCACGTATATGCACAGCTCGAACCCTCCGGCGCCCGGGACGACGGGACGGCCGTGCAACGACTCACCCGGGCCGGCCAAGGCGACGCCCGTTGAGTCGTCCAGCTTCATTGACACGAACACGGCCTCGCCGACGTCAGGGAACCGGTAGGTCTCGGTGAAACCGAGTGCGTCCCGGTAGAAGGCGAGCGCTCGTCGTAGGTCTGCTGTGTAGATGATCGGGAAGGCCGTTCGGTAGCGCATGGGCACGTCGTCCTTTCGTCAATGCTGGTCAGTCTCAACTTCACTACGCTCGGCGCCGCAATCGATTCGACATCCCATCAACTTCCCTCAAGCAGAAATGCAACAGCCTGGACCCCGAGCAGGTCACGCTCGAGCAGGCCCGCTGGCATCTCATTGCAGAAGTGCCCGAACTCGGGCGGCCTAGGCGAGCGGATGGGGGAGCTGACCGGGACGGTGACCGAAGCGATGGCCAAGCGCGCCGGCCGCGATCCAGGCGACCTGGCGGTTCGGGTTTCGATGGGCGCGCTGATCGGCGGCAACATGGCGGCCGCGTTTGCAGCTCTGGAGGAAGGCGGCGACGTGCTCGAGTACGTCGTCGACAGAGGCGTATCGCAGCTGGAGACTGGCCTCGACCTATAACCAGGGAGGGCAGCGATTGTCTGCATCGACCGCTGCCAATGGGGTATGAGTAATAGGTGGCCAGGGACGACCATCCGCCCGGTCACCGCGAGCGGTATGAACGAGGGCTGGATGACTACCACGACCCGACGGCGGGCTTTGGTGGCGCGCCACCGGCTCGGAGCGCGTTGACGCTCCGGCTCATCCTGGCCGGTTTCGGGTTTGTGATCAGCGCCGTCATCACCTTCCTGGCAGCTCGGGCCGATCTCACCTGGCTAATGATCATCGGCGTCGTGCTTGCGACGATCGCGGCCATCGACATCGTGTGGGTGGCGCAGCGCAAGCGGCGTGGAGAGCCCGGCTAGCTCTACTTGGGCAGAGACCGCAGGTCACATCCGCGCCGCGTGCGACAAGTGGGACGCCCACCAGTATCGGTGGCGTACCTACATGGCCGCATGCATGTAGGTACGTTGCGCCGCCTGTCGAACGTGATCGAACGGTGGCTGGCAATAGGGGTAAGGTGTGGGGCCATGCCGGCGCGACCCCTGCATGAGCTGGTCGATCCAGGTTGGGCTGCCGCTCTGGAACCGGTCGCCCCGCGCATCGCCGCGATGGGTGAGTTCCTCCGTGCCGAACTGGCCGCCGGCCGCTCGTACCTGCCGGCTGGTCGCAATGTGTTGCGAGCGTTCACTCAGCCGCTCGATCGGGTGAAGGTGTTGATCGTCGGGCAGGATCCGTACCCGACACCCGGCCACGCCGTCGGCCTGAGCTTCTCGGTGGCACCGGACGTCCGGCCGCTGCCACCCAGCCTGATCAATATCTTCCGCGAGTACTGCGACGACCTCGGCTACCCCGAGCCCGCGACGGGCGACCTGTCACCGTGGGCCGAGAACGGCGTCCTGCTGCTGAACCGAGCTCTCACCGTCGCACCTCGCCGTCCCGGGTCACACCGGAACAAGGGCTGGGAGGAGGTCACCGAACAAGCGATCCGCGCTCTCGCAGCACGCCGAACACCGCTCGTGGCCATCCTCTGGGGTCGGGACGCCAGGAACCTCCGCCCGCTGCTCGGTGAAGTGCCGTGCATCGAATCAGCGCACCCCAGCCCAATGTCCGCAAGGGCCGGATTCTTCGGCTCGCACCCGTTCACCCGAGCCAACCAGCTGCTGGCCGAACTCGGCGCCGAGCCCGTCGACTGGAAGCTGCCCTAGCCTGCCGGTTCGGTGCGCGCGAACTGCGGCGTTCCGGAGTCGGGTTCGGCTGGGTAATGCCACCGGCACGATCTGCTGCTACGCTGCATCGAAGTTGTTGCAGTTGCAGTTCCACGCACGTTCCCGAACGCCCGCGGGGCCCAAACGCTCCCGGGCGTTTGCCGTAGATGGCTCAGGTACGCGAGATGGGGCCACGACAGCAGCGGCGGAAGCGGTCCGCGACGGATGCGGGCCACGTACGTCCCAGGAGGACTTGAGCACCATGGCACAGGGAACCGTCAAGTGGTTCAACAGCGAGAAGGGCTTCGGCTTCATCGCTCAGGACACCGGTGAGGCGGACGTATTCGTCCACTACACCGCGATCGCGAC
>DASTNZ010000255.1:0-3202 GCA_035762665.1 Jiangellaceae bacterium | reverse complement strand
CGCCCGCTTGGGCCAGCGTCTCGTAGGCGATGCCCGCGAGGCCGCCGGCGAATAGGGCTCCGCTGCGTAGCCGGCGCCCGCTCCCTACCGCCACACCGCTTACTCGTGCATGCGGGCGGCGGCGTCGTCGTTCACCGCGTCAGCGATCTCGCCCGTCGTGGGGACGTCGATCGACGCGATGGCGTCACGCACCTCTTGCAGCGCGGTCAGCGCTGTCGGGTCGAGGATCACGGTCGTGTCGCCGTCGTCCTGGGCGGCGGCGAGGATCGCGTCCAGCTTCGCCGCGAGTTGCAGAGTGTTCGCGAGGTACGCCGTACGGGAGTCGGCCCCGATCAGGGCGTCTCGGATGGTGCGGGTGCCGGTCAGGCCCGACGGGTGCCCGGCGGGGACCGTCCAGAGCGGATCTTCCAGGTTCACGTCTTCCTCCAGGATTCCCCACGGCGCCGACGAGTCCTCATACTGCTCGCGGGAGTTGAAATGCACGTGCTTGGTGTGCGTGTTCCTACCGGACGGGTCGATGCCCTTCGATTCCAGATAGGCCGGGTACGACCGTCGTAGCCAGTTGTCGGCGCGCCGGCAGATGACGTCGTTGTGGATCCAGTACAGCGAAGCGGGATGGGCTTGGAAGCGGGCCTTGATGAACTCGATCGCCGCCGGGTCGTTGCCTGAGCGCAGGTCGACGTCCATGTCCCACGCGTCGACCGAACCGTCCGGGTCGGGGTTGTGGTCCGAGCTGCGGGAGGCGTGCGCGGCGTCGCCGATGGTGCCGTCCGATGCCTTGTCGCGGCTGGGCCAGCGGGTGTTTACTTCGCTGCGCATCGTCGATAGGGCGCGGTTCAGATACCAGACCATCGGGCCTCCCGTCAGTGTCGTCCACACGGTGTGGTCGCGGACGGCGGACAACGAGCACCTCACGCCGGCGGCGGGGGCGACGGCGTACTGCATGATGCTCAGCGAGGTCCAGCCGCCGTAGCCGGCGAGCCAGTGTGAGGACGTGTCACCCGGGTAGTCGGTCAGGGCGCCGCGGTTGGGCATCGCCCAGTGGTACGGGGTCAGGGTCGAGCCGGGCCAGCGCCGGTCGGGATGGTCCCAGAACCAGTCGCCCGAGTAGTTGATGACGTGCCGTTGAAGTTGGTCCTGCATGGCGTTGACGTAGTCGCGCCAGATCGGCCACGTCGCCGGGCTTTCGGTGTCCTCGCAGTCGACCTGATGTGCCAGGTCCCCGCCGAGGGCTTCGATGCTCCGCCACGTCCGCTCGGCCTGAAGCGCACCGGACGCACGTCCGTCGAGCCAGTGGTAGACGCACACCCCCATACCCAACGCGCGTGCCTTGTCGACGTACTCGCGGGCGTGGGGGAAGACGTAGCCGGCCTTACCGGTGAGCTGAACGTTGACCAGCGCATAGCCCTCGCCTTGAGCGCGCGCGAGGTCGATCGGGTGCTGCCAGCGGGACACGTCGAGCAGGAACGCGGTCACCGACGCCTACGGCTGGTCTTCAGCTTCGCCAGATCGGCCAACGCTTTCGCCGTCGACAAGCTCTGCGTGTCCAGGTCCAACCGGGCCGAGGCGGTGTCGGTGTTGTACTCCTTCGACGCGATCCGGAAGACCGAGATCCCGTCACGACCGGTGGCGGTCAGCGCGGCGGAGCGGGGCATCACGTCCCGGATCCGGATCAACTCGCCCGCCTTAAGCTCCCACGGCTGGACCATCCTGCCGTAGGCGAGGTCATAGACCGGCCTTGCGATCGTCAGCGTGCCGGCGGCCGGCGGTGAGGCGTGCTGGGTAAGGAACTCATCGCCGGCTCTCTGTGCATTGCTCAGCGTGCCGGCGTTATCCCCGAGGTCCAGGTCAGCCTCACGCACGACCCCTTCGTCGTCGAGTTCGGGAACGGCTGCCGTGCGCTGGATGGTCTTTCGGGTTCCGTTGGCTGTCACGTACCGGACCCTGACCCGGTTGTAGAGCTGCGCTGCCGAGCTGGGCAGGTCGATGCCGTCCTGCGCCGTGCATTCATATCTGACGGTGCTCGGCCAGGTGGTCCATTCGAACCTGGCCAGGTCCGTCGGGCCGTACTCATAGGCGCCCCAACGAAATGCCGGCTCGAACGTCATCATGTCGTCGAAGATGTCGGCCGGCGCAACACCGTCCGGATAGACAAGGTGGTCGATGGCGTGTGTGGTGGTGTCGACGAGCGCGTTGGGGCCGTCGTACTCGGTCAGCACATCCCCGAGCAGGTCGTTGATGACCTGATCAGCCCTGATCGTATTGCCGCTGTACCCGGTGTTGATGTTGGCGCCGCTGGCGTTCTTCAACCGGGTTCTCACGACGAAGTTCGTAAACTCCGCCCAGAACGTGTCATCGTTGACGGGGATGAAGTTCGAGGTCAGCCGGATGGTCCGCAGGTACACCGCGTCTTCACCGGTGGGCAACGCGCCGCCGAGAGCACACACCAACGTGCCACCGGCTGTAGACAGCGACGCGGAGTCCCTTGTCACGGACGCCGCCGGCAGTGTGGATGTCGCCAGCCGCACCTCATTGTTGCTGCTGGTGAATCCGCCGTCCCACGCGACACTGACCCGCGCCAGGGTTTGCCCGGCATCGTTCGCGCCCGACCACACGACCAAGCCGGCCTCGTTGACCAACCAGTTGGATCCCTGGGCGACCCGCATGGTGATCGCCGGATCGTCCTCGCCCCTGCTGGAAACTTCACAGTGCTTGGTGGACGTGATGCCGACGAAGAATCTTTCGGCCCTCGTGTCCACGTAGTAGCGCGGCGTGACCGTGTCCCTGGCATGGGCTGAGGGCCCCATGGCGGTGAGGTGCCACACCTCGCCCGACGCGTCAGCACCGGAACCGGGGTCTTCGAGCCGGCCGTTCCACACGACCTGGCCGTCGCGCCGGTCGTAGATGTACGCCCGGCCGAACGGCGCGATCTCGTCCGGCTGGAAGCTGAGCGGATGGTCGAGGCTGAAGGTGGCGTTGGCCCACCCACCGATCGCGACCTCCCGGAAGGACAGGTCCCGGACCAGATGCGTGATGTGCCGGTCGGTGCGGTTGGTTTTGATCCGGACCGCGAAGGGGACGCTCACGTCGTCGCGGGCCTTACAAATAAATACAGCGGGTAGTAGCTAGGAGTGATGTCCGCATCGGACGTGATGGAGTCGCTGATCGTCGAGGCCAACCCGTTCGCGTTGAGCAGGAAGAA
>DASTNZ010000254.1:0-43931 GCA_035762665.1 Jiangellaceae bacterium | reverse complement strand
GCCCGCGGCGTACGGGGTGTCGTCATCGACGCCGGCTGCCGCGACGTCGCTGAGCTCAGGCAGCTGGACTTCCCGGTGTGGTCCAGATGTGTGTCGGCCATGGGAACGGTGAAGGAGACGTTGGGCGATGTCAACGTCCCGCTCGTGTGCGCGTCCCAACTGGTTTACCCGGGTGACGTCGTCGTCGCCGACGACGACGGCGTCGTGGTCGTCCGCCGAGCTGAGGCCGAGGGCGTGCTCGACGCCAGCCTGGCCAGAGAGAAGCGGGAGGCCCTGGCGCGCGAACGCTACCGGGCCGGAGAGCTGAGCCTGGACCTCCAAGGCATGCGGGAACGCCTGGCACAGAAGGGCCTCCGGTATGTGAAGCAGGAGATCGAATGATCATCGACTGCCACGGCCACTACACCACGGCACCGGCAGCACATCAGGAATTCCGGGCCGCCCAGTTGGCGCGCCTTGACAACCCCGGCCAGCCACCTCCACATGCCGCAGAGATCAGCGATGACGCGATCCGGGAGAGCATCGAGGGCAACCAGTTGCGGCTCCTGCGGGAGCGTGGTGGCGACATGACGATCCTGTCACCGAGGGCGGCGGCGATGGAGCACCATGTGCCTGACCTCCCGACGGCTCAAGCCTGGGCGCGCGCATGCAATGACCTCGTCCACCGGGTCGTCCAGCTTTTCCCGGACGAGTTCGCCGGCGTTTGCCAGCTGCCCCAGACGCCCGACCACCCAATCACGAACGCGGTCGCGGAGCTGGAGCGCTGCGTGACCGAGCTCGGCTTCGTCGGCTGCAACCTGAACCCTGACCCGTCGGGCGGCCACTGGACCGCCAGGCCGGTTACGGACGAGTTCTGGTATCCGCTCTACGAGGCGATGGTGGAGCTCGACGTGCCGGCCATGATCCACGTCTCGGCGTCGGACAACCCGGGTGTTCACCACACTGGGGCGCACTACCTCAATGCGGACACTACCGTGTTCATGCAGCTCGTCCAGGGTGAACTGTTCGCACGCTTCCCCAGCCTGCGGTTCGTGATTCCCCACGGTGGCGGCGCCGTCCCGTACCACTGGGGCCGCTACCAGGGCCTGGCCCAGCGGCTGGACCGGCCGCCGCTTGAGAAGCACGTGATGGGTAATGTCTTCTTCGATACCTGCGTCTACCACCAGGCGGGAATCGACCTGCTGTTCCGGGTCATCGACGTCGACAACATTCTGTTCGGCTCGGAGATGCTCGGCGCCGTCCGTGGCGTGGAACCGGGAACCGGCATCGCGTGGGACGACACCAAGCGTTACGTCGACAACGTGGGGCTGAGCGCGGAGGACCAGGCCAAGGTATTCGAGGGCAACGCCCGTCGGGTGTACCCGCGGCTCGACGCACGGCTGAGTGGGCAAGGGTGAGGTGCGAGTCGCGATCGACGACCAGGCCGGTTTCCACTGAAGGCGACACAGCTGGGACGACCCTGCGCGGCCTCCGCTGTCGCGGCGCTTGATCCGTGTCCGTTCGGGCGGGCATAATGGTTATACCTATAGTGTCATGCTCCGCGTGACGTAGCGCGCCGACGAGCTTGGAGCCGCAACGAATGGACGCAGTGGTCGACGAGGGCCTGGCGAGGAAGTTCGCTGAGGAGAGAGACTCGCCGTACACCCGGTGGGTGGCCTCGGAAGGGTTGGAGATCATCAGTGCGCACTACGTACCCGACTTGAGAGCTGTCGAGCTGAAGCCGTGGGAGCGCCGCGGTGGCTCGGGCGTTTTCATCAACCACGACGCCTCCCGCACATCGAACGACTGCTATGTCTGCGAGATACCTGCCGGTGGCAAGCTTGCGCCGCAGCGGCAGCTGTTCGAAGAGATGGTCTTCGTCCTGGAGGGCCGTGGCTCGACCCGCGTCTGGAACGACGCGGCCGACGAGGTGTCCTTCGAGTGGCACGCCGGGTCCCTGTTCGCCATCCCGCTGAACACCTGGCATCAGCACTTCAACGCCTCGGGGCGGACGTCTGTACGGTACGTCGCCTCGACCAACCTCCCGCCGGTTCTCAACCTCTACGACGACGTCGACTTCGTGTTCAACACCTCGTACGACTTCAAGAACCGGTTCGCGGGCGAGCCCGACTACTTCGCGCCCACCGGCACGCAGAAGGGCCTGCTCCTTGACACCAACTTCGTCGCCGATGCCGTGAGCCTGCCGCTCATCGAAGCGAAGGAACGCGGAGCGGGAGGCGGGCACACCCGGTTCTCCATGGCCAAGGGCTCCATGAACAGCCATATCTCGCAGTTCCCGGTGGGCACCTACAAGAAGGCGCACCGGCACGGGCCGGGCGCCCATGTCGTGGTCCTGTCCGGCGAGGGCTACACGCTTATGTGGCCGGAGGGCGAGGAGCCCCAACGGTACGACTGGCGCGCGGGGACGCTGCTCGTGCCACCGAACATGTGGTTCCACCAGCACTTCAACACCGGTGTCATGCCGGCGCGTTACCTGGCGTTCAAGCACGAGGGCGTGGCGGTGCGCAACTCGCAGGGTGTTCCCAAGGCATGGATCAGCCGCCGGGCCGGCGGTGACCAGATCGACTACGCGGACGAGTCCCTCCAGGTCCGCACAATGTTCCGGAAGGCGCTCGCTGAACACGGTCTCGAGCCGGCCATGGACGAGTTCTACAACGCCGAAACCGCGACCGCGTGACGCTGCCCGAGGCTGGGGAATCGGCCGACCGTCTGGTCTACGCAGCGGGCAGCCCCGACCACGACTACGACCCCGACCACGATGCGCCGGACCCGTTCGAGAACAACCCCATCTGGCAGCAGGACAACGTCCGGCTACGCAGCGTCGGGATCGACATCGGCTCGTCCGGCACCCAGGTCGCCTTCACCCGCATCCACCTCCGCAGGCTCAGCGAAGAGTTCTCCAGCCGGTACGTCGTCGTCGAGCGCACGCCGACCTACCAGTCACCGGTGCGGTTCACGCCGTATATTGGTGCGCAGCTGATCGACGCCGACGAACTCGGCGCCATCATCGACGACGCCTACGGCGCCGCACGGCAACGCCCCGACGACGTGGAGACCGGAGTTGTCCTCTTAACCGGCGAAGCCGCGCGGCGGCGAAACGCGGAGCGCATCGCCGGCGTTCTGGCCAGCCGGTGCGGCGAGTTCGTGTGCGCCGCTGCGGGCCATCACATGGAGGCCATGCTCGCCGCCTACGGGTCGGGTGCCGCCAGGGCATCCCACGAGGCCGGCAGTCGGATTCTCAACATCGACATTGGTGGCGGCACCACGAAGCTGGCACTGATCGACAACGGTCGCGTCGCTGAAACCGCGGCGCTGCACATCGGTGGCCGGCTCCAGGTCATCGATGCCGACGGCCGTATCGCGCGCCTGGAACCAGCGGGCCATGCGCACGCCGAGCGCGCGGGCCAGTCCTGGTCGCTTGGTGACGTCGTCACTCCCGAGGAGCTTGACCGTGTCGCCGAGACGATGGTTGACGCTTTGGTAACGGCCGTCACGGTTCGACCCGTTCCGCGAGAGCTCCACGAGCTCTACCTGACCGAGCCGATCAACAACTTGGACGGCGTGGCCGGTGTCATGTTCTCCGGAGGCGTCGCCGAGTACGTGTACGAGCGCGAAACGCACGACTACGGGGACCTCGGACGTCGTCTTGGTGCGGGTGTCCGGCGCCGGCTGGACGACGGCAGGCTGCCCTTCCAGCTGCTTCCGGCCGGTGAATGCATCCGCGCGACCGTTCTGGGTGCATCGGAGTTCACCGTCCAGCTCAGTGGCAGCACCAGCTACATCTCGAACCCTGATCGGCTGTTGCCGCGGCGCAACTTGCAGGTGATCCGTCCGGACTATGTACTCAGCGACGAGGTAGACCCGGATGCAGTGGCCGCTGCCATTCGCCGGCATCTCAGGCCGTTCGACGCGGACAGGCCCGGCGCCGACGTCGCCCTGGCCTTGCCGTGGTCAGGTGTGCCGTCGTACGAGCGCGTGTCGGCCTTCGCGCATGGAGTCGAGCAAGCCGTCGCCGATCGAGCTTCCCGGGGACGGCCCAACTACCTCATCCTGGACGGAGATATCGCGCTAAGCCTGGGCGCGATCCTTCATGATGAGTTCGGACTCCCGGGTGACCTGGTTGCCCTCGACGGCCTTAGCCTCTGGCACTTCGACTACATCGACCTTGGCCGCATCCGGCATCCGTCCCGGACCGTACCGGTGACGATCAAGTCGCTGATCTTCGGCCAGGACCCGCGCGCTCACGCGGTCGCCTCTCCGGATGTAGAGCCACATGCCCGCCGCCGCCAGAGCGGTCGCGAGTCCACCGAGGCCCAGGACGGCGCGCGGGCCGAAAGTCTCGCCGACCCAACCGACGAGGGGGCCGCCGACCGGGGTGGTGCCGGTCACCGCCACGATAAGCAGCGACATCGCCCGGCCCCGCATCTCGGGGTCAGCGCGCAGCTGGACGAGCGCCGTGCCGACGGCTCGAAACGCGACGCTGGTGCCACCGAGCACGAAGAGAAGAACGAAGGCCACGGCCACCGTTGGTGACCCAGCGACACCGATGAGGACCGCCGAGAAGGCGACGCCAGTCGCGACCAGCCGGTTGGCGGTGGCGCGCAGAGTGCCCGCGACTACCAGACCGCCGATCACCGCGCCCGCCCCCATCACCGTGAACATCAGCCCGACGACCCTGGCGTCCCCATCGAATGTGTGCCGAGCGAACAGGGGGATGGTGACTATCCACTCATATGCCAGCAGGCCGGATACGGTCATCAGCGCCAGCGGGCCGAGCAGGTCTGGCTGGTGCCGAACGTAGCGCAGGCCCGCCCGGAGCTGGCCCGGCCCGCGCTGGGCACGGGGCGCGGCGTGGAGCTGGTCGGAGCGCATCAGCAGTAGCGCTGCCACAATCGCCAAGTAGGACGCAGCGTTGAGCAGAAACGTGGAGGCAAGGCCAACGGTGCTGATGAGTACGCCGGCGAGGGCCGGGCCGACGACCTTTCCTGCGTTGAGGACGATGTTGTTGAGGGCCACCGCGTTTGTTACGTGCTGCGGGCCGACCATCTCGATCACGAAGCTGTGACGGGCGGGCTTGTCCAACGCCTCGACCAGCCCAAGGGCTAGCGCGAGCGCGAGCACCATCCACAACGTCACCAGGTCGGTGGCCGTGAGTACCCCTAGCAGGAGCGCTGGCACGGCGGCCGCCGACTGCGTCCAGATCAGGATTCTCCTCTTGTCGAGCCGGTCGGCGAGTAACCCGCCCCACGGTCCCATCAGCAGCGTGGGTAGGTGCTGGAGGGCTGCGGTGACCCCGAGCAGCGTGCCGGAGTCGGTCAGCTCGAGGACGAGCCACGCCTGCGCTACCTTCTGCATCCAGCTGCCGGTGATCGAGGTCGTCTGGCCGCCGAAGTACAGCCGGTAATTGCGATGGCGCAGCGACTTGAAGGTGGCGCGCAGGTAGCGCTTCATGCCTTCACGTCCAGCAGGCGTTCCAGCACGGGAAGCGCGTCCCGCAGCCGCCGCTGGTCGTCCGGCGCGAGGATGGCCACCTGGCGGGCCAGGTACGCATCCGCGCGCTGGCTGGAGCTGGCCAAAAGTTCGCTGCCTCGGTCGGTGAGTTCGACCCACCAGCTCCGGCCGTCGCTCTCGTCCGGCCGTCGCTCCACAAGTGCGAGTTCCTCGAGCCGGGCCACCAGCCGCGTCACTGAGGACTTGCTGATCTGCTCGCGCCTGGCCAGCTCGCCGACTCGCATCGGTCCACGCCGTTCCAGCGTCGTCAGCGCGGACTGTTGCGATGGCGAGAGGCCCGTCCCGGCGTGCTTACGCAATCGACGAGCCAGCCGGAGCGTGAGAAGCCGGAGCGGTGCGACCTCGGTGGGCGAGGTCGTGGCGAAGCGGGACATCGTAACCTCGGTAGCCACAATATAGTACGCTAAGCGTACCAATTGTATGAGCACGGCGCTCGCCGTCTCCGTCAGCACACCTGCGACCGACTGCCAGCGGCAAGCGTCGCTCCGGGATTGACGCCTCTCGGTCGCTATGCGGCTGATTTGTACGCTGAATTTTGTCGATAACCGGTCCTTGAGCGATCTGCTCGGTGACGGGGTTGCCGACCGGCATCGCATCGGCTTATGTCCAACAATCCTGGAGCCTTCCAGATCCTCCGGCTGTTCGACTCTCTCGCCAGCGTTCGCGCTGGTGGCCATGCGGCGGCGGTGGTGAGAATATGGGTGTCGTGGGTCGTGGGTGGGCATGGCTATGACGCTGCCGGTAGGGCCGCGAAGGAGGATGAGCAGAGCGCGTCGAGTTCATTGGATCAAGGAGTCGGAGGAGTGGCCCCGCACGTCACGCCGCGTTTGACCTGGCACGAGCCGACGCCAGTATTCCTGGGGCGAACGGAGCCCAGGAAATCCCGGATGGGGAGCCGAGTCAGTGATCGCGAATGGATGAACCGCCCGACGAGCTGCGGTTGAGGCGCGCCGAGGGTGTCGGCGGCGGCCTGGAGTTGCTCCGCGTCGCTTCTGAGTTGTTTGCCTCTGCGGACTTGGTTGAGCTCGAGCACAGGCTCGTAGCGGGCTTCGGCCGGCTCATCTACGCGCCGATGTACACCCTGTACATCCTCGATCCGCGGACCGGGCGTCCGCAGCGTGCAGCGCCGGTGAACGTCAGTGAGACGATGCTGGCGCGCTACGAACGCCTTCCTCAAGGTAGGGAGACCGACCCCCTGCTTGAGCGCGTCCTGGCCAGCGGGGGCGCCGCCTACAACATGGACCTCATGTCGATGGAGGAATATCTCGAATCACCGGTCTACACCAGCGTCGTGCATATGCACGACATCCGCCATGTCATCGAAGTGCCGGTGGTGAGCGGGGAGGTCATGATCGGCACGATCAATCTCGGGACGAGCGACCCCGATCGAGGCTACACCGCGAGTGAAGTTCGCTTGGCGGAGGCGCTGGGCCGCTTGGTGGGTGTCGCGGTCGATGGGATTCGCGCGCGGCAGGATTTTGAGCATGAGCTCGAGCAGGCGCGGGCTGCGCTCGAGCTGACCGGGAGCGCGGTCGTGATTAGCGATCCAAAGGCGCTCGAGGTTTGCCCCAACGAGGCCGCTCGGCGGATGCTGGCACTGCTCCAAGGAGGTGAGGGACAGCTGTACCGGCTGATCGCGTCGCCTGGAGACAGCCGCCCCAGTTTCTCCCGTCACGCTGATGTCGAGTTCGTCGATGGAGGTCGAGGTCGCGTCCATGCCTATTCCAGCCGGCTGCCGGGCCCGGGCGAGGCGCTCGTCACGGTGCTCAACCTCGAAAGTGAGGTGCCGCGGATGCCTGCCGGGCCGCTGCTCGCGCTAACGCCTCGAGAACGTGAGGTCGCGGCGCTCGTCGTCAACGGACTCACCAATCGCGAGATCGCCGGGCGACTGTACCTGAGCCACCACACAGTGAGCCAGTATGTGAAGCGCATTCACCGGAAGCTCGACGTCGGCTCGCGTGTCGCGCTGACGCGCCTGCTGCTGGAGACGGGGTGGCAGAGGAAGGCCTGATCACTGGGAACCTGGCGTAATCCGAGGTCGCGCCCGACACGCGAGTGCCCTGGGGTGACCGATGAGACTGAAGACGGCTGAACTGGTCGGTCTTGAGGGCGAGCGGGTGTCCATCCGGGCCTGTGCCGTTCGTAGTAGAAGTAAGCGGCGGAAAGTCGAGCCCGTCCAGCACGAAGGGAAGCAGCACTGATGACGTACTACATGCTCTCCGCGCGGTCGAGTGGCGTCGCCAGTCGGCGGCCGATGACTGAGGATGAGGTGAAGCACACCACCGAGGCGGTCCTGAAGTTGGAGGCCGAGATCAAGTCTGCTGGGGTCTGGGTGTTCGGCGGCCGATTGCACGACCCGTCGACGGCCACGGTGGTTCGGCCGTCAGGCGACGGCGTGCTGACCACGGATGGCCCGTTCGCCGAGACAAAGGACCACCTTGGCGGCTTCTACGTGATCAATGCCAAGGACCTTGATGATGCGTTGGACTGGGCGGGCAAGGTCAGCTCTCTCGTCCAGACCGCCATCGAGGTTCGCCCGTTCGTGGACGAGATGACGTCTTGACTCACACCAAAGCTGCGCCGTCCCCGTGACCCGCGACAAGGCAGCGATCGGCTGGATCTTCCGAGCGGAGTCCGGCCGCGCGGTGGCCGCCCTGATCAGCATGTTCGGCGACATTGACCTTGCCGAGGACGCCGTCCAGGAGGCCTTCACGATCGCCCTGCAGAAGTGGCCTTTGACAGGCGTACCTCCAAACCCAGGTGCGTGGGTCACAGCGACCGCTCGGAACCGCGCAATCGACCGGCTTCGGCGGGACGCCCGCGGGGCGAACCTCCTTCGGGACGTCGCGGCACACACGAGGACGTCTCGGTCGAGCGACGAGCCGTCCAAGGAGGAAGTCGTGCCAGACGACCGGCTACGTCTCATCTTCACCTGCTGCCACCCAGCGCTCGCACCGCAAGCCCAGGTTGAGTTGACGCTGCGGTTGTTGTGCGGCCTATCCACGGCCGACGTAGCGCGGGCCTTCCTCACCAGCGAACCCACTATGGCGAAGCGGCTGGTTCGCGCCAAGCACGAGATCAAGGCGGCGAAGATTCCATACCGTGTCCCCGAGCAGTTCGAGCTCCCAGACCGACTGCAGAGGGTGCTCGCTGCGATCTACCTGACGTACACCACCGGCCAGGCCAAGTCGGCGGCCGAGCCTGATCTGTGCACCGAGGCCGTCAGACTCGGCGGGATCCTGCGTCTGCTCATGCCGGACGAGTCCGAGGTCGCTGGGCTGCTCGCCCTCATGCTTCTCACCGAGTCTCGGCGCGCTACCAGAACAGATCCCCAGGGCGAGTTGGTACTGCTCCGGGATCAGGACCGGACACGATGGGACCGGAGCCTCATCGAGGAGGGCCAGGCGCTGGTCCGCTGGTGTCTGCGCCGCAATCAGCCAGGGGCGTACCAGCTGCAGGCCGCGATCGCGGCCGTTCACGCCGATGCCATCACGTTCCAAGACACACCGACTGGCACCAGATCCTCGCTCTGTACGACCAACTCATCCTCGTGGCGCCGACCCCGGTGGTCGCCCTCAATCGCGCGGTGGCACTTGGCGAAGTGCACGGTGCTGACGCCGCCCTGCGCGAGATCGACGATCTCGCGCTCATCGACTACTACCCGTTCCACGCCTCGCGGGCAGAGTTCCTGCGACGCCAGGGCCGGGTCGAGGAGGCGGCGCGCGCCTATCTGGCCGCGTCATCACTCGCCCCGAGCGGACCCGACAAGCACTATCTCCGGCAGCGAGCCGAAAACTGAACGGCTCACCGTAAGGCAATCCGGCGCGAGGACTCCGACCGATGGCCAGGCCCGGGCCGATGGCGACCGCTACGCCAGGAAGGAAGCGGCGTGGCGCGGTGAGACCACTGAGGAGTTGGTCGAGTTCGGCGTGGCGCTCACGGTCGCGGTGACACGGTGGGGGGACTGTGGCGACGGGACCAAGATCGAGGCGGATCTCGCTCGTACGCCGAGGGAGCCACGGTGGACGTGCCGCAGCAGAAACCGTGCGCCGTAGAACGGCTGATGTGGGCTAACGGGTGGCGCCAGCATCATCCCGACTGGGCGTGATCGCCGGCTGCATCGACTGCAGAGTATGAAGAGCCAGTAAACGTGCCGGCGGATGCTCCTATCCGATCAGTGGCAGGCGTGGGTCAAGATGCTCGGCCCGGCCGGACGCGGCTCGAACCCATGCCAGATCATCTGCCAGGTCGGCAGGCCGCCCCGCAACGGTCTTGCGGGCAAGGAGCTCGTCGAGAATCCTGGCGCTGACGTCGATCGCCTCAGTGCTGGCGATGCACTCACGTCCCAGCGGGTCGGTGAGGTCGATGCCGTGCACCACAGCCTCGACGATGCGGCTGGCGACGAACTCGTCGAGGCGCATTAGGGCGTAGTAGCCTGGACCAATCGTTTCAGGTGGCGTGGCGCGCGCCTCCCGAATGGTTCCGGCGAATGTCTCGTGAAGGACGTCGGGCATGTCGGCGGGGGTCTTTCCTGCCACCATTTGATACGCGTAGTCATAGACCACAGGAGCGACCTCCGAGCGCGGGAAGATGAAGAAGCTGACCCGGTCGCGACCCGGCTGGCCATCCTGCGGATCGGCGATCAGCATCCGAGTCAATCCGATCGAGATGTCGAAGTGACCCGCGAGCTCGAAGAGCGTCCAATGTGGTGCCTTTGGGTCGAGTGGACTCAATTTAGTGGGTAGCCGCCACTGCTCCTCGGACAGCCCGCGAAAGACCTCCTCGATCTTCGTCAGCTCGTCTTCCAGAATGTCAACCGACTCCGTGTAGGAGCCCATCTCGCCTCCCCGCGTCAGGTGCCGACACTTGTGCCCGTTCAGAGGTGGATTACAGGAGGACACCCTAGTGAACCGGCTCGTGCTGGCCAAGGGCGTGACGCCAAGGTCAGCGCGCTTCTGCTGCTGAAGGACCGCGCAGCAGTGCCAGTGTAGGCAGTCGTGTTGGCAAAGGTGCTGTTAGAAGCCACACTGTCGTGCTCGTGCTCCCTACGGATCAGAAGCTCGGCGTTCGAAACCCTCGGACACTCCATCCCAATGAGAGAAGGGCGTGAATGACGGCTCGGTCCCGTGCCGCCCTGTCGGCGTTCTGGCGCGGTTCGTGGTTCGAAATGATGTCCGCCGGTGCCGTCCACGTGGCGGCGCGTCTGCTCCGACTGCGCGCGGGGACTGACGTCGCGTGGCCATCATCCGCACCTTGAAGTCCCGCATCCGCGCTTTGGCGATCTCGATGTCCGACGGCGGGATCGCGCCTGCGTTCTTCTCGATCGCGTGCAGCAGCACGATGAGGTTCTCGGATCGCGGCCGCGAAGAGCGGGAAGCGGGCATTGACGCGTAGTGCGACGGTCATGACGAAGGCGAGCAGGCCGACACCGGCCTGCTCGCCATCGCTCACTGGACGTTTCGCTCCGACTGCCTTTCGCCTCTACGTGGTCAGCTACTCGTGGCCTTCCAGAAGTAGTAGTCGGCGGTGTAAGGGACCTCGGCCTGGTTCCCAGCCGTGTCGGCGTTGCACTCCTCGGCGTCCGGTGCGAGGCCACCCGATGTTGCGATCCGCTGGATGAAGGTGGTGCCCGCGAGGTGGTCGCCTTCGGGGCCGGCGCTCTGCGACGCCACCGAAAGCCGAAGCCAGTCAATCGCCGTAGGATCGACGGTGACGCCGGCATCCCGGCGGCCCACCACGAAGCTGCCATCCTTGGCCTGCCAGCTGGGCCCGGCGAAATGGGTCATGATGAGCTTGCCGCGGTCGTCGTACAGGTTCGCCCGGGGTGCTACGAACGCCCAGCCAAAGCCGCCGGGTGTGGCATTGCAGGAGTAGATCTGCACGCCGACCGCGTGACCGACCCGGAACAGCTTGTTCCCCTCGGGAACCGCAATGGTGCTTGGGACCTCTGGCTCAGAAGGTTCGGCGTGGGCACCTTGCGCGGCAGACATGACCGCCGCAGCGATCACGATTCCAGCAGCGAGGTGACGCCAGGTACGGATGAAGCCTTTCATGGTGAACTTCCCTTCGAATCGATGGTTGTCTTGAGTTAGGTGACCCAGCATTTATGGCTGGAGGTTGAGCAGGATCAGGCTGCCTGCGCCGGGTGCCTGCAACGCGTTCATTCGTGGCTTCCCGCGGATCTCCGCGCGGTGACCAGCAGGTATTCCCATTCCATGACGAACCCGCCGTCGTCATGGCCGTGCTGGCGAGCCAGCTTGGTCAGCTCGCGGTCCAGCTCTGCGATGCGCGCTGGGTCGCCTCCGATGTTGCGGTAGGTCGAGATCGTGGGGCCGTAGCAGCGCTTGAAGAAGTCCCGAAACTCCTCCGGGGAGGCGAACCGGTCCACCCGCAGCCGCTGGCGGCGCACATCGAACTCGTCGACCCGGTCGCCGAGCAGCTGCTGCACATGCGTGGGACGCCCCCACAGCGGGGGCGGCTGGGCCCCAGGTGACGGAGGCGGGGCGTAGGGCTTCATCACCGCGAACATCTGCCCGATGAAACCTTCCGGTGTCCAGCTGATGAGGCCGATCGTTCCTCCCGGCCGGGTCACCCGGACCAGCTCGTCGGCGCTGGCCTGGTGGTGCGGCGCGAACATCACGCCCACCGTCGACATCACGACGTCGAACTCGCCGTCGCCGTACGGCAGTGCTTCCGCGTCCCCCTCGTCCCACTCGACGGTGACCCCGCGCAGTGCGGCCAGCTTTCGCCCGGCGTCGAACAGCTCGGGGGTCAAGTCGCTCGCAACCACCGCGGCCCCCCGCAGCGCAGCGGGAATGGCGGCGTTGCCGCTGCCCGCTGCTACGTCGAGCACCCGATCACCAGGGGCGATTCCGCATGCGTCGACGATCACATCGCCGAGCCTGGCGATCACTTCGGTTGCAACAGCGGGGTAGTCCCCGAGCGCCCACATCGCGCGGTGCCGCGCTTTCAGTGCGTCGTTCGCTGCGTCGATCTCGGTTGTCATATCTTCCATTCCTTTCGGCGGTCGTTGCTTTCAGGCAACGACGGCGACCTAGGCCCGGTCGTTATGTCCCCAGGCGGGTTCGGCTTATAGGTTCGGGGGAGCACGACGCGGCGGTCATCGGTCGAATGCCCGACTAGCTCGCGGGGATTTGGCCGCGGATATCGGTGGGGGAGTGGTGACGGGGATCAGCGCTCGCGCAATGCATGGCAGGCACGACCTGCTCGCTGTTGCTGAGCGCCGCCTGGCGGGAGCGCGCGGCGGCGCCGGCCAGGTGCTGCTGCTGGCCGGCGAGGCCGGTATCGGCAAGACCCGGCTGCTCCATGCCCTGCAGGACCTCGCCGCGGCGCAGGGGTTCAGCCGCTGGGCAGCCGGTGCTTTTCCGCAGGACGTTGAACTGTCTGCGGGCCTGCTGCTCGACCTCGGGCATGCGATGGCCCGCTCGGAGCGGGCCGATGTGGCGGCCCGCGGGCAGGCGCTGGTGAGGGATCTGGCCGGTGTGACCGAAGCGCCGGCAGACTCTGGGGACGCACACCGGCGCCGCAGGCTGGTAGTCCTGGAGGCCGTCAACCGGTTGGCGTCGCTGTGCGAGGACGGTCCGGCTCTCCTGGCGCTGGAAGACCTGCACTGGTGCGACGAGCTGAGCCTGGAGGTCATAGCCCACCTGGCTCGCCGCGTGCCGTCAATCCCGTTGCTGGTGGTGGGGACGCTGCGAACTGACGAGCCACAGCAGGACGCGCCGATCCGGGCGTGGCGGTCCCGGCTGCTTCTCCAGCGGATGGCCGAGGAGATACTGCTGCCCCGGCTTGATCTCGAGCACACTGAGCAACTGGTGCGTGACTTCGTGCGGACGCCGTCACGCAAACTGGTCGAACTCGTGCACCACCGTTCGGGTGGAGTGCCGCTGCTTGTCGAGGAGCTCGCGGCCGCGGCCGTGCAGGGGCACCTGGACGCGGACGCTGCGTACGTACCGGAGACTCTGGCCGAGGCGATCGGGCAGCGGTTCGCAGCCCTCTCAACACCGGCCCGGGATGCCGCGGTGGCCGCGGCAGTCATCGGCAGGAGCTTCGACCTCGACCTGCTCGCTGAGGTCGCGGGATGCTCTACGGACGAGGCCGCGGCCACCCTCGACGAGCTGGTGGATCTGCACTTCGTGCAGGAGGAGCCCGCCCGCTGGTTCGAGTTCCGGCACGCGCTGATCCGCGACGCCATCGAGGCCGGCGCGCCGCTGGCCCGGCGGCGGGAGCTGCACGGCCGGGTGGCGGAGGCGGCCCGTCACCGTGCGGAGCTCGGCGGCGACGCGTACCGGTCGGCTCATCATGAGGCGGCGGGCCAGTTCGGCGAGGCGTCGGCCGCAGCCGCGGCCGCAGCCGAACGTGCCGCCGCGCTATCGGCGCACCAGGAGGCACTCGATCTCCTCGGTCGGGCGGTGCGGTGCCTGCGTGACGGCGATAGCCGGCGGCTGGCCGAGCTGCTCGCACGGCAAGCGGCCGAGGCTGCCGCGACCGACCACAACGCGCAGGCGGCCGAGGACTTCGGTCGCGCACGTGCGCTGCTGCTCGAGGAGGGCGATGTGGTCGGTGCGGCGTCCTTGCTGTCCGGACTGGCGGCCGCACGACACCTGCTCGGTGAGCCGCTGCCGGTGCGCATCTCCCTGCTGAAGGGAGGGCTGGACGAGATCGGTGACGCAACCGGGGACGACGCGCAGCGCGTTCGGGCCGAGTTGATGGCGGCAACCGCGGCGGCATACCTGGTCGACGACCGCCTCGACGAGGCCATCAGCGCGAGCCTGGACGCGCTCGCATCGACGGGTGAGGCCGACGAGCGGGTCCGGCTCAACACGACGGCGACGCTGGGATCGGTGCTGGTGTTCGCGGGGCGGATGGACGAGGGCTGGGCGCGGTTGGAGGAGTCGATCCGGCGGGCAGCCGAGCTTCATTTGGAGGCTGAGGCGGCCCGGGGCTACCGGATGATCGGGTCCTCGGCGTCGGCACTGGTGGAATATACGCGGGCCGAGCGCTGGCTGGCCGAGGGCATCGAGTACGCGACCCGCACCGAGCAGTGGAACCACCGGCACTACATGGCCGCCCACCAGGCCCACGTCTGGTGGTGCCAGGGGCGCTGGGACGAGGCGGACCTGGCGGTGCAGCAGGTCCTTGCGGACGGCGAGGGCGGCATCACCACCCGCATCACCGCCCTGCACGTCTCGGGCTTCCTTGCGCTGGGGCGAGGGCAGCTTGACTCAGCGGCGCGGTGGCTGGACGAGGCGCGGGCCGCCGGCGAGGAGATGGGCGAGCTGCAACGCTACTCACCAGCGCTGTGGGGCATGGCAGAGCACGCGGTGCTCCGGCACGACTGGGCCGAGGCAGTCATGCTGACTGATGCGGGGTATGCCGCGTCGCATCAGGTGGCCGACGCGGCCAACCTCTTCCCGTACTTGGTGACCGGGACCCGGGCACGGCTTGGGCTTCACGATGTGGCCGCCGCGCGGGACTGGGCGCACGCGGTCGGCGTCGACCTGCTTGCGCGCGGAATTCCGGGCACGCTGCCCGCGATCGACCACGCCCTCGGTCTAATCGAGCTGGCCGCAGGCCGCACCGGCAAAGCCCGAGAGCGGCTCTCGACCGCCCACGCCGCATGGTCCGAGCGCAGGCGGTGGTGGGAGGCGCAGTGGTGCGCCCTCGACATGGCTCGATGTGCCGTTGCCTCGAACCGCCGCACCCAGGCCGCAGTGCTTGTTACCGAGGTGCGTGCGGCGTCGACGACGGTCGCCGCCCAGCCGCTGCTGCAGGCCACCGCTGAGATCGGCTCACGGCTCGACCGGCACGACGCAGAGCAGCCCTGGTCGCCGCTGACACTGCGCGAACTCGAGGTTGCGCGACTGGTAGCCCGCGGCCTGACAAACCGCGAGATCGCCGACGCGCTGCGGATCACCGTTCGGACCGCCGGCTCGCACCTGGAGCACATCCGCACCAAGCTCGGAGCCAGCCGACGCTCGGAGATCGCTGCCTGGGTCACTGCCCTCGACGCGCCCGGCGGCCCCAGCTAGCGGCTGTTGTGCAGTTCGTAGTGCGAGATGAGGTCGAATCAAGTAGTTCATGCTCGTGGTGCGGGCACGAGTGTTAGCAAAGTCGCAAGTAGAGGCCATGTGAGTCTGAGATGGGCGGACTTGAATCCGCTCAGTGTCGTTCGAACGACCGGGGTACTCCGCCGACCGACCACACACCACCGGCTAACGCGGTCCGGGGACCCCCGCCTCGCGGGCCTTCAGCGCCGCGGCCGTCCGATCGGGCACCTGAAGCTTGAGCAGTACCTGGGACACGTGGTTCCGGACAGTCTTCTCCGACATCCCGAGGCGGCGCGCGATCTCGTGGTTACGGCACCCCGCGGCGAGTAGTCCGAGCACGTCTCCTTCTCGCGGGGTGAGTTCCGGAAAGGCGCGGACGACCGGAGGCTCGTCGACGTCGCCAGCATAGAAGCCGGTAATGCGGCGGGCCACCGCGCTGCCGTACACCGCGTCGCCGCCGGCCACGGCGAGCACTGCGCGCACGATCGCGTCACCGTCCGCCCCCTTGACGAGATAGCCTTGCGCGCCGGCACGCAAGGCCGCGAACACGTGCTCGTCGTCCTCGTGCATGGTGAGCACCAACACACCCAGGTCCGGCTGCTGGGCGAGCAGTTGTCGGGTCGCGACGACACCATCCAGGTCCGGCATCGAGATGTCAGTGATCACCACGTCGGGGCGGTGTTCGGCAACCGCGGCGAGCAACTCCTGCCCGGTGGCAGCCGCAGCAACGACGTCGACCATCATCGACTGGTTGAGCACAGCGCGCAGGCCGTAGCGGAACATGGGATGGTCGTCCGCGATGACCACTCGGACAGTCATATCGTCTCGAGGGGTAGTACGGCGGTCACGGAGGTGCCGCGCGGTTGTAGCGGTTCGATGGTGATGTATCCGCCCAGATCCGCGGCACGGCGCCGCATTGAGCCCAGTCCGTGACCTCCGCTGCGTACTGCTGACATTCCCGCTCCGTCGTCCTGCACGGCCAGCCGCAGACAGTGGTCGACCTCGTCGACTACGACCGTGCAACGATCCGCACCAGCGTGTCTGGCGACGTTGGTCAGCGACTCCGACACAATTCGGAGGGCAGCTTCTTCCACCTCCGGTGGAAGGCCTTGGACTGGCAGGACGTCGAGGTGGAAGCTGGGGCCACCTATCCGGCCCAGCCCGAGTGCCGCGGCGGTGTCCTCGATGGCGCCTGAAAGCCCGCGTAGATCCAGTGCTGTCGGACGGAGTCCGTCGATCACCCGCCGCACCTCGGCGACCGCACGGTCCGCTTCATCCCGGGCGTGCCGGAGGATATCCAAGGCCGTGGCGGGGTCGGTGGCGAGCGCCTTGCTCGCCGCTTCGAGGCCCAGCGCGATCCCCGACAGCGAAGGCCCCAGTCCGTCGTGCATGTCCCTCCGGAGCCGATCCCGCTCGCCCATCGTCGCCGTCGCAACCCGCTCCCGCTCACGTGCTAACTCCTCGGTCAGCCGCTTCGATCTGACGACGACGGCTAGGTGCGGTGCGAGCGTACCGATCATCCGTGCATCGGAACCGGTGACTCGGGGCTCCCTGCGCCGAGGACCTACAGTCAGCGTTCCGAACGTCGCTCCGCCGTGCATCAGGGGCACTTCGATCGCCCGTGTTGACGACTCTCCGATTTTGGCGATCTCCTCGCCGGCGGGGTCCCGGACGGCCGCGTACTCAGCGGCGACGGCTCGCGCAACGGCCTTGAGCATCGACTGAACCGGGTCGCCGGTGACGGTCTCGAGCCCGGCGCCGACCCGGTCGACTGCGGCCAGCGCGTCGGCGGCCTCACCGAGCACTAGGCGGTCCACGAGCTTGCGCAGCCGACCGGCGACGGGGAAGACGATCAGCGCAACTACGGCGGAACCGATCAGCAGCGGAATGAGCCCGGTAGGGATCAGTCGGGCAAACAATGTTGTACTCGCGCCGACGATCAGCGCCACCATGAGGGTCAGCGGTGCGTACAGCAGCGTGCGACGCAACGCCACTTCGATGCCGAGCAGCCGGTACCTCACCACGCCGACGACGACAGCGACCGGCATCAAGCCGAAAGCAACCAGGAAAGCCGCACGCCAAGGCAGAAATACGGTGAGCACCATTGCGCTGGCCGCCGCGATCAGCCAGAGCAGCTGCTGACGTTCCGGCGCGGTCGCCCGAACCGCGCGCACTACGGTGCCCACCACCGCGATGCCAATGGAGGCGGCGACCAGGAATGCGGCCGGAACGCCGACGAGCCACGGCCACCACGCTGGCGTGTCCCATGGCAGCCGGACGCCGGCCACTGCGTCATCCACGGCGTCCTGTTCGGTCGCCGTGAGCAAAACCATCAGGGCGATGCCTAATAGGCCTCCCCGTACCTGCCAGGCCCAGAAGCGGGACGGCGGTCGCCCGGTCGGGTAGAGACCGGGTAGCACGGCGATGAGCAACAGGATGGACGGCATCCACAGCCAGGAAGCCAGCCACATCGCCGGGAGGGCGAGCGGCAACGACTCACCCGGCTCGGTAAGCGCACGAGTGGCGTACGCCTCCGCGCTCATCTGAACGCCTTGCAGCAGACCGCTCGCCAGCAGGATCCAACCGATCACGTTGCGTGGCCGGAGGTGGATCAGCCACGCGCCGGAGAAGACAAACGCCGCCACGATCAACACGGCCTCGACGAGGTCGCTCGTACCGGACTCTGCGATGACTCCTGGTCGATCGAGCACGCCATCGGCGTACGAGAAGGGGATCGTCGCGACCAGCAGCATGGCGACGACCGCCAGCACCCATCCGGTGCGAACACGGGCTCGGTCGGAGATCAGCCGACACCCCATTCATGAAGTATGACCTGACTGCCGTCGCCCTGTCAGGGGACTGCGGTCCCTCGTGGGCCGGGACATCCTCCCGGTTCGACTGTGGCGGCCGACACATGTGGTCCGGTGTGGCCTCGGAGTCTGCTGGCTCTACGTGTAACTCGAGGCAACTGGAGGAATTATGAACAGCACCGGAGCCGTAGCCAGGCAGAATGATCGTAGTAGCCTGCACCCCTTCGTCACGGGTATCGCGGGCATGCTCACCTTTGCATCGGCGATGGCCGTCGGTGAGATCTACGGCCTGAACTCGGACCAGGCATCCAGCGAGAACAGCGTGACTGCTTGGATCGCCGCTGCTGCCATTGCAGCCGTCGGTCTGGCGATCGCACTTTGGCTGGGCAACAAGGCCTGGTCCGGCTCGCCGATGCGACTGTCCAGGACGGCACTCGGACTGTCGCTCGCCTCGGCCGCGACATACCTTGCGTTCTGGTCCGGTTGGCCGAGCATCTTCAGCGCGGTCGCGATCGGTCTTGCGCTCGAACACCGGCGTCGGGGCAACTCCTCGTCGGTGGTCACCGGATTCGCCGTGGGGCTTGGCTTCCTGGTCTTCGTGGCAACGGGAATCATCTGCGTGCTCGGCTGAGGCCGGGTCGATCACAGAATCAACGACAAGGAGTAAGTCATGCGGCTACACACATCGGCCATTATGGCCATCGCGACCGGCCTGATCCTCGCATTGGGTGCAACACCGGCCAACGCCGCGGCACAGCACGACATCTTCGTCGAAGAGTTCGATGATGGTTGGCAGCTCAGTGCCGACGAGAACCCATGCGGACCCTGGGTCGCCGACATCCACGAGGTCAGGCTCGGCACATACCGGCTACTCCTGCCGCCCGGCGGCCAGGTGGCCGGCGAAGTCCACGTCAACGGCTCCGTCGACGGATGGATCGATTTTGATCCTGACGGGCCGGGCCCGTTGCCGACGCACAGCGGGTCGTACCGGGAGAAGCTGAACGCGATTCCGATCGGCTACTCCGAGGAGACAGGAGACATGCTTCGGATCGCTCAGTACCGGCTCAAGGTCCGCCTTTCTGCCGCCGATGGCTCCCAGCTGTTGCTCGAACTGAGTGGAAAGATCACCATGAACGCCCGCGGCGAAGTAGTGGTCGCCCGTGATCTGGCCTCCTGCTCGTGAGGCGAGCCCCATGCCGCACGGGTGGACCCCGTGGATGGGATCAGCAGCTCGTCTAGGACGTGGGCCCGTGTGGACCGCGCTGTCTCCGTCCGCCATCGCCTTCCAGGTCGAAGAAGCGGCGGACCCACGGTGACTTGCGCGGAATGGCGCTTAGCACCGGCAGGGAGAACAGGGCCTGTGAGATGGTTCCGAAGCGCTGGTTGATAACGGCGCTCAGGACCATAGCGACCACCATGGCTCTCCCCACGATGAAGAACCAGCCGAGCGTCACGATGCTAATGCCGATGGCGCCGTAGAGCGCGGACGCTCGCGCGAACTGATTCGGCAGGTAGAGCTGACTGGCCGCTTGCATGCTGGCGATGGTCAATCCGACGAGGACGCCGCCAGGTAGCAGCGCACCTGGGTCGTTCGTCGCACGCGGCAGCATCATCGACAAGGCAACCCAGGCCAGTCCGTAAATGACGACCGCGGCGACGAACGAGAACCCGGCGGCAGCAAGACCCAGATCGGCTCGGATCCGATTGGCGATGACCGCCACTAGGCCGATACCGGCGACGAAACCTACGATGCCGCCGATTATCCGCATGGACGCCCGGGCGCGTACCGGCAGGCGCCATGCCAGGCAGCTTGCGGAAACCAACGCCTTCCCTAACGAACGTGCTGCCGTCGCCATGCCGAACAGGCCGAGGATCGTCGCGATCCAGCGGGAGCTGTCGCGTTGTGAAAGCGCCGCATCGAACTGCACGGCCAAGCTGCCGGTAATGCCCGTTTGCTTGGCTAAGTCCTCGGCTGCAACCCAGTTTGCGACGAACCCGAGGAGACCAACGACGAACAACAGAAAGGGCACAAAGAACAGGAAGAGGCGAAAAGCGACGGCGCTGCTGACCACAGTTCCCGCGGCCTCCCGGTCGCGCCGGTAGATGCGGAGGGCGACATCGATCAGCGGCCGATGCTCGTATCGGGCGAGCAAACGGCCGAGTCGTTCCCGCTCCTTGGTCTGCCGCAGCTGTCCACGTCTGAAAAGGTCGCTCAGGTAGCCCGGCGATTCATCCTGCTGCTCGCGCGGTTGCTCGCTGGACGGCCGCGATTCCATTGCGCCTCCTGACCGTATAGCGCCCGGTCCGCTCGGCTGCATTCGGTCCGGTGCGATTGACCAGATGCCCACGTGACGCGCTGCGACGTGCGATCTTGACATTCCGCACTTTCACCTTGCTTAGAAGGTGGCACAAGATTCAGAGCAGGACTTCACCCGTGCAGGGTGAAGAAGGGCTCATCACTGGCGCACCAGTTCTGAACGTGCTGGCACGACTCAGTCGCGGCCGGCGTCGACCTTGATATCACCGATGCCGGGCACTCTCGACCGGCCTGGCAGGTCATCTCGAATTCCCGGTGACGGCCAAGAACTGCCGGATGGTGCCGGAAAGCTGGCCCGGCTGGTCCTCGGGTATGAGCGTGTAACTGTCGGAGAGCTCAACGAGCCGGGCGTTAGGAAACAGCTCGGTGAGACGTTGCCCGTGTTCGCGTGGCATCAGCCGGTCCTCGGTGGCCCACACGACCAGTACGGGGCGGTCGAACGCGCGCTGCCGCTCGGCCCACTCGAGCAGCGTTGCCTTATCTGGCACCCGAGCAGGGTACTTGCGGAAGTCGCGGCGGATAGCGCTGTTAGTCGTGAGTGGATGGAACCACTCGTCCATGATCTGCGGCGGTACCGGCCGCTCGCTCATCCAGCCCCAGGACATCGGCGCCCGCCGCATCGGCCGAAGTCGCAGCGACTGGGCCATCAGATAGGTCGTGACGGCGGACTTCGCCGACAGCTGCGCCAGCCGCCCGGGGATGCCGGGCGGGTAGTTGTCGAACGCCTCGCAGGCGACCAGTACCAGCCGACCCACTCGCTCGTCGCGCCGCTGCGTAACCAGCAGTTGTGCGCCGCCCGAATCGTTGCCGACCAAGGTCACCTCACGCAGGTCAAGGCGGTCGAGAAAATCCCCGACCAACCCGACCATCCCGGCCAGCGAGAGGACGTAGTGTCGGCACCCTCTTCGCGCAGTGAGGCCCACCACGACACGGCCGCGCGATCACCATCCACGATCGGGGTGCCGAACTGAGCCTGGGGATCTTCCTCCTCATTAAACGCCTTGCTGACGTAAGAACGTACGCCATCGCGGCCACGGTACGGCTCGCGAAACGGTTCCGTTGACATCAGCGCGTCGGCGGCGTACAGCGCCACGATGGCTTCTTTGTCGAGCCGCTGCCAACCGACCTGCCATGTGCTTGCCCACCGCCTTGCCGCATCTCTGGGATTCATCAGACCATCGTCGTCCGTTCGTCCATCTGCGCAACACCTCGCACTGGTCGTGGCCGCCATCCAGCAGCGCCATAGGTCGAGCCGAGCAAGCGGACGAGAACCCGGGCGTCGCAGGCTGCCGGCCGTGGAGTCGTTCGCGGGTGCCACAAGCCCTCAGAACTCAGGGCCAACGGCTGTGCCAGGACGGCCAAACCCTACTGCTTAGGCGCCCACAGTCGATGTCGACGGCCAGTCCATCCATGCGATGCCAACAATCAAGGCCACATTGACGGCGAGGATGAACACGTACCAGACGTTGAAATAGAGAACCAGCAGCAACGTTGACACCGCCAGGCCGACCACCGCGGTGGGCCGCCACCAACTGCCCTCGACCCACAGCGCGACGCCGGCGACAACGAGGATTGCGGCAGCGGTGAACGCCAGGACCTGCGCCAGCCGCCTGCGGTTACCGAGCAGCCAGGAGTGTGACGGGTCGAAAGACCCTTTCTCGGGATCGAACTTGGGAGCCCAAATCGCCACGTGGACCAGCCCATGCGCGATGAAGAATATGATCAAGAGCGCCCGCAGCATGACTTCACCTCCGCCATCGTCTCGGCAATAGGCTGACCCACACCGACCCCTGCCCGCGACATTTCAAGGGAATTCTCGCCTCCGCGCACGCCGCCCTGCACCTAAATCAACTTGCCGAACTTGGCGCGGCATGCTGAGCCGCCTCCGTCGTGCTCGACCACAGTGCGGGATGATGAGCGACGTGCGAGCGCTGAACACGTTCATAGCGAATCTTCCGAAAGTCGAGTTGCATATCCATCATGTGGGGTCGGCGTCGCCTCGCATCGTCGCGGAGCTGGCGGCCCGCCACGAGGGGTCGAGCCCGGTACCGGCCGACCCCGACAAGTTGCGGGAGTACTTCGAGTTCCGGGATTTCGCGCACTTCATCGAGATCTACCTGAGTGTCGTCGACCTGATCCGCACACCCGACGACGTGGCGATGTTGACCTACGAAATCGCCCGCGAGCTGTCCGGACAGGCGGTGCGCTATGCGGAGCTGACGGTGACGCCGTACACGTCGATCATCCGCGGGATCGCCGCGGAGGCATTGTGTGAGGCGCTGGAAGATGCCCGAGGCCGAGCCGGGCGTGATTTCGGGGTGGAGCTCGTCTGGTGCTTTGACATCCCGGGCGAGTCGGGAGTTCCCGCGGCCGACGTGACGCTGGACACCGCGCTTCGGATACGACCGGACGGCCTGGTCAGTTTCGGGCTTGGCGGCCCGGAGATCGGTGTGGCGCGGCCGCAGTTCGCCTCGCACTTCGACCGCGCTCGGGCTGCCGGTCTGCACAGCGTGCCGCACGCGGGGGAGTCGACCGGGCCGGAGACGATCTGGGACGCGCTGAACCACCTCGGTGCGGAACGGATCGGGCACGGCATCGCGGCTGCACAGGATCCGGCGCTCATGGCGCACCTCGCGGCCGAGGGCATTCCGCTGGAGATCTGTCCGACGTCCAATGTCCGTACCCGGTCAGTGCTGTCACTCGACGACCACCCGCTGCCGAAACTCGTGGCCGCCGGTGTGCCGGTGACGATCAACTCCGATGATCCGCCCATGTTCGCGACCACGCTGAACGACGAGTATCTGGCTGCCGTTGGATTGCTCGACCTTGATGCTGACGGTGTCGCCGACCTGGCCCGGGCCGGAATCCAGGCGTCGTTCATGGCTGCCGACCGCAAGGCAGGTCTGCTACGCGACGTCGACGGGTACGTCCGACAGTCTCGTCAATCGGCCGCCACTTGATCGACGCCGCGATGACGACGACATACGCCTTTGACGCCACAGTGTGGAAACACGACGGTCCCGGCGCGTGGCACTTCATCAGCCTGCCGCGGGAGTGCGCCGATGAGATCGACCAGCGTACGGCGGTAAGCACCACAGCCTTCAGCTCCGTCCGCGTCGCGGTGTCGATCGGCACGACGCGCTGGTCAACGTCGCTGTTCCCCGACCGCCCCCGGGGCACGTACCTCCTGCCGGTAAAGAAGTCCGTCCGCGCGGCAGAGAACCTCGCTGACGGCTCGGTCGCACATGTTGAGGTGACGCTGTCCGTCTAGAAATTCGAGCGGTCTGGTGGATCACATCGCTGGCATGCGGTGCCCGGCTGAGGCAGGCGCCTTTATCCGGGTGTTGACGGACCCATCGAGGTGAGGCTGGGGCCGGACGGGACAGCAGGGATCTACCGGCTTCCCCTGGATCAGCTCGTGAAAATGGCCAGAGACCACCTGGGCGACCGCAGACTGACAGCGGTCGAGTGCAAACAGTACGACGTTGCAAGCTGTCCGAGCGGGGAATCGGAATGGCCAGCGTTGCCCTCGGCAGTCAGCGCATCCTCGGTGGACCGGGTCCAGACGCTGGCGGGGACGAGCGTGTCGATTATGCGCCCTCCAGACTCCAATTTGACAACGGGCAGGACTCCGGGCTTCGGTGAGTACTCGATCCTCATCGAGGCCGGGCGTTCTCGTCCCGCATTTCGTGATGACATGAGACGACGCTGGTTGGTCGTCGTTCGCGAACGGCTACTAGCCGGTCGGCTCGAGTTCGAGCGGTTCACGTTCGGCGGGCACCGTTCTGCGGCGTGCCAGTGGGAGCACAGTGAGCAGCAGCCCGCCCAAGGCGACGAACATCACCAGCACGATGCCGGGACGGAACTGGGCGAGCATCGCACTCGCCGACGGCTCGGCGGGTGTTCCCGCGGTGACCAGTGCGGTCGTAACGGCGAGCACGAGCGCCCCGCCGACTTGGCCGGACGTCCAAACCAATCCGGAGGCCAGGCCCTGTTCGGAGTCGTCTACGCCGGACGTGGCTTGCACATTGATTGACGGGAATCCGATGGCGAAGCCGGCACCGAGCAGGAGCACGGTGGGCAGAATGGCCGTGGCGTACACGGGATTCGTGTCGATGTCGATGAACAGGAAGTAACCGACCACGAAGACCGCCATCGACGTCGCGATAAGCCGCGGCGTCCCGAATTTGTTGATCAGGCGCTCCGCGTACGGCGCGCTGAAGGCCACGAGGACGCCGGCCGGCAGCAATGCCAGCGCCATGCTCAGCGGCGTCCACCCGAGCACGTCCTGCAGGTACAGCGTGACGATGAACTGAAAGCTCAGGTAGGCGCCGAACATTGCGATGAATCCGACATTGGCCCGAACGATCGAGCCCCGGCGAAGGATGCTCAGCCTCACCAGTGGATGGGCGACGCGCTGCTCGATCACAACAAACGCCGCCAGAATGGCGATGGCGAGGCCGAACAGGCCGATCGTCGATGGATCGGTCCAGCCGGCTTCGGGCGCCCGCACGACGGTGTAGACGAGTAGCAACATGCCCGCGGGCAGTGTGATCGAACCCAGCAGGTCGTGCCCGCCGGAAGCAGCCGGCCGATCCCGCGGGATGAGCAGGAGGCCGGCTATGAACGCCCCGACGGCGATCGGGACCGGCGACAGGTAGGTCCACCGCCAGCCGAGCCCCGTGAACAACCCGCCGATCACGAGCCCAGACGAGAATCCGGTGGCTCCGAAGACCGTGTATATCGACAGCGCCTTGTTGCGCGCCCTTCCTTCGGCGAACGTGGTCGTGATGATGGACAGCCCGGTCGGCGCGGTGAACGCGGCGCTGACCCCCTTGATGAACCGGGTCGCGATCAGCAGCGCTCCGTTGTCGACCATTCCTCCAAGCAGTGATGCCAGGGCGAAGACAGCCACGGCCACGAGGAAGACCCGGCGCCGTCCGAGCAGGTCGGCCATCCGGCCACCGAGGAGGAGTAATCCGCCGTAGCCGAGGACGTAGCCGCTGACGATCCACTGAAGGGCGGATGTCGACAGGCCCAGATCCGCACCAATGGACGGGAGCGCCACGCCGACCATCGATACGTCCAGGCCGTCCAGGAACAGAACAAGGCAGACGACTGTCAGCAGGCCCCATAGGCGAGGGCTCCACCGGTGATCGGCGGCCGTAGCTTGTGTCGAAGGGACATGAGTATGAGAGGTCACAGGCGCCGACCTTACATGCGTGTGCATTCAATGCGCAAGCATTAAATGCTTTTGCATGTTATGCGCGTGGGTGGTATCTTGCGCCACATGGCAGCGCTTCAGGGACGACAACTGGTCGACCGCTGGCGTGACCTGCTGAACACGTACAACGCCGTGGCTAATGCTCTCGATCAGGCACTGCAGCGCGAGCACGGCATCGGGCTTAGTGAATTCGAAGCTCTCGACCGGCTCATTGAGACAGGCGACAAGTGCATCCTCAAGGCGCTCGGCTCAGATATGTACCTCAGCCAGAGCGCGCTGTCGCGGGCGGTCGACCGACTCGAGCGCCACGGTCTCGTCGAGCGCTCGATGTGCGACAACGACCGCCGCTCGATTTACGTAAACCCAACCGATGCTGGACGTCGGCGGCACGCGGAAGCCAGCGACACCCGGGCCCGCATTCTCGCCGATCGCCTCGGCTAAGCGGGCGGTTTCGTGCAGGAAGCCGAGCGCTCACGTTCCGCTGCCGGTCCGCCGGAGCGCGAGTATGGCAATGTCGTCCGGCGGGCCCTGGCTGCTGAGCATCTCGAAGAGCACGGCCTCACAGACCGAGTTCGGCGTTGACGCTGTCACCACGGCCTGAAGGCGTTCGAGCGCCTTGGTGAGCGGCTCGTCTCGCCGCTCCACCAGTCCGTCGGTGAACAAGCACAGCACCGCACCTTCGGGCAAGGAGATGATGCTGCTGACGCGTTGCACCGAGCGCAGCGTGCCGAGCGGCGGGTCGACCGGGACGTCGACAGTGAACGTGGCCCCGCCGGGGGTGGCCATGAGCGGCAGTAGGTGACCTGCCGACGACAAGGCCAACTGACTCGATCCAGGCTCGAACACCAGGTAGAGAACGGTCGTCATCTGCCCAGCCTCGAAGTGATGTGCCTTGCGGTCCAGCCGTTCAAGCACTTCGGCGGGGTCGGTGGCCTCCAGGGCGTAGGCGCGCAGTGCGCTACGCAAGCGGCCCATCACCACCGCCGCCGGCATCCCGCGCCCGACGACATCTCCGATGACCACGCCGGCGCGACCGCCGGGCAGGGGGAACACGTCGTACCAGTCGCCTCCCACTCCGCCGGTTCCGCCCGGTAGGTACCGCCCGGCCATTTCGAGACCGGGGACGGACGGCAGCCGCCCGGGTAGCAGGCTCCGCTGGAGAACGGCCGCGGCCACTCTCTCCACGTCGGCTTGGCGGGCCTTGGTGGCCAGCGCCACCCGGTCGGCCACCGCCTGGAGCAGCTGAACGTCGTCCTCGCCGAACTTGCGGTGATACCGGGTGCCAACTGTGAGCACACCGATGACCTCGCCGGAGACCACGAGCGGGACGCCCAGCAGTGATTGGATGCCCCGCCTCGGAATGATCGGGCTGACCACGTTCGACGCGTCAACGTACTCGAGAGTCCTTGGTCGCCCGCTCGCGAAGATCGTACCCGCGAAGCCCTGGCCCACCGGCACCCGGACCCCATGGCGGACCTCGTCCTCGAGATCCTTCGCGGCTGTGGCCACCAGCTCGTTCGTAGCCTCGTCGATGAGCAGCACCTCTGAGGTGTCCACGTCGAGCAGATCAGTGACACGGTCTAGGAGCTCACCAAGCAGACTTTCCAGGTCGAGCTGAGCAAGTGCCCGGTCGGTCATGGCCTCCAGGCGCCGCAGCTGCTCGGTGTCGTCGCCCAGCGGGGTCACACGCACCCGACCTTCTCGAGCTTTTCGTTGCCAGGCTCTTCCATGAGCACTTCGGCCCACACAACCTTGCCGCCGGCAGCCGTCTCGTCGATTCCCCAAACGTGGCTGAGCGAATCCACGATCAGCAAGCCGCGCCCACCTGGATCCCGCTCCGTCGGATATTGCACATTGGGCCACCCGGGGATGCTGTCCTCCACCTCAACCCGCGCCCACGTCCGGCTGATCTCAAAGCGCAGTGTCACGGGATCGCCGCCATGGACGCACGCATTGGTGACGAGCTCGCTGACCAGGAGTGGGAGGTCCACGCCAGCACAATCAAACCGCAGCTCGGCACACCGGGCCAAGACCCAGCGGCGCGCCTCTCTGGGCCGGTCGCGCAATGGACCAATAAGCCCGATGATGAACTTGAACGTCCGATCACTCATGCTACGACCGTGCGAACATGAACGCGGTCATCAGCCCACTGACTTCGAACAGGCGGCGAACCTGGTCGCTCACACCGGAGATCACGAGATCGACGCCGTTGTCCTCCAGGGCGTTACGGGCGCGCACGAGCGCGTTCAGGCCAGACGAGTCCATGAAATTCACCTCGGAAAGGTCGACCAGCAGATGATCATGTGTCTCATCGACAGCCGACGAGAGTGCTTCTTCGAAGGTAGCGACTGTGGACATGTCGATCTCGCCGACCACGCGTAGGCGAACCGCCCGGCCTCCGTCGGCGATCTCCCGCGAGACCGTCAATAGATCGGGTAACTCTTCCATCGCTCACCGCATTCGTCTACTGGTCAGTGGCATTGTGCATCCACCCGGGGCCTGCGAGTCCCCGCCCGGTTTGACAGTTCAGCATAGGCGGTAGGCCCAGTCACCCGGGGTGTTCAGGGTGCGCGGACGCCGCGAGCATCTTCAGACCGACGTGGACCCAGGTTTTGGGACTTCGTCACTCAATCGCCAGTTCGTCCTAGCCACACCCACTGTATCCCTTCGAGCGGATTCTTCGTCCTGAAGAAGGACGCATCGCTGAAGGAGGTGACTGAGATGTTCCACCGCAACGAAGGTGCGCTTGATCGGGCAGTGCGGCTGGCGATCGGCGTGGTTCTGCTACCGAGCGGTCTGCTCCTTGTTGATGGACTGCAAGGTGGTGTTGTAGGTCTCGTGCTCGCGGCCGTCGGCCTGTTCGGACTGGTGAGCGGCACGACCGGCTTCTGTCCCCTGTATCTACCTTTCGGTTTCTCGACGACAGGCAAGGACGATCCGAAGCCTGACTTGATCAATGATCTTTGATAGGAGGTTCCAATGCTCGACCGTGGAGCAGCAGAATCCGCGTCAGGTGAACCGGATTCTTACGCCAAAGCCATGATGTCCGCGTGTCATTGTGGCGCAGCAATGAAGCCCATGGTGGCCGCATATGGCGGCGTGCCAGAAGAATCGAGTCCCCGCGAATCTGGGGAAGACCCAGCGGCGGCGTCTGAGTGAGGAGGTGGTGATGATGTGGGGTGGCTACCAATGGGGGTGGCCCGGCATTGTGCTCGCGGCGGTGTTCATGGTGGCCTGTGTGGCGCTCATGGGCCGAATGATGGGTCATGGTCGCATGTCCAATCACATGAACCACGGGCACGGACTTGGGCGGCAATCCCCAGCCCGGCACGGGACGGACGTTTCCGAACACCTTGAACGGCGGCTTGTCAACGGTGAGATCGATATCGACGAGTACTACCGGCTCCGTGATCTGCTCGCGGACATCGGCGGGCCATCCAATGGAGGTGAAGGGGTGAGCGGTCAGCATTGACAGCTGAGTTAGCAGCTTTGTGATAGCCCGCCATCGGCGGGCTATCACGCGTCCAGCACAGCAGCCATTCACTCCAGATGAGACACGCTGTGGGATTAGACCGATCCAGTGGCGGGCTGGTCATCAGGCTGCACCGAGGGCACGGGATCACACACGGTAACCCCCCGGTCGTCTGGCTCGAACGTGCAGCCCTCTTCGAGCGCCTGGCGCAGTCTCAGTCGCCCCCGATGAATTCGGATCTTGGTAGTTGCCACTGTCAGCCCCAGCATCTCGGCGATCTCGGGATTCGACAAGCCATGGGCGTCGTGGAGGAGAATCACCGAGCGAAAGTCGTCGGGAAGGTCGTCGACGAATCCCTGCACACACTCGCTCATCTCTGATTGCTCGACGCGGCGGTCTACACGCGCCTGGGGATCGGAGATCTCCGCGACCAAGTCGGCTTCGTCATGGTCCTGGCCACTCACATACACGAGCCGTCGCCGCCCCTCGGCGCGAACCCAGTCGATGAAGACATTGGTGGCCAGCCGATACAGCCACGCGACGAGCGCCGCGCGTTCTTGCAGCGATCCGAGTCCTCGCATCGCCCGAAGAAATGTCTCCTGTGTCAGGTCCTCGGCCATATCGGGATTCCTGGCCATGCTCAACAGGTACCGGTAAATCCGGGGACGATGCTCCAGAACGACCTGATCCAGATCAAGGTCAACCTGCTGGTCGATAGGGTTCATTAGGAGCCTCCCTTCGGCTCCCGACGGCGGGCCCAAAAGGGCAGATGGGCTCAATCACCAAGCTACGCTCGTCCTGGGCGGAGTCACGCCTGCCGAAAGGCCTGTCGAGGCTGGGACCATTAGCCCTGGAAATCCGTGCAAAGCTGTCATAAGCGACGGGCATCGTTCCTGAGGGCCTGTCCGTCACGCGCTTACCTTGCTGCTGAGCGCGTGGGATCCTGAAAGACATCCGCTTCGCTCGTCGCGAGAAGTGCGACCCTCGGAACGCGCTGGCTTCGTAGCATGGCGACCGCGAGGGCCGCCGCGACCAGAGTCAGCACAGCGTTGACTGAGATGCCAATCCCTACGCCGGCCGCGAAGCCTTCCGGGTCAGCTGGGGGACCGGCCAGGTCGGCCGGCAACCGAGTCGACACGATGGCGCCCATCATCACAATCCCGAGCGACATGCCCACCATCCCGGAGGCGTTCAGCGTCGCACCGGCAATGCCGGAACGCTCAGCTGACACGTGCTCCATCGCCGCCATTGTGATCGGCGTCGTCGCGAGCCCGAGCCCGATCCCGGCGACAAGCAGGCCGGGCAGCAAGTGGGTAGCTCCCCAACTGGCGTCGACCCTGCTCAGCAGGAGAAGTCCGGTGGCGGTCAATGCCAGTCCGGTGCCGCCTAACAGTCGGGCGCCGACGCGAGAGGCAAGCCATCCGGCCATGGGCGCGACGACTGTGATGAGCACAGTGAACGGAAGCAGAACAACCCCAACCTGGATCGCCGAGATTCCGACACCAAGCTGCAGATATAGCGACAGAAAGAACAGCAGGCTGCACATCACAGCGACGTTTAGAAGCCCGAGGAGATTCGCTGCAAGGAAGTTGGGAATGCGCAATAGCGAGCGATCCAGCAATGGTGTCGGCACGTGCCTTTCCACGGCGACGAAGATCGCAAAAGCGGACGCGGCGATCCCAAGGACAGTCAACACTTTCAGCGATGTCCACCCGTACCTACTCGCCTGGGCCACGCCGAAGACGCCTGCCGCCAAGGCGAGCGCGGAAGTGACAACACCGGCGATGTCCATGTGCGGCCCTCGGGAGGACGCTCGGGCTGCCGGCAGCGCTAGGACGCCGACGATCAAGATCGCGATGCCCACGGGGACGTTGATGAAGAAGATCGACCGCCAGCCAATGTTCTCGGTGAGAAGTGCGCCAAGCAGTGGCCCGCTGGCCGTCGCACTGGCCACGACACCGGACAACACGCCCAACGCGATGCCCCGCGCCGAGCCGGCGAAGGAGGTGACCAGGATGGCAAGCGCCGCCGGGCCGCTGAGTGCCGCACCGGCTCCTTGCGTCGCACGCATTCCGATCAGCACGAACCCGTCGGGGGACAATCCGGCGACCAGCGAGGCGGAGGTGAAGAGCGCCAGTCCGGCGAGGAACACCGGCCGAGCGCCAAACCTGTCGACAAGCATCCCGCCGCCAAGCGTGAGCACCGCGAAGGTCAGCGTGTAGACGTTGACCACCCACTCGAGCTCGGGAAGGCCGAGGCCAAGATCACGCTGGAGCTGTGGCAGCGCGATCACCATCGCATGGTCCTCGAGCGCGACGAGGAAGGGTGCGACGGCAACGACCGCGACCATCCACTTCTGGCCGACCGCCGCCGCAATATTCGGCCGCATCTTGGCAGGTTTCAGCGGTCTACTCGTCTTGATCTCTAACACCGCTGTGTCGGTCGCCACCGCTATCGCCTCCTGTTTGAGCTGGTCCTTCCGGTATGGGACGAGCCCGAGAACGCGAGCGATACACATCAGAGCGCCGGGAAGCTGGCCGCAATTGGCCCGTGCTGTATCCCTTCTCTCCGCCAGACCGTCCACAAAGCAGGTGCATCGCCGAAAAGGAGGCGTTGCAAGGACACGGAGGTAAGATCATGACGCCGATGACGGTCTGGTGGATCTCTAGCTGGGCGCCGTCGCCTCTGGGATTGTGGAGCTCGCCGGCGGTTCCTGTGACAAGTGGCGAAGAGAGCGGACGGAAACACCGATCGAGACGCTGGATCGCCGGTGCGCCGTGGGCGCGATCCCAGGGTGAACAACGATGAACACGCCCTCAGGCAGCCCTCGTGCGGCATGGATTTCGGTACCGCCGCCTGACGGACTGGCAGAAGTCGTCGCCGCGGAAATCTCTCCCGTAGCCGAGCGGATCGGGTTCGTCCCTAACGTTGCCCGCCTGCTCGCCGTCACACCGAACCACTTCGTCGGCTGGTGGAGGTACTTCGACGATCTGATGCGCGGGCCCTCGGGTCTGACCAAGACGCAGCGCGAGATGATCGCTGTCGTTGTCTCAGCCGAGTCTGGTTGTCCGTACTGCGAGGCTGCGCATGAGGCGGCATTGCGGTTGCGAACCAAGGACTCTGTGCTTGTGGAAAGGCTGGCAGCCAATTACCGGCATGTGGATCTCGCGCCACGAGATCGGGTGATGCTCGACTTCGCCGTCAAACTGACGAAGACGCCCGATCAATGTGAGGAGAGGGACATATTGCTAATGCGTCAGATCGGATACACCGATGAAGACATTCTGCACATCATCGAAGTGACAGCTATTTTTAACTACAACGTGCGCTTGGCTACCGCTACCGGGCTGGTTCCCAACACGGAGTATTACGATCTCGGTCGGCCGCGATATGCAGCGAAGTGACGCCACGATACTGCACCGATCAGCCCCGTGAGGTTGACAGGCCATCAAGCTGGGCGTGCTTGGCCAAGACCAGTTACACCCTCCGTCGGACGGTCCCCCTTGGTGCAATTCGTTCAGCCGGTCGCTCGCCACGGTCTCGCGCTCCCGCGGTAAGACTCCACCGGGGGATTCCACCTTCGCGTGACGCCTGTTCGGTTCTGGCGTCTTAGCGTCGCTGCATGACCCACGACACGGTAACGGCCGACTCAGCCTCGACCGCCTGTCGAGCGGAACCTACCGCCGAGATGATCGAGCTGGGCCGGCTGCGCAGTGAGCGGCCGCTCATAGAGGCGGCTCGCGATTACTACTACCACCGCTGGCTCGCCGACGAGGAACTGATTGGACAGTTACGCCTGCGTGTCAACCACCTTGAGCAAACGCTGACCTGGATCGGGGGCGAAGAGTCGTGACTGTCGACAGAAAGGCCGATCTGGAGCCGCGCGAAAACCCCGCCAGCCTGCCTGGAGACTTCGGTAGATCCATGAGAGCCGCTGGACGCGGCGCCGTCGAGTACTTTTCCTCCACCAGACTCCGGCGCCGCGCCAGCACCATGGGCGACTCTTCCCCGGTCGGCCCCGAGAAACCCTGTCGCACACGAAGCCAGGGGCCACCGCAGCCGGACACGAGTTCGATTACCGAACCCTTTCCGCCCACCCACCAACGGTTCGAGCAGGCGGCACTCCTGCATCTGGACCGGATCTACTCCGCCGCGCTGCGCATGACTGGCAACCGCGCCGACGCCGAAGACTTGGTTCAGAACACCTTCGCCAGAGCCTACGTTTCGTTCCAGGAGTCAGGACGAACGACAAATCTCAGGGCGTGGTTGTACGGGATCTTCGCTGCGGCATTACTGGACGCCTACTGGAACCAGCGCGTTGGCTCGACGGACGGTCTCAGCGAGGAGCCGGACGAGCCGCGGCACGTGGGTGCACCGCACCAGCCGAGGTGGGTTACTCAGGCCGAAGCGACAGCGCTGACCCAATTGCACGACGTCGACGTGCGGGTGGCCTTGCGGTCTCTGCCGTACGACGAACGGATCGCGGTGTACCTTGCCGACGTCGAGGAGTTCTCGAAGAACGAGATCGCCGACATCATGCGAGTCCCAGTCGGCACGGTGGAGTCGCGACTTCTCCGTGGGCACCGGCGGTTGCGTATTCACCTAGGGATCAGTCACCCAGGGTGGGGTTGAGTGGTCTACTCGAGCAGGCCTAGCTCATGCGCGCGGACGGTGGCCTGTGTGCGGTTGGAGGCGCCGAGCTTGTCAAGAATATGAGTGACGTGCTTCTTAACGGTGTCGCGTGTCACGTAGAGCTCGTCTGCGATCTCCCTGTTCTGCTTACCTTCGGCCAAGAGCTTCAGTACCTCGAGTTCCCGGTCGCTCAGCGCCGTGACCAGGCCAGACACAACAGTGCCGGTCAGCGCGCCGGGTGCGTTCCTGCAACTGGCGTCCGCATCGAACGCTCGTGCCAGCACCGTCAGGTATCTGGTCGGCAGGCGACCGGCAGTGGAATGCTCATCCTTCCGGGTGGCGATGAGCCCGCCGACCAGCGTGGCCATGGTTGGTCCCTCATCGACGAAAACCCGGACGTAGCGCTGAGTACCGGCGAGGACGAGCGCATCAGCCAACACTTCTACGGCCTTCGCCTTCTTGCCCATGGTCGCGAGTGCATGAGCCTCCAGGGCATGAATCTCGATGAGACTGCCGGTGCGGCCGTGGGCTGCCGCGTCGGCGCGCAGCCGAGATAGCAGGCCGAGTGCGCGATCGGCTGCGTCAGTGGCTATGAGCACCCGGGCCAGCACCAGGAACGCGGGCTCACGCGGGTAGCTGACCTCGTCATCGGCAGTCAGGCCCCGCTCCCCAACCCACTGCACGGCTGCCGCGAGATCACCCTGCCGGAGCAGCAATTGTGCACGCTGCGCTGGCACCGGGTTCAGCAGATCCGCCAGGTCCGAACTCGGTGCCACCCTCTCGGCTTCACGCATGGCGTCGAGCGCACCGGTCGCATCACCAGTAGCGTGGTGGATCCATGCCAGGGTGGCCAGGCCTCTCGGAAGGTGTAGGGCATACGCGAACTGTCGGCACAATCTGATGCCTTCGGTGACGTACTGCCGTGCGGTGTCGAGCTCATTCCGCTGATAGGCCACCTCAGCCAAGCCCACGTAGGCTGGCCCTGCGGCGTGAAACGGCGATCGCCCAGGTGGAGCGGCGATCTCCAGCGCACGTTGATATGTCGTGACCGCACCGTCGAGATTGCCCTCGGCTCGGTCGACAAGACCCAGATAGTAGGACGCGCGTATCGCCAGGTAGCGCTGCCCAGCTTCCTTCCAACCCTCGACGATCTCCGCTAATCCCCGTTCGGCAGCTTCCAGGTGGCCGCCCAGCCAGTGCGCGATGGCAAGCCACGCAGTCCCGATCGAGCCCAACATCGACTCGTCCGCACCAAGCTTCACCAGAGCCTCCTGGCCGAAAGCGATCGCTCGCTCGGCATCCCCACGGAGCTCGGCCAGGTGTCCGCGGTAGAGCGCAATTGCTGCCGGAACGTTCGCCAGCGCGCTGTCGGCCCTCCCGACCGAGGGCTCGTAGGGCTCACTGGCGGTGTCGGCAAAGCGCTCAGCGTTCTCTAGCATCGCCTCGACGCCTTCCAGTCGGCCGCTGAAGAGGGCCAGTAGCGCCCGGGCCAATAACAGCCGGGGCCTGGTGGAAACCAGCTCGGCGGGCAACGCAGCAAGCCATCGGTGCGCCGTCGCTCCCTCGCCGCGCAGGATGAGGGCGTCGGTGTGGCGCTCGATCAGCTGCGCCGCCCAGACCGGATCGCCCGATGCGAGGGCGTGACGCACGGCGTCATCGGCCAAGCCCTGCTGTTCTGCCCAGTTAGCCGCGTTGCGGTGCAGTCCCTGTATGCGGTGCGGGCGTTGCTGCTCCAAGCGCGACCGAAGGAGGTCTGCGAACAGATGGTGGTATCGCCACCAGGCGCGCACCTCGTCCAGCGGCACCAGGAAGAGGTTGGCCCGCTCGATCATCTCCAATATCTCCTGGCTGTCGGACCGCCCAGTGATCGCGTCACATTGCGGGCCGGAGAGTCGCTCTAGCACAGATGTCTCCAGCAGAAAGGTGCGGACCGCCTCCGGCTGACCCTCGAGCACCTCTTCGGTCAAGTAGTCGAGCACGTACCGATGAGTACCGGAAAAGGACGAAACAAAGGCACTGGCGTCTGCCCGTCCGCGCAGGGAAAGAGCCGCAAGCTGGAGGCCGGCTACCCATCCCTCGCTGCGCGCGACCAGCGTATCCACGGCATCGTCGTCAAGAGCCGGTCCCACCGCCCCTCGGAGCATTGCCACCGCCTCCGCTGAGGTGAAGCGCAGCTCGGCGGCGCGAAGTTCGGCAAGCCGGCCACGACCGCGCAACCCGCCCAGTGACAGCGGGGGGTCGGAACGGCTGGCGAGCACCAGATGTAGCCCAGGCGGGGGATGCTCGATGAGGACCATCAAGGACGTGTGCACGTCGTTTGCCTCGATCACGTGATAGTCGTCGAGAACCAGCGAAGCCTCGGCCTGGGTGTTGGCCAGCTCGTTGATCACCGCGGAGACCACGCCCTCCACCGTCGTCGACTGTGGCCGGGCCAACAGCGGGCCGACTTGATCGGCTAGGCCGGGCTGGAGTCGGTCTAGCGCTGCGACGGCGTGGCGCCAGAACCGCACCGGGTCGTTATCACCTGAATCCAGCGACAGCCACGCGACCGCCCGCTGACGCCGCTGGCTCCAGTCCGCGAGCAGAGCAGTCTTGCCGAATCCGGCCGGTGCGGAGACGAGCACGAACCCGCGCGTCAGCCCTTCCTCCAGGCGTGCTACCAGGCGAGGGCGAGACACGAACCCCAGTGGCGTTCGAGGGATGTGCAGCTTGGTTGCAAGCAGCCTGCCGCGCCAGTCGACTGCCGTCTCCTGGGTCCACTCAGCCGTTGCAGCCACGACCCTGCACCACAACCACAACGCGAGAACGTGACGGGCGTACGCGCGTAGTGTAGGACTGCTCATCGATCCGCACTAGCCCGCGACGCGCGACCCGACGTTCTAGGTGACGGGCAGGCGCGGTTTCCACCGTGGAGTCCACCTACGAGTGATGACCCGCTGTGGCCACTCTTTCTAGCGTTCCCCAGGACCAAACATCAGCGGAATGAGCTCATCCCGGGCAAGGTCGCGATGGCTCCTGCCGCACCTGGAAGGAGCGCACATGCTTCACCCCCCGCGGGTCGCCGGTCTGACGGCGGCCCTGGCCCTCGTGCCGCTTGGCGGCGCCATTCCGGCGTCGGCCGACACGCCCGAGGGGCACGTTTACGTGCAGACCAACGACTCGGCAGCCAACGCCGTCGTCACGTTCGAGCGCAGCGCCGAGGGCACGCTCACGTACGACGAGACGGTACCGACCGGCGGTCTCGGCATCGCCCCCGCAGGCCTCGGGAGCCAGGCTGCACTGGCGATCACGGCCGATGGCGATCACCTGCTGGCAGTGAACGCCGGAAGCGACGACGTCTCGCTATTCGATGTGACCGACGACGGTCTCAGTCTGGCCGACGTAGAGCCGGTGGGCGATCGTCCAGTGAGCGTGGCCGTACACGGCGAGATCGTCTACGTCCTCAACCAGGGTGATGACACGATCCAAGGCCTGCGTATTACCGACACGGGAACGTTGGCGAGAATTCCGAAGTCGACCCGCCCGCTCTCTGGATCCGGCACGAATGCTGCGCAGGTCGCCTTCAGCCTGGACGGACGGCTGCTGGCGGTCACCGAGAAGGCCACCCAGACGATCGACACGTTCGTCGTCCGGCCGAACGGCCGCGCGATCGGCCCGAATGTGCAGCCCTCGGCCGGTGCTGTTCCATTCGGGTTCGAGTTCGGACCGGACGGCCGCCTGTATGTTTCGGAGGCGCCGGAGAGCGCTGCGTCGTCGTACGACGTCGACGAGTCTGGCGTGCTCAGCGTGATCAGTGCCGCGGTGCCGAATAACCAGGGCGCGGCGTGCTGGCTGGTGGTGACAGCCGACGGCAGGTTCGCCTACACGGCCAACGCGGCTACCGCGAACGTGAGCCAGTACGAAATCGGCGGTGACGGTTCCCTCACGCTCGTCGGGTCGGGCGAGGCCGGCGTCACCGACCCGGGACCAGTGGACCTTGATCTCTCCGGCGGCGACGCGTTCTTGTACGTGCTGAACAGCAGGTCCGGTTCGATCAGTGCGTTTTCCGTCGACCCGGATGACGGCTCCCTTACCTCCATTCCGGGCGCTTCCGGCTTCGCCACCGGCTGGGTCGGAATGATCGCTGTTTGACCGAAGCGGCGGGACGAATCCGCTCGACCTAATCGGCGACGCATCTGTCGGGGGCTAGGTGTCCATCTGGCCCCCACCTTCGAGTGATGACCAGCGTCGCCCGGCCTCTACCCGGCGCGCAGCCGTCGTTGCGCAGGGTCGGCTTTCAAGATCCAGCAAAATTTACCCTTGCGTGGAGAACCGACGTTCTCTACGATGTTTCTCATCGGAGAACGAGCGTTCTCCAGACACTCCGGGCGCATGTCACCGTCACCGTGCCGAGGCTGCCGCCCACACATCGAGAGGTAATGCCATGACGTCCCTTCAGTCCCGGTTTCAGGTGGACCGCGAGCGGCGAACCGCAGTGACTCATGCCGTCGCGGCGGGCTTCGTCGCGCTAGCCACCCTGCTGTTGCTGGCAACAACCGATCGGCTGTTTGGGTTGGGAGTTTTCGCAATCCCGTTCATAGCGACCGCAGCCGTGGTCGCAATGGCGCCAGCCGCCCCTCTGGCGCGCCCCAAGGCGATCGTGCTCAGCTACCCGGCCGCAACGATCCCCGCGCTCGTGATCACCCTCTCCTTCGGCCCATCCATGTACACCGCAACCGCGGCCGTCGCCGTCTCGATTGCCATCATGCTGTTGCTGCGGGCGCCGCACGCTCCGGCCGCCGCGGCTGCCGCCCTGATAGGGCTCACCGATCCCGGCGTCGGCTACCTGCTCGAGCCACTAGTGCCGGCGTTGGCGGTCGTGATCGCCACGCCGCTGCTGGGCGGACGTTTCCTCCCGGCATTCACCTACCCCGTTTCCTGGCGGTGAGCCAGGCGACCCCCTCGTCCCTAAGGAGATGTGATGACCGCCCGCTACGTCTCGATTGCGTTCACGAAAACCGTGCGCGACGCCCAGACCCGGTACGGCAGCCGCAAGGCCTACGCCCGGTTGGAGGGCACCTCAGCCCGCGCGACTGGCCCCGACCCGCTGACGGACATCGAGAAAGAGTTCATCGCCGAGCGCGACGGGTTCTACCTCGCCACCACCAGCGAGACAGGATGGCCATATGTACAGTTTCGCGGCGGGCCGCGCGGTTTCCTGCGAGTGATCGACAACCGCACCATCGGCTGGGCCGACTTTCGGGGTAACCGCCAGTACATCAGCACGGGGAACATGACCCACGACGACCGGGTCGCCCTGTTTCTCATGGACTATGCACACCAGGCTCGGCTCAAGATCTTTGGGCGGGCCCGGTTCGTCGATGCCGACGCTGAGCCAGATCTGATACGGCAGGTCAGAGTCGCCGGCTACCGCGCTCGTGTTGAACGCGCAGTCATCGTCCGCATCGAGGCTTACGACTGGAACTGTGCGCAGCACATCACCCCGCGCTACACCCTCGAGGAGATCAATTCCGCCCTCGATTCCATCCATGAGCGCCTCGCCGAACTCCAACGCGAGAACGAGCAGCTACGGGCACAAATCCGATCCGTCGATTCGAGTCTGGAGCCACGCCGGTGATTCCGCTGATGATCGACAGAGGCGTCACCTCACGACTCTGATCGGGTTAGCGATCGGGCTGATGGACGTGCCGCGCTCACTGTCTGTAGCCGGCTACCGGACCAGCGGCTGTTCGCCGCGGGCGCCGCCGGGCTCGGCGTCCTGTTCCATTTCATGGCGTGCTCGCCACGTCGGCGGCCTCCAGCAGGTGCTCCGCGGCCGTGCGCGCCTGTTGCGCGGGTTCAGGAGATCCGAAGATCGCGGCGGTCACCATCGCTCCATTGGCGAGGATGAACAGCTGGTCCGCGAGCCAGTCGGGACCGTTCGCCATGCGGACGAGCTCGTTGATGTGTTCGTGGAGCCACACCTTCTGGTCGTGCACGGCGGCCGTGACCCGCGGCGAGCTCGGGCCTATCTCGCCGAATGCGTTGATGAAACCGCAACCACGGAAGTCGGGCTCCCTGAACCACTCGTCGAGCCAGTCGAAGAGTGCGAGGACCCGGTCGCGGGGCGTCGCGGCGTTGGCCGTGAAGCGCTTGAGGGAGTTGCGGATGGCGCGGTCACGCTCCCGCAGAGACGCCACGACGAGCTCGTCCTTGGCGGGGAACAGCTGGTACAGCCGCTTGAGTGAAACGCCGGCGGCATCGCGGATAGCGTCCATGCCGACGGCCTGGATGCCGCGCTCATAGAAGAGTGCGCTGGCTGTTTGGAGGACCTGCGCCTCAGCGGTATCGCGATCCAACAGTCGACCTCCCTTGCACTGAGAACGGCCGTTCTACACGATAGCACGCGCTGCGCGAGCCGATATGTCACCACAGTGGCAACAGCTGTGACCAGGCTCGACACCCCAGCTTTGCCCCGGATCGAAGGCACGGTTGCAGACGTGTACGGAGACGCGGTGACCGTTGAATCCCTGATCGCTGTGTGACCGAAGCGGCGGGACGAATACGCTCGATCTGATCGGCGACGCATCTGTCGGAGGGCCGGGTTTCCACCTCGGCCCTCCACCTTCGAGTGATGACCGCCAGCGCTTACCTCTCCTAACGTCCCTGGCCAAAGGATCGACGGCTCAGCTTGGAAGGGAATGTGAGATGCGCGCCAGAATGACCTCAGCCGCACTGGCAAGTCTGGTTGTAACGACCTTCGTCGGTGGGGTGATGACTCTGCCTGGAAGGGCAGGTGAACCGGCAATGCCGGAGGGGGACTACATCGTGGTCCTCGCAGATCGCACTGATCCAACGGAAATGGCCACTGAACACGCTCAGGCGCATGGCGCCAGGATGATGCACATCTATCGTCACGCGTTACGTGGCTATGCCGCCCATCTGAGCGCCGAAGCCGTCGCCGAGATCGCCGCCGACCCGAGGGTCGCGTTCGTGCAGCCGGACGGCGTGGTGAGCACCATGGCCCAGTCTCAACCCACCGGTATCGACCGGGTCGACGCCGATCTGAGCCCCACCGCTGATCTCGACGGCGTGGATACACAGGTGGACGTCGACGTGGCGGTGCTCGACACCGGGGTCGACCTGCAACACCCCGACCTGAACATTTCCCGCAGGAAAAAGGGCTGCTCCACAAGAGAGCGCGGCGTCGACGACGGAAATGGCCACGGGAGCCATGTCGCCGGGATCATCGGAGCGCGGGACAACAACATCGGAGTGGTCGGTGTCGCACCCGGCGCCCGGATCTGGCCGATCAAGGTACTCGAGGCCGACGGCTCCGGTCCCTTTTCCGACGTTATCTGCGGAATCGACTTCGTGACGGGCAACGCGTCCAAGATCGACGTGGCGAACATGAGCCTCGGTGGCTTTGCGCTGGACAAGCCTTGCGGTGGCACCGAGCCCGACGCGCTACATGAGGCCATCTGTGCATCGGTGGCCGCCGGAGTGACGTACGTGGTGGCGGCCGGCAACTTCGGCAGCGATGCGTCACAGATCGTCCCTGCCTCCTACGACGAGGTGATCACGGTCAGCGCGCTCGCCGACTTCGACGGCAAGCCGGGTGGTGCGGGCGGGCCCACCTGCAGGTTCGAAACGGACGACACTTTTGCCGAATTCTCCAACTACGGTGCGGACATCGACCTGATCGCTCCGGGCCTTTGCATCCTGTCGACCTGGAGGAATGGCGGCTACAACACCATTTCCGGCACATCGATGGCCAGCCCGCACGTGGCCGGTGGCGCAGCGCTGTACCTGGCAAATCACCCAGGTGCCTCGCCCGCAGAGGTGAAGGCCGCTCTGCGGGCTGCGGGCAGCAGCGACTGGAACAACGTCGACGATCCCGACGGAATCAAAGAGCCGCTGCTCAACGTCGCGGGCTTCTGATCCACCCGGATTCGCTGCCCCCGTGCTTCTGATGTGAACGCACAACATCGATGGGAGTCACCCGCATCATGTCCAACATCCGCGTCCACACGTATACCGCCGCCGAACAGGGCATCTTCGTCAACAGCTACCTGCTCGAGACACCCGACGGGGTGATCCTCGTCGATGCCAACCTGTTGGTGTCCGATGCGCACGCGCTGGCCGCTCGGCTGGCCGCATTGCGCAAACCTCTGCTCGGTGCGTTCGTGACACACGCTCATCCGGACCACTTCAACGGTCTGCCCTACGTGGTCCCGCAGGGCGTCCCCGTCTATGCACATTCCGATGTAGCGGCGATGATCGGTGAGATCGCGGTGCCGAAGCGGGAACAGTGGCAGCCCGTCTATGGCGACGAGTGGCCCGACCGGTACCGCGTTCCGGACCATCCGGTGCCGTCCGGCGAAGTCGTAGAAGAGGGCGCGGTGCGGGTCGAAGTACATGGCGTCGGCGCGGCGGAGAGTCACGCCGACTCGTACCTGATCGTCAGCGCCGGGTCGCGGTCGGCCTTCATCGGCGATCTTGCCTTCGACGGGATGCACTCCTACACAGCCGATGGGCACACTGGCCAATGGCTGGAGGTCCTAGACGAGATAGCCGGCGACCTGGACGGCCTACCGCTTTATCCCGGCCACGGGGTACCACGCGGTGGTGAGGTGCTCGCCGACCAGCGGCGCTACTTGCTGATGTATCGCGAGGCGGTGCGCCGACTCTCAGGTGGCGAGCCCGCGCTCACCGACCAGCAGCGGGAGGAGCTGACGCAGATTATGAGCCGGTTCCTCCCTAAGGCGCCGTTGACGTGGCTGGTGGGCCTCGGTGCCGACGCGGTCGCCGCGGAACTGGCAGCAACGAGCTCTGCATGACTCTCGGCTGGCAGTTCCACCCTTTCCCTGCAGGATTCCACCTCGCGCTCCACCTTGGCGTGACGACGGTTCCGGACCGCGCCCCTAGCGTCAACAAGAGATCAGCCCGACGTGAGAGAGGAGTGGCTCATGTGTTTGCCGCACGTCATGGAACCTCACGCGATGGGGAAGGTGGCAAGCCGTCGTGCCGTGCTCGGTGCCGGCCTCGCCGGGACCGCTGCCTTGGCGGCCAACGCGGCCATGCCGGGCGTCGCCCGAGCCGAGCAGCGGACGATCCAGTACCGGAATGTCGTCGACCTCACGCATACGGCTTTCCCTACGTTCCCGAACTTCTTCGGGTTCACGATGGAGATTGAGCCGGTCTACAACATCGAGGAGCACGGGGTCTACGCCAACAACCTCCACGTGTTCGAACACTTCGGCACCCATTGGGACTCGCCGGCGCATTTCGTGGCTGGCGCGCCAGCCAATGAGGAAGTCCCCGCCGAGCATCTGGTCGCACCGCTGGCCGTCATCGACATCAGCGAGCGCGCGGCCAAGGATCCGGACACTGTCGTTCTCCCCGACGACATCTTGCGGTGGGAGCGCAACTATGACCGGCTGCCCCCGAGTTCGTTCCTGGCCATGTACTCCGGCTGGGAGAGGCGCCTACCTACCGACAGGTTCCTCAACGCTGACGGCGACGGCGTCTTCCACTTCCCGGGCTGGAGTCTCGAGGCGGCAGAGTTCTTACTGGAGGAGCGGGACTTCGTCGGCCTTGGAGTCGATACACACGGCATCGACCCCGGCCACGACGCCACGTTCCCGGTGCACATCGCAACCTTCAGCGAGGGCAAGCACGGCCTCGAGAACGTCGCGAATCTCGGAAACGTGCACCCGGCCCGCATGACCGTCTTCGTGGGCGCACCCAAGCACGAGGGTGGTTCCGGCGGACCGGCTCGGGTCCTCGCGGTCGGCTAGCGGCAGAAAGACACGGGTATGGCACAACAGGTGGATGTTGTCGTCATCGGCATGGGCGTCGGTGGCGAGGAGGTCGGCGGCAAGCTCGCTGAGGCGGGCCTGTTCGTGGTGGGTGT
>DASTNZ010000253.1:0-4575 GCA_035762665.1 Jiangellaceae bacterium | reverse complement strand
GCGCAGCCTGGTCTCCCTCGAATACTTGAACCTGTTGGAGAAGCGGCTCAACGACCGCATCACCGACATCGTCAAGGACATCGCCGAGGAAGAGGCCGAACGCAAGGCTGAGATTGGCGGGCTGCGGGCCGGTATCCGCTATATCATCGGCGTCCTCATCGCCGCCGCGGCGGTCATCATTCCCCTGTTGTTCAGGGCCGGGGGGCCGTCATGACCAGGCAACGTTTCCGCCAGGCGGGGCCACGCGGCATCCAATGGGTCGGCCCGATACTAGTGGCCGTACTGGTTGCCGCCGCCGGTTGGTGGACTCTCACCGCGGTGGCGGATCTGCAGGATAGTGCGACCGAGGGGACGATCGCCCGCGAGCTGCTAGCCCAGGATGTCAATGCGCTACGTGACCAGGTGCTCGAGCTCGGCGAGGAGCCGGTCGCCCCGCCGGCTGATGACACGGTCGAGCGGGTTCAGGGCGAGCGGGGCGAGCAGGGTATCCCCGGGCCACCCGGACCGGTCGGGCCGCCCGGTCCGAGAGGCGAGCGCGGGCCGCAGGGCGAGATGGGTTTACGCGGTATAGAAGGCCCGCCCGGAGAGTCCATCGTGGGGCCACAGGGCGAGCCTGGAGAGCCCGGCAGCGACGGCGTGGACGGAGAGTCCATCGTCGGACCCGAAGGCCCTCAGGGGCCCGCCGGCGAGCCGGGCGAGGACGGCCGCGGACTAGCCGACACGCCCCCAGAGATTACGACCACTGACGACGGCACGTGCGTGCTGCGGTTCTTCTACACGATCGAGCCACTGACCACCGAAACGCCGCTGCCTAAGCGGTTCTGCCAGCCCGACATCGAGGAGCCGCTGCCATGACCATCGAACGCGCCCTGGTGATCGTCATCTTGGTGCTGCTGATCGTGTTCCTCATCACGCAAGTGCTCTGATCGGAGATCCCATGACCAAACTCGCATTCTGGAAGGCCGCCGCTGAGCGCGCGGTCAAGACCGGCGCGCAGTTCGTGCTCGTCGGCTGGGGTGTCGGAGACGGCATCTTCAACGCCTGGAACATCGAGCCCATGCAGGCTGCCGGCCTCGGGCTTGGCGGGGTGATCGTGTCGCTGTTGACTTCGTTGGCCTCGCTTGGCACCGGTAACGGGCCGTCGCTGACCAACTCCGAGACACTGAAGGGCTGAGCCATGGCCGTCGGACTCGCCTCCGCCCAAGCAGCCGGCATCCTCGACGCGCTCGGCAACGCCACCAACTACACGGCGCCGACCGCGTTCTGGATTCAACTGCACACCGCCGACCCAGGCGCCGCTGGCACGACCGCGATCGCCGGCAACGCCACCCGCAAGCAGGTCAGCTTCGGCGCCGCGTCCGGCGGCACCATCAGCAACGATGCCGCGATCACGTGGACGACCGGCGAGGTCGACACCTCCGAGGACTACACCCACTGGACGGCGTGGACCGCGTCGACAGCGGGCACGTTCATCTGCTCCGGCACGATGACCGCCAACGCCGTCACGTCGGGCGACGAGTTCACCATCCCGATCGGTGACCTCGATCTGACGCTGTCCGTGGCAGCCTGATCTGCCGGGAGGTCGATGATGGCCTTCCCCACCGTCGCGGGTCGGACCAATAGCCAGGTCGTCACTGACGGCACGACGCATGCGGTGTCGCTGCCTGCTGGGACCATTGCGTCCGGCGACCTGCTGATCGTCCACTTCGTAGTGGACGGCAACCCGACGCTGACTTGGCCGACGGACTGGGTGCAGACCGTGCGGGCGCACGCAGATGGCACCGCGTCCAGGAGCATCGTCGCCTACAAGATCGCCGACGGGACCGAGGGATCGTCGATCAACGTATCGTCCAGTGCGTCGGAGAAGTCGTGCCACCGGTCGTGGCACATCACCGGCTGGCACGGCACCACCGTGCCCGAGATGGACTCGTCCGTCCAGAGTGCCGCCGCGCCGGACCCGCCGAGCCTGTCGCCGTCGTGGGGCGCCGCGGACACATTATGGCTGGCCTTGGAAGGACACGAGAACAGCGGCACCTCCATCACCGGCTACCCAGGTAGCTACACGAACACGTTCACCCAGAACACCACCGGCGGCGCCGGGTCGGCCGCCACCAACGTTGTCCAGGGCTGCGCCGAGCGGCAACTGAACACTGCCACCGAGGATCCCGGCGCCTTCGCTCTGGACGGATCTCGGGTCTCGGCTACGTTCACGCTGGCGATCCGTCCGGGGGCGGGTGGCGGGACCACGGTCAACGGCACGGGGCTGGGCGCGTTCACGTTCGGTAGCACCGCCGTCGGCACCCCCACGACGCCAGGATCGGGCGCTGGCGCGTTCTCGTTCACCGCTACGGCTTCCGGTACCCCCGAGGTTTTCGGGGCCGCCACAGGCGCGTACAGCTTCACCGGGTCAGCCACCGGAACCCCGGAGACGTTCGGCACCGCAGCGGCCTCGCTGAGCTTCACCGGCGCGGCGGCAGGCGTCCCCGACGTGCAGGGCACCGCGGCGGCTTCGCTCACCTTCACCGGCGCGGCTAGCGGAGTCGTCGAGGGCGCGGTCAGCGGCACCGGGCTCGGCGCCTATACGTTTACCGGGCAGGCGTCCGGCACACCCGACGTGCACGGCGCGGCTACGGCTTCGCTCACCTTCGGCGGGGCCGCGTCCGGGGTGCGAGTCGGGTTCGGCCAGGCCGTCACCAGCATCACATTCGACGGTACGGCGACCGGTACACACGTCATCGCCGGGCAGGGCGCCGCGGCGCTGGTGTTCACCGGGGCCGCATCAGGCGCCGGCTCAGGCGACATCATCCCCGACCCCTACCCGGCCCACGACGTGTATCGCGAAACCAGCCACGCCGTGTACCAGGACGCCACACACGACATCTACCGGGAGGGCACGTGAGCGACCTCGAGTGGACCATCACCGTAGGCTCCGAGCTCCCCGACCGCACCCTGCACTGGCAGACCGCCGACGGCGCCACCATCGACTTCTCCACCGGCTACACATGGACGCTGCGGGTCGGCAACACCACCGGCGTGCTGCAGAAAACGTCCGGCATCACCGGCGCCGCCACCGACCCCAACGTGACCATCGTGTGGGCGGCCGGCGAATGGGACAACGTGCCGCCCGGCAACTACTCGTTCACCCTCACCCCGCGGCGCACCTCGGACAGCAAGGACCGGGAGCCGCTGCGCGGCATTGTGCACGTGCTCGCGGCGATACCAGCACCGCCCCCGTAGACGGGGGGTCGGGGCGCGGCGACCCGTAGCTGGCGCCCTGCGGTTAGCGACCTGACCCTCTGAAATCTCAGGCTCGCCGCTGTCCCCCTAGCGGCGACACAAAGGCCCGCCCGGCAATCCCCTCGCGCCGGGCGGGCCGCCTTGTGCTGTCTAGGCGTCTACGCGCCACGCCGGGCCCCATCCGGGCCGGTCGGCGTACGGCTGGGCCAGCAGGCGCAACGTCAGGCATGGTGCTGTCGCGCGCTTGACCCCATCCATACACGTCGGACAGACCATTTCGGTGCGGCTGTTCCACCGGTTGTGCATCTGCTCGCGTGATTCGCCAGGTCGGCCCATCACAAAACCGTTCAACCGTGGCTTGTGCAGCTCCACGATGGCCCGCTTCGCCGCGCACTCGGCCAGCACCCGCGCCGGATCATGGCGGGCGATGTGGACGGCGTCAGCGGCACTGCCAGTATCGTCCGTTTCGCCAGTCCCTGCGATACAGATCGCGTCATCACCAACCGGCCCGGCAAATACGGCTTCTTCAAACCACGTCGAATCCGGTTTCCGCCAATGCTTGGCCGGGTTGTATCGCCACGGCCCAGGAGTGGCCGCCCGCGCCGCCGCCTCATCGTCCGCGATCTGCGCCAGGACCCAGGACGCCAAGTCAGTCATCACGGCCCCCCATCATCGTCCGGCGCATCCTTCACGGCGCGCTTGATCCGGTCCAGGTGGACCGCCAGTCGCCGCGCCTCTGATTGCGCCCGATCACGCTCAGTAATCGCCGTCTCCAGTTGCGCTTTCAGTTGCTCATTGGCCCGGCGCTCCTGGACGTCCAGTATCTCCCCTGCCGCCTGCGACGACAGGCCGCACGACGGGCAGGGTTGCCCCTCCTGAAACGCCCGCAGAATGCTCGATGTGTACGACCCGCAGGCCGGGCACACCATCTTGTCGGCCATTACGCCCCCACCTTCCTCACCGCTACCCGATACGCCTCGACCTCCCGGCCGAGCTCCCCGTACACCACCGTCAGCCCGTCGATCAGATCCCCGAGTAGGTGCCGCGCCCGCTCGCCGTGCCGCAGCGTGTCCCACCGCGGCCGGGCGACGTCGCGCTTCACCCACTCTGACATGTTGTCCTCGAACTGCCCCGCCAGTATCTTCATCTGCGGCGGCAGACTACTCTGCACCATGCGGCCATGCCTCCTAGGTTGTGTGGCCGTACAGCCCCCATCCCGTTCGCGCGGGGTGGGGGCGCTATTTGCGTTTCTGGGCTGCGCGCCTCATGGCGCGGTTCATGGCGTCATGATCGCCGCGCTGCACGCCCTTGATGTTGATCGGCGGCGCATCACAGCCG
>DASTNZ010000252.1:0-22223 GCA_035762665.1 Jiangellaceae bacterium | reverse complement strand
CGCGGCCCGGCTGCTGGTCGAGGTCGCCGACATCACCCGGTTCCCCGACCGCGCCCACTTCGCCTCCTGGAACGGCACCGCACCCATCGACGCCTCCTCCGGCGACCAGATCCGCCACCGACTCTCCCGGGCCGGGAACCGGCAGATCAACCAGACTCTGCACATCATGGCCACCGTCCAACTGCGCAACCAGACCGAGGGACGGGCCTACTACGACCGAAAGACGGCGTCAGGAAAGACGTCGATGGAGGCCATGCGCTGCCTCAAACGCAGACTGTCCGACATCGTCTACCGGCGCATGATCGACGACGCGATCACCACCACGGTGACGGGCCCGGGAGGACACCGGGAAACGTCACTTCACTCCAGCGTGACCGGCTCACATTCCCACACCGGCTCTTCGGATCAGTCACTTCCCGGACCCGCCAACACCAGCCTACGACCCTCGTGCCGGCGGCCCCTTGACACAGAGGGGCGGCACGACAGGAAGTTCGAACACCCGCGTTATTACGCCGCGTCAGGTCGCGCCCTGTGGGCTACGACCGGCCCCGCGCTGATTCAGCCGCAACCCTGTTAATGGTCCGCGGATCGTTGCGCTTGCCTGCGACCACCGCGCCGAGTCAGCCGGTGGGGCCACCAGTAGGGGCATCGAGCGGCACCTGCCCGGATCGTGCGTCGCACGCTCGGACCGCCACGGATTCGACGCGATCGCCATGGCCCCCGGTCCGGTCCCGAGGGCCGGATCGTCTGCCGCAGTAGCACCCCGCCTGCCGAGGACCCCAACGAACCGGACCCTGGTGCTGGTCAAGTCATGGGCTGTTCACCAGCCGTGAGCAGAGGCGGACCGACCTTTCAGCTCGTACTGGGTCGTTGATCGCCTTCTCGCCGTGCGCCCGTGGAGCAGGCCGGATGCGCTGCGCGGCAGCTGGACGCCTCACGGACAGTTCAGGCTCTGCAGCCCCGGGTGACGTATCGCCGTCTCATCGTCACGACGAGGCGTTCGTCGTGCGGTGTCTCAGTAGCTGCTGCTGCCTCTCATGGCAGAGCCCCGTGGTGCGCATCCCAACCAGGCACACGAGGAACAGCACGTCCGCGACGAGTATCCATTCGATCCAGTGGGCGGAGCCGAACAGTAGCCACAGGACGGCCGAGACGTACCCCACGACCGCCGCTACGGCGATCGGCACGTTCGACCTGCCATCACGGCGGAAAGCGAAGAAGGAGACGAACAGTAGCCCGGCGAACGCGGAGACGAGGACCCTGGACCACAACTGATGGGCCACAAACATGTCCAACGGGTAGACCGCGGTCATGATCAGCGCCACAGCCGCAGAGACCCCAAAGAGTTGCGCCCAGCCAACCAGCGCCCGCTGTCGACGACCAGTTTGGATGCGCCAAGGCGTCACGGTGACGAACATGGCGATCATCACCATGCCGTTCAAGGCACAACCGATTCGGTAGAAGTTAGCACCCTGTGGATTGAGGTCGCGACTCCCCAAGTCGCTGAGCCAGTTGTTGTTCCAGGGCGAGAACACCCCTGGGTAGTTCAAATAGGAAACGAACGCAAGAACCAAGTAGGTGGCAGTTGCTGTCACCGCCAGCACGACGGCGACTGACCCAAGCCGATACCACCGCTCAGCAGACACGCCCCCAAACCCAGCCAAAGGGGCATCCGGTCGTCGTGCCGGCGATCGGGGACGCCCCTTTACCAGTCTGCTCATGGTCCATCCTCTTCACCCCGCCACGGCTCGCGGCAGGTACTGTGAGCCCATCTCAAGGACAGCAGGACGAGAGCAACCGATCCAGGGGCGAAGGACCCCACAAATCGTTCCCTCTACGAGGCAATACCATTGCCTCACCACCGGGCGGAAATCACGACACGCAGGTGAGGGCGCCATCGGTCGACAGGATGCTCATCGACCACGATGCCGGTGACGATCACGGGCCCGCCACGAGCCCGATCCGCCAGAGTCGGCGTCCGGAGCGCTTCTCCAGAACCTGTTCAGCCCGCGCATGGTGCTCATGCTGCATTCCGCCGCGGTTCACCATCTTTGTCATGCTTGCGTACGGCGGTGGTTGCTCGCATGGAGGTAGGTCATAAGCACCAAGAGGTCGCCATGGGCTCCACGGCGGCGGACGTCGTGCACTCGCTGTCACGGACATCGTCGTACCTCCCTTCCGTGCGCTGCTCGGGCCGCAGAGCCCGCCGGTTTCCATGTAGTGGTGCAACGGGTCGCCGACGAAGAAGTCGAGGCCGCGAGCCAGGAGCATTCCGCCGGGCACGTGTCGGACTGTGAACGCGATCGCCTTGGTCACCGCCGGGGCGTCGGCCGCGACGCCCTCGACCGCGGCGCTGATGTATCCCATCCCTCGGTATCGGATGATAAACCGGGTCCGGTTCCCCGGAAGCGGTCGGGAGAACGAACGCCTCACCCGCCACCAGATGCCGGTTCGGTTCGACCTCTGTCACGGCCGCGTAAACGCCGCCGCCATAGGGGACGAGGTCGCCGACCTTGAGATCCTGCAACTCCGGGTGGATGCGTGTCGCCGAGTGCTTTCCTTCGACGTACCGGGCGTGGAACATCGCCCTCTCGACGCGGTCGTGGGTGTAGAACCCCGCCCGATAGATGCCCATTTGGACGATCCACGGCCACACCCGCTCCGGCGGCGCGTCGATGGTGATGGCACGCGTGCTCTGAACCCTCGGGTTCGGCACGAGATCATCACCCGGCAACGCCTCGACGGCTTCATTACCCTGGGTACCCCAACGGAGCATCGCCGGACGCCAGGCAAGATACGTCGCAACTCCGACGGCAACTGCGCCGCCCAGTACCAGCGACTTCGTGCGGTCAACCATCCCGCTCACCTCTGCGTATATCCAAAGTAGCCCCCGCCTCGGGGCACCGGCAGGGCCGTTCGGCCCAGACCTGCAGTACCTACGGGGCGCGCATCTCCCTTACCATCCGCTGAACGCACCAGACACCCCGCGAGCCGGATGTCGCCAGAGCAGCGTCATCCCGCCGCATGGGTCTATCTCCGTTCCGAATCCAGCACCAAGCCAGTGAGCGAATCGCACGTATACGCTGCCGCCATGATTGGCAGCCCCCGACCCGATACTTGACCTTCATCGATTCTGTGCTCGACAGCGTCTACCGCGAGCGCAAGTCCTTGATATGCGATCCAGCCCGGCCTCCCTTACTCAAGCCGCGAAGCACGGAGCGAGCGATCGTTACCCGCATGGCCGTCCACGCTGACACGCTCGTGAAGGGTGCGTTTACCCCACATAGCGTTGTCGATGTCGAGTACGAGCGAGTGGGCGTCGGCGTCGACGCGAAGCTGCGCGACAGCAGCAAGGTGAGTCCATATCTCATCGGTCACGAGCGTTCAAATCCTCGGGCTGACTTTCTGGTCGTTGAGGTGAAATGCCGCGGTCACAAGTGGGGCGGTCTTAGCTCTCCCACTGTCGGCAGTTCCCGGGCTCCTGTGGGGTGCCAAAACTCTGTCACTGGGTCTGAGCTGGGCATTTACGTAGTGGCTTGTCGTGGCATAACTCAAGGAGCTCAGCACGTGTTGACAGCATGTGCGACGTGCGATCAGTTGAGCTGGCGCTGTGGCCTGCCTGGAGAGTCGGAGGCTGCCCCTCTGCAGACCCACCTCCCTAACAGAGATTGAGGGGTGCGAATCAGATCACAGAGGACATCGGCATGGCTCCTCAAACGCTTCGCGCCATTGCCGATCGAGCGATCCTGCTGGCCAGCATCATCCCTGGTCACAGGCGTGACCGAGAAGTTGCACCCCACAGGCTTAGAAGCGTTCGGCGAGGGCGGTCAGCTTGGCGACGTACGCCGGTCAGTCCTGCAGCTCCGGGAGGTTGGACGCCTCCGCTCGGAGGCCGACCGCGCCGTCGATCTGCTCACGGAGGATGTCGGCGTGTCCGACGTGTCGCGCCAGCTCGGCGATGACGTGCACCATGATGCGCTCCAGGGTGACCGGGTTGCGATCCTCCGTCCACCATGGCATTCGGCCGAGCGCATCGAGCGGCAGCTCCTCGATGGTCGCGTCGGCGACTGTCCATACCCGCCGGTAGAGGTCGATGATGCCGTCGCAGGTTTCGTTCTCGGTCGCGTACCAGTCGGCCTGCGGGTCGGCCTCGAAATCCTCGTCCGAGATCCGCTCGTCGGGTGTCGGCCATTCACGGCCGAAGGCCTTCTTCGGTGACCCGGCCAATGGCGCTTCCAGATCAAGGCCAATGCTGTCTTCGGTCTCCGAGGCGACGACTTCACTGGATCACCCACGAGGTGGGAGTTCTCTCATTGAGAGCGCAGGCCTTGGACCAGCCGTGATCGACTCCGGGCGCCGACCAGCGGTACTCCCAGCCCACCCTCCGCGCACAACCGCGTGGTCGCCTCGAACGCGGCCACATCCCGCGGCCTGCCTCGACGGTTCACCGGCCGGCAGTCCACCACCACGGCCGACCCGTACGCCCGGCAGGCGAAATAGTCCGGCACGTGTGACCGTGGCCGCCATCCGCCGCCGTCCAGGACAGCCAGAACGGCTGCGGGCGATCCCCACCACCGTCGGATCGAAATCCAGCAACATCACATGGTCGCGTTCCAGCCGCGACTCATAACCCACGTGGCCGCCGTCCGTGGCCGACCACCAGCGGCCAGAGGTGACGATGACCTCAGTGTTGGCGCGGACGGCAGCAGCCAGTACGTGCCGGTCCTTCGGGTCGTTGGTCATGGCGTCGATCAGCGATTCGTAGCGGCGACCCCGCACCTGGAAACGTGTCACGCATCTGGCCGATGCGGTAATCGACCTTGTCGGCAGCGATGCCGTCCTCGATCAGGTTGCGGCGCAGCTCTGTGAGCACATCGGCGGACCACAGCGGCCGATACGCACGGCCTCGGCGAGGCGCAGCAGCGTGTCACACAGGTATGCGGGGTAAAGCACGCATGTGTCGAGGAACGCAGGGAAGGCCACCGCGCCTCATCTCGTGCGTCGCGGTGTCGCGGTTGCCTCGTACAGCCCAGCTTCCTCACCGGCGGCCGCCATCTCGTCCAGCGTCCGTCGGCGTTCGCGGCGCGTGCGTTCGCGGTAGTCGAGCACGTCCCGGAGCAGCACCCTGCGGTGCCGGCCTCGCATCGTGTAGGGAATCTCGCCGTCGGTCAGGAGCCGCACCAATGTGGGCCGAGAGATGTTGAGGAGATCGGCCGCCTCCTGCGTGGTGAGCATCGTGTTGTGCGGCGCAATGGTGATCGCCAGCCCTTGCGACAGCGTGTCGACGACGTCCCGCAGGACGCCGTACAGCTCCTCCGGCAGGTCGATCTCGGTGCCATCCGGACCCACCAACCGGGCACGCGACGGTGCCCCCACTCCCGCTAGGCCTTGGGCGAACCTGGTCAGCCCGGACGGGTCGTCGGGCGAAGGACGGTGCGTTCCCTTAGTGCGCTTGCCATGCCATCAGTGTTCCTAGATATTCGAAAAAACGAAAGGTCATCGTGTCATTCACCCGAGGTTCCCGGTCTTGGGCGGGCAGGCATGCGCGCCGACAGCGCCGCTGCGGCACGCTGGTCAGCTTCGGCGTTCCAAGCGGCATAGACGCGCAATGTGGTTGCACCTCCTCCGCCGTGCCCGAGCCGGCCAGCTACCGTGCGGACATCGACGCCAGCCGCGATCAACTCGGTGGCAGAGTAGTGCCGAAGCTTGTGCAACGTGGTCTTGATCTTCAGCTTGCGAGCCATGCGGTCGTATCGCTGCGTGACGGAATCCGGGATCGGCGGGGTACTGCCATCAGGCGAACGCGAGAAGACGTACGCATCAGCCGGGAGTTTGATGCCAAGCGCAGCGACGTGGCCGCGACATCGCCCCAGGTGCTCACGTAGGACGTCGACCGTCTCCGAATCCAGCACGATCCGCCGCTGCTGGTGCGTCTTTGGTGTCCTTCTCGCGCAATCGGCCGTCCTCGTCCACGAACAGCGCTCGCCGAATCACCAGCACGCCGTTGTCCCGGTCGATGTCGCTCCAGCGGAGGGCGCACAGCGCGCCCCGGCGGGCACCCGTGGTCATGGCCAGCGAGACGAACGCGCCCCATTCGGGATCGCTCGACCAGGCCGCCTCGACCAGTCGGGCCGCCTCGTTGGCCGACGGCGGATGCGGATCCGGGCGGGGCAGTGCGGGAGGCTCGGCCTGCCGCGCAGGGTTCACCGCGATCCATCCCCAGCGAACTGCACGGTCCAGCGCGCCGCTGAGGATCCAGTGGATCTGCCGCATGCTCGAATCAGCCAGGCCTCGGCAGGCGTGCTGCCGGCACCGCCCGAGCACACGCTCGGCACTCTGCCGGCTTCGGTGGACTTCACGGAGGGCCGCCGTGCTCGTCGCACACGTGCACGCCAGCGGTGCGGTGCTGGACGTACTTCCTTCCGCCGCAGTGGTCGCGGCACTTGCGCAGTTGGGCGTAGAAGGAATCCAAGATCTCCGCGTCGAGCCTGCCGACCTGCATGGTCCCGAGGGTCGGCGAGATGTGCTTGCCGATCTTGCGGACATAGCCCTGCTTCGTGCTCGCCTCGACATCGATCACCTCGAGCCAGCGGTCGATCAGCTGATTCACGGTGGCCCTCGTGCGAGGATTGCGTTTCTCGTCGACCTGGTTGAACAGCCGCGTCCGGACCTTCTCGGCTTCGGCCGCGGCGCGGGGACCGGCCGGGACCGTCTCACGCAGATACATCCGGCGACCCGACAGCGGGTCGATCCCCCACTACACCGTCACGCGCAACGCGCCGGAGGGCAGCGTCTCGACCTGTCCACGTCGCCGCTGCCGCGCGGAACTCGCACTGGCCATGGCGATCATGCTAGAGCAAGATTCGCACCACGCCTAGCACCACGCCGGCCGTCACGAGATCTTGAAACAGTCCATCGTTGCTGTTCAGAGGTGGTGGGGCGGGTGGGACTCGAACCCACGGCCAAGGGATTATGAGTCCCCTGCTCTAACCGGCTGAGCTACCGCCCCGCAAGCTGTCTGAGCTTACCGGTCAAAGCCCGCAGACCCGATATCTGGCCATTGCGGGTCCGGGGGTGGCATTGGCGCGCTGAGCGATCCACACAGATCTTGCCGGGTCTTCGCCGGGGAATGGGATCACTAGAACGGAAATGCCTCGTTCGGGTCGAAGATGACGGTCGGTTCTGGGTCGGGCACGGACTCCGCCCGCGGAGCCTGCTTCGGCACGGGCGGAAGGATCTGCGGCTCACAGTCGCAGGGTGCATCGCACTCACACGATGCCGTTCGGCCGACCCATACGTAGTGCCCGACTGGCTCATCCAGCCGCCGCGCGTCGTCCGGGTATGGCGCTGGGACGGGCGGGATGACCGGAGGCCGTCGTGACTCATAGCGGTGGCCCAGAGGGCTGGTCCACACGGTGAGCCCGGGTTCGGGCTTATGCATGGCCCAGCCGCCCTCGTCTTTGAGCCGGTGGTCATGCCGGCATGGCGTGGACAGGTTCGCCCCGACGGTCGCCCCACCCTGGGCGTAGCCGACGCGGTGGTCCTGGTCGGATGTGCGGGCCGGAGCCCGGCAGCACGGGTGGATACATTGCCGATCGCGCAGCTCGATCCACCGGCGCAGCACCGCTCCTGGTGTACGCCGGGTGGTGTCCCTGGCGTCGGTGTCAGGATCGCGTCCGCGTTGTTCGGCGCGACTGGCCAATTCGGCCAGTACCGGTTCCCACCGGCCGCCCATGGGTTGAGCGGCGATGATGCGACCAAGTTGGCCGGCCGCGACCGCAAGCTCGACGATGCCACCGCGGCGCGAGTCGCGCCCCACGGGTTCGCCGCCGGTGCTGGTGGCCGGGCGGGCGTGGATGAGCCCGCCGTCGATGGCGCGGCCGGCCGAGTCGCAGAACACGTACCGCCACTCGGCCGCGCGCATGTCGGCGATCAGGTGGCGAGCCTGGGCGGCCGGCACGTATCCCCAGGGAGGAATTTCGGCTGGATGCTCATTGATCCCGAGCAGAGTGGCCAACTCGATCCGCACCTCTGGTGTCGACCATCGCGTGGCCGACAGCCCGGCCCTCGGAATGGAGGCGTCGCCGCTCGGGACGTCGGCCGTTCCGCTTGCCAACGGCACATCGGCCGGGAGGTCCGGCGCAGGACGTCGGTTGTCCATCAACTCGTCGCTCGTGGCGCGGTCATCGGTGTACGCCTCGTCACCGGCCGGTTCGCCGCGCGTGCCGTCACCAGGCGCGCCACGATCGGGACCATGGCCGGCCGGCTGCCCAGAGGTGCCGGTGCCCGGCTCGCGTCCGCCGGGGCCATCGCCGGCCGGTGGGCCGCTTGTGTCGCCAGGCTCACCGTCACCGCTGCCGTCGCCGTTGCGGCCACCGCTGTCGGCGTCGTCGGGCTCGATGTAGGGGTGGGCGAGCACGTACGCGATGATCTCGTCCTCGGCCATACGCTCGAACGTGCCATCGGTCATGCCTAGAAACAGATCAGAACGAATCGAGTCGATCTTCCGCCGTTCACCGGCGCGCTTGCAGGCTCGGGCGAGGTTATCGATGCGTTCGGCGGCTGCGGCGATGCGGTCGATGGGTTGGGAGTAGCCGCCGAGGTTGGCGGTGCCGTCCGGGTTCCTTGACCCATGCACCCGCCGGGTGCGCACGGCCTCGCGGTACCGCTTCTCTGCCCAGTCCGGATCGATGGCCAGGCACGCCCGCTTGATCCTGTCGATCAGCTCGCCGACCATCAACGCCGGAGCCTCAGGCAACAGCTGGGCGCATACGGACTCTGCCTGCGCGTCGGTCAACCCGGCCGTCCAGTCAACGAAGGCCCGCGCCCGGGGCTCGTCCAACCTCCCGGCCAGCATGGCCTCGCCCAGCACCGGCAGTCTGCAGAAGATATCCAGAGCAAAGCCGAACGCCCGCTCGGCCCGTGCACGGGACCACACCAGCGCTGCCCGCGCCTCCTCGGCCGCGAACTCGCCCGGCACGGTCATCCGCTCGACCGTGGCGATCGAGAACGGTTTGCGCGAACCGGTCTCCAGCACCGCCCGGTAGAACCGCGCCTGCTGCCGGCACACCTGCCGGTACTCGGCGAGCATCACCTCGATGGTGTCGTGACCCGACACTCGCTCAACATCGACGTCCTCGAGCATCCCCGCCAATACCGCGCCTGGCAGCGTCACTGTCAGTTCCTCCGGCACCGGAACCGGCGCTCCGGCCATCCCATGCGTACCCGGGTCGTCAGGCGTGCCCGGACCTTGCGGGTACGGCGGGGGAGTGGCGGCCGACATGACCAACACCTCTCGGAGTGGAACCGCACGACAGATGGGCGGTTGGTCCGGGTCTGAATCGGACCGGTCACATCGGCACTCAATCGAACTCAACGCTCTGGCGGCTATCAGCCTCGCCCCGTTACTCATACACTACATCGAAACACCTGTACGACGCAAGTTCAAGTTCGTCTTCCGCTCATCCTCACGCCCGAAGGCCGCCCGCCCGATGGCCAAGCATTATCTTCGGCGTCCACCAAGATCGCCTCCAAGGTGCGGGGGCCGTGGACGCCTTCGATGCGCTGGAGCTCGATGTCGCTGGTGGCGCTAGGGCCACTGATCCAGGTCAATGGTCGGGTCGCGTCGAGCCGAGCGATCGCGGCCGGCACGGACGGCACGACATGCTCACTCGGTACGACGACGAGGTGGTAGTCCGGGACAAGCGTGAGAGCACGCCGTCCTTGACCGTCACCGCCGTCGAGGACGATGGTTCCGGTTTCGGCGATGGCGACCGCGCAGCTCGTAATTGTGCCGTCGAGCTTGTCGAGCCCGGCTGGCGTGAGCGGTGGGTCGTCGGCAACGAACTCGACGGCCTCGGCAGCGGCGAGCCACGTTGCCGGGAGCCCATCAGGGACGACGACGCGCCGTGCCCCGCGCTCGCTGAGGGCGGTGGCCACGGCGGTGGAGATGGCGTCCGGCGGGCAGCGCCGGACCGTCGCGCGGTAGTCGGTGAGCCGTTCCGCCAGCAGGTCAATCAGGGCCTGCGGAGCCCGCACATCGACCTCGTCCGCCGTGCGGTAGTCACGGACAACGACCGGTGCGGCTGGACGGTCGCGCAACGCCGTCCGGATTCGCGCGAGAACCTCCTCCCGGGCGTTCACCCGCGCTCCTTCCACCAGTCGCGGAAGGACTGCTTGGGCGGCATGGGGAGGTCCCTCGCGGCCGTCCATGCCGACAGCGGAGGCGGTAGAACCCGCCGCCGCACGACCGGCCGTGCCCATCGGCCGAGCCGCAGCACACGCCGCCATCGCGACGGCTTGTGCATGGTCCACGCGGCCGCAGCCATCGCGACGCGCTCAGGGGACGGCACAGCGCGGGCCCGTCCGGAATCCACAACCCGCTCGCGCAGGTGGACGAGCATGGTGGGGATGTCGATGGCCACCGGGCACACGTCGTAGCAGGCGCCGCAGAGGGTGGACGCGTACGGCAAGGTCTTGTTGGCATCCACCCCGGTCAGCTGCGGGCTGAGTACCGCACCGATCGGCCCCGGGTACACCGAGCCATACGCATGGCCACCGGTACGTTCGTACACCGGACACACGTTCAAGCATGCCGAACAGCGGATGCAGCGCAGCGCTGAGCGTCCCGCCGGGTCGGCGAGCGTTGCAGTGCGACCGTTGTCGAGCAGAACGAGGTGAAACTCGGACGGCCCGTCGCCCGGCGTCACACCCGTCCACATCGACGTATAGGGATTCATCCGCTCGGCCGTGCTGGAGCGGGGGAGTAGCTGCAGGAAGACCTCCAGGTCACGCCAAGTCGGCACAAGCTTTTCGATGCCCATGATCGTGATAAGGGTGCGCGGCAGCGTCAGGCACATCCGGCCGTTGCCCTCGGACTCCACTACCGCGAGGGTGCCGGTCTGGGCGACCGCGAAGTTGGCGCCGGAGATCGCGACCTCTGCGGACAGGAACTTCTCCCGCAAATGCACCCGGGCCGCCTCCGCAAGCGCCGCAGGGTCGTCGGTCAGCCCTTCCGGCGCTGGCCGCCCGGCAGCGGCCATCTCCCGGACGAAGATGTCGCGGATCTCCGTCCGATTACGGTGTATCGCCGGGACGAGGATGTGGCTGGGTGTGTCGTGACCGAGTTGGACGATCAGCTCGGCGAGGTCGGTCTCCCAGGCGGCGATGCCGGCATCGGCGAGCGCCTCGTTGAGGCCGATCTCCTGGGTGGCCATCGACTTGACCTTGACCACGTCGCGGGCACCGGCGGCCCGCATTAACCCGGTGACGATGGCGTTCGCCTCGGCGGCGTCCCGCGCCCAGTGAACCACGCCGCCGCGGGCGGTGACCTGCTCCTCGAGCTGGATGAGGTAGCGGTCGAGGTTGGCCAGCACGTCGTCCTTGATCGCCGCACCTGCGGCCCGCAGCTGTTGCCAATCGGGAACCTCGGCCACGGCCCTGGCACGCTTGGTCCGGATCGTCGACGTAGCGTGCCCGAGGTTGCTGCGCAGCTGGGTATCGGCGAGGGCCGTCCGGGCAGCGACCGGGAACGGCTCGCCGCTGCTCAGGTGCCCTACGCCTGGCGGTGCCGTGGGAAGGCCGAGGAATGTCGTCACGTCGCCGCCAAGATCTCGGCAAGGTGGACGGGACGGACGCCAGAACGCAGCCGCGACAGCCCGCCGCCGATATGCATCAGGCAGGACGAGTCGCCGGCCGTGACGACTTCGGCGTCCGTCCGCAGCACGTTCGTCATCTTGTCCGCCAGCATGGCGGTCGACACGTCGGCGTTCTTCAGGGCGAACGTCCCACCGAACCCACAGCACTGGTCGGCATCCGGGAGCCCGACCAGCTCCAGCCCGCGGACCGCGCGCAACAACCGCAGGGGTCTGTCCTCGACGCGTAGCAACCGCAACGAATGGCAAGTCGGGTGATAGGTGACTCGGTGCGGATACCTGGCGCCGACGTCCTCCACGCCGAGCACGTCGACCAGGAACTCCGACAGCTCATACACCCGGCCGGCGACCTCGTCGACCCGCCCGGCCAGAGAATCGTCTCGCATGCGGCGGGCAACGGCCGGATGCTGGTGCCGCACCGAACCCACGCAAGACCCGGACGGCGCCACGACCGCGTCGTAGCCGGCGAAGGTCTCGGCGAAGTTGCGAACCATCGGGCGTGCCTCGCGGGTGTACCCGGTGTTCAGGTGCATCTGGCCACAACACGTCTGGTTCGGCGGAACCTCGACGTCATGGCCGAGGCGTTCCAGCAAGGTCACCGTCGCCTTGCCCACGTCCGGAAACAACCCATCGACCAGGCACGTGATGAACAGCGCGATCTTCATGCTCGGGCGTGCCGGCTGGACTCCCGCACGACCAGGTCAGGCTGGAAGACGAGCTGGCGATGGGTGACCAGGCGGGTGTACCACTCCGTGCTCACGTCGGCCAGGACGGCGACCTCTTCGCGCCGCAGCCCGGGGACCCGGCGGCGACCACCAGCGGAGGGCAGCCCAACCTGTTCCGGTGTGATGCGGGCACGCCGGGTGACGAGGAAGTCCCGGATTTCGGAGCGGTTGTCCACGCCTTCCACCGTACGGGGCTGCGCGCCCGGAGGGAGGTTGAACTCGTACCTCCCATAGACGCAACCTTCCACGCCCGTGACTAGCGGCGTTTCATGGAAATCGACCAACCACGTCGACACCACCGAACCGACCACGAATCGAAACCGAAGGAGAACCATCATGCGAGGAACAGTCCTCCACGCCCCCGGCGACGTGCGCGTCGAAGACCGCGACCGGCCCATCATCATCGAGCCCACCGACGCCATCATCCGCGTCTCCGCCGCCTGCGTGTGCGGCTCCGACCTGTGGCCCTACCGCGGCATCGAGCTTTACGACGGGCCGATGCCCATGGGCCACGAGTACGTCGGCATCGTCGAGGAGATTGGCTATCAGGTCTCCATCATCAAGCCGGGAGACTTCGTGGTCGGCTCATTCTTCGCCTCCGACAACACCTGCAAGATCTGCCGGGCCGGCTACCAGAGCTCGTGCATCCACCGTCACGGCGTGGGCGGCGCCCAGGCCGAGTACCTTCGGGTCCCGCTAGCGGACGGCACCCTGGTGGCCACGCCTGACATCCCTGACGACGACCTCGTCCCCAGCCTGCTCACTGCCTCCGACGTGCTCGGCACCGGCTGGTTCGGCGCGGTCGCCGCGCAGGCCGGCCCGGGGAAGACCGTCGCTGTGGTCGGTGACGGCGCTGTCGGACTCCTGGCAGTGCTGGCCGCCAAGCAGCTCGGCGTCGAGCGGATCATCGCGATGAGCCGCCACGAGCCCCGCCAGAACCTCGCCCGCGAATTCGGCGCCACCGACATCGTCGCCGAGCGCGGCGACGAGGGTGTCGCGAAGATCAAGGACCTCACCGGCGGGCTCGGCGCGCACTCGGTCATCGAGGCGGTCGGCACCCAGGAGTCGATGATGCAGGCCATCCGCGCCACCCGCCCCGGCGGACACGTCGGCTACGTCGGCGTCGCCCACGACGTGCAGCTGCCCGGCGAGGAGCTGTTCTTCTCCCATGTGCACCTACACGGCGGCCCTGCCCCGGTCCGCCAGTACCTGCCCGAACTGATCGACCTGATCTGGAACCGGAAGATCAACCCCGGCAAGGTGTTCGACCTCGAGCTCCCGCTGGAGGAGGCCGCCGAGGGCTACAAGGCGATGGACGAGCGCCGCGCCATAAAAGCCCTGCTCCGCCCCTGACATTTCCAGCCACCCGACGCGTACTCCCGGCGGTGCTCGCCCACATCGTCCGCCTGTGCGCGGTCAGCCCCACCATCAAGACGCTCGTGGCTGACGGGTGACGACGGAGCCGTCCGCGCCGCACGTTTCGAATTCCGCTAGCCAAGACAGGTTCGCTTAGCCACGATCTGGCGGGGTTTCTGCTTCGATCCGTGCGAGCCGGCTCCGCAGGTAATCCCGCTCGACGTCGTTGCCAACAATCTCGAGGGCCAGCTGATAGGCCTGGGCCGCCTCATCCAGGCGTCCCAGGTCCTCCAGAAAGCGTGCCCGCGACGCGGCCAGCAGGTGATACCGCTGCAGCTCTGGCACGCTGGCGAGCCGGTCCAGCGACTCCAGTCCAGCCGCCGGACCGCGCGCCATGCCCACCGCAACGGCCCGGTTCAGGTCCACAAGCGGCGACGGTGCCACGGCTCGCAAGACGTCGTACAGGGCTACGATCTGCCGCCAATCGGTCGACTCGAAGGACGGCGCTTCGTCGTGCAGTGCGGCGATGGCCGCCTGTAGGGCATACGGCCCGGGGCGGCCACCACGCAGTGCCCATCCGAGCAGGCCGATGCCCTCCTCGATCTTGGTGCGGTCCCAGCGCGTCCGATCCTGATCGGCCAGCAGCACCAGGCCGCCGGCATCGTCGGTCCGTGCGTCCCGGCGCGCGTCCACCAGCAGAAGCAGCGAGAGCAAACCTGCGACCTCACGTTCGGTAGGGAGCAGATCGCGCAGGATGCGAGCCAGGCGGATCGCTTCGTCGGCCAGCTCCGGACGGACCAGTGCCGCACCCCGGCTTGCCGCGTACGCCTCGGTGAACACGACGTAGATCACGCTGAGCACCGCCGGCAGCCGTGCCGGCAGCTCGTCAGCTGGCGGCACGCGGTACGGGATCCGCGCGTCCTGGATCTTCCGCTTGGCGCGGGTCAGCCGCTGGGCCATCGTCTTTTCCGGCACGAGGAACGCCCGCGCCACCTCGGCCGTCGACAACCCGGCCAGGTAGCGCAGCGTCAGGGCCACGCGCGCCTCGGCCGGCAACGCCGGATGGCAGCACGTGAAGAACAGCCGGAGCCGGTCGTCCTCGATCGGTACGGCATCCGGTTCCACGGCGACCGGGTGCTCGGCTGCCGCACGTTCGGTCTCGACCTTGAGTATGGCGAGCTTGGCGGCGTACGTCTGCCGGCGGCGAAGCAGGTCAACAGCGCGTCGGCGGGCGGTTGTCAGCAGCCACGCCCCAGGCCGGTCTGGAACTCCGTCGATCGGCCACCTCTCGACCGCGACGGCGATGGCGTCCGCGGCGACCTCCTCGGCGAGGTCAAGATCGCCGAGCCAACGAACGAGCGTCGCGAGCAGCCGGCCCCACTCCTCGCGGAATACCGCTTCGACGGTGCCGGCTGCCCGCTCGCTCACCTTCGTGACCTCACTGCTGGGGCGTGTCGAACTCCATCACCGGGCGGACCTCCATTGACCCGTACTTGGCGCCCGGGCACTTGGCGGCCCAGTCCAGAGCGGTGTCGAGGTCCGGCACGTCGATCAGGTAGTAGCCACCGAGGACTTCCCGAGTCTCCGCGAACGGGCCGTCCGTGACGACTCGCTCGTCGCCCTTCAGCCGCACCGTCGTAGCGGTCTGGGACGGCTGCAGCGCCACCCCATCCAGGTGGACGCCGGCCTCCTTGATCGCGGAGTCGTATGCCCACCATTCGGCCATCACAGCGTCGATCTCCTCCTGGGACGGCGGCGCTGGCGGCTCCTCGCTGTAGATCAGCAACAAGTATCGCATCTGGCCCTCCTTCGGGGTCCGGGCGGCACGGTGCCCCCCTCATCATGACGACGAACGGGCGGCAGTGCCGTCGACACAGCGGAGAAATGAGCCAGGGACGTACGAACTATTCGATGCGCTGCCCGTCGGCATGGATCTCGATGTCGGCACTGGAGAAGTACAGGTGGTCCCGGACCTGACAGCCAGCCGCAACCCCGAACACGGAGTAATCGGCCCGCGACGGCCGAGCACGACCCAGCACTCGCCGGCCGCCTCGGATGAGTGCTCTCGACGCCTTTGCAATGCACACCTATGGGAAGCTCTGACTGTGCTTCCCATAGGTGTGCATTGCAAAGGGAGTGGGAAGCGTCAGGTGCCCGACCATGTGGATTGGCGGAGGACCTCGGAGGCCGACCGTTCGGCCGCTTGTGAAGGCGCAGGCTTGCCTGCCGCCAGTGGACTCGCGCTAACTTTGGCCGCGTGAGCAAGTCAGCCAAGCAGAAGCAGGCCGAGCGCGCGGCCCAGCGCAAGGCCGAGCGGGCACGCAGGCAGCGGCGCCAACGGTGGCAGCGGATCGGCGTGATCGTGCTGATCCTGGCAGTACTCGGCGGTGCATTGACGGCGGCGATCATCGCCGACCGTAACTCCGGCCAGAGCCTCGGCGTCACCACCCACGAGGTGGTCGGATAGCGCGTTAGGCCCGCTCGGTGAGCGTCCGGACCATCTCGAGCGCGCCGTCCACGTGGCCGCCGATGTTGGACATCGACGAGAAGACGTGCCGGACGACACCGTCGCGGTCGATCACGTACGTGACCCGGCCAGGCAGCAATCCGAAGGCCGACTTCACGCCGTAGAGCTTGCGGACTTGCCCGTCCGCGTCGCTGAGAAGGACGAACGGCACCCGGTGTGTCGCGCCGAACCGCTCGTGTGAGGCGATCGAATCCGAGCTGACACCGATCACCTCGGCACCTGCCTCGGTGAAGACTTCGTAGCTGTCTCGGAAGGCACAGGCCTCGGCGGTGCACCCGGGCGTGTAGTCCTTGGGGTAGAAGTACAGGACGACGACATGTTTGCCCCGGTAGTCACTCAACCGGACCGTCTCACCGGTCTGGGCGGGCAGCTCGAAATCAGGTGCGGTGTCGCCCACCCGCACATTGGCAACCATACGTTCGAACTTACCTGTCCACCGCCGCGCACCGTACACTCCAGGCAGGCGGCACGGGGTCGCCGAGGGGGGCGGCATGATCTCTGCTACACCTGGCCTTCCGGTGCTCGTTGTCGTGGACGACGACACGGCTTCGAATGAGCGCGTCACCGGCCAGCTCAAGCGCCGGTACGGCAACGACTACGACATCCACAGCGAGCAGTCCACGTCCGGTGGACTCGAATTGCTGGCCCGGCTCAGGGACGAGGGCATAGCGGTTGCACTGGTGCTGTGCAACCAGGCTGGAACCGGCAGCGGAGACGACAATTTCTTCAGAAGAGTGCGGGCCCTTCATCCCGAGGCCAAGCGCGTCCTGCTCGTGGAGTGGGGAGCATGGGCCGATCGCGCTACCGCCGACACAATTCACCGGCTGATGGCGGTTGGCGAGATCGACTACTACGGGATCAAGCCATGGCGTTCGCCGGATGAGTACTTCCATCGCACGATCACGGAGTTCCTGCTCGAGTGGGAGCGGTCAGTGTCGACCGTGCCTCGAGAGGTGACGATCGTGGGCGCGCAGTGGTCATCTCGGTCCCACGAGTTGCGCAGCCTTCTCGTCCGCAACGGAGTGCCGCACATCTTCCACGACAGCGCGAGCCCGGCGGGAAGAGCCCTTCTGAAGGAAGCGGGCCAGCCCGGGATCGATAAGCCGGTTGTGTTGCTCCACGACGGCAGGGTCCTCGTTGACCCGTCCAATACCGAACTCGTGGCGGCCTACGGCGTCAGTACCGAACTGGACGCCGACACCACGGCGGACTTCGACTTGATCATCGTAGGGGCTGGGCCCGCCGGTCTGGCTGCGGCGGTGTACGCGTCGTCGGAGGGGCTGCAGACCCTCGTCGTCGAGCGAGAGTCCATCGGAGGGCAGGCCGGGTCCAGCTCGTTGATCCGCAACTACCTGGGTTTCCCTCGCGGACTCGCCGGCGCGGAGTTGGCCCAGCGCGCATATCAGCAGGCATGGGTGTTCGGAACGCGGTTCCTGCTGACGCGCGAGGTCACCGAACTTACAACGCAGGCCGGCTGGCACGTCTTGCGGACGCTCGACGGAACCGAAGTCCGGTCGCGTGCGGTGGTGCTGGCAACGGGGGTCAGCTACCGGCGAATAGGCATACCTGAACTAGAGCCGTTCGAGGGCGTCGGCATCTACTACGGCGCGTCGGTCTCGGAGGCACGTGCGCTGTCCGGTGCGGAGGTGTTCGTGGTCGGGGGCGGCAACTCCGCCGGCCAAGCCGCCCTCCACCTGGCCCGCTACGCGCGGTCTGTCACCGTGCTCGTCCGCGGCTCATCTTTGGCCGAAAGCATGTCGCAATACCTGATCGACCACATCGAGGCGGCGGGTATCAAGGTGTGGTTCAACACGGAAGTGATCGGCGGTGGCGGTGACACTCGGCTGGAATGGCTGCTGTTGCGCGACCGGTGTACCGGTGGCACCCGCCGGGAAATCGCGGCCGCCTTGTTCGTGCTCATCGGCGCCTCGCCGCGCACGAGCTGGTTGCCGGAGGAGATCGAGCGCGACAAATGGGGCTACGTCCTGACCGGCGCCGACGTGGTCAGCAGCCACGCCGCGAACCGATGGCCGCTGCGCCGGGTGCCGTTGATGCTCGAAACCTGCGTGCCGGGGATCTTCGCCGTAGGTGACGTTCGGCGGCGGTCTGTGAAGCGGGTAGCTTCGGCGGTCGGCGAGGGTTCGGTCGTCATCCAGCAAGTCCACGAGTTCCTCGCATCAATACGGGACGGCCCGGGGGAGCGATGAGAACGCAGCGGATGGTGGCGCTCGCCGTCGTGCTGGCGTTACCGATGCTGGGTCTCGCGCTGCTGATCGCCCAGCCCGAGCTCGACGTCGAATGGCAGCACCATCCTGCCCACTTCTGGCTGGTCCTGACCGCTGCCGCCGTGAGCGTGGCCTTGGCCTACGCGACCGGAAGCGCAGCCCGGCGGCGCAACGACGCGAGGGTGTTCCTGGTCTCCTTGTCGTTCCTGTCGGCTGCGGGGTTCCTGGGCCTGCACGCCCTTGCCACCCCCGCCGTCCTCCTCGAGGACCAGAACGCGGGCTTCACGCTGGCGACGCCGATCGGACTGCTCGTGTCCAGCATGTTCGCCGCCGCTTCGAGCGCAGAACTCAAGGCCGACCAGGCCGCTGCCGTGATGCGCCGAGCCGGCTTGCTGAGAGGAGTGCTCCTCGCGGCGATGACCGGCTGGGCGGCGGTGTCGTTGCTGCGCCTACCCCCGCTCAGCGACATCGCACCACCCGAACGGGCGTCCGGGCCGCTCGTCGTGCTCTCGATCGTCGGTTTTGTGCTGTACGCCGTTGCCGTGATCCGTTACCTGAGACTCCCGCGCCATCCCGGGTCGGCGACGCTCGTCATCGCGATGGTGGCGGCGTTCGTACTGCTTGCCGAGGCTACGGTCGCGGTTGCGTTCGGTCGTAACTGGCACGCGACATGGTGGGAGTGGCACCTGCTGATGCTCGCGGCGTTCGTCGTCGTCGCGGTCGCCGCTCAACGGCAGTGGCACGAGGAACGCTTCGCCGGGCTCTACCTCGAGGACACCGCGAAAGGTACCCGCGAGATAACCGTCATGTTCGCCGATCTGCAGGGCTTCACGACCTTCTCCGAGCATCACGAGCCACAGGAGGTGACCACCATGCTGAACGAGTATTTCAGCGTGGCGATCCCGCCGGTGGTGGAGCAGTACGGCGGTGAGGTCGACCGGCTGGTAGGTGACGCCCTGATGGTGACTTTCAATACCCGTGGTGACCAGCCTGACCATGCGGAGCGGGCCGCCCGGGCGGCGCTGGCGATCCAACGGATCACCGGTGACGTTGCAACGGCGCACCCGGGCTGGCCGCGGTTCCGCGTGGGTGTCAACACCGGTGAGGCGGCGGTCGGGCTGCTCGGAACGGCTGGAGGGCGGACTTTCACGGTGATCGGCGATGCGGTGAATCTGGCCGCCCGGCTGGAGAGCGCGGCGTCGGTGGGAGAGGTCTGGATCGGTGCTGAGACAGCGCGGCGGCTGCCGACTGCCCGGACCGAGGCGGTTGGCCCAGTGCAGGTCAAGGGCAAGGCCGAATCCGTCGAGGTCTACCGCCTCGTCGAAATCTGAGTCCCCCGGGGGACCTACTCGGCGCGGGCCGCGCGCTCGGGTGGCGGCCGGCAAGGATAGAACTGGAGGCATGCGACACATCGACATCGTCGTCGTGGGCGGCGGTGCCATGGGATCGGCGACCGCGTGGCAACTGGCCCGCCGAGGCGCCGACGTGCTCCTACTCGAGCAGTACGAACCCGGTCATGCTCGTGGCGGCTCGCATGGCAGCGCCCGCATCGTCCGGCTCGCGTACGCCGATCCGTTCTACGTCGAGCTGGCCGCGACGGCGATGGCCCGCTGGGACGAACTCGAGGACGAATCTGGGGAGCGGTTGCTGGTCGGCACCGGAGCCATCGATCACGGCGATCGGCCGACCGTCCTCGCGCTGGCGGCAGCGATGGAGGCAGCGGGCTACCGGGCCGAGTGGCTGAGCCCCCGTGAGGCGACACGCCGCTGGCCCGGGCTGGCTTTCGACGGCGACGTGCTGTACCAGCCCCGCGGCGGCCGCGTTCACGCCGATCGCACCGTGGCCGCGCTGCAGCGGCTCGCCGCCGGACACGGTGCAGAGATCCGGCACGGTGTCCGAGTCGAATCGGTCAGCTCTCTGCCGTCCGGTGCCGACGTGCATACGGCGGCCGGCACGGTGCGCGCCAAGCAGGTGGTCGTCGCGGCGGGGTCCTGGGCGCCTAAAGTCCTCGCCGGCGTCATCGCGCTGCCCGACCTTGTGGTGTCGCTCGAGCAGCCGGTGCATTTCCGGCCGCGTGATTGGTCGGAGCCGTGGCCCAGTTTCATCCACCACCAGGCGGACGCCACGACGAGGAGGCGCCTCAGTCCGCGCGGGACATACGGCGTGGCCAGTCCCGACGGCATCAAGGTCGGCTTCCACGGCGCGGGGCCAGAGATCGATCCGGACGCCGGCCGGGAACCCGATCCGGTTGCACTGCGCGAGATTCAGGACTACGTGCGGCGATGGGTGCCAGGCGTAGACGCCGACACTGCCGAGCCCGCGCCGTGCCCCTACGACGTTACTGAGACCAGCGACTTCCTGATCGACCGGGTGGGCGACATCACGGTGGCCGCCGGCTTCTCCGGCCACGGGTTCAAGTTCACCCCCGAGATCGGCCGCATGGTGGCGGATCTGGTCCTCACCGATGCGCAACCGCCCGAGCGGTTCCGCCTCCGGCCCGCATGACCTGACTCGTGGCCGCCTTCGTCACCCGGTTGCGAGAGCGTCGACAGTGTGACCAGAGCAGGCAGTGCCGCCAGGTCGCGGTGCCGGGCCGCGATGAGGTGTTGAACAGCTATGACGATCACGATCTACAACTGCAGTACTAGCGAGCCTGGCCGATGAGCACCTGAGCGTACCGACCGACAAGGGCGCGATGCTGGGTCGAAGGTCGCCTCGCTTGTGGGCGGATGGCTGCGCGCGCGGATTGGATCGACGAATTGGCGTTGTTGCGTCGGGGCGGGATGTCGCGGGTGTTCGCCCATGCTTACGCGCCGTCGACACTGGGCTCATTCTTGCGGTCGTTCGCGTTCGGGCATGTCCGCCAGCTCGACGCGGTCGCGTCGAGGTTCCTGACCCGGTTGGCTGGGCTGTACCCGGTCGCGACAGGGATCGAGGAGCTAGCGATCGTCGATGTCGACGACCCGGTCATCGAGATGCACGGCCGCGCCAAGCAGGGCGTCGGGTTCGGCTACAACCAGTCCGCGGCCTGAATGCGCCCGTCGGGAAAGTTCAACGCCAACGCCGCCTGCGCGGTCCTCGCAGTGATCGCATTCAACCCCACCGTGCCGCCGGGACGCTGAGCGGTCTGGACCTCGCCGCGCCACCACCGCAAGGGCCACAAACTGATCAACGTGCCCGCCAGGGTCGCCACCCTCGGCGCGGCGGCTGAGGCTGGACCTACCGAAAGCATGGCCATCGCAGTCTGCCTGGACCGACCTGTTCACCGCGGTTAGTGACCCAGCCCTGACCCAAGCGGCCTGACCACCCAGCCGGCACAGCTGCGCAACCCAAGGCGATCGGTGGATCCGGGCTTAGTCATCGGGTTCATACACGGGCCGTTCGGGCAAGAGTTGGGCAACGGCAGGGACACCCAGCGGCCGCGCCGCAGCCTTGCCAGACCATTTCCTTCCGGGGATAGTGCTGGATATTGCGACGCGAGCCTCAAGGGGCTCGGGAGGAGGAGGCTATGTCCAGCACCAGACTCGCACTCGCCGTGGTGGCAGCGTCGACCGTCGCGTTGCTCACTGCCACCGCCGCATCGGCACAGACGCCGGTGGACGAGGCGGTGGCGACCTTCGACTACACGAAGAACATGCACCCTCTGGGGTTCTCCGAGCGAGCGAACCCGCCGGGAGGCCCCAACCCCAACTCCGATCTGACGTTCTGGGGCCAGTACGCCTTCCAGGGCCACTAC
>DASTNZ010000251.1:0-4146 GCA_035762665.1 Jiangellaceae bacterium | reverse complement strand
CCCAGTCCAGCATCCGGACTCCGTCAAAGGGCTCGATGGTCATGACCAGCGCCCTGTCGGTGCCCAGAGTCTGGACCCCAAAGTACCGAGCCGCCTGATTGCCGGAGATGCGTACCGCCGCCGGGCCGGACGGAGGCTTGGGCAACTCGATGACAGCGTTGCCCGAGCCGGTCAGCACGGTTGTCGCGTCCTGACCATCCTCCTCGGCCGGATGCTGTTCATCGGGTTCATCGGGTTCATCGGCCGGGGCGGGTGGTTCGGCCGGTTGTGGACTGGTAGCTGATGGCGGCGCCTGCGGTGGCAGATCGTCGCTGGTTCCGGCCGCGTCCTCCGTGGGAGTGGCGTCGTCCGGTGTGTGCCGTACGGCCGAGTCGTCCGCTTGCGCGGGATGCCGCTGCTGCTCATCCTTCGAGCGCTTGCGAGCTTGCTGGTCAAGTGCCGAACTGAGGGCTTGTTGGGCCGACATCCGTCCCTGCACGGCGGCGGATAGGGAGGCGCGCGGGGATTTGCGGCGTGGCGGTACGACAGCCGGCGGGGACGGTGAGATGCCCGCCGGCTCGTCCTGCACTTGGACAGCGTCAGGTACGTCCGGGGCTGACAGTGGCGACGGCGGGACGTTTGTGCCGGCCTCTGGCGGACCCGCATCCCCGGCCGCCACCGGGCTGCTTGCCGCAGACGTTCGCCAATTTGCGCGAAAAATCGCAAATCCAGTGATGACAAGCACGATGAGCCCGAGCCCCAAGAGCACGCGGCCGAGCACTCCAGTGGGCGGTCCTGACTCTCGGTCCGCCGGTCGTTCACCGGGTTGCGCTGCCGGGTCCGCAGCGGTATCCGGGGCGGGCAGCGGCACGACGGCGCTGGACTCTACCTCCCCGGGCCCGGTGGCCACCTCGGCCACTGCGGGCAGTTCACCAGGAGCCTGGAAGGTCACGAGGTATTGCTCCTCCAACGCCGTCGCAAGGTCTCCGTAGGACTGAACGACGTTCGCCTGGTCGGTCCGCAGCACAGCGCCGCCGGCGCCGTCCACGACCCGCGACCACCAGTTGTCTTCGCTGGTCTGTATGACGTAGATGAGCGCCGTTGAATCCGATATCGCCTCGGTGACCTGCTCGACCGAAGGGCTACCAACGTCTGAGCTGTTGGCAAAGACGATGATCGTGCGCGGTCCCTCCGGAGCCGTCACCAGCTCGTCGGCGGCCAGCAAAACTGCCTCAGCCATGGACGAGGGGCCGGCCGGGCGCAGCGCGCTGAGCGCGCTCAGGGCATCGGCCCGCTCGGCGCTCAGGGGTGCCGCGATCTGCGGGTCACCACCTGAGGTGACGACAGCGGTGCGGGCTCCCTCAGGCAGCCGCAGCAGGAAGTCGGTCGCCCCGGTCTGCACGGCTTCAACCAACTCGGCCGGCGTCTCCGCTGCCGCGTCGATTACGAGGGCTACGGACAGGCTGCGGGACATCATAGGGACGACCGCCGGAATGACCGTCGATCCGTCTACCGATATTGACAGGTCTTCGGAAACCAGCCCTCCGGGCACCCGGATGACCATGGAAACGTGAGAGTCCGGCGTTGTTTGAACGGCGACCACTTCAGGACCCTCGGTAGCAGCGACCGCCGGGTACCAGATTGCCGGGACGGACAAGAGAAACGCGAGTGCAAAGGCGACGACTGCTCTCGCCCATCGATTATGGCGCTTGGATTGCGAATACGACGATATTGTCACGATGACGTCCGGTTGATTGATCGATTGGGCCTCCGCAAGTGACCAGCCGAAGTTCCGGTTTCAGGGTTGGATAGTAAACGAGGTCGCTGGGGAATCTCGTCTTCCAGTATTGCCCGAGTGACTTCACCTCGAAACGCGCCGTCGTCCCGTCGGCCCGGTCGACGAGAATCTCGTCGCCAGCGGTGAGATCGTCGAGATGGTAGAAGACCTCTGGTCCCGCGGTTGAGTTGACATGCCCCATGATGACCGCCGGTCCGACCTGTCCTGGCCGCGGGCCACCGGTCCACCAGCCCGCGCGGCTGGGCCGCTGCGGCACTTGGATGCTTCCGTCGGGCTCCAGGCCAAGCTTCTCCAGATCGGTATCCACGTCAATGGCCGGGATCCGGAGCCGAACCGGAGCGGCAGTCTCGGCGTAGCTGCGGGCCGAGCGGTAGGACGAGAGGACGGATTCTGTCGGCTGGGCGCGCTCCGTAGTCGGCGCGACCCGGGTATCGGTGTTGCCGCCTCCGGCGCAAGCACCGAGAAACAGCACCGCCAGGATCGACCAGATCGCCGTCGCACACGTTCGCCGATGCAAGAAGAACATGTCAAGGCCGGGTGAATTCCGACGTGCCGCCCGCGCCAGTTTGCGCACCTCCCTTCGGACTCCGCGCGGCGACGGTATCCCCGATTGCGGTGGCGGCTTGTGCAGCCAGTTCGAACATGTGTTTGTAGGCGTCGAATGACACTTCGTGCGCAGTGCTGTAGTCCCGCTCCGCGTACGCGTTGATTTGCTCGAAGAGCAAGTCCTCGTGCATGACAAATCCGTCCGCCAGGGCGGGCGCGGCCAAGCGCCCTTCGGTCGCTGTGGACAGGAACTCCGCGAAGTCCGTATTGAACTCCTCAAGCTCCGTGGTGGCAGTGTCTTCGAGAGCGGCATCGTCCGTTGCCAAAGCCTGCGTATAGACCACAAACGAGTCGATGTGATCTGCCCAGAGATTCTGGAACGAACTCGCACTGTCGGCGCCGAACACGCTCTCGATCATTCCGGTGATCTGACGGGTGTTCTCGTCAAGCGCCGCGCCGGCAGCAGGGAAGTCAGGAGAGTTGGAGAACCCGGACCGCATGGCGTCCACAGCCAGTTCGGCGTGTTCACCCAGGAGCATTCCCAACTGTGACTGCAGTTCGCTCGCCGGGTCGTCGAAGTCGGCTGGCAGTTCCTCGCCTCCTCCGGTGAGAATGCCGGCGGCCAGGACCTTGCCAACCGCGAACATGTGGGCATAGCCGGCTCGCTCGAGCGCAAAGGCGCGATCGTAGTCACCTTCGGCATACGCGTCGACCTGCTGCAACAGATGTTCGACGTGCTTGCGCAACTCAGCCTCAAGGTCGGAGGCCGATACCGCCTTGTTCGTTGCCGTTTCGAGGAATTGGCTGAGCTCGATCGTGTAGTCGTCCAATCGCTGGCTCGCCTCCGCCTTCACGGCGTCATCCTCGTCGGCCACACCGCGTGCGTAGTTGAACAGGTCGGTGACGTGACCGAACCACAGCTGTTCAAACTGCTCCGCTGCCTCCGCGCCGGCCACCGACCCGATCAACGCGCCCAGATCAGCTGTGTTCTTGCCCAGTGCTTGATCTGCCGACTGGGCGAGATCACCGTCCGTGCGCAATCGTGCCCGCGTGAGCCGGACGGTAAGGATCGCGTGCTGGCCGAGCAGCTGTTCCAGCTCGGCGCGCAAGTCTGCCGGCTGCACCGCCTGGACGGCCGCAGGACGGCCAATGTCCTCGTGGACCGCCGTGGCGTCGGCCGTCGGCTGAGTCGCACTCTGGTCAACGTCAGACGACTGGGAAGAACATGCCGGAAGAGCCGCGATTCCCACACAGGCGGCCAGGGCAACGGCGGCGGCTTTGAACGCGGCAACAGGCCAGCGAATCGGACAATTGCGCATATAATCCCCCTATTACATGCAAGACCTAGACACACTACCTCTCAGGCCGTCTGCTGCATAATCGATCGAGCCTCAGCGCGGGGCGGCCACCGCCTGACCGGCGCTGGGGTCTTGCCGGCGTCCGAACGGAATGCTCAGCTCGAGTTCGACGCCACGTGAGGTGAGGTGACCCTTGATGTTCGTCGGTGCCGTGCCTCGTCGGGCGACATCGCGGACGACGAAGCTGAGTAGGCCGCGCGGCCGGTTGAGCTCCCCCGAGTAGACCAGTTCACCGTCGGTTCGGACAACCATGATTCGCGCCGCGTCATGCGGATCCGAGAGCACGACGTATTGCACAGCCGAGCTGTCAGTCCGCGCGTGTCCTCGAGCGAGCAGAGCTGTGATCCATGGACGCTCGAAGATGCGAGACGATCGGGCGAACACCCCCATGCCCTCGGTGATGTCGGCGTTGACGAAGACGGTCCAGCGCGCCCTGCCGACGTGCAGCCCGAAGCCGACCCGTTC
>DASTNZ010000250.1:0-16800 GCA_035762665.1 Jiangellaceae bacterium | reverse complement strand
GCCGCGCGGCGTCGCGCCCGGCGAATCTGGCTGAAACCGGCCATCGCCGCATCCGGCGGGCCACGACTGCGATCAGCGGTGAGATCACAAGGATCAGGCCGGCGACGGCCAAGACGGCGCCGAACAGCTGAAGCGCGATGTACTGGGTGACGTTGGGCTGCTCGATCCAGACGCCCGTTCCCTCCGCGGCTTCGAGGCGCTCGGCGTAGTCGCCTAGTTCCGCCGCCGATGCCCGGCTGGCGATGAGCGCACCGGCCGTGCCTAAGGCGATCAGAGCCAGGCCGAGCTTCGGGACCCGCGCTTCCAGTGGCGTTGCCCGGAAGCGTTGGGCCAGGGCGTCGATCGGCGTCATCCGAGCGGCGCCGCGGGCGGGGACGATGGCGGCCGCCAGGCCCGAGAGCATGCCCACGACGGCGGCGATGGCGAGCTCGGCCGTACCGAAACGCCACCCTTCGATGAGTGTGCCGCTCAACCGCTCCCATAGTGGCCAGCCCACGATCGTCAGGGCGACACCCGTCGCCAAACCCAGAGCCGCACCCGCGACGCCGAGCAACAGACCCTGGGCGAGCACGATCCGGCGGACGTGCCTGGCGGCTCCGCCGTTGCTCGCGACCAGCCCGAGGTCGCGCACCTGTCGGCGAGCCCCTACGGCGAACGCGGCGCCGGCAAGCAAGACGACCTCCAGCAGCCCGAGCCCTACGACGAGTGCCACCAGACCCGCGGCGGCAAGCGTCTCCGCGGTTACGGCACGGCCTGCGTTCAGGACCGGTCCATACCGTTCTGGATCAAGCACCGCGTTTCGCGGCACGAGCGCGATGCCCTGCATAGCCAGCGCCGGCCACAAGGCGTCGGCGTCCGTACCGGGCGGCAAGACGGCGAGGTACGACTCGCTGCCGTCCCACGGGTCGTAGGGGGCCGCGGATTCGTCGGTGGCGATGTGGCTGGCGGCCCGTGATCGCGGCTGGGCGAAAACGGCTTGCTGTTTAAGAGCGAACGGATCCAGGCCGATGCCCGTCACAGACACCTTCGGGCCGTCGCTGAAGGTGAGGGAGGCATCCGCCCGAAGCTCTCCGTCGGTGAGCAGATCGAGCCGCTCGGCAAGCGGCCGGCTGACGAGCACTTCGTCCGGGCTGGACGGCCACTCACCGGCGGCCAGCCGGATTTTGTGGTCGGTCATCTCATGACCCAGCTCAGCCACCGTCAGCTCGATAAAGGCGCTGGCATCGGCACGGTCGATGCGCACGTTGAAATGGCTCACCGGATTCGGGAAGAGCGTGGTACCGGCGGGGAGATAGGAGGCCAGATCGACTGCTGCCGGTTCGCGCTCCTCCCAGTCCTCGGACCACTCGCCGCCCCAGGGCGATGGAATGAAGTTCTCGCCGAGCGAGGTGAACCGCGTGACGTAGATGAGAGCGTCGGCATCACCCATGAATCGGTACGCCTCGCGCTCCGGGGCGCCCAACGTGCGGTAGGTGCCATCGAGGAGCGCTGCACCGGCGACGGGCACGGCGACGAGGGAGGCGACCAGCAGCGAGCGCCCGAGATTGCGCCGAACAACTCGTCGGGCAATGCGCAATGCTGGCCGCCAGCCGCCGGAGCGGCGCGACCGTGCCGGTTCGATTTCCGACGTGGCCGGGCGGTCGGGAGCCTCGAGCGTTCTAGTAGTCACGCGCTTGTACCGCCCGTGAGCAGAACGTCGGGCGTCGGAGCCGGCCCGGTCTCGTCCACCATGGCGCCGTCGCGCAGGAATATGACGCGGTCGGCCCATGCGGCGTGCCGAGCCTCGTGCGTGACGAGCAGGCCCGCTGCGCCGGCGTCACACCGAGCCCGCAAGACCTTTAGAACCTCCTCGCCGGTGTGCGAGTCGAGCGCACCCGTCGGCTCGTCGGCGAGGACTGCCCGGCGCGGGCCCACCATGGCCCGAGCGATGGCGACGCGCTGCTGTTGTCCACCGGACATCTCGTCGGGGAACCGGTCGGCCAGGTCGTTCACGCCGACCTCCGCGAGCGCTGCTAGCGCCTCCCGGCGAGCCGTCCGGGCGCGCACGCCGTCCAGCTCGCGGGGCAGGGCGACGTTCTCGACGGCGGTCAGCGCAGGGATGAGGTTGAGGTCCTGAAATACGTAGCCGATGCTGCGGCGGCGTAGCGCGGCCAACTCCGTGCGGCTGAGCGCTCCGAGTTCGACACCCTCGACATGGACACCGCCGCCGGTTGGGTGGTCGAGGCCGCCGGCAAGGTGCAGCAGCGTCGACTTGCCCGAGCCGGATGGCCCCATGACAGCGACGAGCTCACCGGGTTGGACGGTAAGGCTGATGCCGCGTAGGGCGTGGACGGCGGTCGGGCCGTCGCCGTGGACGCGGGTGACGTCGCGTAGTTCGATGACTGCGGACTCGGCGGGCACTGGTCCGGCGGTTCTGCCGGCGTGCTTGGCCATCAGTGCCTCACCTCAGCGGGGATGTCTTCTGCGACGGACGTCGGTGCCGGTTCGGCGCGCCGAGATCGCGAACGGGCGAGCCGGGTCTCGGAGTGGTCGAGCCACCGGACCTCGGCCTCAGCACGGAAGATCATGGCGTCCAGCACGAGCAGCCATGCGGCGTCGTTCTGCTCGTTCGCGTCCGCCTTGAGCCGGGTCAGCTCCTGCAAGTGCCGGATGGTGGCGGTGCGCTGGCTCTGCACCACCTGGTGGACGTCCACCCCTGGTGTCGTCAGTGCGAGTGACACCTTGATGGCCAGTTCGTCGCGGGGCCGGTCGTTCGCGGCCACAGGCGTGGCGAACCAGTTGGTGAGCTCGGTGTGACCGGCGTCGGTGAGCCGGTAGATGACTCGACCGTCCTCGTCCGGCTCGCCCGCAGGCGCCACCAGACCGTCGCGCTCCAGGCGGGACAGCGTCGTGTAAACCTGGCCGATGTTGAGCGGCCAGGTCGATCCGGTCGACGCCTCGAACTCGTTCTTGAGCTGGTAGCCGTACATCGGCTCCCGCTCGAGGAGGGCCAAGAGACCATGCTTGATGGACATGAATACCGAGTATGCATACTCGGTATGCGTGCGTCAAGACTTGGTGCGCAACTTTCACGTTCCGGCCCGTCCAGATTGCGAAGCTAATCTTTATAGGCGGCGACGGTCGACTCCTCGGTCGCGTCCAGCGTGACTGGTAACGGGTCGCCGTCCAAGACCGCTGCGAGCAGCCGGTGCAAGTCGGTCGGCCAGATCCGCTCGGTGGTGGCGCGTAGCTCGTCGAGCTTCCACCAGCGATGGCCGAGCATCGACAGCTGCTCGTCTTCGGTGTGCCCGTCGGTCACGACAGTGAACGGCACGACGGCGGCGGAGTAGAAGATCTCGCGCTGCTCCACGATCTTGTCGCTATAACCGTGAACGACTCGGCGATCCGCGATCGGGCCGCGCAGGGCGTCGGGCGAGAGCAGGTGTCCGGTCTCTTCGGCGACTTCGCGAACGGCGGCTTCCTCAGCGGACTCGCCCGGGTCGATACCGCCGCCTGGTGTGATCCAGAACCTCGGCCGCGACGGTAGCCCTGGATCGCTGTCCTCGAACAACAGCACTCGGTTGGCGGGTTCGATCAGCAGGAGGCGCACGGTCTCACGCCGAATGAACGGCCTACCGTCAGCGGCTATGTCGGGCACGTCCGCAGCCTACGGCGATCCACGGCCGGACATCCCGACGATGCGGGTGGTGCCCACAGCGAAAAGGCTCAACGCTGCGCATCCCGTGGCATGGTCAGCACGACCTTGCCGACGTGTTCGCCCGCCTCGACCACCCGATGCGCTTCGACGACCTCACTGATGGGCATTACGCGGTCGACCACCGGGCGCACGTCGCCGGACTCGAGCAGTGGCCACACATGTTCGCGTACCGCAGCGACGATCGTCGCCTTCTCCGCCACTGGCCTCCCGCGCAGCGTCGTCCCGATGACAGCGGCCCGTTTGGTGTGCAGCGCACCGAGGTCGAGCTCCGCACGCCGACCGCCCTGAAGGCCGATGACCAGCAGGCGGCCATTGGTGGCGAGAGCCGTGAGGTTGCGGGAGAGGTACTTGGCTCCGATCACGTCCAGGATCACGTCCGCGCCGCGCCCACCTGTTGCGTCCTGCAGGACCTCCTCGAACGCCTCGGTGCGGTAATTGATCAGGATGCTTGCCCCCAGTTCCTGGCAACGGGCGAGCTTCTCGGCAGAGCCGGCCGTCGTAGCGACGGTTGCGCCGACCGCAGACCCGAGCTGGATGGCGGCGGTGCCGACGCCACCGGAACCGCCGTGGACGAGTAGCACCTCACCCGGCTGGAGTGACGCGGTCATGAACACGTTCGACCACACTGTGCAGAAGACCTCGGGAAGGGCGGCCGCGGTCACCAGGTCGACCCCGCTCGGCACCGGAAGCAGCTGGCCGGCGGGGACGGCGACGCGCTCTGCGTAACCTCCACCGGCAAGCAGCGCACAGACCGGGCCGCCGATCGACCATCCCGACACTCCGTCGCCGATGGCGCTGACCGTACCGCTGCACTCCAGTCCGAGCCACTCCGGGGCTCCGGCCGGCGGAGAGTAGTGGCCCTGGCGTTGCAGTAGATCGGCCCGATTCACTGCCGTCGCCGCCACGTCGAGGACCACCTCACCGGGACCGGCAACTGGATCCGGCACGTTTTGCCAGGTCAGCACCTCGGGTCCGCCCGGTCCGGTCACCACGACCGCGTGCATCAGTCTTCCCCGCCGCCGGCATCGACATCCGCGCGTGGCGCCCACGGCAAGGTCTCAGCCGACCGCACGACGATCATCCGATCGCCTCGGACCAGGTGACCTATCGCGGGAGAGTGGAACGGCAGCAGGTTGCCGTCGCGGATCACGGCGAGGACCACATCGTCGATCTGCTTGGTTGTTCGGCCCTCTTCGCGGGGCGCGACGTCGCGCTCGGCGACCTCCATGCCCTCACCGGTGGCCAGCAGGTCCTCGAGCACGTGGCCAAGCGGCGGGCTGATCGCGGACAGGCCAAGGATCCGGCCGACCGCGTCCGACGATGGCACAACCGTGGTGGCTCCGCTGTGCCGCACGAGCTGGACGTTCTCTGCCTCCCGGACTGCCACGTTGATCTCCGCCGTCGCGTTGAGCTGCCGAGCTGTCAGCGTGACAAGCACGTTTGTATCGTCTCGGTCGGCCGCGATCACGACACGCTTGGCGACCGGTACCTCGGCGCGGCTCAAGATCTCCGCGCGAGTGGCGTCCCCGACGATGGCGGACAGGCCCTTGTCGGTCGCCTCGGCCGCTGCGTACTGGTTAGGGTCCACAACCACGATCTTGTCTCGCGGCACGCCGTGATCCAGCAGCGTCGCGATGGCACGGCGCCCCTTGACGCCGTAACCGACGACGACAGTGTGATCGCGCAACGTCTTCCTCCATCGGTTGACACGGAACTGCTCCCGAGTGTGCGTTGCCAGCGTCTCCACCGTCGTGCCGATCAGAACGATCAAGAAAAGTACCCGCAACGGAGTGATGAGCAGCGTGTGGAGTGCGCGCGCGGACGGCGTCACGGGGGTGATGTCACCGTATCCGGTCGTGGACAGGCTGACCGTGGACATGTAGAGCGCGTCCCAGAACGTCACCTCGCCGTCGACCTCGTCGTTGTAGCCCGGTGATAGCCAAATGATCGCTGCAGCAAGGAAGAGCAGTCCCACCGCGATAAGCAACCGGCGGGCGATCCGGTTAAGCGGATGTACCTCGCCGGCCGGCAACCGGACCGAGCCCTCCATCGCCATGACGCTTGAACCTAGCCGATCACTGCTCGCCCGGCGTGCTAGTTCCCCACCCACGAGCGAGTCGGGTGGCCCGCGCGGTGAGGTCGGCGATTGTTGCCGCGTCGCCGCCGGCCTTACCTGCGGCAAGTCCGACGATGTACGTCGTTAACGGCGCGGCCGGCCGCTCGACGTGGTGCGCGGCATCCCGTGCCAGGTTGAGCAGCCCCGCCACGTCAACGGCGTCGGGCGATACGTCCAGCTCCGTGCAGAGTTCGGTCACCCAATCGTCGATCACGATCGTCCTTCCTGCCAGCGGGCGAGATCGCCCGGCGTGTCGATGTCCTCGGCTGCGCTGCCGACGTCGAGCGTGGCGAGCTTCAGCATGTCTAGCAACCGGCGCATCGGTTGGCCGTGGGGTTCGCCGATGCCGGCGAGTGCCCGCTGGAGGGCCTCGGCGCGGTAGGCGGCAAGCAGCGGTTGCAGCCGGCCGGAAGAGTCGGCAGCGACGACGCCGTCACCGTCGATGGCCCGTACCAGCGTGTCGACTGTGTCGGCGTCGACCGCCGGAAGGTCGGCTGCCAGGACGGCGACGACGTCCGAGTCTCGTGGCAGCGCGCGCAGCCCGGCGGCCAGAGCGGACAGGGGACCCCCGTCCGCGGGTTCCTCCCATGTCCATCGGACAGCTCTGGTGATCGGCCGCTTCGGCCCTACCACGACGGTGATGCGTGCCGCGGTAACCGCCTCGAGAGCGGTGTCAAGCAGGGATCGGCCGGCCACCTCGAGCGCCGGCTTATCGCGACCTCCGAGCCGGCGACCACGACCGCCGGCGACCACGATCGCGTCCCACACCGGCGCCACACCCTCAGCGGACACGCTCCTAGTCTGCGCGAAGATGGTCGTATGCGCGTCGCCCTCGTCCAGCTAGCCGCCGGATTGGACCCATCGGCAAATCTCGCTGACATCAACCGGCTCGCCAGCGGCCGCACAGCCGACCTGATCATCCTGCCGGAGGCTGTGATGCACGACTTCGGTCCAATCGACACCCGGCTTGGGCCTGTCGCCCAGGATCTCGACGGACCGTTCGTCACCGCCCTCGCCGAGCTAGCCTGGCGCGTCGGTGCCACAGTCATCGCTGGAATGTTCGAGCGGTCCGGCGACCCCGACCGGCCATACAACACGCTGGTGGCTGTCGGCGCCGACGGGACGCTACTTGCGGCATACCGCAAAATTCACCTTTACGACTCGTTCGGGTATCGCGAGTCCGACCGCCTGATGGCCGGCGAGCTCACGGCCACAGTGATCCCGGTCGGCGATCACACCGTCGGTTTGATGACCTGCTACGACCTCCGGTTCCCGGAACACTCACGGGCGCTTGTCGATGCCGGGGCCACGCTGCTGGCCGTACCCGCAGCCTGGGTACGCGGGCCGCTGAAAGAGGACCATTGGCTGACTCTGCTTCGGGCTCGGGCGATCGAGAATACGGTTTATGTCGCTGCAGCGGCGCAGTGCGGCCGCCAGTACTGCGGGCAGAGCGCGCTGATCGACCCACTCGGTGTCGCTGTGGTCGCATTGGGTGCGGACGAGGGTGTTGCGATCGGCGAGATCGACCAGGAGTGGCTGGCCGCAGTGCGGGCTCGGAATCCCGCGCTGCAGCATCGCAGGTGGCCCGGCCCGGATGTGGCGCCTGCGCGTACCTGACGGGATCGGGGTACGCACCCTGTATCTCTTCCCCAATCCGCCGAAGTCGGGCATGGTAGGAATCTCCAGATCTTGCTAAAAGGCGGACTGTGCACCGCATCTGCCCGGCGGGTGGGTCCAGTAGGGGAGGTTCTGCCCGTGTTGAGCACGATGATGGACGAGCCGCTGTTGATCCGGCGGCTCCTCGAGCACGGCGGGCGCATGTTCGCGCGCAGCCAGGTGATCACTGCCACCGAAGGTGGATTCCGGTCGTCGTCATACGTGGAGGTGGCGGCCAACGCCGCCCGGCTAGCGTCGGCGCTTACCGAACTCGGGGTCCGACCCGGCCAACGGGTCGCCACTTTCATGTGGAACAACGTCGAGCACGTCGAGGCCTACTTCGCGGTTCCAGCGATGGGCGCGGTCATCCATCCGCTGAACATCCGCCTGTTTCCCGAGCAGGTGGTATACATCGCCAACCACGCCGGAGACCGGGTGGTGATCGTCGACAACACTCTGCTGGACGGCTTCGCCAAGCTGTTGCCGCGGTTGCGAACGGTTCAGCACGTGGTCGTCAACGGACCCGCCGACCTCTCGGTGCTCGAGGGAACGGGTGTCGTTGTGCACGACTACGCCATGTTGCTCGCTGGTCGGGCGGCGTCCTTCCAGTGGCCCGAGGTGGATGAGCGGTCCGCTGCGGCGATGTGTTACACGTCCGGCACGACGGGACATCCGAAGGGTGTGGTCTACAGCCACCGGTCGATCTACCTGCACTCGTTTTGTGTGGCCCTGCCGGATGGATTCGCACTGTCATCGCGCGACTCGGTGCTTTCGGTCGTCCCGCAGTTCCACGTTCTGGCGTGGGGACTGCCGTATGCGGCATTCCTGACCGGTGCGTCATTGGCGATGCCCGACCGGTTTCTCGCACCTGAGCCGCTCGCTGATTTCATCGCGGCTGCGCGCCCGAACAAGGCTGCCGGGGTGCCGACCGTATGGACCGGGCTCATCAGGCACGTCGAGGAGAATCCGAAGGCCGACATCTCGTCGCTCACCGAGGCGGTAGTCGGCGGGTCAGCCTGCCCGCCGGCGCTGATGGAGGCCTACGACCGGCACGGGATCACGCTTCTGCATGCCTGGGGAATGACCGAGACGAGCCCGCTCGGCACCCACGGTCGCCCGCCGGCCGCGTCCACCGGCGCCGAGCGGCTGCGCTACCGGCTCACTCAGGGACGCCTGGTCGCCCCCGTGGAGGCCCGGCTGGTCGGGCCGGACGGCGAAGAGGTGCCGTGGGACGGCGAGTCCGTGGGTGAACTCGAGGTCCGTGGTCCCTGGGTGACGGGCTCGTACTTCCGCGAACCCGAGAGCGAGGCATTCGACGAAGGCTGGCTGCGAACCGGCGACGTGGGCGCGATCACGCCGGACGGGTACCTTCGGCTGACCGACCGGGTCAAGGACGTGATCAAATCCGGCGGCGAGTGGATCAGCTCGGTTGAGCTGGAGGGCCACCTGATGGCCCACCCAGCCGTGGCCGAAGCCGCCGTCGTCGGCGTGCCCGACGATCACTGGGGCGAACGTCCACTTGGCGTCGTGGTACCCGCGCCGGGCTCGCACGCCGCGCCGGACGAGCTACGCGGCTTCCTGGCCGAGCGGGTCGCCGGCTGGCAGCTGCCCGAGCGGTGGGCGTACGTCGCCGAGATCCCGAAGACGAGCGTGGGCAAGTTCGACAAGAAGGCGCTGCGGCACGCTTATGCCCATGACGACCTCGACGTGATCCATCTACCCCGTTGATCATGCAATAGCCGGACGACACGCCGTGATGTCTGGGTTTCGCTGCGATGAGCATCTTGGACAAACGGCGTGTCGCCCGGCTATTGCATGATCAACTTAGAGGGGGACGTCCCACATTCGGACACCGCCGAGCAGGCCGGATTGGTTCGTCACGATCGTGATGTCGGGGCCCAGATCGGCGGTCAGATGCCTGGCCCCTCCGCCGCCCACGTAGGCGCGGTCCCACCACAGCACTGGCCGCAGGGAATCGATCGCCATGACGACACGCCCTGTCCATCGCCGAGGTCCCACGCGCCGCCGGGCGTGGTGGCCCAACTGCTCGTCATAGGTCTGCCCGCCACGGAACGGCGCTTGTGAGATCTCCAGCTTGGGTAGCAGCCGACCGTCGTCGAACAGGGCACATCCCAGTCCGGTCCCGAGGGTGAAGACCACCTCGAAGCCACTGCCCCCGATCACGGCCAAGCCCGCCACCTCAGCGTCGTTCAGGACCCGGGTCGGCACGCCGAACCGCTCCTCGATCAAGGCCCGGATGTCAAGCCCTGCCCACTGCTTCTCAAGGTCGGAGTCTCGCGGCGTGAACGGGCCGGCTTCCGTGACGTAGTGCGGGGTGGCGTGGACGATGCCGTGCCGCACCATTCCCGGGAACCCCACCGAAATGCGGTCATACGGCGTTTCGGTCGTGGTAACCAATTCAGCGATCGCATCGAGCAGCACGTCGGGAGGGCAGGGATACGGGGTGCGCATCTTGACCCGGGCGCACAGCGGCTGTCCGGCAGCGTCGAGCACGGTGGCCTTGATGCCCGTGCCACCGCAGTCGACAGCGAGCGTCCTGGGTCGCTCTCCCGCAGTTGTCGTCACGCCTTGACGGTAACCCGACATGACCGGTTAGTGAACAACGACCGGCTTGAGATAGTCGGAACCATGAACGTGCTGATCAGTGTGGACGAACTAGCGGACCGTGTGGGATCCGGATCGCCACCCGCGCTGCTTGATGTCCGCTGGGCGCTCGGCGACCCGCATGGACACGAGCGTTACCTGGCGGGACACCTGCCGGGCGCGGTATACGTCGACCTGGAAACTGAGCTGGCCGCAACGCCATCACCACAAGAAGGTCGGCACCCGCTTCCGGCAATTCGGGTTCTGCAGACGGCGGCACGGCGATGGGGTGTCCGCGACGGCGGCAGTGTGGTCGCCTATGACGACGTCGGCGGAACGTCAGCGGCTCGAGCGTGGTGGCTGTTGCGCTGGGGCAATGTGTGGGACGTCCGGCTGCTTGACGGCGGGCTCGACGCCTGGCGCACGAGCGGGCGTCCACTGCAGACCGGCGAGGTGCACCCTGCGCCCGGCAACGTGACGTTGCGGCCTGGCGGAATGCCCGTCGTCGACGCCGACGGGGCCGCCGGCGTCGCCAGGTCCGGCATCTTGCTGGACGCTCGCGCACCCGAGCGGTATCGCGGCGAGGTGGAACCGGTCGACCCGGTGGCTGGGCACATCCCGGGTGCGGTGAGTGCCCCAACGACCGAGAATCTCCAGGCGGACGGACGGTTCCTGCCCCCTGACGAGTTGCGTCGACATTTTGCCGAGCTTGGCGTCGACCAGGCTGCGCCGGTCGGGGCCTACTGCGGATCGGGGGTGACCGCGGCGCATGAAGTGGCCGCGCTTGCGGTCGCAGGAATCGAAGCGGCCCTGTACCCAGGGTCGTGGTCGCAGTGGTGCAACGATCCGTTCCGGCCGGTGGCGACCGGATCATGACTGGTGCGGGACCGGCTAGTCGCAACCGCCGATGTCGTGCTGATATGCCTCGAACACCAGGTCGGCTCCGCGCTGCCGGTGCCGGACCAGCGACGCCAGCAGTTGCGTGCCATCCTCTCGAATCCGCTCGATCAGGTCGGCCGGGTAGTCAGGTGCGGCGCCGGATAGGTCGTCCACCAGCTTCCCAAGAGCCGCAATCGATGCTCGGCCATCCGCGTGCTCGACGACAAGCTGGTTCACCGCGAAGCTGAGGCGGGGCGCGTTGCGGAGGACGTCCGCGTACATGCCTTCCGGGCCCTCTGTCGCTACGACGTGCGCATCGAACGCCTGAGCCAGCCGGTCAACACCGGACGCCACTTGAGTAGTCCAGGTGGGATCGCGCGCGGGTACAGCCAGTGCACATTCCAGCGCGTTTATCGCAGCAAGCAGTTGTGCTCGCCGGGCCCGCGCGATGTCGACCGGCTCGGGCAGGGGACGTGGAGTCATGTGGGGGGCCATGGCCCACCTCCGGCTCTGCCGAAAGTGTCGTTCTTTGATAGTCGCTGATGGAGGGCGGGCCGTAAAGGCCCTGAGTCTGTTTCATGACAAACTAAGGAGACTTGGAGGGCTGCCGGAGAGGCCGAACGGGGAACTCTTGAAAAGTTCTAGGGCGGGGCCCACTCCGTCCTCGTGGGTTCGAATCCCACGCCCTCCGCTGATCGAACCGGCCATTGCCAGTGATCGATGTTGCGCACCATGTCTCGGATTCTTTGGGAGCACACCGATCATTCGCCGCGCGCAGGCCGGAGTGCGGACGCCCCCGCGAGCACGCCCAATGCCGCGACAACTCCGAGGCCGACGGCCCAGGTCAGCGAGGTAGCGTCGGCGAACAGGCCGACCGCGGGCGGTGCGGCGAGGAAACCCGCGCGGGCAGCCCACGAGACCAGTGCGACACCGTCGGCCGGACGGACGCCCGGCCGGTGACCGGCGGCGTGGAACAGGGCGGGGAATGCCGGCGACGCCCCGATGCCCACAAGGCCGAACCCGATCAGGCCGGCGATGGGCGTTCCGACAAGCAGAGCAGCGGACAATCCGAGCGCTGCCAGCGCCGCACCGGTACGGACCACAGCCACGTGTCCCCACCGGTCTACCGCGCGGTCGCCCACCAACCGGCCTCCCGTCATACCAGCGGTGAAAGCGGCGAACGCCAGGGCGGCGAGCCCGGCGGATGTCCCGACCTCGTCGCGTAGGTAGACCGCTCCCCACGATCCCGGCACGTCCTCGACCACTGCTGCCAGCAAGGTCAGAGCCGCCACGCCGCCCAGCGCCAGGATCGGGAGTCGGCGCCCGGGAGCGGTGACCAACATGTCGTTGCGACCGGGATCGGCGCCCGGCAGCGTCGAGCGCCCCACGACGAGCGCAGCCAGGGCGAGGACTCCACCGACTGCTCCCAGGTGTAAGGCCAGTGGCACGTCGAGCGCTGCCGCCGCGGCGGACGTCGCGCCGCCGGCCACGCCGCCGATACTCCACCACGCGTGGAATCCGTTGATCAGGGAGCGCCCGTACGCACGCTGTACCCGTAGCCCGTGGGCATTCTGGGATACGTCCGCCAGGCCGTCACACACGCCGTACAGGAAGACCGCCCCGGCGAATGCGGCCCACACCGGGGCCAGGCCGACCAGCGAGAGCGTGACTCCGTAGAAAGCGCTCGCAGCGACGGCCAGCCGTCCGCTGCCGAACCGTGCGACGAGAAGTCCAGCCACCGCACTGGCGAGCAGCGCCCCGGCCGGACCGAAGGCGATGCCGAAACCGAGTGCGGCGTTGCTCAGCTCCAGCTTGGCCTTGATGGCTGGGAGTCGGGGAAGCACGCTCGCAATCAGCGCTCCGTTGATGAAGAACAGCGCGCTCACCGCGATGCGTGCCTGACGCGGAGTCGCGGCACGCGTTGTCACCGGTCCACGATACGGGAGCGCATCACCCGACCTGGTGCCCGATTCTCTCGATGGCCTACGAGGCGGCCATGCCGGCACCCACGTGGACTCTGTGCCGCGGGCGGACGATTTGTCGGCTGCCGGCCTACGCGGCATGCTGAGCTTTCTAACGTGTTCGAGGGGGGCGGATGAGCTCGCTTGTAGTGATCGTCTGTGACATGTGCGGCGACCGCGGTGGAGTCGGTCAGACCCCGCAAGAAGCGCGTGGGGGGCTTCGCTCGTGGGTCCGCCGGCAAGGCATGGACCTGTGCCCGCTGTGCCGGCTGCTGGTCGAATCGCAGGACCGAATGTCGAAAGCGCCGGGGTAGCGGCCTGCAATTGCCCTTCTGGTTCGGCAGTATGGGCAACGATGCGCCGATTCGTAGTCGCCGTCGCCGCCGCTGGGCTGCTGGCCGCCTGCTCGGGAGCCGCAGCCGACAACGCATCGTCGCCGTCTATCAGGCCAGTCCCGAGGTTAGACCGGAACCAACTGCCGGCCGAGCCTGAATCTGACGCGGAAGCCGTCGAGGTCGAGATCGAGAAAGAACCTCGTGCTGAGCTCCCGCGCGGCGGGCGGATGATCTTTCCAGAGCACCGGCTGATCGGCTTCTCCGGCGGGAGGGGTGAATCGTTCGGCCGGCTCGGCATCGGAGACATCGACGATCGTGCCGCCGAGCTCGAGGAGCTGGCAGCCGAGTACACCCAGGATGGCCGGACGCCACTGCCGATATTCGAGCTGGTAGCAGTCATCGCTCATTCGTCGCCGACGTCGAGCGGGCTGTACCGGACGCGCGAGCCGGCCGAGGTGATCGATGAGTATCTGGCGGCCGCCCGGCGGCACGATGCTCTGCTGGTGCTGAACGTACAGCCTGGACGCGCGGAATTCATCGACGACGTCCGTGCGCTTGAACCGTGGTTGCTGGAACCCGACGTCGGGCTGGCGCTTGATCCCGAGTGGGCCGTAGGGGCCAACCAGGTTCCGGGTCGCAATCTAGGCTGGACGACCGGCGACGAGCTGGATTCGGTCGCCTCGTACCTGTCAGGGTTGGTGCACGAGCATGATCTGCCGGAGAAGGTGCTGATCTACCACCAATTCCACGTCACGTCCGTCCGCGACGAGGGCGACTTGCGGCCGCACCCAGGGATCGTCCTGGTCAAGAGCGTGGACGGCGTTGGCGTACCACAAGAGAAGGTCGCAACGTGGGACCGGCTGACCGCGGACCTGCCACATTACGTGTACTCGGGGTTCAAACTGTTCTTCGACGAGGACACTCGCCGTGGTTCGCTGATGGAGCCATCCGACGTGCTCGGCCTGCGACCACAACCCTCCTACGTTCTCTACGAGTGACCCCGGTACCCCACACTGGAACTGTGAATGCGAACGAGCGGGTCGTCTATACCGCGCCGGTGGCGGTCGCACTCCGTGGCATCGGTGTCGGCGCCGTGGCCATCGGTGTGTGCATTGTGGCGGCCGTTGTGGTGCTCGCTGTAGATATGTCGCGGGCACTGACGGTGTCGCTGTCGATACTGCTCGGCCTGGCAGCGGTGATCGCTCTGATCGTGCTCGTGGCTGGACTGCTCCGGCTCGCCGGGCGGGGCGTACGCCTGGTGCTGGACGACCAGGGGTTCCTCAACGCGACCGGACCCGGAGCCGGGGTACGTCGCGCCGCTTGGAAGGACGTCCGCAAGGTGCAGACCGACGGTAAGTTCGTCTCGGTCGACCTCGCCGGTGGAAAGCGTAGCTTGATCCGTACGTCGACTATCGATGCCGAACCAAAGGAACTTGCCCGCCAGCTCAGGGAGCGGTTGAACCGCGGCCACGGGTACCGCCCGCTCACCCCGCCGGATTGATCAGCACGCTGTCGTGACGTCGACCGGCTTCTCGGGGTCGGGCTCTTCGGTTGGGTCGGTGGCGCCGCCCTCGCTGCCCGTTCCGCCACTCGGCTCGTCGGTGCCGGCAGTTCCGTCCGATTCCTCGGGCTCTTCGCTGGATTCGTTGGTACCTGTGTCGGTCGATGCTTCGATCGACTCCTCAATGTCGGGACGCGGAGTGAGCGCCTCCTCCACCACTTGGTGAAGGTGGTCGTAGTCCGGGTCGCCCGGGTTGGTCACATCTCGGTTGATCGTGAGGCTGGTAAGAGTTCCGCTCTTCACCTTGAGCCCCAGTTCGGCGAAGGCCGGAAACATACCTGCCGGAATGTCGGTCTTGACGTTCTTCTCGGTTGCCGCCGCGAGCGACTGGAACTTCGTGAGCATGGCCATCGGATCGGCGGCACGCGCGATCGCGCCCATTACGCACCGCTGCCGTTCCATTCGGTTGTAGTCATCTTTGATCGGGTCACTGCCGCCCACCGACGCGTAGTCGAATGTGGGATGGCCAGGCGAGCATCGAGCACGGGCAAACCAGAGCGCCTCTAGGCCCTCCAGCTTCTTGTTGTCGCCCGGTTCGATCCAATCACGCGCTTGGGTGCACCCTGAGCCTTCGAGCTTCTTGGTTCCGATCGGAATGGGATAGTTCACGTCGATAGTGACGCCACCGATCGCATCTACGATGTCCGCGAAGCCAGCTAGATCAGCGATCACGTAATAGTCGACGTCGACCCCGAGCGCCCCAGCGACGGCGAGCTTGACCGCGTCGGCGCCAGGATCATCGGATCCGGCGAACACCTCGGGAGACACGAAGCCAGGAGCGTTTCGGTAGACCGAGAAGAGGACGTACTCAAGGTTTCCAGGCTGGTAGTCGGTGAATCCGTCAGGGAATTGCGCATCGAGAGCATCACCTGCGGGGGTGCCGGTCGCGAACGGTACGCGCTCGAGGTTCCTCGGCAGCGAGATCATGGTTGTGTCACCGGTCTCGGTGTCGATGCTGGCGAGGATCACTGTATCGGTGCGCAGACCGTCACGCCCTTTGCCAGCATCCCCACCGAGCAGCAGGACGTTGACCCTGGGCTTGTCCTCCCACGGGTCCTCCTCCTCCAGCACCGGCGCGGTTACGCTCCCTTGGGAGATCGACTCGATGAGGTTCGACTGCGTCCAGGCGTACCGCGCGCCGACCGCCATCGGCGCGACGACAAGGCTGGACAGCACCATGACGATCAGTGCACCAGCGAGACGCTTGCCGGCCGGCAGTCGTCCGGTATCCAGGGCCTTGAGGCTGGACACGGCCACGACCAGCCATCCGATCGCCAGCCCAATAAGGCCGACCGCGACCATCGGGAGCTGCGACCGGTCGAACGCGCTCGCAGCCAGTTCGTTTCGCGGCACGAGGATCAGCACCAACACGACAGCAACGAAGCCGAGTCCGACAAGGGTCAGGATGAACTTGCCCCACCCGCGCCGGCCCGCGGCCAGCAATCCCAACCCGGGGATAAGAGTCCCGAGAGCGGCCAAGCTGAAGAAGCGTCCTGCATTCTGCTCGCGGCGCCGCCGCCGAGAATGAAGGCGGGCGCTGCGCGAGCCCGCGCGCGGCGTGGAACCGTCCACAGGCCGCCCTACCTTCCCTTGATCCATCTCGGCGCAACCACCCTATTGAACCCCATCGACGCCCACACCCGGGCATCCCATATGAAGGGACGTTCAACCGGCGTAACTGGTTGCAGGTGGGCAGTGTGCTTGACGTCACGTAGCCCGCAAGCTTTGCCGCTTACCGACCCCGCCAGGTACCCTTGCGTGGCCCCGATCTAATCTGGGCTTGGAGGCGTCGCCTAGTCCGGTCTATGGCGCCCGCCTGCTAAGCGGGTTGAGGGTCAAACCTCTCGCGGGTTCAAATCCCGCCGCCTCCGCCACCCTGACCAGCGCTTTTGCCCTTCTGAAGATCATCGCTCGATGGTCGCCAGATGGCCCCAGAAGGGCCTTTAGTCTCAGTTTTAGTCCACGAACAGGTTCGTATGGCGAATTGACGT
>DASTNZ010000249.1:0-3234 GCA_035762665.1 Jiangellaceae bacterium | reverse complement strand
AGGCGGCTTCACGATGAGCGGCTGGGCGGCGCCGGCGCAGTTTTCTCTGCGCTCCTGGTCCTCGGCCAGATCCAGGGCCAGGACGCTGGCCAGCAGCAGCAGATCGTCCTGGCCGGGGGCGACGTCGACGGCGTAGGTGTCACGCATGCTGAACCACTGCTTGGAGACCGTCGCCACCGCCTGGCCGCCCCGTTCGATGCTGAACTCATGGTCCAGCAGATCCCCGCGCATCTCCAGGTCATCGGGTCCGGGAACGTCGATGGTGAACCGGTCCCCGAAGGGCGTGAACAGGCGCTTGCGGACCTCGGCGGCCTGCTGGCCGGCGATCGAGATCTGGTAGGTCGGGCGCATGGCGATCAGCTTGCGCTGGACCTGGGCGACCTCCCGCCCTTCGGGGTCGCGCAGGACCAGCCGGTTGCGCAGGCTCAAGACCTTGCCATCGACGTGTAGCACGGGCCGGCCGTGCTCGTCGGTGATGTCGGAGTCCTCGCCCAGTCGGAACAGCCGCTCACGGATCAGGTACATCCTGCCTCCTCGCTCGAGGATAGACGGAGCAGTCCGCCCGCGCGGGTGGGCGGTGGAGATACGCACCACTGTATCCTGTTGAGGACTTAGACATTCTTAGGTGAAACGCCGGAATGTGACGGCGTCCGAGGCGCGGGCGGCTCCGCTTGGCCTCCTCGGCTGGAGCCGACCGCCTCTAACTCGTCCGAGATCAGGGTCGCATAACAGCTCTATGGCAGCATTCTGCGACGGTTCCTGGATGAGCCAGCTGCTCGACGACGCCGGACCTCCGCACCAACTAACAACCCTACCCTCCAGGTCCACGCCGTCCACTCCTTGTTGAACCCGCTCTAACTTGCTTTGCTGGTCATTCTGGTGGTCATTCCACAGGCCACAACTCAACCGAACCAGACCGGGCTGACCAGAATCCCCGCCCAACCTGACCTGGCTAGACCCAACTGGACCGTAGACACCAGAAGATTGGCAGTTATCTCCTAAACAGCAGGTTGCGGTTCGAGTCCTGCCAGGGCACCGGGAGAAAATCGTGGAGTCATTCCGCGACTCTCCGATCTCTCTTCAGGCATCCTGTACGACGCCACCAGCCTCAAGCGTCGGCCGCGTCAGCTGTTCGAGCCAGAACTTCCCGACGGCGACCAGCGGCCAGCCCAGGTACCCTGCTCGCGGGTAGCGCCGATGGGTTCGAGCGGCGATCGCCGTCCAACCGCTGAGACCCCCAATGAGGTGGGCCATGGAGAAGATCGTGCCGTTCCTGTGGTTCGACGACCAGGCGGAGCAGGCCGCCACCTTCTATGTCTCAGTCTTCTCGAAGCGGCCCGGCGCTGGGACGTCGCGGGTCAGGAACATCACCCATTACGGCGAGGCCGGCCCGCGGCCGCCCGGATGGTGATGACCGTTGACTTCGAACTCGAGGGCCATGGCATCACCGCCCTCAACGGCGGGCCCGAATTCTCGTTCACCGAGGCGCTCTCGCTCGCGGTGAACTGCGAGTCGCAGAAGGAGGTCGACTACCTCTGGACGGCGCTGAGCGAGGGCGGCGAGGAGGGACCATGCGGCTGGCTCAAGGACCGCTACGGCCTGTCCTGGCAGATCATGCCGGTCCGGCTGACCGAGCTGCTGAACGATCCGGACGAGGCGGCGGCGCAGCGGGTCATGTCAGCGATGCTGCAGATGACGAAGATCGACATCGCCGAGCTCGAGCGGGCGTACGCGGCGGGCGCCTAGCGGTTCTGCGCGATCGCTCCACCGCGCACCAAGCGGCGCCCGGGTGGCTCGTTGCACCACGTCTGCCGATCCACGGCAATCAGCCCGAGGGCGCCGGTCCGTCGCGGATCACACCGCGTACCTGGTCCACCGACACCCCGTCCCACGGAAACTCCACCAGCCACCACGTAGCTCCTGCCGATGCGTAGGGCGCCGGATCGGTGCCCACCGGCAGCGCCGCGACGACGTCGAAGGGCTCCTTTACGTCCCTCCCGATCTCCTTGCGAACCGAGGCGATCTCAGCGACGATCTCGGCGAGCTGGTCCGGGTGCTCGAGGTCGACCGGAAAGAACCCCTGGAACCGGACGGCACGCCGAAGCGGCTTTCGCTTTCCGGGGTACCCGCCCACCCACACCGGGACCCCAGGCCGCTGAACCGGCCGTGGCAGGAACCGCATGCCGTCGACCGTGTAGTGCTCACCACGCTGGTACACGGGCTCGCCCGACCAGGCGGCCGTCAGGATCTCCAAGGCCTCGTCGAGCATCCCTGCGCGCCGGCGGTCATCGAGTTCCTCCCCTGTGATCGAAAGCTCGTTCCCGGACCGGTCGCTGCCGAGGCCGACGCCGAGCGTCAAGCGGCCGCCGCTCAGCCGGTCCAGGGTCGCGGTCTCCCTGGCGACCTTGACCGGTCGGCGCCTGGCGAGCGGGGTGACCATCGGACCGAGTCGGATCGTCTGTGTGGCGGTGGCGATCGCCGCGAGCGTGATCCAGGCATCGGCGACCTTGAGAACCGGCTCCCGCCAGCGGACGTGATCCCAGAGGAATACTCCGTCCCATCCGGCTTCCTCTGCCTCGGCGGACAGCCGGGCGACCAGCGCGGGGTCCGCCAGCGCATCGAAGATCGGCACGAAGAGTCCTGAGCGCATAGGCGCGATGCTACGCACCCACGGGGTGCGCTCCCGCCTCGTGAGGCATCCGAGCGGGCTCAGCCGGGCTCTGCTGGCCGAAGGATCGCGCAGGTGCGGTCGATTCGGTCATGGACGGCGGGCCTCGATAATCCAGGCCCGCGAATCGAACCACACGCCACGTTCGCTTGCGTGCGCGGCGAGGGCCTCACGGAGACGTTCGAGCGCCCGCTCAGCGGCGGCGGCACCCAGGCGCATCAGCAACTCCCTGGTGCTCGAGAATCCGCCGACCCACTCGAGGGCCGCAGCGACGTCCGGACCGTAGTAGATGGGCTGGTGGACGTCGGTGAACGTGGCCTCGCCGAATCCCGCCGCGCCGAGGATCGCCTCCACGGTGTCTTGATCGGCAAGCGAGAACGGCTCCCGCGCTTCCGAAGCTGGGACCGGCGACCCCTCACGGCCGAGCGCCCGTTCGATCGCCACGGACCATTCGTTGTGCTCGTGCTCCTGCCAGACCATCATCACCAGGCGCCCGGCGGGCCGAAGCGCCACCGCGATGTTGGCGAACGCCGCGACGGGGTCATCGAAGAACATCGTCCCGAACC
>DASTNZ010000248.1:0-3704 GCA_035762665.1 Jiangellaceae bacterium | reverse complement strand
CAGCTTCTTGAAACTGTCGACCAGCGCATGCCGGAGTATCGACCGGTCGAACAGCGACCGTCGCGGCAACGGGTGCCGGTCTCGCGCGCTGCTGCCAACCGGCCTGATGACCTCCTGCGTGGAGGGTGCGTTGCTCATCTGATTCCTTACAGAAGGGCTAGGTGCTCGACGATTGGGCCGAGTGCCAGCGCGGGGAAGAAGGTCAGGCCGGCGACGATCAGCACGACTCCGACCACGAGACCGCCGAACAGTGGCGTGTGGGTTGGGAATGTTCCGGAGCTCGGCGGGGACGGCTGCTTGCGAGCCATTGACGCGGCGATCGCCAGCACTGGAATGATCAGGAAGAACCGCCCTATCAGCATGGCGATGCTTATCGTGACCGAGTACCAGGTGATGCTCGCGTTCAAGCCGGCGAAGGCCGAGCCGTTGTTGTTCGAGCCCGACGCGAATGCGTAAAGGATCTCCGACAGCCCGTGCGGGCCAGGGTTGTTCAGCGAGTCGACGCCCGAGCCGAGCAAGACCGAGGCGGCCGCGAACCCGAGCATTGCCACCGGCATCGCGAGGATGTAGAGGATGACCAGCTTCATCTCCGGCGCCTGGATCTTCTTGCCCAGATACTCGGGGGTGCGCCCAACCATGAGCCCGGCGATGAACACCGAAAGAATGGCCATGATCAGCAGGCCATTCAGGCCCACACCGACGCCACCGGGGCTGACTTCGCCGAACATCATGTGCGTGAGTGGAACGCCGCCGCCGAGCGCGGTGTAGCTGTCGTGCATCGAGTTGACCGAGCCGTTGGATGTGCCTGTCGTCGATGCCGCCCACAGGCCGGATGCCATAGGCCCGAACCGGACCTCCTTGCCTTCCAAGTACCCGCCGGATTGTTCGGCCGAGGCGGCCTGGTCGACTCCGAACGCGTCGAGCGTCGGGCTGCCGGCGCTCTCCAGCGCCATCGCGGCAACGGACATGGCGGTCCAGATCACGAACATGATTCCGAACACGGCGCGGCCCTGCCCGCGGTCGCGCACCATGTGCCCGAAGGTGATGGCCAGCGCGAACGGGATGATCAGGATCGCCCAGTTTTCCACGAAGTTGCTGAACACGGTGGCGTTCTCGAGCGGATGCGCGGAGTTCATATCGAAGAACCCGCCGCCATTTGTGCCCAGCTGCTTGATGGCGACCTGGCTGGCGGCCGGACCGCCGGGGACGACCTGCGAGGTGCCCTCTACGGCAGACACCTCCGTGTGGCCGGCGAAGTTTTGGATCACACCCTGGCTAACCAACAGCAGCGCGACCACGAACGACAGCGGAAGCAAGATACGGATGGTGCCGCGTGTCAGGTCGACCCAGAAGTTTCCGAGGGTCGACGCCCGCCGGCGCGCCAGCCCGCGAATGAGCGCGGCCATCACCGCAATGCCCGCTGCGGCGGAGACGAAGTTCTGCACCGTCAACCCGGCCATCTGGGACAGGTGGCTCATGGTGGCTTCGCCGGCGTAGTTCTGCCAGTTGGTATTCGTCATGAAGCTGATTGCGGCGTTGAACGCGACGTTCGGCACAACGGCCGGCAGATCGACCGGGTTGAGCGGCAGCTGGCCTTGCAGCCTCTGCAGTCCGTAGAGCAACAGGAAGGACACCAGACTGAAGGCGAACAGTGAGAACGCGTAGACCGTCCAACGCTGCTCACGTTCCGGGTTGACCCGGCAAATCCGGTATATCAGCCGCTCGACCGGACCGAACACCCGGTCGCCCGGCGCTTTGCCCTCCTCGCCGTACACCTTGGCCATATACCAGCCAAGCGGTGGAGCGGTGACGAGCAGCACCCCGATCAGCACACCGAACTGAAGCCAGCCCGCTGCAGACATCAGAACCTCTCCGGACGAAGCAGTGCCACCACGAGGTAGGCGGCCAGCGCGATGGCGACGACGAGAGCAACGACGTTGTCCCAGCTCACCACCGTGCCGCCCGAGTGGTGTCGGGTACGGCATCTCGCTTCGGCTCGTCCGGTCCGATGATCCGGTCGCATGCCCGGACGTAGGCGACGCACAGCCCGAAGAACACGATCGTGATCAGCACGAACACGATGTCCACCACGGCTAGTCCTCTCTCTGTGAATGGTTTCGGCCTGGCGCTTCGGCAGCGCCCAATCGACGATGCCTGCGGCCACGACGCCAAGCAAGCACCGCAACGCGCTCTTAGCGGCATGGGATGGGGATTTAGCGGACCCTTAACACCACGCGTCGCCGGTCGTTAAGACGGCGCTAAACACCGTTGCAGAAGGCGCCAGCTCACTAACAGCGGCAGTCCACGAAGGCAGACTGGTAAGGGAAGGAGGTGGCGGATGGCGCGCGGCCAGCTGCGGATCTACCTCGGCGCGGCGCCCGGGGTGGGCAAGACATACGACATGCTCGCCGAAGCCCATCGCCGCTGGGCGCGCGGCACCGACGTCGTCGTCGGTTTCGTAGAGTCGCACGGACGAGCCCGCACCCAGGCCATGATCGGCGACCTGGAGGTCGTCCCACGCAATACGATGACCTACCGCGGGACCCAGTTCGAAGAGATGGACATCGACGCGGTACTCGCCCGCAAACCCCAAGTTGCCTTGGTCGACGAGCTCGCCCATACAAACATCCCCGGATCCCGCAACGAGAAGCGCTGGCAGGACATCGACGAGCTGCTCGAAGCCGGCATCACCGTGCTGTCCACGGTGAACATCCAGCACCTCGAGTCGCTCAACGACGTCATCGAGCAGATCACCGGCGTTACGCAGCGAGAGACTGTGCCCGACGCGTGGGTGCGCAACGCAGACCAGGTCGAACTGGTGGACATGACCCCGGAGGCACTACGCCGCCGAATGGTGCATGGAAACATTTACCCTGCCGAGAAGATCGACGCTGCTCTGGGCAATTACTTCCGCGTCGGTAATCTGACCGCCATTCGAGAGCTCGCCCTGCTGTGGCTCGCGGACAAGGTCGACGAGCAACTGGACCGCTACCGTTCTGATCACGGCATCGCCACGACATGGGAAGCCCGGGAGAGAGTTGTCGTCGCCCTCACCGGCGGACCTGAGGGCGACACGCTGATCCGGCGCGCCGCACGAATCGCCGACCGCTCCAAGGGTGCGGATCTTATGGCCGTGCACGTGGCCCGGAGTGACGGGCTCATTGGAGCAGACCCAGTACTACTGAGCAAACAGCGGCTGCTGATCGAGAGTCTCGGCGGCACCTACCACCAGGTGCTCGGCGACGATATCCCCACTGCATTGATCGAGTTCGCGCGCGCCGTCAATGCCACCCAACTCGTGCTGGGTGCCAGCCGGCGCGGGCGGCTCGCCCACATCTTCTCTCCCGGCGTCGGCGTCACCACGACCGCTATGTCCGGGTCGATCGATGTGCACCTCATCACGCACGAGAAGATCGGCAAGGCCCGACGCCGCCGGCGCTCCAGCAGCCCATTGTCCCGACGCCGCAGACTGGTCGGATTCGCACTGGCTGTCGGCGGCCTGGCTCTGGTGACCTATGGGCTGGGACTTCCCCATGATGAGTCGTCACTGCCCGCGGTCATCCTGCTGATGCTGGCCATCGTCACAGCCACCGCGCTCGTGGGGGGCATCTGGCCCACATTGGTTGCCGCCCTGGGCGGGTTTCTGATGCTCAACTTCTTCTTCACTGTGCCCTACCGCACGTTCATCGTTGACAACGGCCTTC
>DASTNZ010000247.1:0-34424 GCA_035762665.1 Jiangellaceae bacterium | reverse complement strand
TGGTGGCTTTCGTACATCCGCACGGCCGCAAGTAGCCCCGACGCCGCGGTCAGGACCGCGATCGCCACAGTCGCAGCCCTAATACCGTATAGGTCGGCGAGTACGCCGGCGAGGACAGCGCCGACGGCGAAGCCGCCGTCGCGCCAGTACCGGTAGACGCCGACCGCACGGGCCCGCCACACCGGATGGGCAACGTCGCCGACCGCGGCGAGCAGCGTCGGGTACACCGCCGCCGTTCCCAGCCCGAGCAACACCTGCGCAGTGGCCCACCCGCCGAACGAGTCCACCGCTGCGATCGCTGCCAGCGCGGCAGCCTGAGTGAACATCCCGGCGACGATCAGTGGCTTGCGTCCTATTCGGTCGGACATCGCCCCGGTGGCCAACTGCCCGAATCCCCACACCGCCGGGTATAACGCCGCCAGCATCCCGATCTGGCCCACGGACAACCCGGCCGATGCCCAGAGGATCGGGAACAGGCCCCAGGCCAGCGCGTCGTTGAGGTTGTTCACCAGCCCTGCCTGGCACGCCGACGACAGCACCCGCTCCCGAAAACTCGTCAGAACCACGACGTGCCGCGTCCTGTGCTCGCCCGCCACTGACGCGTGATTCGCGGCGTCCAGGCGAACGTACCCGTGGGTCTCGCGGACAAAGACAGTAGAGAGCCCGAGCGCCACCGCGACATAGGCGAGACCGAGCAGGAACGGGGCAGGGCGCAGACCGAACTCGCTGGCCAGGTACCCGGTCGCCAGCGCAGTGCCCGCCACCGCCACGTACCCCGCAGCCTCGTTGAGCCCCATCGCAAGCCCGCGACGGGATGGTCCCACCAGATCGATCTTCATGATGACGGTGGTCGACCAGGTCAGGCCTTGATTGATTCCGAGCAGAACGTTCGCCGCCACGATCCAGGCCCAGGACGGGGCCCAGATCAGCAGCAGCGGCACCGGCAGCCCGATGAGCCACCCGACCACCAGGATCGGCTTGCGTCCGAATCGGTCGGACATCGCTCCGGCCGCGAAGTTCGTTATCGCCTTGGTAATGCCGAAGGCCAGGATGTAGGTCAACGCCGCGGTGTACGCGGTCAGCCCGAACTCGACCTCAGCGAGCAGCGGTAGCACCGTACGCTCGGAGCCCAGCAACCCGCCGACCAGCGCATTAACCGCTATCAGTAGCGCGAACTGCGCTGCGTTGGCTCGTAGCCCCAGCCGCGGCGCTACAGGCCGTGGACGCGTGCCGCTCACGTGCCGGTCGCGGGCGCGCCGCCCGTCGTCGATGCCCAGTCCTCAACTCCCCCGACCAGCACGGCGGGAGGCACGCCGCCCTGCCGGGCCAAGAGCGTTGCCGCCGTCATGGCGCGTTCGCCGTGGCCGCACATCACTGTGTCGACATCCCGGACTGGCCCGGTCAACGAGCCCAGCTCGATGTGGACCGCACCCGGAAGGTGGCCGGCGGCGAATTCGGATCGTTGCCGGACGTCGAGCACTCGCCCGCCGACATCTTGTGGTCCCGTCAGGCGGATCCGCTCCACAGGCTCCCCTGCGGCGATCCAGGCCGACATACCGCCCGCGATCTCACCTGCGATCTTCTCGTAGCCGATGTTCAGCGCCGGCCAGATGATCTCGGCCGGATCCTGGTCCGCTCGCCGCACGATAATGATCGGTACGTCCGGCCGGACGAGCCAGCCGAGCCAGGTAGCGAACTGGGCACGGAGCGGGATCGCGATGGCCCCGGGCACGTACCCGTTCGCGATATCCGGCACGGGACGGACATCGATCACGTCCGCACCGTCGCTGATCAACCGCCGCGCACGGGCAACGTCGACGCCGGGCAGGCTCGGCGCGCTCCTGAGCACCTCCGGCCCGCGCCGGTTCTTCTCGGCCAGCCAATCGAAGTAGGCCGGGTAGGTACCGAGTCCGGAGGCCAGCTCATGGGCAAAGGTGTTCTCGTCCGGTGCCGCCAGCAGCGAGTTCGTCGCCTTCTCCCGGCCGATGGTGGACGTCCGTGCCGTGCCCGGAGGCGCGGAACAAAACGATCCGGCCCCGTGCGTGGGCCACACCGCGGTCTGATCGGGCAGCGCCGCCAGCCGCTGCAGTGACGCGTACTGGGCCCGGGCAAGCTCGTCGGCCCGATCGGCGCCGAGCAGGTCGGTCCGCGCTGCCGAGCCCACGATCATTGACCCCCCGGTGAACACGCCGACCGGCGCTGACCCGTCCAGGATGAGGAAGGCGAGGTGTTCGTCGGTATGGCCCGGCGTCGCGAGCGCACGCAAGGTAAGCCCGCCAAGATCCACCTCGTCGCCGTCGGCGAGCCCGCGATGGTCGAATGCGCGGGCTCCTGCCCGGGACGCAAGGATCTGCGCGCCGTCGTCGGCCGCCAGCTGCAGGACCCCGGAGAGGAAGTCAGCGTGTAAGTGCGTGTCGGCCGCGTATCCGATGCGTAGGCCGTTCCGCCGGGCCGCCTGGCGCAGAGCTCGAAGGTCGCGCGGCGGGTCGACCGCCAGCGCGCGGCCATCGCCCAGATCGAGCAGGTACGAGCTGTTGCCGAGCCCTTCATCGACAATCGGCGCAACCTCCACCACGAGATCTAACCTTTCACGAGACAACGGCTCCATTCTTCCGCAAATCTATGGAGCAGTTGGACGGTGCTGCACCAAACGATCAGGTGAGGCAACGATCAGGTCACCACTAGCTACGCGATTTGCGCTCGCGTACCCGCATGGTGATCTCGATCGGCGTGCCCGCGAAGCCGAACTCCTCCCGAAGCCGCCGTTCGATGAACCGCCGGTACGACGCCTCGAGGAAACCCGTGGTGAACAGGACAAACCTGGGCGGCCGGGTGGAAGCCTGTGTACCGAACAGAATGCGCGGTTGCCTCCCGCCCCTCATCGGGTGGGGGTGCGCCGCGACCAGTTGACCCAGGAATGAGTTCAGCCGCCCGGTGGGCACTCGCGTCTCCCACCCGGCCAGGGCCGTGTCGATCGCCGGAACCAGCCGGTCGGCGTGCCGCCCGGTCTTCGCCGAGATGTTCACCCGCGGCGCCCAGGTGACACGGACCAGCTGCCGATCGATCTCACGCTCCAGGTCTCTGCGTCGATCCTCGTCCAGTAAGTCCCACTTGTTGAACGCGAGGACGAGCGCCCGGCCGGCCTCGATCACGCTGGTGATGATCCGCAGGTCCTGCTCGGACAGCGGCTCGCTGGCGTCGACCAACACAACCGCCACCTCACACCGATCAAGGGCGGCGGCCGTCCGCAGCGAGGCGAAGTATTCAGCGCCGGACGCCTCGCGGACTCGGCGCCGAATACCGGCTGTGTCGATGAAGGTCCAGATCCGGCCGCCGAGCTCGACCAGCTCGTCCACCGGGTCGATAGTGGTGCCGGCCACAGCGTCCACTACGACCCGTTCGGTACCGGCCAGGCGGTTGAGCAGGCTGGACTTGCCGACATTCGGCTTACCGACCAGGGCGACCCGGCGCGGCCCGGCCGTCTTTGCGTCGAAGGTCTCGGCCGGTGCCTCGGGCAAGGCCGCGAGTACCGCGTCGAGCAGGTCACCGCTGCCCCGCCCGTGCAGCGCCGAGACCGGGTGAGGCTCACCGAGCCCGAGGTTCCACAGCCCGGCCGCATCAGCCTCGCCGGCGGCGCCGTCCACCTTGTTCGCGGCCAGGATGACCGGCTTGCCAGACCGCCGCAGCACGCGCACAACCTGCTCGTCAGCGTCCGTGGCGCCAACCGTCACGTCCACGACGAAGATCACTAAGTCGGCGGCCGCCGCGGCGATCTCCGCCTGCGCCGTGATACGCGCGGCCATCCCTTCAGCGCCGGGGTCCCATCCGCCGGTGTCGACGAGGGTGAACCTCCGGCCCGCCCATACCGCGTCGTACGCGACCCGGTCCCTCGTCACGCCGGGAACGTCCTCGACGACCGCTTCGCGCCGTCCCAGGATCCGGTTGACCAGCGTTGACTTGCCCACGTTCGGGCGCCCGACCACGGCCACGACGGGCAGCGGCCCAGCGTCGACTTCGTCGACGAACGCGGACTCATCCGTGAGGAGCTCTGCGTGCGGACCCGCAATTTCAAGATCATCTGTCACGCGACCCGGCCCCCGAGCTGGCGATGGGTGTCGGCGTGATGCGCCACGAGCGCAGCCCGCAGCTGATCACTCGCGGCGTCCAGCGCCGCGCGGGAACGCCGCCTTCCCGCCTGAACCTGAACCGGCGGACCGAACACCACATCCAGTCGAGCACGTAACCGCGGCATTGAACCAAGCGTACGTCCCCGCGCTCCTGACCCGAGGAAGACCACCGGAACGACGGGTGCTCCCGACCGCAGCGCGAACCATGCCAGGCCCGGCCGCAGCTCCGAAAAGTCACCTGCACCCCGGGTGCCCTCCGGGTAGACGGCGACCACCCGGCCGGCCTCGAGCACGCCTAGAACCGCTCGCAGCACCGTGCGGTCAGGCTGATCGCGGTCCACGGGGATCTGCCCGACGGCGCGCAGCACCCAACCGACGGGCCCGCGGAACATCTCGTGCTTGGCCAAGGTGTGGACGGGCCGCGGGGCCACCCCGAACAGCAGCGGGCCGTCGATGAAACCCAGGTGGTTCGGTGCGAGGATCACCGGTCCGGAGGCGGGCACGTGTTCGGCGCCGTGTACGTGAATCGACCACGCGGACTTAACCAGCGCCCGGCAGAGCCGGGCCCCTCCTGCGGCTCCCCTGGCAGTCGGCAACCGCTCGCTCACGAGGGTGTCACACCCGTTCTGGCTTTCACCACATCGAGGACCGCCGCCACCGTCTCGTCGAGGGTCAGGTGGGAAGAGTCCACCACAACGACACCCTCGGCCGCCTCGAGGAACTGGGAGACCGTGGAGTCATCGGCATCGCGCCGAAGTACCTGATCGCGGGTGCGCGCCAGGGCTCGCTCGTCATCGACACCATGCACCTCACGCGCCCGCCGCGCCAGCCGGGCCTCCTCGCTCGCCGTCAGCAACACACGCACAGGTGCGTCCGGTGCGATCACAGTGGTGATGTCGCGACCTTCCACCACCACTCCCCCAGCGTCGACGACGGCGCGTTGGCGCTTACGCATGTCAGCTCGTACCGCGAGGTTCGTCGCCACGAGGCTGACCACCTGCGAGATGCGCGTTTCGCGGATCGCCGCACCGACGTCCTTTCCGCCGACGTGAACTTCCGGCGCGGCCGGGTCGGTTCCCATCTCCAGCGGCAACTCCGGAGCGAGCTGAGCGACCTTAGCCGTGTCAGCCAGCTCGACTCCCGCGTCGAGTAGCCACCAGGCCAGAGCACGGTACATCGCCCCGGTGTCGAGGTACCGCAGGCCAAGGACCATGGCGACCCGCCGGGCGACCGTCGACTTTCCCGAACCAGATGGCCCGTCTATCGCGATCACCAAGCTCGAGCTGTTCGCGCCGCCCGCCGGGCCTGAATCCGGCGTTCCGCTAGCCTTGGCCACGCTCCAGTCTCTCCTCGCCTATGTCGGTCACAGTCCGGGACGAGCGTAGTTCGTCCTACCGGCCAGTGATCCGCCAGGCCCGCCCCACCTGCTGACAGGGACCCGGTGGGTCGTCTCAATGGGCGATGAATTCGGTGGTAAGTTCGCCTTCGGACCAGGCGTGAACGCTGGAGCGGCGGGGAGGCATGACAACAGGCGCTCGGGTAGAGGCGCTCCGGGCGCCAGAACATGATCGAGCAACCGCGCGCGACCAGCGCAGACGGTGGCTGATTGCCGTACGAGAAGCCCTGTTCATCGTCATTGCCACCCAGCTCTACTCTCGGGTGCGCGGCATCGCCGACAATCAGATCCATCTGGCGTATGACAACGCCGAGCGCATCATCGCGCTAGAGCGCGCGTTGAAGATCTTCGAAGAACACTCAGTTCAGCGGGCAGTCATCGGTAACGAAGCGATCATCCACATCGCCAACACGATCTACATCTGGGGCTTCGCGCCGCTGATGGTGGGCACGCTCGCCTGGCTGATCATCAGGCGACCAGCCCACTACGCGCTGTTCCGCAACGCTCTGCTGTCCTCCGGAGCGGTGGCGCTCCTCCTGTTCGCGACGTTCCCGCTCGCCCCGCCACGGTTCATGCCTGAGTACGGGTTCGTGGACACGGTCGTGTTGCACGCCTCGTGGTATCGCACTTTCAACGGCTCGGCCGTGGTCAACGAATACGCCGCCATGCCGAGCCTTCACTTTGGGTGGGTCCTGCTGGCCGGTATCGCGATCGCGACCCTCACCCGGTATCGCGCGGGCCGGATCGCCGCTATTGCCGCGCCGCTGTTGATGTTCGCCGCCATCGTCATCACCGCCAACCACTACTTCCTCGACGGTGTGGTCGGTGCAGCCGTCGTGGCGTGCGGGCTTGCGGGGGCGTACGGGATGCGGCGCCGTTTCGGCACCGGCCGACCGGGCGGGCTCTGGTAACCGCCGAGTCCTCCTGTTCATGTGGAACCGGCGCGCAGTCGGCCGCGTCCAACGGATACAACGCGACGCCTGGTCGCCCGGAGAGCTAAGGATGATCTCATGCGCGCTCGGCTCGGACTTCTTACCGCGACCACGCTTACTCTGGCCGCCTGTACTGGCAGCGGCGGCGGAACTGGCACACCCGCTGGTGACGATCCGGCTCAACCGTTCACCGACGAGGTCATGCTGGTCAGCTCGCTCGTATCGTTCGACGCCTGCGACGACCTGCTGTCCTATGTGAAAGAGCACGCGCGCGAGATGGTCGGCCCGTGGGGGCTCGGCGGTGGCCCAGTGCCAGCGGCGATGGATGGAATGGAGGATGCCGCCGCGGGAGAGGCTGCTGTCCCTGAGGCGGCTGCCGATTCGTTCAACTCGGGCCGCGCAATCGGCGCCCCGGTCGAGGGCCAGGACTACTCGGGGACGAACGTCCAGGAGGCCGGCATCGACGAGCCGGACACCGTCAAGACCGACGGCGAACTGCTGTACCTGATCCGCGGCGAATACCTGGACATCGTCGACGTCACTGGACCGTCCCCAGAGCTGCAGTCGAGCGTCGATGTCGGAGGGTGGGGACACCAGATGCTGCGCGCCGGCGATCGGCTGTTGGTATTCGGCCAGGTCGAGGGCGGCGTCCACCCGATGGCGCGAGACTCGGCATCCCCCTACTGGCCGTCCGGCACGACACTGTCACTTTATGACGTCGCCAATCCGGCCAGGCCGGAGCTCGTCTCCACCCTCCAACTCGACGGCTGGGTGGCGTCTGGCCGGCTCGTCGACGGCGTCGCGCGCGTGGTGCTGAACGCCCAACCAGTCGGGCTGCCGTTCGTGACCCCCGAGGGCAATGGGTTGCGGGCCGAGCGCGACGCCACCGAGCGGAACAGGCGGATCATTGAGGAGTCCGCGGTCGACAACTGGATCCCGTACTACATCCGGACCGGGGCCGACGGGAGTGAAGACGAAGGTGCCTTACTTCCCTGCGAGCAGGTCCACCACCCGCGGGACTTCTCCGGTCTGGGCACGACGACCGTCCTGTCGCTGGACCTCGCGGGCGACCTGTCCCCCAGCGGCGGCGCGGCGGTACTGGCCGGCGGTGACACCGTCTACGCGTCGGCCGAGCGACTCTACGTCGCGACGAATCGGTGGGTCGACTGGGAGGTTCTGCCGGAGCGGGCGGCCCGCGAGGCGAACGAGCGCTACACCACCGACCTGCATGCCTTCGACATCACCGACCCGGATTCGGCCAGCTACGTCGGCAGCGGCAGCGTCCGCGGTCACGTGCTCAACCAATGGTCGATGAGCACGCACGAGGGTGTTCTCCGCGTCGCCACCACCGAAGGTTCGCCGTGGTGGAGCGGGCGGGACGGGCAGCCATCGTCGGAGAGCTTCGTGACGACGTTCGCCGAGCGTGACGGTGAGCTGGTGCAGGTAGGCCAGGTCGGCGGGCTTGGCAACGACGAGCGCATCTACGCCGTCCGGTTCATGGGCGACGTCGGGTACGTCGTGACCTTCCGTGAGACCGATCCGCTCTATACGCTCGACCTGTCCAACCCCGAGCGTCCGCGGGTGCTCGGCGAGCTGAAGATCCTCGGCTACTCCGCATACCTTCACCCGGTCGGCGACGGGTTGGTGCTCGGCGTCGGTCGGGACGCGGACGAGCAGGGCCAGACGCAGGGATTGCAGCTGTCGCTATTCGACGTCTCTAACCTTGCGGACCCGCAGCGAATCCACCAGGTGACCCTCGAGGATGCCTACAGCGAGGCTGAGTGGGACCACCACGCGTTCCTGTACTGGCCGGCGACCGGCTTGACCGTGATTCCCTACCAGTCGTGGAGCCTTGACGAGAAGACCCAGGTCGAGACGATCGACAACGGTGCACTGGCCTACGCTCTCGACCGATCCACCGGGTTCACCGACCTCGGCGGGGTAACCCACCTGCCTGACCAGGACGCCGACTCGCGGAGCCCGCAATACTGGGACGTGTCGTGGCGAGCCGCGATCCAGCGGTCGGCCGTCATCGGCGACGCGCTCTACACGATCAGCGACCTGGGTGTCCTGGCCAGCGACCTGACCACGCTGGACGAGGAGGGCTGGCTGACGCTCCCCTCCCGCGAGGGTTAACCCACTGCACGTATGTGCCAGCCGCGGGCGGTCAGCTCCTTGGCGAGTACCGCCTCCAGGCCCGGCCGGACGTCCAGCTCGACCATCCCGACCGGCTGGCCCGGGCTGTGCTCGATGCGCACGTCCTCGACGTTGACGCCGGCGGCGCCCGCATCAGAGAACAGCGCGGCAAGCTGGCCGGGACGGTCGTCGACCACGACAGTGACGGTGGTGTACTCGACGTGCTCCGTGCCGTGCTTACCGGGTAGGCGGGACCGCCCGTCCACGCCACCCGTAAGCACGGCACGAAGCATTCTCCGGCCGTTCTCGCCGCGCGCGGAGTCCAAGGCCTCCAGCACCCGATCGAGATCGGACCGGAACGCCCGGAGGATGGTCGCCACGGCCGCGGCATTGGCGGTCAGGATCTCGGTCCACAGCCCAGGGTCGCCGCCCGCCACGCGTGTCACGTCCGTCACGCCCTGGCCGGCCAGCCGAACCTCTTGCGGAGGAGCGTCGACGAACTGCCCGGCCATCAACGCAGCCACCACGTGCGGCGCATGCGAGACCAGCGCCACGGCCGTGTCGTGCTTCTCGGCCGGCATAGTGACAGGAATCCCGCCGGCGAGCCGGGCCACCGCCAGCGCACGGGTCACCGCATGCGGATCGGTCGCCTCGTCGGGGCACAGCACCCACGGTCGGCCCTCGAACAGATCGACGAGGGCGCCCCGCGGCCCGGAGATCTCCCGGCCGGCCATCGGGTGGCCACCCACGTACCGCCCGGGATCGGCGGCCCGCGCTCGCACCTGCTGCACCGGGATGGCCTTCACACTCGCGACATCGGTCACGTACTCGGCACTGCCTTCGGCGAGGATCCGCACCACCTCGGTCGCGGTGGCCTCCGGCGGTACGGCCACGACAGCGATCGCCGCTGGGTTGGTGCCGTCGTCCGCCCGTCCTGCGCCGAGCCGGACCGCTTCGGAGATCACGTGCGGATCGGCATCACGCAGCCGGACGTCAACCTTCGCGCGCCGCAGCGCCAGTCCCAGCGAGGTGCCGAGCAAGCCGGTCCCTACGATGAGCACTCCACCGGCCAGAATGGTGCCGTTCTGCGTCGTCATCGCGGCAGGTCCGTTCGTAATTCGCGCGCACCGTGCAGGTACACGTGCCGGATCTTCTCCCGCGGGACATCCAACTCCGCGTGTGCGAGCAGCCGCACGACCCGTGGCATGGCGCCCACGACATCCAGCTCCTGTGCACAAAGCAGGGGCACGTCGGTGATGCCTATCGCCCGCGCCGCGTATGCGGGATATTCCGACCGGATGTCCGCGGTGGCCGTGAACACGATGCTGATCAGATCCTCTGGCTCCAGGCCGTTCCGGTCCATCAGCTCGCGGACCAACTCCGCCACCCGATCGAGCAGGTGGTCGCGTTCGTCGATGTCGAGCTGAGTAGCTCCGCGCAGCGCGTGGACGGCCATGGTGGTTACAAGCCCACCTCCCGGTAGAGGGCACCCACCTCATCGCGGGTCAGCCGCCGGGTGTTCCCCACGCGCAGGTCACCGAGCTTGATCGGGCCGAGGTTCGTGCGGACCAACCGCTCGACCGGATGCCCGACCGAATCGAGGAGGCGGCGCACCACGTGCTTGCGGCCCTCGTGGAGTACCAGCTCGAGCATGACGCGTGCGCCGGAGCGGCTGACAACGCGGAACCTGTCGACGGTCACGACTCCGTCGTCGAGCTCGATGCCGTTGCGGAGCCGCTTGCCCAGATCGCGCTCGATCGGGCCCACGACCTCGGCCAGGTACGTCTTTGGCACCTCATAGCTTGGGTGTGTGAGCCGGTGAGCCAACTCGCCGTCATTGGTGAGCAGGATCAGTCCTTCGGTGTCTGCGTCCAGCCGCCCGACATGAAAGAGCCGCTCGCGGCGGTTTCTCACATAGTCGCCCAGGTTGGGCCGGCCCTCTGGGTCGGTCATCGTGCTTACCACGCCGCGCGGCTTGTTCAGGGCGAGGTGGACGAGCCCGGACTCCTTGGTCGTGACCCGCATCCCGTCAACCTTGATCACGGCACGCATCGGGTCGACCCGAATACCCATGGTCCGCACGATCTTGCCGTCGACCTCAACCCGGCCAGCGGCGATCATCGCCTCGCAGGCGCGCCGACTGCCAACCCCGGCAGCCGCGAGGACCTTCTGCAGCCGGACGCCGCCCTCATCGGCTGCCATCGTCGCCGTCGACCTCGCCGACGTCCGGCAGGTGCGGCGCCAGGGGCGGGAGTTCGTCGAGCGACGACATACCTAGGCGCTCGAGGAAATACGAGGAAGTTCGGAAGAGCGTTGCTCCGGATTCGGCGTCCACGCCCGCCTCCTCGACAAGCCCACGCGTGACCAGCGTCCGTATGACGCCGTCGCAATTGACACCGCGAACCGCCGACACCCGGGCGCGGCTCACCGGCTGCTTGTACGCGACCACGGCTAACGTCTCCAGTGCGGCCTGAGTAAGCCGCGCCTGCTGACCGTCCAGCACGAAGCGCTCGACGATGGCGGCGCAGGCGGGATTGGTATAAAGCCGCCAACCACCGGCGATCTCGCGCAACTCGAAGCCGCGGCCGGCCGCCCGGTAGTCCTCGGCCAGTTCGCGCAACGTCGTCGCGACCTCTTCTCTTGGGCGCTCCAGCACTTGGGCGAGCGTCACCTCGGCAACCGGCTCGTCCACGACGAGCAGCACGGCCTCCATGGCCGCCGAAAGGGTCGGCTCCGCATGGGCGCTCACTGCTCGCCTCCTTCAGTGTCCGCTCCGGTCCGCTCCGCGGGTTCGTCGAACTCGTCACCCACGGCGACGTCGGCCTCGTTGTCACCAGTCCACCGCACGGTCAACTCTCCCAGCGGCGCGACCTGCTCGAAGGAGACCGCCCTTTCGCGATACAGCTCCAGCAGTGCCAAGAACCGCGCAACCACATGAAGCGTAGTCGGGCAGTCGGCCGACAGCGCACGGAACGTCGCCTGCTGTTGGCGGCGAAGCCGGCCTACCAGGACCGCCGCCTCCTCGCGGACGCTCACCCGGTTCTGATGCAGGTGCGTGACGCCTATGGTGGGCACCGGCTTCGGTTCGAGCACCTTGGCCGCAAGTGCGGCCAACTCGGCCAGCCCTAAGCCAACGACGACTTCGGGCAACGCCGCAGCGTACCTGTCTTCCAGGCCGACGGCTCGCGGGAACCGCTTGGACTCTTCGGCCATCCGGCCGGCCAGGATCGCTGCGATCTCCTTGTAGGCGCGATACTGGAGCAACCGCGCGAACAGCAGATCGCGCGCTTCGAGCAGGGCGAGGTCTTCTTCGTCTTCGACCTCTCCGCTGGGCAGCAGCCGAGCCGCCTTCAGGTCAAGCAGGGTGGCGGCCACGACGAGGAACTCGCTGGCCTGATCCAGGTCCCATTCGGGTCCGTGGGCACCGATATAGGCGATGAACTCGTCGGTGACGCGTGAGAGCGCAACCTCGGTCACGTCGAGTTTGTGCTTGGCGATCAGATTCAGCAGCAGGTCGAACGGGCCTTCGAAGTTGTCCAGATGGACCTCGAACCGCTTGCCGCTGCTCTCGTCGCCAGGGCTCGTGAGATCGCCGTCGATCACTGCGTGGTGGAGGCCGTCGCCCACCGGTGCAGCACCTCCCTGGCCAGCTGCCGGTAGGCCTTGGCGCCCGGCGAGGACGGCGCCAGTGTGGTGATCGGCAATCCGCCGGCCGTGGTCTCGGGGAACTTGACCGTCCGCCCGACCACGGTGTGGAACAGCTGCTCGTCGAATCCCTCGATCAGGCGCTCAAGGATTTCTTTGCCATGCACGGTCCGGCCGTCGTACCGGGTGGCGAGAACACCGTCAATGACCAGATCGGGGTTGATCCGGCGCTGCACCTTCCCGATCGTCTCGAGCAGGAGCGCGACACCGCGTAGCGCGAAGTATTCGCACTCGACCGGGATGATGACGCTGTCGGCGGCCGTCAGCGCGTTGATGGTGAGCATGCCCAGCGACGGTTGGCAGTCGATCAGCGCGATGTCGTAGTCGGGTAGCAGCGGCTTGATCGCCCGCTCGAGCGCCTGTTCACGGGCAACTTCGGTGACGAGTTGAAGTTCAGCGGCGGACAGGTTGATGTGGCTGGGTAACAAGTCCATGCCGGGGATCGGAGTCTCGATCACCAGCTCGGCGGGATCGACACCGCCGTCGATGATCAGGCTGTAGATCGACTTGTCCTCGAAGTCACGGCCGCGGAATCCCAGCCCGTCGGTGAGTGCCGCCTGCGGATCGAAGTCGATCAACAATACCTTGCGGCCGTAGTCGGCGAGCGCAGCGCCAAGGTTGATCGCGGTCGTGGTCTTACCGACGCCGCCCTTCTGGTTGCACAACGCGACGACGCGCGCCGGACCGTGCTGCTCGAGCGGGAGTGGTTGCGGGAACTTGCGCTTAGGACGCAACGTTGGGCCGAGATCCAGCTCGCCCACCTCGGCCTGGTCGGACATGGCGGCAGCGACCGATGGAACCAGGGCCTCCGTAGTCTGGACGTTCACCAGCCGTCAGAGCTCCTCGGCGATTGGACTTCTTGCGCCGCGAGCCTACCTTGCCCAGGTGCGCCGCTGTGGATGCCGCGCCCACACTCTCGTGTCGAACGCGACTTGCATGATCAACGTGGAGGTGGCGTGGGCGGAAGGCCGAACAACGGAAACAACCGCTCAGTGTCGAGGAACGAGTTGACGCCTGCGATGCGTCCCCCGGAGATCTCGAGAACCAGCAGCGCCCACGGTTCGTGGCGCCCACCCGGGCCGCTCGGCCGGTACTGCCCGAAGGCCGGTGTGCCGTTGGCCGCGGTCGGAATTAGCTTCGAGCCGCGGCACCCGTTGCCCGTTCCGAGCATCCACGCCCTGATCTGCTCCGGCCCGTGCAGCCACAGGGTCAATGGCGGCATCGACAGCGTCGCGTCCTCGTGCAGAAGCTGGGCGAGCGCGTCCATGTCGTAGCGTTCGAACGCGTCCATGTACCGGGCCAGCAAGTCACGTTGCTCTTCGTCGAGTGGGCGAATCGGGTCCGTGTCGGCGATCTGGGCATCCGCCAGCGTCGCACGGGCTCGTTGCAGCGCGCTGTTGACCGACGCGACCGACGTGCCCAGCAACTCCGCGACTTCAACTGCCGACCAGGCGAGGACCTCGCGCAGGACCAGCACCGCCCGCTGTTTCGGCGGCAGGTGCTGCAGGGCGGCGACGAAGGCGAGCCGTACAGTGTCGCGGGCGACCGCGACCTCGGACGGGTCGCCGTTCGGCAGCACCTGGCTGTCGGGGATGGGCTCGATCCAGGTGGATTCCGGGAGCGGTGCCGATACCACGGCGTCCGCCGTGGACGCTGGCCCGAGGTCCATCGGCCGTGCTCGCCGCTGACTACTGCCCAGCATGTCGAGGCAGACGTTGGTGGCGATCCGGTACAGCCACGAGCGCAACGACGCCCGCCCTTCGAACCGGTCGTAAGCCCGCCAAGCCCGGACCAGGCTCTCTTGTACGGCGTCCTCGGCCTCGAACGCCGAACCGAGCATGCGGTAGCAGTACGCGATCAGCTCGGTCCGATGTTCGCCAAGCTTCGATTCGATGCCCGACGGCGCGGTCAGTTCGTCGGTCACGATTCCACCCCACTTCACTGGTGCGACCCGTGCGCGAGCCTACGCGACCGCCCCGTGGGCCTGCTTCTCCAAAACGCGCGTGCCAAGGGCCGGCAGCAGTGGCCCCCGCACCCGAAATCTGCGCCCAGTTCCGGGCTGTGCCGGTGCGCCCGTCAGCGGGCTCGTGGGTGGGCTGCCGCGTAGACCTCGCGCAGCTGGTCCACGGTCACCAGCGTGTACACCTGCGTGGTGGTCACGGACGCGTGCCCGAGCAACTCCTGGACAACCCGAACGTCCGCACCGCCATCGAGGAGATGGGTGGCGAACGAGTGGCGCAGCGTGTGCGGCGACACCGGGGCGGAGAGCCCGGCGCGGGCCGCAACCGTCCGCAGCACCGTCCAGGCGCTCTGCCGCGACAGCCTGCCGCCACGGGCGTTCAGGAACAGCGCGGGTGTCCCCCTGCCGGCAGCCACCAGGCTGGGCCGGGCTCGCACCAGGTAGGCGGATACCGCCTCTAGCGCGTACGACCCAACGGGAACCACCCGCTCCTTGGCGCCCTTCCCGCGCAACAGTACAGTGCCCGCGGTCTCGTCGAGATCATCGCGATCCAACCCGACCGCCTCGGAGATGCGCGCGCCGGTCCCGTACAGTATTTCGAGCAGCGCGCGATCACGCAGCCCGAGCGGCGACTCATCCGAACCGGCAGCGGCGATCAGCCGCTCGACATCGGCCAGCGGGATCGCCTTCGGCAGCTTGCGCGGCGGAGTAGGTGGGCGGACGGTCACCGCGGCATCGGCGTCCACCAGGCCCTCGCGGGCCAGGAACCGGTGCAGTCCGCGAACCGCTACCACTGTCCGCGCCGCCGAGCTCGCGCTCAGTTCCAAGTGGTCCTCGTCGCCCTCTCGGAGGCTACGCAGGAATGCGGACACGTGTTTTTCGGTGATCTCGGCAGGCTCACTCACCCCTTCCGTGGTGAGAAAGCCGGCATACCGCCGCAGATCGCGCCGATAGGACGCGAGGGTATTAGCTGCCAGGCCACGCTCGACCGCAAGGTGATCCAGATATCCACGGACCGCCCGGTCCAGCGACGACTCGGCAGCACCCACTCCTACTTGAGCACCTCGTCCAGACTTATCGAGGCCATCTCGTGCGCTTCGGCCACCGGCCCGTACGTGATCTGGCCGTCATGGGTGTTCAGGCCCAATGCGAGCGCGGGATCGCGGCGTAGCGCCTCACGCCAGCCGTGGTTGGCGAGCTCCACCGTGTACGGCAACGTCACGTTCGTCAGGGCGTACGTCGAGGTGTGCGGAACGGCACCCGGCATGTTCGTCACGCAGTAGAACAGCGACTCGTGCACCTGGTAGGTCGGGTCCGCATGCGTCGTCGGCCGCGAGTCCTCAAAGCAGCCGCCCTGGTCGATCGCGATATCCACCAGGACGCTGCCCGGCCGCATCCGGGATACCAGGCGGTTGGTCACGAGCTTCGGTGCCTTTGCACCGGGCACCAACACAGCGCCGATGACCAGGTCGGCGTCCATAACCGCCTTCTCGACCTCGAACAGGTTCGACGTGATGGTCTGGGCATGCCCCCGGTACACGCGGTCGACCTCGCGCAACCGGGCGACGTTCCTGTCCAGGATCCACACGTCGGCCTGCATGCCGAGCGCGATTTCCGCGGCGTTCATGCCGGCGACACCCGCCCCGATGACGACGACCTTCGCGGCCTTCACTCCGGGCACCCCGCCGAGCAGGATGCCCCGGCCGCCCTGCGCGCGCTCGAGGATGTGTGCACCGACCTGGGTTGCCATCCGGCCGGCCACCTCGCTCATCGGCGCCAGCAGCGGGAGGGAACCGTCAGGCAACTGCACCGTTTCGTACGCGATAGCCGTAATGCCAGAGTCCAGCAGCGCCTGGGTGCACTCCCGCGAGGCCGCCAGATGCAGGTAAGTGAACAGAACCTGGTCACGCCGCATCCGGTGGTACTCCTCCTCCACCGGCTCCTTGACCTTCAGGACGAGGTCGGCTGACCCCCAGACGTCGTCCGCCTTGTCCGCAATCTGCGCCCCCGCCGCAGCGTACTCAGCATCGGAGATCGACGAGCCGACTCCAGCGCCTTGCTGAATGACGACCTCGTGACCGTTCCGGACTAGCTCGTGCACGCCCGCGGGCGTCATCGCCACGCGGAACTCGTTGTTCTTAACTTCAGTAGGGATTCCGACCAACACGTCGTATCGCGACCTTCCCAGCCTCACATCGCCCGGCGACGCTGCCGGGCGGTCACCCCCGTTTGATGAGGTGGCGCGCCGAGTCTAAGGCACAACGGTGATCATGTAGGTTCAGCGGTGGCATCGCGGCTGAACCGGCATGATGGCGGGGAGGGACGACGATGGGATTCGGTCACAGCCACAGCGACGGAACGGCGGCATACCGTTACCGCCGGCGCATGGTCGCGGTGCTGTGCATCATCGGCGCGATCGCGGTGGTGCAGGTGGTCGGCGCGGCCCTGTCGGGATCACTCGCACTGCTGGCAGACGCCGGGCACGGGCTCACTGACGGCATCGGAGTGGCTCTCGCCCTGCTCGCCACCATCGCCGGAGCACGCCCGCCCAGCGACCGGCGCACCTTCGGCTTCCAGCGGCTCGAGATCCTCGCCGCGCTGGCCAATGGCCTGGTCGTCGGTGTGGTGGCTGTGCTCATCCTGATCAGTGCAGTACGCCGGCTGATCGAACCTGCCGAGATCGAAAGCGGCGTGATGCTCGCCGCGGCGGCCGTGGGGCTGGCCGGCAACGTGGTCAGCCTGTTCGTCCTGCGACATGGCCAGCGGGAGAGCCTCAACGTCCGTGGCGCCTACCTGGAGGTTCTCGGCGATACGCTGAGTTCGGCGGCCGTCATCGCCGCTGCTCTGATCATCATCGCCAGTGGCTGGACGAGGGTCGATGCTATCGCCTCGATCCTCATCGGTGTCATGATCCTGCCGCGAGCCTGGATGTTGCTCGGAGATGTCGTCCACGTGCTGCTCGAAGCCACGCCAAAGGACATCGAGCTTGCCGATGTCCGGCGGCATATCCTGGACGCGCCTGCGGTCGTCGACGTGCATGATCTACATGTGTGGACGATCACCAGCGGAGTCCCCGTGGTCTCGGCACACGTAGTGGTCGATGAACTGGTGCTCGCCGAACACGGCTACGGCCCTATGCTCGACGGACTGCAGCGCTGCCTCGCCGGTCACTTCGACATCGAGCACAGCACCTTCCAGATCGAGCCACGTGGCCACGCCGACCATGAGTACGCCAGCCATGACTAGTCCGCGCAGACAGGAGTAGCCAGGATGGAGTTGGTCATCCGACCGGTCACCCCGACTCGGTGGACCGACCTGACCGAACTGGCCGGCGAGCGCGGGTTCCAGAGCGGTTGCTGGTGCATGTGGTGGCGACTGTCCAGCAAGGACTTCCAGGCCCGCGACGCCGGAGAACGGCGCGAACGGCTCCGGTCGCTCGTGGCCAGCGGCACCACGCCGGGGTTACTCGCCTACCTGAACGGCTCACCGGTCGGTTGGATCGCGGTCGCGCCGCGCAGCGAGTATCCGCGACTCGAAAGGTCCACGAAGCTCTATCCGGTCGACGATGCGCCCGCGTGGGCGATCTCGTGCTTCTACGTGCACCGCGCGCACCGCCGCCAGGGCATCACTGAGGCGCTCGTCGACGCCGCGGTCGACCACGCGGCCGCGCAAGGCGCCGAGCAGGTCGAGGCGTACCCGATCGACACTGGTGGCGCCGCGCGCGCCAGTGCCGACCTGTTCACGGGAACTTTGGCGACGTTCCTGGCCGCCGGTTTCACCGAGGTCGCACGAAGGGGCGGTCGCCCGATCGTCCGCAAGCAGCTGTCCCCCTAACGCGGTGGTGCGTGGGGTGGGGCCGTGGGCCACGGCGCGTCCACCGGGCGTAGCGAGTCGTACCCCGCCCCGCTGCGCGCCGCCCACGCGGCCAGCACGGAAAGGCACAGAATCGCATTGTGCAGCCGCCCTGCCAGCACGGCGTCCACGACGTCCGGCAGCGGCGCCCACATTACCGGCATGTCAGCCTCCTCGGCGTGACCCACGTGCCGGTCACCGTCGGGTACGTGCTCTAGGCCTCGGGCGAGGTACACCCGAATCGACTCGGTCGTCATGCCGGGCGAGGTGAAGGCGTCGACTAACACCCGCCAGACGCGGGCCCGCACGTGGCCTTCCTCGTAGAGCTCGCGAACGGCCGCCTCGCGGTAGGGCTCACCGGGCACGTCCAGCAACCCGGCCGGCGCCTCAAGCAGCCGATGGCCCACCGGATGGCGGTACTGCGATACCAGCAGCACCCGTTCGTCATCGTCGAGCGCCAGGATGCCGACCGCGCCGGGGTGCTCGACGACGTCCCTGGTGAACTCACCGCCCGACTTTGGGGTCACCACGTCGCGGCGGACCGAGATCACCCGGCTGGTCTCGTGAGCGACCGTCGACGTACGGACCGGCCAGCGCTCTGGACGGTCGTACAGGGCAAGTGGCGGATGACCCACCCGACCGTCCGTCACGAGACCACGCCGACGTGCTCAGGCAGTTCGACCGGGTTGACGTCCATAGGCAGCTGAGTCTCCTGCTGGCGCCGGATCGCGGCCTCGATAAGCCCGGCGAACAGCGGGTGCGGCCTCGTCGGGCGCGACTTGAGCTCCGGGTGGGCTTGGGTTGCGACGTAATACGGGTGGACGTCAAGAGGCAGCTCGATGAACTCGACGAGCTCCCGGTCCGGCGACAGGCCGGAGATCACCAGGCCGGCGTCCGAGAGCCGCTTGCGATGAGAGTTGCTGACCTCGTAGCGGTGCCGGTGCCGTTCGCTCACGGTGGCCGCGCCGTACAACTCGCGGACGAGCGACCCGGCGGCCAGCTTGGCCGGATATGCGCCCAACCGCATGGTGCCGCCCATGTCGCCCTTGCCGGCGACGATGCCTTTCTGCTCTTCCATGGTGGCGATCACCGCGTGCGGAGTGGCGGCGTCGAACTCGGCTGAGTTCGCTCCTTCCAGACCGGCAACGTTACGGGCGTACTCGATCACCATGCACTGCAGGCCGAGGCACAAGCCGAGCAGCGGGATACCGTGCTCGCGGGCGTACCGCGCCGCGCCGATCTTGCCTTCGATGCCGCGTACGCCGAATCCACCGGGGATACATACCGCGTCGACATCGGCGAGCCTCGCGGCGGCTCCCTCGGGAGTCTGGCACTCGTCTGAAGCCACCCAGCGCACCTCAACTCGGGCGTCGCTGGCGAATCCGCCCGCCCGCAAGGCCTCGGTGACCGACAGGTAGGCATCTGGCAGGTCGACGTACTTGCCGACCAGGGCCACCGTGACCTCGTACTTGGGGTGGTGAACGCGGCGCAACAGTTCGTCCCACGCCGACCAGTTGACGTCGCGGAACGGGAGCGCCAATCGCCGGACGACGTACGCGTCGAGGCCTTCGGCGTGCAGGACTCTCGGGATGTCATAAATGGAAGGCGCATCGACTGCGGCCACGACCGCCTCGGCGTCGACGTCGCACATCAGCGAGATCTTGCGCTTGACACCCGAGGGGATGGGCCGGTCCGCCCGGCAGACGAGGGCGTCCGGGGTGATACCTACCTGCCGCAGCGCCGCCACCGAGTGCTGGGTCGGCTTGGTCTTCAGTTCGCCGGACGGGGCGAGGTAGGGCACGAGTGACACGTGCAGGAAGAAACAGCGGTCGCGGCCCACGTCGTGGCGCACCTGCCGGGCGGCCTCCAGAAACGGTAGCGACTCGATGTCGCCCACCGTTCCACCGATCTCGTGGATCACCACGTCGACATCTGACCCGCCCATGCCCAGCATTCGGTCCTTGATCTCGTTCGTGATGTGCGGGATTACCTGGACGGTGTCGCCAAGGTACTCACCACGCCGCTCCTTGGCGATCACCTCCGAGTACACCTGCCCGGTCGTGATGTTCGCCTTCTTGTCCAGATCGCGGTCCAGAAAGCGCTCGTAATGGCCGATGTCCAGATCGGTCTCGGCGCCATCCTCGGTGACAAACACCTCGCCGTGCTGGAACGGGTTCATCGTCCCAGGGTCGACGTTGAGGTAAGGATCGAGTTTCTGCATCGTGACGCGGAGGCCTCGCGCGGTAAGAAGCATCCCGAGGCTGGACGCCGTCAGGCCCTTCCCGAGCGAGGATGCCACGCCCCCGGTGACGAACAGATGTGTAGTCGGCTGCGGCGCCAAGAGGGCTCCCGTGGTCGAAGAAATCGGGTAGTGAACGTCCCGGTCCACGGAACTCCAGGCTATCAGCTACGCCTGGCCAGAACCTCGCGGTACACGCCGGCAATCCGGCGCGCCGTCTCGGCTTCGTCCGGCCAGTGGGCGGCGACGGCCCGCGCGCGCTCGACAAGGGCGGCCCGCTCGGCCGGGTCGTCCAGCAGCGCGCTGACGGCGCGGGCGACGGCCTCGGGGTCTCCCGGGTCCACCAGCACCGCGCCGTCACCGGCGAGCTCGGGCACCCCTCCCACTGCGGTCGAGACGACGGGAACGCCGGCGGCCATTGCCTCTTGGACGACGAGGGGCGAACCCTCCCAGCGGGACGTCACGACGAAGACGTCGGCGGCCGCCAGCAGATCCGGTACGTCCGAGCGCCGCCCGAGCAGCTTCACCGGCAAGCCGTGCGCATCGATCAGGCCGGCCAGCCGGCCATACTCGGGCCCGTCCCCCGCAGCGAGCACCAGCGGCGGCGGGTTACGGCGCAGCCAACTCGCCGACGCCGCGAGCAGCGTGTCGTAGTCCTTCTGCGGCGCCAGCCGAGCCACGCTCAGCACTATCGGCCGCTCCCCTGCGCCGAACTCGTTCCGTACCTGCTCCCGCGTCCGGGACGGTTGGGCGAGCGCGGGAGCCGGTACAGGAGCCAACCGGGCGTCCGGAGAACCGAGCGCGCGGGCACGATCGGCGAGGTCGGGTGAGACGGCCAGCGTCAGATTCGCCCGGCGGGCAGCCAACGCCTCGAGCCGACCCAGCATTCGCCGCCGAAGCCCATTACCGAGAACGGCGTTGTGCCAGGTCGCGACGAGCGGCGTACGTCCGGGGCGGCGACGGCCGAGCGCCAGCCCGGTCAGCGCGGCTGCCCGGAACCCATGCGCGTGCACCACGTCGGCACCGGCTGTGACGGCTCGCAAGCGGCGCACCGCCGCCCAATCGCGGACCGGGCGTGGTCCGGTAGCGATCGGAACCGGCTGGTACGCCGCGCCTGTTGCGGTGAACCCGAACCGCTCCTCGGTTTCGGCCGGGCACGCAACGGTCACCTTGACTCCACTGTCGGGCAGCCGCCGCGCCAGCATCCGTACGTGCGCGCCGACGCCGCCGGCGCTTGTCGCCAGCACGATCGTCACCCTCATCGCCGCACCAGCTTCCGCAGGTCGTCCCGGTCGCCGACCCAGAGCGCTCCTGCGACTCCCGCCACGGCAATCATTGCCACGAGTATCCCGATGGCGACGGTGGCGGCGAACCCACCTTCGGGAAGCGCCTGCGCAGCAAGCCAGCCGGCAGCGCCACCCACGGCCGCGCCGGCCAGTGCGCTGCCACCGGCCCGCGCCACGCCGGATAGGGCGGCCTTTCCGCTGTCAGCCCGCACGGCCCTCAGCAGCAGCGCCCCGGCCGCCAGCATTCCTATCGCGTGGGCGAGCCCGAGCCCCGCCACAACCTGCTCACCGCCTAGCACCTGCGCGAGAACCAACGCCAGCGCAGCCGCCAGGAGCCATCCGGTCACGATGGCCGTGGCCGCCGCGCGCCCTCGCCGTCGGGCATAGAGGGCCCGGCCCAGCAGTGCGACCAGCCCGTATCCGACAAGGCCGGGAGCGAAGGCGACGAGGGCGAGGGTCATCCGTTCCGACGGGACGTCGGCCTGGCTGATCAGCTGGAAGAACCTCGCGATGGGAGCAGACGCCGCCATCAGAATCGCCGCTCCGGCCGCCGATGCGATCAGCACCGCCCGCGTGGTGTTGGCCAGAGTTCGCGTGAAGGCGCCGGAGTCCTCGTCGGCATGCTGCGACAGCCGGGGAAACGCGGCAGTGGCGATCGGCACGGCGAGCACCGCGTAGGGCAACAGGTACACCATCCAGCTGTTCACATAGGTGACCCAGCCGCCGTTAGCTGCATGCTGGTTCGCCATCGCCATCGCCACGAGGTACGCGACCTGCTGCGCGACGAGTGTCGCCAGGCCGGCCGCGGCCAGCTTTCGCGCATGACGAGCGACGCCGAGTGGGAAGCGCATCGTGGGGCGGAGGCCAGTGACTCGCACCAGCATCGGCACCAGCGTGGCCAAGGCGAGGGCGAGCACGCCGAGCGTCGTGCCGCCGGCCAGAATCCACTCGCTTGTCCGGCTCACCGTGGCAAGATCGTCCCGGTCACCGTCGAACGACTGGTTGAACAGCAGGTAGGCCGATGCCACTACGACACTCGAGAGCACCGGCGCGAGCGCCGCGGCAAGGAACCTCCGGTGCGCCTGCATGACGCCCGCCGTCACGACCGCTATGCCGTACAGCGGGATCTGCGGGAGAAAGATGAGCAGCATCCGGCGGCCGACATCGACGCCGAGCTCACCTCCGGTGCCGCCGAGCATGAAGTCCATCACCGGCCCGGCCACGAGCACCCCGAGCAAGGCCACCGGCACCAGCACCACAAGTGTCCAGCCGAGGAGCGCGGAGACGACCTGGCGGACGTGGTCCGTGTCGCCCCGGGTGGCCGCCGCCGCCAGCAGCGGGACCACCACGCTGGCCAGCGCTCCGCCGGCGACGATCTCGAATGCCACGTTGGGCAGCGAGTTCGCGGTCTGGTAGATCGAACCGAGCACGGTCTCGCTGACCACGCCCTGGAAGACCAGTTGCCGCCCGAATCCCACGAGCCGGGCCAGGACACTGACCGCGGCGACGAGGACCGCTCCGCCGGCGATCCCGGCGGCGGCACCGGCAGCGACCCGCCGAGCGTTCACCGGCTGGTGCGGCCGAGTTCGTCCAGCCAGCGCAGCGCTGAATTGCCGGCAATCACCTGGGTGAAGCTCACCTTCTCGCTGGCCAGCGTCAGGGCCGTGACCGCGGCCAGGTGCACCAGCCGCCCGGCTCGTCCTTCCCTGGCAACGAGTGCGAGCCCCACGGCGGCTCCCAATGCGTTTGCGCCAGCGTCCCCGAGCATGGTCCGTTCGGCCAGATCACCCGGCAGCGCCGCGGTCGCGGCCCCAAATCCGGCTGCGGCCACCGGCCCTGCCGGACCGGCCAGGGCGACGGGTGCGTGCAGCAGACTCACCTTGATCGCCCGCCCGGGACGCAGGTCGAACAAATTCAGCAGGTTGGCGTGCCCTGCCAGGGCCGCGCCACCGATCACGGCGTCGAGGGCGTTTTCGCTGACGAGAGCAGCGCCGGCCAGCCCTGCCGCACCGATGACGCCGATCTTGACCGCACCGGTCGTGACCTCCCCGCGAGTCAGTGCGGTCAGGTGGCCACGCAGCCCCTTGCTGGCGGAGTTCCCTTGCAGATCGTCGTAGAGCCCGGCGGCGCCCGCGGCCGCGGCCACCAATGCGCCGGCAGCTCGAATCCGGGCCGGCACTCCGGGCGCGATGGCCGCGCCGGCTGCAGCACCGGCAGCCGTGGCCGCACCTGCGGCCAGAGTGACCGTCCGGCCGCGGTGGTTCTCGCGCTCCCACCGCACCGGTCCGCCCGGCGGGTCAGCGGTCAGCCGGCGATTGACGACTCGGGCGACGGCAGCCCCGACGCCTCCTGCGACAAGCGTGGCCGCCGCACGTTGCCAACCGCTGTTCATCCCTCGCCGTCCTCACTGTTGCTGCCGCCCCCATCAGTGCCGCTATTGCCCTCGTCGGTTGGGGATTCACCCGCCGGCTCACCGGTCTCCTGCGGACGCTCGGGAATGGGCGGCATCGGCCCGTCCGATCCGGAGTAACCGTACTGCCCGGCGCCTCCTGATGCCTGCTCGAGGACCGCGAAGACGACCGCGATGCGGCCAGCGAGGAGATCAGCGGAGTCCACCGTCGAGACTTGCTGGGAAAGGTCCCCGTCACCGCGAATCGTCGGGATTAGTTCGCCATCGCTGTTCAGCGGCGGCCCCGCGACCACCGTGCCCGAGCCCGCGGAGTCGAGGGCACGGACGATGGTCGTCAGCGGCTCGGCCGGTATCGCCGAGTCCTCGCCGGTCAGCGGTCCCGCAACCACGACCGCTTGGGAGGCCTTTCGTTCGGCATCACCCTCGACGGCGACGAACTCGGCCTCGGTCAGACCGACCAAGACCTCCTGGTCGATCTCGTGGTTGAGGCCGAGAGTCAGTTCATCGAGCCCGCTCGGCAGGCCCTCCTCCAGGGACTCTTCCTCGGGCGAGATGAGGAATGCCTGCGCCAGCAGGGCTGCTCCCCTGTCGTAGCCGTCGCCCTCCTCCGGAAGCGTGGTGCCCGACGACACCAGGCCAGCCGCCAGAGCATCCAGTGCCGTCTCCGACTCACCATTGGTCCAGTTCTCGTTGACGCGGACGGTCGCAGTCACCGTGGCACCGCTCTGGCCAAGCATCTCGCCGACCGCCTCGACAAGGTCCCCATCGGCGCTGGACATGGCCAGCACGACGATCTCGCGACCGTCCAGCCGCCCGCCCACGACCTCCGGTGTGACTGCCTCGATGAACCCGTCCCGGTACTCCTGGATGGACTCCAACTCCCGGATTTGTTCCTGCAGTTGGCTGTTCTGCTCCCGCATGCTGTTCAGCCGGTCGGGCAGGTCGGCATCCACCCGCTCGCCCAGCGGCCCGGCGCCGAGCACGATGCCCACCGCGAGAGCGAAGAACACCGCGATGATCGAGACGAGGTGATAGCGAAAGTCGATCACGTCAGAAAAGTCCTTGCAGCCAGAAGGTGAAACGGTCCCACCACGACCTCATGACCTCGAGGTACGCGTCACCGGTGGGGGTGGACGTCAGTGCCGCCAGCACGGCCAGCACACCCGCGACGACGAGAAGCACGAGACTCCAGGCGGGGATGCGGCTGCGGTAGAGCCGGCTCACGCCTTTGGCGTCGATCAGCTTGCCGCCGACCCGCAGCCGGGTGAGAAACGTGCTGGCCATGCCGGCGCGGCCCTTGTCGAGGAATTCCACCAGAGTGTCGTGGGTGCCGACGGCCACGATCAGGCTGGCGCCTTTATCGTCCGCCAGCAGCATCGCGACGTCCTCGCTGGTTCCGGTCGCCGGAAACACTACGCCGGTCAGCCCGAGGCGCTCCAGCCGTTCGAGGCCGGGGGCGCGGCCGTCACGGTAGGCGTGCACGATCAGCTCCGCACCTGAATGCAGCGCCCGGTCGGAGACCGAGTCCATGTCGCCCACGATCACATCCGGCTTCAGACCAGCGTCCATGAGAGCGTCGGCGCCGCCGTCGACGCCGACCAGCACGGGCCGGTACTCGCGGATGTACGACCGGAGCATGGCCAGATCTTCGCGGTAGTGGTAACCGCGCACCACCACGAGGACGTGACGGCCGCTGAACGAGGTATCCACATCGGGCACACCAACGCCGTCGAGCAGCAGGTCGCGCTCCTTGCGCAGGTACTCCATCGTGTTGGCGGCGAATGCCTCGATCTGCGAAGACAGGCCGCCGCGCGCCGTCTCCATGAGTTCTTCGATGCTGTGGAGGGTGTGCTCGACCCCGGTAGCGAGTTCCTCGCTCTCGCCCCCGGCCTCGCGATAGATGACATTGCCGTCGATGCGCAGCCGATCGCCTTCTTTGACGGCGGCGAACAAGTCCACTGTTGTCGTATCCAGCAGCGGGATACCCGCCTCGAGCAAGATCTGGGGCCCCAGGTTCGGATAGCGGCCGCTGACGGACTGCTGCACGTTGATCACCGCCGTCGGCGCGCACGCGACCAGCGCCTCGGCACTGACCCGGTCGACGTCCAGGTGATCGATGATGGCGATGTCGCCGGCTCGCAAGCGTTTGGTGAGGTCCTTGGTGCGCCGATCCAGCCGGGCCGGACCGATCACGCCGGGCAAGCCGTTCGGCGTGACGCGGCGTCGCAGCGGGTTCCTCACTGGCGAAATCCTGCCACGTCGACCCCAGCCTCGCGGCACGAACCCTCGCCACTACCTGAGAAGTCGACGATCAGCGTGGGCGAGCAGGTCCGATCGCGTTCGTCCGGGCTTCGGCGGCGGTGGCGAGCAGCTCGATGGCATGGGCCTTTGCGGTCGCCGAACCTTCCAATCCGGCGAGCATCCTGGACAGCTCCCGGATGCGACCCTCGGCATCCAACGCGATGACCCCACTACTGGTGATCTTGCCATCGTCGCTCTTGACCACCCGCAAATGCCGGTCGGCGAACGCCGCGACCTGCGGCAGATGGGTCACGACGAGCACCTGTGCGGTGCGGGCGAGCCGGGCCAGGCGGCTGCCGACCTCGACAGCGGCGGCCCCGCCAACGCCGGCGTCGACCTCATCGAAGACGAACGTCGGCACGGGGTCGGCACCGGCGAAGACCACCTCGATCGCCAGCATCAGCCGCGATAACTCGCCTCCGGAGGCGCCCTTGTCTATCGGCCGCGGCTCCGCTCCGGCATGGGCCGAGAACAGGATCTCGATATCGTCGATCCCTGTTCGGCCGAAGGCCACGTCGCGGCCATCGATGGTCAGGCCGGCTGGATCCGGCCGCTGGCTGATCGTGACCACCACACGGGCGTGAGGCATCGCCAGAGCGGTCAGCTCCTCTGCCACCGCCGCGCCGAAACGGTCGGCGGCTTCGGCTCGAGCGACCGAGATCCGGGTCGCAAGGTCGGCCAGCTCGGCTCGGAGCCGGTCCCGCTCGCCCCTCAGTGACTCGATCCGGTCGTCGTCGCCGTCCAACTCGAGAAGCCGCTTCGACGCCTGGTCGGCCCACTCGAGTACCTCATCGATGCCGTCGCCGTACTTGCGAGTGAGCCCGGCCAGGTCGGCCCGCCGCTGCTGTACGAAGTCCAGCCGTTCGGGATCGGTATCGACATTCGCTGCGTATGAAGCCAGGTCAGCCGCCACGTCGGCGAGCAGATAGGCCGCCTCAGCGAGCCGGGTCGCGAGCTGCCCGAGTTCCGGGTCGTGGTCCTGCTGAATCTCGAGGGCCTGACGAGCGCGCGCCACGAGACCCAAGGCGTCCACGACCTCAGGACCGGTCTCCTCTGCGGTAAGGCACGCGTGCGCGGCTTCGGCCGCCGTGCGCAGCCCGTCGGCGTGTGCCAACCGGGCCTCTTCGCCCGCGAGCGCCGTATCCTCGCCTGGCTGCGGTCCGACCTGTTCTATCTCGTTGAGGCCGTGCCGGAGAAGGTCGGCCTCACGAGCTCGCTCGCGTGACCGGGTCGCCACCTCGGTCAACTCGGCCTCGACTTCACGAAGGCGGTCGAAGCGCTCGGCGTAAACCGCTAGCTGCTTGCCCACGGCCTCCCCGGCGAACCGGTCCAGTGCGGCGCGCTGCTGGTCGCCCCGGAGCAGTCGATGCTGATCGCTCTGGCCATGCACGGCGACCAGGTTTGTGGAGAGCTCGGCCAGCATGCCCACAGGCACGGATCGCCCGGCGACGTGGGCACGGGACCGGCCCTCCACTGAAACTGTTCGAGACAGCAGTAGATCTCCGTCCTCGATCTCGGCCCCTGCCTCGGCGACGCGCTCGGCGATGCGCCCGGTCGGCGGAACGCGCACCCGACCTTCGATGAGGGCGCGATCGGTTCCGGCCCGAACCGCCCCTGGATCGGCCCGGCCGCCCATCAATAGCCCGAGCCCGGTCAGCACCATCGTCTTTCCGGCCCCCGTCTCGCCGGTGAGCACCGTCAGCCCAGGGGCGAGGTCAAGCTGAGCATCCTCGATCACGCCCAGACCGCGGATTCGGATCTCGCTGAACACGTACGGCAGCCTACGTCGTGCTGGGATGCTCGTACCGGCCGCCGCGCCACCCCTCGACCGGTAGTGCGAACTTGGCCACCAGCCTGTCGGTGAAGGGCGGGCGGTGCAGCCGGGCCAGCCGAACCGGCTCGGCGCCCCGGCGAACCTCGACCCGTGCACCCGGCGGCAAGTCCACCGTCCGGCGACCGTCGCACCACAGCACCGCGCCCGCCGTCTGCGGCTGAATCGTGACGGCCAGCTCGGATGAAGGCGCGACGACCAGCGCGCGGGCGAACAGGGCATGCGCGCTGATGGGCACGATCAGCAGCGCTTCCAGGTCAGGCCAGACGACGGGCCCCCCTGCGCTGAAGGCGTACGCCGTCGAGCCGGTCGGCGTGGCCATCACCACGCCGTCGCAGCCCCAGCGCGACAAGGCCCGGCCGTCGATCTCAGCCACCAGGTCGAGCATCCGCTCGCGGCTGGCCTTCTCGACACTGGCTTCGTTGAGCGCCCAGTTGGTCGCGATCACCTCGTTGCCGTATCTGACGACCACGTCTACGGTCATCCGCTCCTCCACCTCGTAGCTGCGCTCAACAACGCGGTCTACGGTGAAGTCCAAGTCGTCGCGCTCGGCTTCGGCGAGGAATCCGACGTGGCCGAGGTTGACTCCGAGGATGGGGGTTCCCGTCGGCCGGGCCAGCTCCGCACCCCGCAGGATGGTGCCGTCCCCACCGAGGACTATGACGAGTTCGCAACCGTTCGCCGCCTCCGGCCCCGGTTCAACCGCGACCGCACCGGCCTGCACCACGTCGTCGGCCTCCGCGGCAAGCACGCGCACCTCCAGGCCGGCAGCGCTCAGCAAGGCCACTGCCTCGTGGCCGACTTCGAGAGCCTCCGGGCGGCCGGTATGCGTGACAAGCAGCACCGCGCGGTCACTCATGCGACGTACCTCATGCCGGGCCCTCCTCCACGGCGCGATCAAGCATTCCAGTGTCCAGTGGCGGTGCACCGGCCCGAAGCCACAGAAAGTACTCGACGTTCCCCGATGGCCCGGGCAACGGGCTGGCCGTCACGCCGAGCACGCCCAGCCCGTGAGTACTCGCCGCCTCCGCCACGGTTCGCACCGCCTCAGCTCGGAGCGCCGGGTCGCGTACGACACCACCTTTGCCTACCCGATGCTTGCCCACCTCGAACTGGGGCTTGACCATCAGGACGAGGTCGGCATCCGATTTGGCGCAGGCAATCAGGGCACCGAGGACGATGGTCAGCGAGATGAACGACAGGTCGGCCACGACGAGATCTACCGGACCGCCGATGACGTCCGCAGAGATGTCCCGGACGTTGGTCCGGTCGTGCACGCTGACTCGATCATCCTGCTGCAGGGCCCACGCGAGTTGCCCATATCCGACATCGACGGCGACGACGTGAGCTGCGCCCCTGCGAAGCAGCACGTCCGTGAAGCCACCTGTGGACGCTCCCGCGTCGAGGCACCGCTTGCCTGCCACGGCCAACCCAGCAGCGGCGAACGTGTCCAGAGCGCCGGCCAGCTTGTGCCCACCCCGAGAGACGAACTCATCCGGGCCGTCTTCCTCGATCACCAGGATCGGATCACCCGTCGTGACGGCTGTGGCCGGTTTGCTGGCGGGGCGGCCGGCGACGCGGACCCGGCCATCGGACACCAGCCGGGCAGCGTGATCACGCGACCGGGCGAGCCCGCGCCGAACAAGCTCGGCATCCAGTCGCCGCCTGGGTGGCACGCTCGCCTCAGCCCTCGTCCTCGGCCAAGGTGTCCTGAAGCGACCGGTGGATGGCCTCGACCACGGCGGCGTGCTCCTGTACCGGCGTGCCGTCGAGTTCGGCCAGCCGGCTGAGCGCCTGGTCAACGCGGTCGTCGCCGGTGGTTGCCTGCTCGTCTTGCTCGCTCATGCTCCCCAACGGTAGCGGCCCGCCGCTCACCAGCCCGCCTTTGCGAGTGCCTCGGCGACTCCATCGGACGGCTCGTCCACCGCCCACGCGACTCCGCACAGTGCCCGCAGCGCGTCAAGCCGCGATGCGTCGTCGCCGGTCTGCTCGATCGATATACGGCCGTCGTCGAGGACGGCCGACCACCCGCCGCACTCGGTCATTCCCGCTCTCACGCCTACCTCGCCCGGCGCTACCAGCAGGGCTCGCAGATCTTCCCCGACATAGGTGGGACGGTGGTTTGCGGCAGCACCCACGACCTCGTCCGGATCGGTCACGCCGGTGAGAACCAGCAAACTGTCGGCGCCCGCCCGCTGGGCGCCTTCGATGTCGGTGTCCATCCGGTCGCCGACAACCAGTGGTCGGTGGGCTCCGGTACGCAGAACCGCCTCGCGGTGCATCGGCGGCTCGGGTTTGCCGGCCACGACCGGCGCCTGACCGGTCGTGAGCTTGAGCGCCTCGACGAACGCACCGTTGCCGGGCGCCTTGCCGCTGGGCGTAGGGATCGTTGGATCAGCGTTAGACGCGACCCACGGCAGCCCGGCGGCAATCCCGTAGGCACCCTCAGCGAGCAGGCGCCAGCCGATCTCAGGATGGAATCCTTGCACGACGGCGGCCGGTTGATCGGCAAACTCGGCGACCGGGACGAGCCGCTGCTCGGCCAACGCGTCGATCAACCCTTCACCGCCGACCACGAGTACGCGGGATCCGGCCGGCAGCATCTCCGCCAGCAGCCGGGCCGCCGCCTGCGCCGACGTCACTACCTCAGCCGCGCTTGCCTCGATGCCGAGCGAGCTCAAGTGCTCGGCCACCACGCGCGGTGGACGTGCGGCGTTGTTTGTTACGAACGCCAGGCGCATGCCTCGCCGCCTGCTTTCGGCCAATGCCTGCTGGGCGTGCGGTACGGCGCCCGCGCCGACGTAGACCACGCCGTCGAGATCGAGCAGCGCGACGTCGTAGATCTCGGCAAGCGTGGTCACGCATCCAATCCTGTCAGGCCAGGCGCCAGGGCCCGAGCGCGTGTGCGTACGATGCGGACTCAAGATGAGCCAACCCCTCGACAGCGCACGGCCGCTGCGGCTGGCGCCCTTTCGAGCCTTGCGGTACAACCCGGCTGCCGTCGATGACCTCGGAGCGGTCACGTGCCCCCCGTACGACGTGATCGGAACCGACCGGGTCGGGGCCTGGGAGGCGGCCGACGAGCACAACATCGTGCGGCTGATCCTCCCTCGGCCCGGCGATGGCGACGATCGCTACGCCCACGCCGCGAGCGATCTTCGGCGGTGGCTCGCCATCGGCGTACTTGTCCAGGACTCGGAGCGAACCCTGTACGTGTACGAACACGCGACGGGTAACGCCGTCGCGCTCGGACTCGTCGGCGCGGTTTCCCTGCATGAGCCGGCCGAGGGGCGCGTGCTGCCGCACGAAGACGTGTTTCCCGGCCCCGTGGAGGATCGCGCCGCCCTGATGAGCGCAACCGCGGCGCAGCTGGAGCCCATCCTGCTCACCTACGACGGCGGCGGGCCGGCCAGCGACGTCGTCGACGAGGCGGTCACTGGCGAACCGGACATCGAGGCCCGTACGTCCGACGGCGCGACGCACCGGGTCTGGCGGGTCAGGGACCCGACCGCGCTTCGGCAGATCGCGGCGGATCTCGCCGGCCGTCACGCGCTGATCGCCGACGGTCATCACCGGTACGCCGCGTACCTGCGGCTCCGGGAGCGCTCGATACCCGGATCTGACGCCGGGTTGGCGATGCTGGTGGACGCCCGGCGGCATCCGCTGCGGATCGGACCGATTCACCGATCGGTTACCGGGCTCTCGTGGCAGGCGGCGATGAGCGCGGCGCGGCAAGCGTTCGGTTCTGTGGTGGTGCTCGACACCCCCGGCGCGGTTGCGCACCCCGCGAGTCGCAGGCGAGCCGGATCCGGTTCTGTGTCGGCCCAGCTGGCGGTTGCCAGGTCGGAGACCGGAGGGCCTGCCTTTGCCATTGCCAGCGGCTCGCGCATCGCGATCGTCAGCCGCCCTGACCCGGCGGCCCTCGCGGCCTGCATGCCCTCGGACCGCTCGGAGCTGTGGAGATCGCTGGACGCCAGCGTGGCGTGCCACCTGGTGCTCGAGCACCTCTGGCAGGTCACTGACAGCGATACCCGCGTCGCGTACCACCACAACGCCGACGATGCCGTCGCGGCGACCCGCGGCTCCGAACGCGTGGCCCTGCTGCTCGCACCCCCGCGCCACGGCGAAGTGCTTGCCATCGCGGCTCAGGGTGAGCGGATGCCTCGCAAGTCGACCTCCTTTGGACCTAAGCCGCGCACCGGGCTGCTCATGCGACTGCTGGATTCGCGTGATCAACGCAGGTCCGGGTCGCTGGTTGCGATGGGCGGGCGATAGAGCCGACGGGCCTCGGTCAACTCGACTTCGTACCTGCTCTGCGGCACCCCGTCACCGCGCCAGAAGCGGCGATGCAGCGCGCCCTTCACTTCGACGACGTCGTCGGAGCACCACCGCATCACCGCGCGCCGCAGGACGGTTGTCCACGCCGCGCACGAAAGCGTGTCGACCTTCTGGCGGCGTCCCCGGCCGGCTGGCGGTCGTGGCCGCTCGACGACGACCCGGACATTCACGACGAGATCACCACTTGGCAATCTGGCCTGCACGGGGTCGCCAGACACCCTTCCTATCAGGTGGACCTCGTTGCGGTGCTGGAGCACCGGAATGGTCGTTGTGGTCATGCTTGCTGCCTCCTGGCGATCGTCCCGGGACTTGGTGCCGTTCCATGATCGCGTCCGGCGGGCGGTGCTCGGGTGCGTGAGTGAAATCTGTGGATAACTCGTCGCACGACGACAGGATGTGGACAACCTTGGTCTCGATCTCACCGCCCCGGCTCTCCAGGCTTGGCTCCCGCCGGCCGTCACACCAGCCGATCGTCCAGCTGTGCGACCCGTTCCGCGGCGTCGGTGGCGTCCTCGCCATCGGCATCAAGCGCCCGGACGAACCACCGGCGCGCTTCGTCACGCCGTCCAGCCGCCTCGAGCAAGTCCGCGTAGGCATACCGCAGGCGAGCCACCCACTGTGCCTTGGCCTGCGAGCGCAGCTCAGGCACCTGCAGTGACACTACGGCCGCATCGACGTCGCCGAGGTCCCGGCGCGCGCCCGCCGCGACGATGAGCATCTCGATCCGGCTTTCCACAGGCAGTCCGGTCACGGCCGGGTCGCCCGCCAGATCGAGCGCCCGTCGTGGACGTCCCAACCCACGCTCGCAGTCGGCCATTACCGGCAGATACTCGGCCGATCCGGTGATACGCCTGGCCGCTCTCAACTCAGCCAGCGCCTCCGCGTAGCGCCCGGCCGTGTAGGCAGCCACCCCCGCCGCCTCACGGACGACGCCAATCCGCGCCGCCCGGCGGCGGGCCTCCAGGGTATGGCGATATGCCAGTTCCGGATCGTCATCGAGGAGCCGACCAGCCATGACCAAGTGCCGGGCCACCGCACGCGCGGCGCCCTTCGACAGGCTGCCCAGTTCGGCCGCGACCTCGGGGTCCAGCTCGTCTCCGGTGACGTCCTCATCAATGGTGAGCTCCGCCTCGGCGGCCACGCTCGCGTCCTCCCGCGGACGGTCTTCACGCGCACCGGCCCCTTCGCGCCTCGCCGGCACACGACCCCTATCCGCGCCGGCCCCGGCCGGCCGCCGGTCCCGTCCCTGCCCCCGCCTCTTGCCGGGCACTCGCCGTCCTGCCGCTCCACCACGCGAAGAACCTTCCGACCCCTCGCGTCGCTCACCCTGGCGCGGTTCGTACCCCTGCTTCTTAGGATCGTCCGAACTGTCCCCGCGCCTGTCCACCACGCTGCTCCTTCTGTTGGTGCACCCATCGAATCATGGCTGCACAACACAACGAGGGCTACCCGCCGACCCGGCTGGTAGCCCTCGTAGTTCGAATGTGCCCGGCGGCGTCCTACTCTCCCACCCCGTCTCCAGGGCAGTACCATCGGCGCTGGGAGGCTTAGCTTCCGGGTTCGGAATGGGACCGGGCGTTTCCCTCTCGCTATGACCGCCGGAACTCTATTGAGATGTAGCCGGGCCGATCCATCGATCGAACGCCGTCCATACCTCCAGAACAGCACAGTGGACGCAGCATTTCTTCTCGCTCACCTCACGAAGAGGTTGTGTGGCAAGTCCTCGGCCTATTAGTACCGGTCAGCTTCACCTGTTGCCAGGCTTCCACATCCGGCCTATCAACCCAGTCGTCTGGCTGGGGGCCTTACCCGGTTAACCCGGTGGGAGACCTCATCTTGAAGCAGGCTTCCCGCTTAGATGCTTTCAGCGGTTATCCCTCCCGAACGTAGCTAACCAGCCGTGCTCCTGGC
>DASTNZ010000246.1:0-25505 GCA_035762665.1 Jiangellaceae bacterium | reverse complement strand
GCCCGACGAGAACTGCACGATTCACAACTACAACATCGTGCCGACCAAGAACGGCCAGTACGTCGCGGTCGGTGGGCACTACCAGGCTGGCACGTGGGTCACCGACTTCACCGACCCGACGAACCCGCGGACGGTCGCCTTCTCCGACCCGCCGCCGCTGCCACCCGTGATGAATCCGGCCGGCAACCTGGTTACCGAACTGGGCGGAGCCTGGGCGTCGTACTGGTACAACGGCTTCATCTACGAGAGCGAGATCACAAAGGGCCTGAACGTCTTCCGGCTCAGCGACAAGGTGGTGGCACAATCGATCAAGGTTGACCACCTCAACCCGCAAACCCAGGAGTTCACCCTCCATTAGGAAGTACCGAGGAACGAGGGCGAGGTGGTCGAAGCCACCTCGCCCTCACTCCTGGTATCGACTCTCCACAGGCGTTTCCTGGGTAACCGGTTCGTATCGCGCTCAGTGCGGGCCCGGCCTTACGATCCGGTAGACCTTTCCCGTCGCTCCTGTAGGTCCGACATTGTCAGTCGTGAGCACGTAGAGCTCACCGGCGGCATCCTCTCCGAAGCCAAGGACGAAATGCCCCAAGCGGCCCTCAGGACGGTTCTGAATCCGGAGTTCAGCGACCTTCCACATGTCGCTCTTCCGGGGTTGGGCGATTAGCAGCAGCCCTTCTGCTTCCTCGAAGTGATGGGCACTCCAGTCACCGAAGATGTACCGGCCGTGGAACTGGGGCAGCGCGGCCCCCCGGTAGATGTGTCCACCTATCACGGCCGATCCGAGCCCATCCGGCTGATGGTGGTTTGGGTATTCGAAAATCGGATCGACCAGCGGATCGTCCAGGAGATACCCGGTGTCGCGGCACTGCTCGGGCGACTGGAACGGGTCGTCCGGGTCGAAGCAGTGGGCCCCTTCCTTGATGTTCCAGCCATAGTTGGCTCCCTTGAAGCCCAGATTGACCTCCTCCCAGAGGTTTTGGCCGACATCGGCGATGAGCAAGTCGCGGGCACCGCCCAAGTCGAACGACATCCGGTACGGGTTGCGCAGCCCGTAGGCAAAGATCTCGTCCCGGCCGATGGTGCCAACGAACGGGTTGTCGTCCGGGATGGCGTACGGCTCCGCGCTGTCGATGTCGATTCGCAGGATCGAGCCGAGAAGGTTCGTGAGGTCCTGGCCGTTGCCGATCCCGGGAGTGTGCCCAAGGTCGATGTCGTTGGCACCGCCACCATCGCCCAGGGAAATGTACAGGTAGCCGTCATTCGGCCCGAACAGCACAGTGCCGCCGTTGTGGTTGAACTGCGGCTCGTCAACTTGCAGGATCAGCCGCTCCGAGGCGGGGTCGGCCCGGTCGGGATCAGCCGACACGCGGAACTCTGAGATGTGGCTGGTGTGGTTCCAACCCGCTGGGGCGCCGGAGCGCAGCGGCGCGCTGTAGTACACGAACAGGCGGCCGTTGACCGCGTAATCAGGATGGAAGGCCAGTCCCAGCAGGCCTCGCTCGTCGAAGCCTGGCATCAACGTCACCATGCGGTCACGCAGATCCAGGAAGGGCTCCGGAAGTAGCTCTCCGGAGGCCGAGACCACCCGGATCAGGCCGATCTGGTCGACAATGAACAGCCGGCCGGATCCGTCGGGTGGCTCCACCATCTTTACCGGGGACGTCAGGCCCGCAGCCACCTCCTCCACACCGACAACGCCGCCTACCGGAACGGTTCGGCCTTCGCTTTCCGAGGCATGGACGGCCGCTCCAGGGAACGCCGACACCAAAGCAAGCGTCAATAGCAGCCTTGCTAGTCGAGACATAAGACCACCTCTCTCAGCATCATTGACGACTAGCTCGACGAAATATCCCTTGCCGGTGGGGTGGGCCCATCGACCCACCCCACGAGGCTTGCCTGCGGTTATGGCAAGGTGAATTCCTGAGTTTGCGGATTGAGGTGCGGCAATCGAATCGCGCCCGCCGTCTCGCGGCCACTTAAGCGGAATACGTTCAGCCCTTGCGTGATGTTCGACTCGTAGATGAACCCGTTGTACCAGTACGACGACCACGCACCACCGATGTCGCACCCGACACCGTCGCAGAATGGGTTAGGGATGAACACACCCGGAACTATCTCAATCTCTGGCACCAGCGGTAGCGGCGGCTGATCGCTCCACGCGATCTCTTGCGGATTCGACAGGTCGGTGAAGTCGATGACACCGGTTCCTGCCAGATAGCTGCCGTGGACCAGCACGTAGTCGCCGGATCGGAGCGGCACGATGTTGAAGTTGTGGAGGCTGCAGTTCTCGTCCGGCCCCTGGAACCGGTCAAAGACGAACCGCCCCACCTCGTTCCCGTCCGTATCGAAGAAGAACAGCGTCCGCTCGAGATCGGTGCTGGTCTCCTGGCAGCGGGCCTGCACGCCGCCACCCGGCTCCCAGCCGAACACGATGACTTCGCCGTCCCAGGTGAACACGGCGGAGTGGCCTGGGTTAACGCCCGGAATCTCGACATGCCACAGCATCTCTGGATCATCGAGCGAACCGCTGAGGTCGTACACCTGCGGGCCGTGATGACCCGCGCAGGCCGCCATCATCGCGTCACCAAGAATCACGCCGATGTCGTGGCACATCATCTCTCCCTCGACCTCGCGGACGTGGAACGCTCCACCGGGGTTGCCAAGCGGCACGTCGACCACGTCGAAGCCCGGGCAAGCCTCGTCCACAGCACTCGAGTAGACGAGCAGGCGGTCGTTGTCTGGATCCGGGACGGCAGTGACGGTGTGCGAACCACACCGCAGTCGTACCGACTGGACCAGCACGGGATTGCTCAGGTCGCTGATGTCGAATACGTGGACTCCCTCCCAGCCGGCCAGGACCGACTGGCCGTCGCACGTCGTGCCGGCCCCAAACGGACCTGGAGAACCGGCGGGAGTGTTCCACGAACGGACGAGGACGTTCTCCCACACCACGATGTCGCCCTGGTTGCCGTCACACGAGGTATGAGAAATCGTCTTTGGGTTGCCAGGCGCCGAGATATCGCGGATGGTGAAACCGTCCCAGTTCCCCTGGAAGGCGTACTTGCCCCAGAACGCGATATCCGTGTGGATATTCGGGTTAGCGCCCTGGGCAATCAGGCTACGCGGCTCTTCGATATCCCCCATCGGATGAAGGTTGTTGGTTCGTGGCCTGTCTTCGTGTTCGGCGAATGCGTGCATCGATGGAATCAGGAGCACAGCAGCCGAGATCAGTACGGCGGACCAGCGGACGCGTTGTCGCATGAGCTTGTCTCCTTTCTACGCGTCGTGACATTGGTTTGCCCAGCGTGGGGGCGGACGCGTGCGCCGCCGCACCCACCTCGCGAGTCAGTTCGGGTTGCGGCGTCGACTCGTGGCTCGTTCGTGGGCAGTTGGAGTTCTGCGCGCGAACTTCGTTCGAGCCGATCGTCGTCTACTGCTCTCGGAGGTGGGGCTGGCTGGGTCATCGTGCTGGTTGCCCTGATAGTTCGGTTTCTCGGTGCACTCGTTCGCCAGCACGACGAACTTCACGTAGCCGTGGGTGACCGGGGCCCGGAACGACCGCAGGATCAGGTCCGGCGAGGACGGGCGCGGTTCGGAACGCATCGACTCGCAGTTCACGCCCAAGCTGCGGAAACTCATCCGCCGACGGGAACGACTTGTCGTTCCGAATGCCGCGGATCGGGTTGCCGGTCACGTACATCTTCGTTGCGCTTCCCCCTCCCACGAGATTCCGCTCGCCATGAGGCCGCACTGTGCTCCGCCAGTCACGGACGCAGCAGGGGAGGCACTTGACCTTGGGTGGTGCGACCGGACTCAGGCCGTCGACTACCCGCACGCGGGCTTCAAAGGGAGCAATGAATCATGCCGCCCCCTAGCGGCCGGGGCGCGCCACCCATGTCGCACCCGAATCCGCGCAACGTACGACCGTCGCGCGCCCCAGTCAAGGGGTGGGCGGTGGCTGGTCTGGCCTAGCATCCCAGCCGTATCGGGATCCGAGTAGGGGTCCAAGGCCCCCCGCGCTATCATCAACATCTGGTTGCGACCCCCAAGAGCCGCGATCGCGCGCGGGTGTAGCTCAATGGTAGAGCTCCAGCCTTCCAAGCTGGTGGTGCGGGTTCGATTCCCGTCACCCGCTCCGACGCGGAGTTATCCTGCCCTAATCATCTCTATGGTCCTACCGATACGCCGCGCCCTGGTCTCGGGTCGTTTGGTTTCTTCGATGGCCTCGACGTGTTCTCGCTGGTGGCTGTACGAGAGGTTATTCCAGCGATCCCGAAGGCCGGCCGCGTCCAATGCGGCCGCTAGGTCTTGCGGAACCGCGACTTCGCGGGGTGTCCGGTCCCGCTCGATCTTGACGGTGACCGGCACGCCCGCCTCTACACCGGCCGCCTCGGCGTTCGCGCGCTTGAGCGGCACGTAGTACCTGCCGCCGTAGAACGCAACTGTCGATCGGTAGGTGAACCCATTGATCGTCACGAACACCGGGGGCCTTGCCGCCCCGAAGATCGCCCGGACGTCGAATGGCACCTCCACCGGGCCACCGGCCGAGGTGTCCATGGTGACCTCGAAGGTGAGCGGTTCCATGAACAGCCACGTTAGCGACCGATGCCGTCAAGACCCACTGGCCAGCGATAACTTGACCGCGAAGGTGAGGAAGGCTCCGCCGGCTGCGGCCGATCCGCCAGCCTGAAGCGCACTCCTCCGCCGGAACGCCGCCGCCAGCCGCGCACCGCTAAAGATCAGGAAGCTGAGGTACGTAACGCTGAACAGTTGGACCCAGAACCCGAGTACGAGAAAAGACAGCGCCGGGTACGGATGCGCAGGGTCAACGAACTGGACGAAGAACGAGATGAAGAACAGGATGGCCTTCGGGTTCAGCAGGCTCGCCACTAGCGCCCGCCGGTAGGGGCGCTCGCTGCCGAGACCCTGAACGGCGGCATCGGTTTCCACCGCCCGTCTGGATGACGCATCGGCAACGATCGCAGTTCGACGCCGCCACGCTCGCCACGCGCCCCGCAGCATGCCGATGGCAAGCCAGGTGAGATATCCGGCGCCGAGAAACTTGACGACCGAGAACGCCAGCGGGCTGGCGCGCAGCAACGATGCCACCCCTGCCGCGGATAACACCATCAGTGCGGTGTCGCCACAGAACACGCCGAACGCAGCCCTGTAGCCCTGCCGGACCCCTAGCCGCGCGGCCACCGAAAGCACGTACAACGAGTTCGGCCCGGGCATTATGATGATCACCGCCAGGCCGGCAAGGTAGGTGGGCAAGTCCGTGATACCGAACACATCTGGCAGCATGCCACAGCACATGTAAGTAGCCAGCTGTGTCTTGACCGGTGGGACGCGCTGCCTTTAGCCCCGCCGTGCTTACATTGCCCTGTGAGCCGTGCTGTCGAGGAACGCAACCGCCGGATGCTGCGCGCACGCGACGCGATCGACCGGACGTACGCGCAGGCTCTGGACATCCCTTTCCTGGCCCGCGTGGCCCACGTCTCCGAGGCTCACTTCATCCGGACGTTCCGCGCCACTTATGGCGAGACGCCCCACCGCTACCTGCAGAGGCGCCGAGTCGAGCGGGCGATGTTCTTGCTGCGGGAGTCGGACCGCAGCGTGACGCAGATCTGCTTCGACGTCGGATTCAACAGCCTTGGGAGTTTCAGCCGGACCTTCCGCGAGATCGTCGGGGAATCGCCGTCGTCATATCGCGCCGGCGCGTCCACGCTGCCAGCGCCGACGTGCTTCACCATGGCCTGGATGAGACCTAGCAGTTTTGGAGAAGCGCACGCGCTGACCTGCCGCGTAGCGTGACGGGCATGTTGAACGCAATCACAATCTCCCACGTATGGGTCTTCGACCAGGACGAAGCCCTCGAATTCTACGTCGACAAGCTCGGCCTCGAGGTCAGTGCCGATCTGGACCTGGGATTCATGCGGTGGCTCACGGTCCGCGTGCCAGGCCAGCCCGAGCGGGAGATCCTGTTGGAGTTGCCAGGCCCGCCGTCGGTGGATGCCGAGGCCGGAGAGCGGATTCGCGAGCTGGTCAGCAAGGGTGCCAGCGGCTTTGCGGTCGGATTCAGCACCGACGACTGCCAGAAGACCTTCGAGACGCTCAGGAAGCGCGGTGTCGATATCGTCGACGAGCCAACCCAGCGGTCGTACGGCATCGACATGGGGGTACGCGATCCGTTCGGCAATCAGATCCGGATCAATCAACCATTACCGCCTCAGTAAGCGAGCCGGGTGGATTCCGCGCCATTGTCCTCCCTGCCTTTGCAATGCACCCGTATAGGAAGCGCTTCCTCTACGGGTGCATTGCAAAGGCTTCATGAACAGTGCTCGGCGGCGGTCGGCCACCAGGCCGCCGCCGCCGATTTGCGTGGAGAATAACCGTCAGACGCTCGCCGCCTCCTTGCGGGGAGTCGTGACCTCAGCGGCTGCACCGGTACGGTCGGTCGCCGCCCGACCAACCCACACCAGGCCCAGGCCGGCCAGGACGAACGTCAGGCCGATGCCAGCCAGCAGACCGGCCACGCCCAGACCCAGCTGCAAGGTCGTGTGGGTCACTGTGCCAACTCCGAGCTCGCCGACCAGGCCGTGCGCAGTGCCAGTCCACGCCATCTCACGCGCGGCTCCCTCGATCGGGTGCTCCCGGTCGAATCCGGTCCAGTAACGGCCGTCCACCTCGAATTCGTAGACGCCCGGCTCGAAAGTCTCGCCGTTGTACTCGACGGCCTCGTCCAACACCACGGTCTGAGTGCTGTTGATGGTGTGGTACGTGATCGTGGCCATCTGGTACATGTACTCGGTCGCCGTGTTCACCAGTGGGTCGTTGGGGTCGAGATCGGATTCGACAACCGGGTAGTTCCACTCCTCCTCGAGCAGTTGCATGATTGCCTCTGCGCCTGCTGTCTCGCCCCGGTCGACCAGTTGACCGTCCTCGTTGTAGCTCAGGGTGACGTTCTGCGCCTCGCTGAACGCCTGGAGGGAGTCGTAGCCGTCCTGCACCTTGGCGAATGCGACAGCGCCGCCGGCGAAGAAGCCCAGGCCGATCACCGCCAAGACCAGTCCCAGTACACTCAGCCGCTTTTTCATAGCCGCTCCTTGGTTTGATATGCCGTTCGTGACATCACCAAGCATCCGCCGGCTGAGAGGTCCGCGATCAGGGCCGAGCGTCGTTAGCTGTCCGGGACCAATGACCTTGGACTGCTATCCGTTCGGCCTATCGAGGACGAACGATTACGGCCTACCAAGGCGATGATCATGTCGGTTGGGCGGGGTTCCAAACCCACCCAACCGACATGATCATCGGAGGATGTGTCAGCCTACTCGGCTGAGGGCGACACCCGCGGCGTGCGCCAGCTTGCGAGCGCGGCGCGCGGCGCGCTCCGCCCGCCGTTGCAGGCGACGGGCAGACAGGACGTCGCTAAGTATTCGTTCATGTTCAGCGTGCTTCATACGCTCGCGCATGTGTGCCCGAGCGAGTGCTTCATTCATGAGGTACACGGTGGTGCTCCCGTTCAGCAGGTGGTCGGGTCGGATCGGTAGCTGAGTAGTGATCATTTTTGGTCTCATCTCGGTAGGCCGGTCTGGAGATTCACGCCGCTACGTCGGACTTTCGGGGCCGGCCACGCGGCCGCTTGCGCGGTACGACGCTGCCTGCGACGAACAGCTCTCCTCCCCAAACACCCCAGGGCTCGCGCCGGTCTTGGGCACCTGCCAGGCACTCCAGCCGGACCGGACACTCCCGGCACAGCGACTTGGCGAGCTCGACGTCGGCCGGCGACTCAGCGAACCAAAGCTCGGGCTCGGCCCGGCATGGGATCACGGCGTCTGCGGCGACGACGTGGTCGAGGACGCTCGCCAGCATCACGGTGGTCACCTCCTTTCTGTCTCGATCCGGTCTGGTCAACTCGGTCCGGGGCAATGAAAAAGGCCGCGGATCCCGATCTCGGGGTCCGCGGCCTGGAGGCGCCGGCAATGATGCATCTATGCCGGTGGACTCCAGGATGGGACCCCAAGGTGGGCCTTGCCCCGCTCGACGTCAGGCGTCATATCGGCGATGGCGGTCGGCCCTGCCTGCAGACGCACTGCACCCGTCGTCGGGACGTAGAACGGCGCAATGGTGCGCACCCCGCGGTCGTTGCGACGCGGCTCGGAGGCGCTCACCGACACGCCAAGCCCGCTGCGGACGTGCAGCTCACGAAGCTGATTGCTGATCATCGGTGCGCCTCCTTCCTCTCGTCACAGGCACGCGCCACAGTGGCGCGGCCGGGCGTCTCGTTGAGACACTAAACCCTCAACCCGTAAGGAGCAACCTATTTTTTGACTCTTTTTTTGGCTGCCCTCGAGCAGAGCTCCAGCACCTCGGAACCATACCGGTCGAGCTTGGCTCGCCCGACGCCGGGGACGGCCGCAAGCGAAGCCAGATCGGTCGGCAGCGATTCGGCGATGGCCACCAGTGTCGCGTCGGTGAAGACGACAAATGCCGGCACCTTCTGCTCCTGTGCACGCTTAAGGCGCCAGGCCCGAAGGTTTTCGAACAGCTCGTCGTCCATGGAGCCCGGGCACGAGGAGCATCGGCCCACCTTGCGCTCCGCGGCTGTGGTCAAGGGCGAGCGGCACACCTTGCACCGCGCGGGACCCCTCGTCCCGTTGCCCCGGTGGCGGGCTGCGACACCGGCTGCTCCCACGGAAGCCGGACGTACGCCGTCGAGGAACCTGCTCGGCAACCGGTTGCCTTGCCCGCCAGGCGTCCGAGATAGCGACCAGGAGATGTGCAGGGCCGCTCGGGACCGGGTGACGCCGACGTAGAAGAGTCGCCGCTCCTCAGCGATCTCCGCCGGCGTCTCGGCGTATACGAGAGGCAGCATGCCGTCGTGGCAGCCCACAATGAACACCGCGTCCCATTCCAAGCCCTTCGCCGCATGCAGCGACGCAAGCGTGACTCCATCGGCCACCGGTGCGTGCTGGGCCGCAGCCCGGCCCTCCAGTTCGGCCACGACCTCCGCCAAGCCGGCCCTGGGCTTGCGCGCCACTACTTCGGCGGCGAGGTCAACGACGGCTTTGAGCGACTCCCAACGGTCTCGCGCTGCACTGCCGCCAGGTGGGGGCAGTTCGGTGAATCCCGCGCTGCTTAGCACCGCTGCGGTCGCCGCCGCGGCGTCGGGCGCATCGGTGCCAGCGTCGCCGGCTCGCACCGCCGCCCGCAGCAGCATGCCGGCCTGCTTGACTTCCGCGCGCTCGAAGAACCGCTCGGCGCCCCGCACAACGTAGTGGATCCCTGCGTCGGCGAGGGCCTTCTCGTATGCCTCTGACTGTGCGTTGACGCGGTACAGCACGGCAACCTCACGCGGCGGTGTTCCGGCCGCGACCAACCGCCTGATCTCCTCTGCCACCCACGCGGCCTCGGCGATCTCATCGGGGTGTTCTGCGTAGACAGGGTCTGGGCCGTCCGGCCGCTGCGCCCGAAGAGTCACGGCGCTGGTCGCCGCCGCATCACGGCCGCGCCTCAGCACGGCGTTCGCGACCGCGACGACCTGCGGTGTGGACCGGTAGTCGCGAACGAGCCGTACTACTCGCGCGTCCGGATAGCGGCGCGGAAACTGCACCAGGTAGTCCGAGCGGGCCCCAGCGAACGAGTAGATCGTCTGTGCTGGATCACCGACGACGCATACGTCGTCACGATCGCCAAGCCACAGGTCGAGAAGTCGTTGCTGCAGCGGAGACACGTCCTGATACTCGTCGACGACGAAGTGGTGGTATTGAGACCGGACCGCGTCAGCCACCCCCGGATGACTGCTGAGCAGGCCCACGGCCGCCAGCAGGATGTCTTCCATATCCATCAACGAGCGGTCGGACTTGAGCTCTTCATACGTCGCGTACACACGAGCGACCGTCGCTTGGTCCGTCCCCGGCAACTGCCGTCCCGCCTTAGCCGCTGCGGCCGCGTACGCGTCCGGCGAGACATTGGTGACCTTGGCCCATTCGATCTCGGATGCCAGGTCACGGAGCATCGCCCGATCGGTGCTGACCCGGCAATGCCCAGCCGCCGCGTTGACCAACGGCAGCTTCGACTCGGCGATTCGTGGCAGGTCGGCGCCGGTGACCTGCGGCCAGAAGTAGCGCGCCTGCCGCAGGGCCGCCGAGTGGAACGTCCTGGCCTGTACGCCATCGACGCCGAGCGCTTGGAGCCGCCCGCGCATCTCGCCAGCCGCTCGGGTGGTGAACGTGACGGCGAGCACCCTCCGCGGGTCGTACACGCCGGTGAGCACGCCGTGAGCGATCCGGTGCGTGATGGCCCTGGTCTTGCCGGTTCCCGCTCCGGCGATCACGCACACCGGACCGGTGAGCGCGGTCGCGGCCTCTCGCTGCTCGGGATCGAGCGCGGCAAGGACGTCGGGGCCACCCATGGCGCTCTATCTTGGCAGCTTCCTCCGACGGCGTCCCGAGGGCCGGCAGGAGCGATACACATCACTGGAGGTCTGGGCGCCCTATATCAAGCAGCACATGGTGCTAACTTGGCAGTTCGTTGGAGCCGGGCATTCCTTCCACACAGCCCCACGGCTATCTCACATGTGAGATAAATGGTGCGCTAGAGTCCGACCGTGACCGAGGACTACCTTCGCCGCATCGGCTCTCTGATCCGTGATGCGCGCAAGCATCGCGGATTGACGCAGGCCCGGCTTGCCGAGATCCTGCACACCAGCCAGAGCGCTGTCAACCGGATCGAGCACGGCCACCAGAATCTCAGCCTGGAAATGCTGTCGCGGATCGGCGAGGCCCTGGACTCCGAGATCGTATCGCTAGGGACGCCAGGGCCGATGCATCTGCGCGTCACGGGTGGCAGCCCGCTGTCCGGCAGCATCGATGTCAAGTCCAGCAAGAACGCCGCCGTATCGCTGCTGTGCGCGAGCCTGCTGAACCGGGGGCGCACGACGCTCCGCCGGGTGGCCCGGATCGAGGAGGTCCACCGGATCATCGAGGTACTCGAGAGCATCGGCGTGCGCTGCCGGTGGCTCAACTCGGACAACGATCTCGAGATTGTTCGGCCCGAGCACCTTGACCTCGAGGCGATGAACGTTGAGGCCGCGCGCCGCACGCGTAGCGTGCTGATGTTCCTCGGTCCCCTGTTGCATGACTACGAGCGCTTGCGGCTGCCTTACGCCGGCGGTTGCAACCTAGGCACCCGCACCATCGAGCCGCATCTGATCGCACTTCGCCCGTTCGGGTTGGAGGTCAAGGCGACCGGTGGCTACTACCACGCCGAGGTGAACCCCGCTACCGCACCGTCCCGGCCCGTCGTGCTGACCGAGCGCGGCGACACCGTTACCGAGAACGTCCTGCTCGCGGCGGCTCGTCGGGACGGCATCACCGTCGTGCGCAACGCCAGCTCGAACTACATGGTCCAGGATCTGTGCTTCTTCCTGACCAAGTTGGGTGTGCGGATCGAGGGCATCGGCACGACCACGCTGAGCGTCCACGGAGTCCCGCACATCGACGTCGATATCGACTATGCGCCGTCCGAGGACCCGATCGAGGCGATGAGCCTGCTGACCGCGGCGATCGTGACCTCTTCCGCCCTCACCATCTGCCGGGTTCCGATCGAGTTCCTCGAGATCGAGCTGGCCCTGCTCGAAGAGATGGGCCTCAACTACGAACGCAGCGACGAGTACCTCGCGGCCAACGGGCATACCAGGCTCGTCGACCTAGCCGTGCAACCGGGACCTTTGCACTCCCCGATCGACAAGATCCACCCAATGCCGTTCCCTGGGCTGAACATCGACAATCTGCCGTTCTTCGCCGCCATCGCCGCAACAGCCGTCGGCGAGACGCTGATCCACGACTGGGTTTACGAGAACCGGGCGATATACCTGACGGAGCTGAACCGGCTCGGCGGCCGGGTCAAGCTGGCCGACCCGCACCGCGTGTACGTCGAGGGCCCGACCCGGTGGTCAGCGGCCGAGGTGATCTGCCCGCCGGCACTTCGACCCGCTGTGGTGATCCTCATCGCGATGCTCGCCGCCAACGGCACGTCCGTCCTGCGTAACGTCTACGTGATCAACCGCGGGTACGAAGACCTGGCGGCCCGCCTCAACCTAGTCGGCGCGCAGATCGAGACCTTTCGCGACATTTGACCGTTTGCGGTTCGATCACGTTCGACAGGCCTGGCGACGTACCTACAGGCACGCAGACCTGTAGGTACGTCGCGCCGCCTGCCGAACGTGATCGAACGGACAGTTGGCTGGTTGGTTGTCGGCCGCTGCGCTATCCCGGCGTGACCGGCAGGTCGCCGCCGTACCAGCCCTCGATGAGTCGGCGCGAGATGGCCACCGACGGCGGGACGATCAGCTCGCGGGCCTCGATCGCAGCCGCCAACCCAGCCCGTGAGAACCAGCGCGCGTCGCTGATCTCTTTCCCGTCGGGCTGCGGATCTTCGCCGACGGACCTCGCGTAGAAGCCGAGCATCAGGTTGGACGGAAACGGCCACGGCTGGCTGCCCGCGTACGAGCAGGAGGTCACCGCCACCGCAGTCTCCTCTCGAACCTCGCGGACGATGGCCTGCTCCGGCGTCTCGCCGGGCTCGACAAAGCCGGCCAGCGTGGAGTACCGGCCTTCCGGCCAGTCCGGATGGCGGCCAAGCAGGCAGCGGTCCGCATCATCGACAACCAGCACGATGATCACCGGATCGGTCCGCGGGTAGTGCTCCGTACCGTCCTCGGGGCAACGGCGCAGGTGTCCTGCCTCGGCGACCACGGTCGGCGCCCCGCACCGTGAACAGTGGCTGTGTGTGGCATGCCAGTTGGCCAGCGCAACAGCGTGCACGAGCAGACCACCCTCACGATCGTCCAGGCTCAGGCTGGCGCGCCTCAGGCCGACAGCACGGACGTCCGGATGCGGCCCGGCCAGGTGGACGGCAAAGTGCGCGATGCCGTCGGCATCCACTCCGAGCAGGAATCGCTCACCATCGGGCGCCTCGGACGGGCCTACTTGCACCAGCCGCCCGTCCACCATGGGAGCAGCGCCGTCGGCGACCACCAGGACCCGGGTTCGTTCATCGGCCCAGGCTTCGGCCAGCCAGCGGTCATCCCGTCGGCGGTCGCCCGCTCGGTCGATTACGTTGCGGGAGAAAGCCAGCGGCTGGCGTAAGGCATACGAAGTACGGTCCACCAACCCAGACCCTAACCAGTACGGTCATGACCGTGAGAGCACATATCGCCGCCAAGCCCGGCGACATCGCCGATACCGTCCTGTTGCCCGGAGATCCGCTGCGGGCCGAATGGATCGCGAACACCTACCTCGAAGACGTCACCTGCTACAACCGGGTCCGGAACATGCTCGGATTTACCGGGACGTACCGAGGCCGGCGGATTTCGGTCCAGGGCACGGGAATGGGTCAGCCGTCCCTAGCAATCTATGTCCATGAACTCCTCGTCGAGTACGGCGCTCGCACCCTGGTTCGCGTGGGTTCGTGCGGCGCGCTCGTGCCCCATGTGAACATCCGGGACATGGTGATCGCGATGACCGCGTGCACCGACTCGGCGATGAACCGGCTGCGCTTCGAGGGCATCGACTTCGCACCGGCCGCCGACTACGGATTGTTGCGCACGGCGGCCGATGGCGCCGTGGCAGCCGGGCTGCCACACCACGTCGGCGCGGTCATGTCGGGCGACTCGTTCTACAACGACCGCCCGGAGCTGACCAAGCGGCTCGCCGAGTATGGTGTGCTCGCGATCGAGATGGAGGCCTCGGCCCTGTACACGCTGGCGGCCAAGCACGGTGCCCGCGCACTCGCGATCTGCACCGTCAGCGACAGCCTGGTCACTGGCGAGGGGACAAACTCGCAGGAGCGGGAGCGCACGTTCACCGCCGCAGCTCAGCTGGCGCTCGAAACCGTCAGCGCCCAACCGGTCCCGAATCAAGGCCGGTAACCTTCGTCTCGTGGCGCGGCTGCGGTTCGGGACGTTCAACATCCTGCACGGCCTGTCGGTAGCCGCCGGTCGCGTTCGAGAGGACGAACTTCGAGCCGCGATCGCCGACCTGGACGCCGATGTCCTGGCGTTGCAAGAAGTCGATCGGGGCCAGCCGCGCAGCAACAAGATCGACCAGGCAGAGGTCGCAGCCGCCGCAGTCGACGCGCCATGGTGGCGTTTCGCCCCGGCCTTCAGCGGCTTACCGAGCCGACAATTCCTACCCGCGGATCCGTTATCCGACGAGCCGGGCCCGTCGTTCGGCATCGCGCTGGTCTCCCGGCTGCCGGTGCTGCGCTGGTACGCCCGCCAGTTCCCCGCTGCCCCCATCCCGATGCCGCTGACGACCGCCGGTAAGCGCGGGTTGACTTCCGTCCGCGATCACCCGCGGGTGGCGCTTGCCGCAGTGATCGTCGGGCCGGACGGTCCATTCACCGTGATCGGAACCCACCTGTCGTTCGTTCCGGGCTGGAACGTGCGCCAGCTGCGCGCCATCGTGGGGTGGGCGGCCGGTATGCCACCGCCGCGCATCCTGCTCGGCGACCTCAACCTGCTCGGCCGCCTCCCGAGCGCGATCAGCCGCTGGAGGCAACTTGCCCGCGTGCCGACCTTTCCATCCTGGCGCCCGCGAGTGCAGTGGGACCACGCCCTCGCCGACGGGTTCATCAACGGAACTGTTCAGAGCGTCTCCGTCCACCGCTTGAGCATCTCCGATCATGCCGCACTGACTGTTGACCTGGACTGGTAGGCACTCGCTCGGTCAGGCTGCATTACCCACCAGCTGTGAGCGGGTAATCGCACGTCACGACGGTGTGGGACCATGCGTTTCGTGCCCCAGTCGCTAGACGACCTCGTCGCCCTGCTGGACCTCGAAGAGATCGAGGAAAACCTGTTCCGCGGCCGCCAGCCCGAGACGTCGCTGCAGCGGGTCTTCGGCGGCCAGGTAGCCGGTCAGGCCCTCGTCGCGGCAGTTCGGACGGTTCCGGTTGAACGCGCCGTCCACTCGCTGCACTCCTACTTCCTCCTGCCCGGCGACCCGTCGGTGCCGATCGTCTACGACGTAGAGCATGTACGCGACGGCCGGTCGTTCGCCACTCGGCGGGTGGCTGCCCGCCAACATGGCAGGGCGATCTTCTACCTCACTGCGTCGTTCCAGGTCGAAGAGGAGGGCCTGAACCATCAGGACACCATGCCGACCGTCCCCGGACCGGACGAATGCACAGAGTTGGCCGAACTCTTCGCGCAGCTGTCAAAGGTCCCGAGGTCGGCGTGGGACAGGGAATGGGCAGCGCTCGACATCAGGTACGCCGGAGACTCCCGGCGGGTCAGCAAGTGGCGGTCAGATCACCATCCGGCACAGGCCAGGCTATGGATGCGTGCCGCGGGCCAACTCCCGGTCGACCCGACGACGCACGCCTGCGTTCTCACTTATGCCAGCGATCTCAGCCTGCTCGGCGCCACCCTGATCCCACATGGGCTCCACATCGGCGCGCCGGGGCTGCAAACCGCGTCACTGGATCACTCGATGTGGTTCCACCGGCCGTTCCGGGTCGACGAATGGCTGCTCTACGACCAGGTGTCGCCATCGGCGTCAGGCGGTCGCGGGCTGGCCATCGGGCGGGTCTTCACGCGAGGCGGGCAGCTCGTCGCCACGGTCGCACAGGAAGGCTTGATCCGGGTGGCCGACCGAGCGCCGCACTGACCTCCAGCTATCTCGAGGCAATCCCATTGTCGGACGCTGTGGACTGTCTCACGATTGTGCGCTCGGAATGCTGTGAATCAGCTCCTCGAGCTCGGCTTGGTCCATCAGGTCCACGGGGCGAAGGGTCAGGTTCTCGCGCACGTAATGAAACGCGGCGCCGACCTTGTCGAGCGATACTCCGCTTAGAGTTGCGAAGGCCAGCCGGTAAGCCGCGAGCTGAACCGAGCGGATCCGTTCTTCGCCCGCATCACGCGGCGGTCGCCCCGTCTTCCAGTCCACCACGTCGATGCCCCCGTCGGGCGTGGTGAACACCGCGTCGGCCCGTCCTCGGATCAGTACTCCCGCCACGAGCAGCTCGAAGGGCGGCTCGACCTCAGCAGGATTGCGGGACGCCCACGCCGAGGCCAGGAACGCCTGCTGTAGCGCCCCGAGTTCCCGATCATGCGCTGCGCCGTCGTCGGCCGAACCGGGGAGTTCGTCCGTATCGAGCAGCCGTGGCGCCCCCCAACGCGACTCCAGCCAGGCATGGAACAACGTGCCGCGCCGGGCGAGCGGGGCTGGTCGTCGGGGCACCGGACGGCGGATTGAGCGGGCCAACCCGGCGGGGTCGGCGCGCAGCTGCACCAGTTGCGATACCGACAGATGTGCCGGCACGGGCACTTCAACCGCCCGGCCAGTTGCGAGCCGCTCCCGCTCGGCGATCAGGCGCCCCACCTCGGCGTCCCACTCGGCCGCGGCTTCGGCAATCGCGGCCTCGGCCAGTAGGTCGGCAGCGTCATCACCGGCAAGGGCCGCACGGACGAGGTCTGCACCCTCCTTGACCACGGCCCGGCGCGCGCCGAGCGGGTCGTATGGCCAGCGATGCTCAGGTGCGATGTCGTCCAGCGGGTTTGTCTCACCGTCCGAAGGTTCGGCCGACCACACGCTGACCGTTCCGGCTCCCTGCTCGCACACCCCGTTGATCTCTCCTAGGAACTCCGAGAGCTTCCGGGGCCGCACGCCGTCGCCCCACCAGAAGCCGCTGCACACCAGAAAGCGGCGAGCACGCGTGATCGCGACATAGGCCAGCCGCCGTTCCTCCAGCCGGCCCGCGGCACCGCAGTCCTCCGAGAACTGGCGGACGATGTCGCGCGCGTCGCGCTGGTCGGACGCCGTGTCGAAGCGCAGCCGGGGCAGCGACGAGGCATCGCCGCGCAGCGGGTACGGCAACTCACCGACGTCACCCAGCCACGCACGATCTTCGGCGTGGCCTGCCGGAAAGAGCTGATCGACCAGCCCGGCGACGAAGACCGCATCCCATTCCAAGCCCTTCGCGCCGTGCACAGTGAGGATCTGCACCCTGTCGCCGGAGACTTCTACCTCGCCGGGCCGCAGCCCACGCTCGGCTTCTTCAGCGGCCTCGAGATAGGCCAAGAACGCTGCGAGTGTGGGCGACTCCCCCGAGGCGGCGAATTCCGATGTAACGTCCAGGAAACGATCGAGGTTCGCTCGGCCGGTAGCGTCTGCGCGGGCGGCGACCTCGACGTCCAAGCCGAGTGTGCGTTCGACATCGTGCACGAGGTCTGGCAGCGGCTGCCCGACACGGGCCCGCAGGGAACGCAGCTCCTTCGACAGCGACATGAGCCTGCGCTGCCCCTCGGGCGAGAACCCACCGTCGTGCTCAGGCAGCGCGTCCAAAGCATCGACGATGCTGCGTTCGTCGATGTCGTCAGGATCGGCATCGAGTGTCCCGTCCCCATCGGCGCCAGAATCGCTGTCCGACCCGGCGCCGGCTTCCGGCGTGCCTCGACCGCGTGGCGTGGCGGGTCCGCGGCCGCTGGGGCCGCCGCGGTGCGCGAGCCGCCGTGCCGAGCGGGCCAGTGCGTCGACATCTCTGGGACCCAACCGCCACCGGGATCCCGTGAGCAACCGCATCAGGGCGTCTCCTCGCGCGGGATCCGCGAGCACCCGGAGCGTAGCTACCACATCAGCGACCTCTGGGGTGGTGAGCAGGCCACCGACGCCCACAACTTCGATCGGCAGATCCACCGCACGCAAAGCGGCGTCGATGCGCGGGATCTGGTTGCGGTTTCGGACGAGGACGGCGATGGTGCGCCCCTCGCCCGAGGAATCCCAGAAGGCCCGGGCCCGGCGCGCGATGTCGGCCGCCTCGTCGTCGGCTGTGCGGTGCATTGCCGCCACTACTTCGCCGGGCCCCGAGTTGCCGTGCGGGGAGAGCACTGGTACGTCCAGGCCTTCGGCCCGCAGCGGTTCGGCGATGGCGTTGGCAACGGCGAGGATCTCCCGGCCGTTCCGGAAGCTCGTGGTCAGCGAACCGAGCCGGGCTGGTGCGCCGTCGGTCTGAGCGAACTCGCGCCGGAATGAGGTCAACGTACCGGCGCTGGCGCCGCGCCACCCGTAGATCGACTGGCATGGATCGCCGACTGCCGTCACCGGGTGCCCACCGCCGAACAACGAGCGAAGCAGGACCAGCTGGGCATGGCTGGTGTCCTGGTACTCGTCCAGCAGGACGACCCGGTACCGTTCGCGCTCGTCTTCGCCGACCTCGGGAAAATCTTCGGCCAGCCGGGCGGCCAGCTCAGCCTGGTCGGCGAAATCGACAGTTTCGTGCCGGCGCTTGAGGGCTCGGAACGCCGTGACGAGCGGTACCAGCTGAGCCCGGGCGTCCTGGACGTCCAGGGCCTTGCGAACTTCCGCGTAGTACGGCCCGCGCATCCGCGGCACCGGCGGCAGGGTATCCACCGTGGCCCGCATCTCGTGGGCGAAGCTGGTGAGCGCCGCCGGGTCGACGAGGTGTCCAGCCAGTTCGCTGTGCAAGGCGAGCACCTTGTTGATTACCGTTGCCGGGGCGTACTCGACCGCCCCCATAGGGCCCGAGTAGGCCTCCACCACGCGGGTCGCGTACTGCCAGCCGACCGCCTCAGTGATCAGTCGGGAGTCAGGCTCGCGGCCCAGCCGGAGGGCGTGCTCGGTGACGATGCGCCCGGCGAACGAGTCGTACGTGGCAACCGTCGGCTCGCCGTCGAGCAATCCGGCGTCGTCCACGATTCCGTGAGCGGCCAGCTGGGCCAACCGGCGTCGCACCCGGCCGGCCAGTTCGCGGGCCGCCTTGCGAGTGAAGGTCAGGCCCAGCACCTGCTCGGGCCGCACAAGCCCGTTGGCGACCAGCCAGACCACGCGTGTCGCCATGGTCTCGGTCTTGCCCGAGCCGGCACCGGCGACAATGACTCCTGGTGCAAGCGGCGCACCGATGGCCGCCGCCTGTTCGGGGGTGGGCGTGGGCTGACCCAACCGGGCGGCGAGCTCCTCCGGGGTTATCCGCGAGTTCATGGCGTCACCTGCCCGCCTTCGGCGTGGGCGGGGCACGACATCCTTGCCGGGCAGTAGCCGCACCACGTGCTGGGCTGGGCGAGGAACTCCCAGCCCGCCATGCCATCGGCGGTCTCGGCCACGAGCTTCTCCGCCCACTTCGAGTCTTCGGCGTCGCCAAGCGGCGGCTGGACCTGCTCGCGAGCCTGGCCTCGGTTGTGGGCTTGCAACTGAACGAGCATGGCCCCGCCCGACTCGCGTACCCCACCGGTGTACTCGTCGAAAGCGCCATACTCGGCGGCCAGCTGGTAGACGCCCAGCTGCGGGTGCACCGGCACGTCATCATCGCGCACCTTCGACTTGCCGGTCTTGTAGTCGACCACAACCGGTCGCCCCCGATCGTCCCTCTCGAGCCGGTCCACCCGGCCAGCCAGCCGGGCTCGGCCGATTTCGACGTCGAACGGTGACTCGGCGGCGATGAACCGGTCATGCCGGGTCGACAGCCAGCGCCCCAACCGCTCGACCATGCCTCTGACCCGCTCGTACTCGCGCCGCTCGACCCAGCCGGAGCCGACGTCCATCCGCTGCCATCGCCGGTCGAGCTCGGCCAACAATTCGGATTCCGACCACCGCTCGCGCGAGGCCACTTCGGCCAGATCGTGGACAAGAGTCCCGATCCCAGCGCGGATCGTGTCGGTGTCGGTCGCTCCGGAGGACTTGAGCAGCCACCGCAGCTGGCAGCGTTGGAACTCCTCGAGCTTGGACGGCGATATCCGAACGGCTTCACCGGGGTGGCGGAGCGGAGCCGTATCGGATAGTTCGGGCAAGCCGTACCAGTGCTCTGGTGCGGCGGACGGGACGCCCGCAGCGGCCAAGCGCGCGATTTGGCGAGCGGCACCACGCCGTCGCGCTTCGTCCTGCATTGCGTCACACGCGATGCGGCGGAGCTCAGCTACTACCGAGGGCAGGTTCATTCCCCGCGGCACCCGCTCGACCGGCCGCTCGTCAACGAATCCCGCCGGCAACGGATCAAGGTCGTCAAGGAACCGCGACGGCTGCGCGTCCTCGCCGGATACCGCGGTGACGACGAGGATCGTCCGGGCGCGGGTGACCGCAACGTAGAAGAGCCGGCGTTCCTCGGCCAGGCGGGCGCTCTGCCGGGCCACCGGCGAATCGTCCCGGCCCGCTACCACATCGACCAGCGAATCGGTGCCAAGCAGACCACCCCGCACGCGTAGGTCCGGCCACACACCCTCCTGGACGCCCGCGACCGCGACGATCTCCCATTCCAGGCCTTTGGCGGCATGGGCGGTCATCAACTGAACCGCAGGACCAGGAGGCGCACCAACCGTCAGTGTGTCGGACGGGATCTGCTGACCGCGGACGTGCTCCAAGAAGCCGGCTGGGCCCTCGCCGGGCAACCGGTCGACGTACCGCGCCACCGCATCGAACAGCGCAACAACGGCGTCAAGATCCCTGTCGGCGGCGGCACCGGCGGAGCCGCCGGCCAGTGCTGTGCGTGTCCACAGCCCGGCAAGGCGGGCGCTGGACCAGGCGGCCCACAGCACGTCCTCCGCCGTCGCACCCGGCTTTGCCGCGGCATCACCAGCCGCGGCGAGCACGCTCGCGAGCCGGACCGCCGGCGCGACGGCATGGTGGCTGAGCTCGGCCAGCCCGGCCGGTTCCGATATCGCCTCCACAAGCAGCTCACCCGACGCCCGACCGCCGCCCGCCTGGAGTTCGTGGCCGCGCAGCTCTTGCCGGAGCCGGCGCAGGGCCAGCGGATCGGCGCCGGCAAGGGGCCCGGTGATCAGACTGTAGGCGAGGTCAGCGTCGAGCTCGCGCCTGCCGCTGGCGATCTCGAGGACGTCGAGCAACGCTCGCGCCGGCGGCTGATCGACGAGGGGCACCTCCTCGAGTCGGACGCTCACCGGCACACCGGCCGCCGCCAGCCCCCGTCTTAGTACCGGCAACGCCTGAGCCGAGCGTACGAGTACAGCCATCTCCGTCCAGGGCACGCCATGTACGAGGTGTTGTTCGCGCAGCCGGCTGGCGATATAGGCCGCCTCCTGGCTTGGGCTGTGCAGCACGTGCACAGACGCGACACCCACGGCCGCCGGATCGGCCGCGCTGAGCCGGCGGTGCTGCGGCGGACCGCCGAGTCTGGCCGCGACCCGGCGGGATGCCGCCAGCAATGTTGGGCCGCATCGGCGCGAGACTTCGAGCGCCAGCACGGCGGCTGGTGAGCCGTCGGCTGTACGGAACCGATCCGGGAAGTTGCGGATGCCCTCGATCTCTGCGCCCCGGAAGCCGTAGATCGACTGATCCGGATCACCAACCACGACAAGCTCGCGGCCACCGCCGGCAAGCAGATCGAGCAGATCCTCCTGCGCTGGATCGGAGTCTTGGTACTCGTCGACTACAACGAACGCCCTGGCCGCCCGCTCGCGGGCCAGCAACTCATCGTCAGAGCGCAACAGGTCTGCCGCGGCCCGGACTAGTTCCGCCGGATCGTAAGCCGGCGGGTGGCGCAGGGCAGTCACGCCTGCGTACTGCCGGGCGAACCGGGAGGCGGCCACCCAGTCGTCACGACCCCGCTCCCGACCCAGTGCCGCCAGCCGGCCGGGGGTGATGCCACGTTCGGCAGCTCTCATCAACAAGTCACGAAGCTCCTCAGCGAAGCCTCTGGTCGGCAGGGCCGCGCGCACCCGCTCAGGCCAGTAATCGGCGCCGAGCTCCTCAAGCTCACCTCGGATCAGGTCACGGATCAGCAGGTCCTGCTCCGCGCCGGTGAGCAAGCGGGGTTGCGGTTCGCCGCGTAACACAGCCTCGCGGCGCAGTAGACCGAAGGCGTAGGAGTGGAACGTACGAGCCAGCGGCTCGCGAACCGTCCGGTGCAGCCTGGCAGCGATGCGCTCGCGCAACTCGGCAGCGGCGCGGCGGCTGAACGTCAGTACTAGGACCTGTTCAGGGTCAAGCTTGTCGCGCTCGACCCGGTCGACGACTGATTCGACGAGCGTGGTGGTCTTGCCCGCGCCGGGGCCGGCAAGCACCAGCAGCGGCCCGCCGCGATGCTCGACAACCCGGCGTTGAGCGTCGTCGAGCAGAGGCGCGACCACCTCGTCACGCGGAGCGCGAACGAGCCGGATCGCCGTCATCGTGGTCACCCCTTCCTCGCCACCGGGCACTCATCACATCACGACCCGCTGACAGTTCCGATGATCATTGTTTGGGCGAGTCGATATGCGACCCAACGCTTGAATGATCAGGGGGTGGCCGGTGGGTTGCTGCCGGGAGCCACGCCGCACGCCGCATATCGACCCGCTCGCCATCGGCTGTCAACGGGCAGCCGTCGGCGATGAGTTCGCGCAGCGCCGCCACCTCGTGGCCGGGTGGAAGGCGTCCTGAGGCGGTGACGACCCGCCACCACGGGACGGAGCCGCCGTAGTTCGCCATCACCGCACCAACAAGCCTGGGTCCGCCCCGCTCCAACGACGCACCGACGACCTCGGCGACCGCGCCGTACGACATCGCCCGACCGGGCGGGATGGATTCGACAAGTGACAGCACCGCCTCGACGTACTCATCGTCCACGAACGCCATCCTGCCGGTGCCGATAAGGCAGGTTCCGGCGGGTACTGACCGCTGACACGGTGGTCACATGGAACTATCAGCATCGATGACCGAAGCGCGGGCCAGTGACAGGGCGGTTCCGGCGGGAGACATCCCCGTCGAGGAGCCGCCCCTGCCCCGGCGTACCCGTCGGCCGATCGACGGCCTGCGGCTGCTGCTCTGGATCGCCGTCGTCACCACGGTCGTCCTGCTTGCGGTTTTCGCCGAAGGCAGCTTCTCCGGCCTGGCCAACGACTTGTACGGCCTGGGTCAGTGGATTCCCAGCGCGCTGATAACGCTGCTGAACACCGCGGCCCAGCTCGCCGGCATCGCGCTGCCACCCGTCCTCGTGGTCATCCTCATGCTTCGCGGGCGGATCCGGACCACGATCGAGCTGCTCATCGCCGGCCTAACCGCCGCGCTCATCGCTGGTCTAGTAGGGGGCGTGGTCCTGCCGGAGACCCCCGAAGCCGTACAGAACGCCTTCGAACCGGTCGTCCACAGCCCCGGCATCAGCCCCATTCCCCCTTACCCAGCGCTTCTCGTCGCAGTCGTCACCGTGATCTCCCGCCTGGACATGCGCCGGATCCACCAGGTGGCACTGTTCGCGATCATCGTCAGTTTTGCAGTCAGCCTGCTCGAAGGCCAGGCGAGTGTCGCGGGCACGCTGGTCGCTCTGACCATCGGCCGGATCGTCGGGATCGCCGTTCGCGTGATCAGCGGGCAGCCGTCCGTGGCCCCCGGCGGCCATCAGATCGCCGAAATCCTCCGCGAGCATGGCCACGAGGTCACCAGCGTGCGGTCGGATCCGGTGGAGGAGCACCGGCGATACGTTGTCGAGACCACAAAGGGCCCACTGGGGGTTCTCGTCCTCGATCGCGACACCGAGGGCGCGGGCATGCTGGTACGAGTCCTGGATCAGCTCCGGACGCGCGAGGAGATCCTGCCGCGCCATGCTGCGACCCTGCGGCGCGCCATCGACCAGCTGACGCTGCTGTCCCTCGCCGTCAACCGAGCCGGCGCCCGCACGCCCCCGCTGCGCAACGTGCTCCGGCTGGGAGCGGACGCCGCCCTGCTGGTGCACGACCACATTCCCGGCCGGCCACTGTCCAGCCTCAGCAGTGACGAGGTCACGGACGAGATGTTGAGCGACCTGTGGCGGCAACTCGCCAGGTTGCGCAAGAACCAGGTCGCGCACCGACGGCTGTCCGGCCGAACCATCCTGATCGGCGACGACGGCAAGGTATGGCTGCTCAACCCGTCCGGTGGCGAGGTGGCGGCTCCGGAGCTCGCGTTGCGCACCGACCTCGCCCAGGCTCTGGTGGGCGTCGCACTCGTGGTCGGCGCCGAACGTGCTGTTGACAGCGCGATACAAGTGCTCGGAGCCGATGCGGTCGTCGGAGCCGTGCCGCTGCTGCAGCCGATCGCGTTGGCACGATCGACCCGCAGGCGGCTCCGCGAACACCGCCACCTGCTCGGGGAATTGCGCGACAGCGTCGTCTCCGAGGTCGGCTGGGAGCCGGAGGAGACTGTTCGGCTGGAGCGGATCCGGCCACTGTCAATCGTCACGGGGCTCGGCGCGATCGCGGCCATGTACCTGGTGGCCACTCAACTCGCCGAGCCGCGCGAGATCGTGCAAGTGATTCTGCAGGCGGACTGGCGATGGGTTGCCGTCGCCGTGTTAGCGATGGGACTCCAGTACGTCGGCGCGACGTTCGCCTTGCTGGGCTTCGTTCCGGAGCCGGTCAAGTTCCGGCACGCGATTGGAGCCCAGGTCTCGCTGGGATTCGTCCGCCTAGTGGCACCCGCGACGGTTGGGATCACCGCCATCAACGTCCGGCTGCTCACCAAGGCTGGGCTTCCGGGCCCGCTCGCGGGCGCCAGCATCGCCGCCAGCCAGGTAGGCGCCGTCGGGATTACCCTCCCGCTCATTGCGGTGCTGGGGGTCGTCTCGGGATCGAGTGCGACCGCGGGTCTGCGTCCCTCCTCGACTGCCCTGCTCGTCGCGGGTGCGGTCGTCGTCGCGGGTGGGCTACTGATCCTGGTACCGCCCATCCGTGTCCGGGCCAGGACGCTGTGGCGCGAGTTCGTCCAGCGCGGCTTGCCCCGGTTGCTGGACGTGCTCAGCCGGCCACGCAAGCTGGCCGAGGCCATCGGAGGGATTCTGCTGCAGACTCTGGCACTGGTCGCGTGCTTCTACGCTAGCGTGCGCGCACTAGGAGCCGAGCCGAACTTCGCTGCGCTCGCCGTCGTCCAGATGGTCGGTAACACCGTCGGCATGGCGGTGCCAACCCCGGGCGGCCTGGGCGCCGTGGAGGCTGCGCTTACCGCCGGACTCAGCACGATCGGGGTATCGACGGCGGTCGCCGTCCCAGCTGTGCTGCTGTTCCGGCTGGTGTCATTCTGGGCTCCGATCCTGCCGGGTTGGATCCTCTGGACGCAGCTCCAGCGCCGCAACATCTTGTGACCGGTTCGATCACGTTCGGCAGGCCGCGCGACGTACCTACATGCATGCAGGCCTGTAGGTTCGTCCGCTTGCCTCGTGGGCGGTCCACCTGCGCGGCCGTACGGATAAGACACGCTGCCACGAAATATTCACAGCCAGCGTCAGTCTCAGCGGTTTTCCACAGATCTTGATCGCTTCTCGAGCGGGCACCGCCCGCGCGTGAACCTATAGGGCATGAACTTCCGTTTGAGGTCGATCGCCGCCAAGCAAGGCGGCGTGTTCATGCGTAGTCAGGCCGTCGTGGCAGGGTTTGCGGTCGACGAGATCGACTACCGGGTACGCCGCCGCGAGTGGGTGTCGCTTCGCCGCGGCGCATATGTCGAACGCGAGATCCACGACGCGATGACGGACGTAGAACGGCACCTCGCTCTGATCCATGCAGTGGTACTCAGCCTCGACAAGCC
>DASTNZ010000245.1:0-33065 GCA_035762665.1 Jiangellaceae bacterium | reverse complement strand
GTCGTGCAAGTGGGCGGCGCCGTCCTTGATACGCAGCTGTCCGATCGTCACCGTAACGGGCGCAACCTTCTGCGCGGAGGGACCGGCCGCAGGCGGCTTGGCCGCCGGTTCCGCGTCCGTGGCCGTGCCGAATGCCGCCGCGCCGGCGAAGCTGCCGTCGCCGCGCCTCGTCGCGCGGACAACCGGCGCCTGCAGCGTCACCGACGCGACCTTCGCCGTATGCGCGAGCAGGGCTGCCTCGTCGAGGACGATTTCGAGGGAGCGCCATTCGACCAGCGGTTCCTTCATGTCCTCCGGCAGCAGCGCGAGGTCGCGCACGACGGCACGTCCGGCGAGCACGAGGCGCGCGGGCTGCGCCGGACGGTTCTCCTGCGCCGCCACCGCGCGCCGGAACGCCACGTCGTCGAAGGGGTTCACGACGAGGCGGAGGTACGCGACCACGTCCCGGATCTCGCGCCGCTCGTAGAACCGCACCCCGCCCACGATGAGGTACGGGATGTTCGCGCGGCGCAGGGCGTCCTCCATGACCCGGGACTGGGCATTGGTCCGGTAGAAGACGGCGACGTCGCCGGATTTTGCCTCGCCGTCGTCGCCCAGCTTGTCGATCTCCTCGGCGACGAACTGCGCCTCGGCGTGCTCGTTGTCGGCGACGTACCCGACTATCGGCGAGCCGTCACCAGCGTCGGTCCACAGCCGTTTCGGCTTGCGCTCGGGGTTCTTCGAGATGACCGCGTTGGCCGCGGCCAGGATGGTCTGCGTCGACCGGTAATTCTGCTCGAGCAGGACGACCTTGGCGTCCGGGTAGTCCTTCTCGAACTGCAGGATGTTGCGGATCGTCGCGCCACGGAACGCGTAGATCGATTGGTCGGCGTCGCCCACGACGCACAGTTCGGCCGGCTCGACCACTGATCGGTCATCCCCCGCCACACTATTGACTAGGTCTCCGTCGACCGTGCGCTTCGGCTTCGTGCCGTGCCGATGGTCATGCCTCGTCGTCCCAACTAACTCGCGGACCAGGACGTATTGGGCATGGTTTGTGTCCTGGTACTCGTCGACCAGCACGTGCCGGAACCGCCGCCGGTAATTTTCGGCGACGTCAGGGAAGGCCTGCAGCAGGTGGACCGTCAGCATGATCAGGTCGTCGAAGTCCATTGCGTTGGCCTCGGTGAGCCGCTTCTGGTACAGCTCGTAGGCCTGGGCCACCATCTTCTGGTGATGATTCTCCGCGCGCGCCAGCGCCGTCTCGTAGTCGATCAGCTCGTTTTTGAAGTTGCTGACCTGGTGGCTGAACTGGCGCGGCTGGTAGCGACGCGGGTCGAGGTCGAGCTCACGGCAGACCAAGGTCATCAGCCGTTGTGAGTCGGCCTGGTCGTAGATCGAGAACGACGAGGTGAACCCGAACCGCTTGGCCTCCTTGCGCAGGATCCGCACGCACGCGGAGTGGAACGTCGAGACCCACATGATGTTGGCTCGTTTACCCACCAGCTGGGCGACCCGTTCTTTCATCTCGCCGGCCGCCTTGTTGGTGAACGTGATCGCCAGGATCGAGCCGGGATGGACGTTGCGCTCGGCCAGCAGGTACGCGATGCGCCGGGTGAGCACCCTGGTCTTGCCCGACCCCGCGCCAGCCACGATGAGCAGTGGCGAGCCGGAGTGCATCACTGCCTCGCGCTGGGGCGGGTTGAGCCCCTCGAGGACGGTTTCGGGGTCGGTGCGCCGCCGCTCTCCAGTGCCCCCGTCAGAGGCGTGGGGAGCGGAAAGCTGCAAGTCGTTGAACAGAGCGCTCATCGTGTCCTTGAGTCTATGGGCACTGCCCGACAATCAGCCCGAGCCAGGCACGGCGTGCATGTCGGTGCCGGTTGTTAGCATCACCGCCGCACCAGTACGAAAGGAGCGACGATGATCTGCCGCATCTGGCGTGGCTGGACTACGCCCGCCAACGCTGACGCCTACGAGTGGGTGGTCCGCGGTGAGGTGATTCCCGGTATTGAAGCCATGGGTATCGCCGGATTCCGGCATATCGACCTGATGCGGCGTGAGATCGGGGACGAAGTCGAGTTCGTGACGCTCATGTGGTTCGACGACCTCGACTCAGTGAAGGCCTTCGTTGGCGAGGACTACGAAGTCAGCCACGTCCCAGCAGCGGCCAGGGCGGTGCTGGCCCGGCATGACGAGCGTTCCGCCCACTTCGAGGTGCTGGACCGCCGCCCGCAACCCGGTGAGTCGTCCTGAACCAGCAGACCGGTCGAGCCAGTGCACCAAGCTCCGGGAGTGTTGCGTCAGCGCCAGAAGACGGCCACGACGACGTTGGCGATGGCCAGCCCGCCGATCACGAAGTACAGCCCATCGGGAATGGCCTGCCGCCGCCGGTTGAACCAGGCCAGCACGGCGACCACCAGCGCCACACCCAGTTTGACGGCGATCTTCGCGTTGTCGATATCGCGTTCCAGCGACTCGACGCCCTCGGCGAGGCCGACCAGGATCACTCCCGTCAGCAGCAGGGTCAGGACGCCATGCAGCATCGCCGGGCTGACGTACCGCTCGCCCCGCGCCCCCATTTGCACCAGCCAGCCGCCGATAAGGCTGGCCAGGCCAAGGAAATGGAACACGACCACCAGGTTGTAGACGATGCTCACGGCCGGCAGCCTACCGATCTCTACGGGATCTGTGGCCTTACCTACCGACTACACCAGGCGGCGGTCGGTGGCCCAGCGAGTCAGCTCGTAACGGTTGGACAGCTGCAGCTTGCGCAGCACCGCCGACACGTGGGTCTCGACCGTCTTGACCGAGATGAACAGCTCCTTGGCGATCTCCTTGTAGGCGTACCCGCGGGCGATAAGCCGCAACACCTCGCGTTCGCGCTGCGTCAACCGGTCCAGGTCGTCGTCCACGCTGGGCGCCTCACCGCCGGCGAACGCGTCCAGCACGAAGCCGGCCAGCCGGGGTGAGAACACAGCATCGCCATCGGCAACCCGCTTGATCGCCGCCACCAGGTCGCGCCCGGTAATCGACTTGGTCACATAGCCGCGAGCACCGGCGCGAATCGTCCCGATCACATCCTCTGCCGCGTCCGACACCGACAGGGCGAGGAAGCGCACGTCTGGAGCCTTCGGGTGGACCTGCCGCAGCACCTCGACCCCGCCGCCGCCCGGCAGGTGGACATCCAGCAGCACAACATCCGGCTGCGTCTCGAGGACCACGGCAACCGCCTCCTGGGCGTCGGCCGCCTCGCCGACGACCTCGACGGAATCGCGCAACTCGGCTCGCACGCCGGTCCGGAACATCGCGTGGTCGTCGACCAGGACCACACGGATCGGCGCCTGCTCAGTCATGACTCATCCCTCCTGGTGGATAGCCGTACCTCGGTACCTTCGCCGGGCGCCGACCGGATCTGCGCACTGCCGCCGTGACGCTCCATCCGTTCGATGATCGAGCGTCGCACACCCAGCCGGTCGTCCGAAATCGACTCTAGGTCGAAACCGTCTCCGCGGTCCCGGACGAAGACCTCGAGGTGGTCGCCTTCCACCTCGGCAAAGATATCGATGGTGTCGGCGCCGGAATGTTTGGCGGCGTTGACCGCGGCCTCCCCGGCGGCCTTGAGGACCGCCCGCCGGAGGTCGTCCAGCTTGCAGTCGCCGACGGTCACCACCTCGACCGGCACTCCGTGCGCGTCCTCGATGTCGGCCGCGACGTTCTTCAACGCGGCGGAGAACGACGTCGACTCGCCAACTTGGTCCTCGTACAGCCAGCGCCGCAGGTCGCGCTCCTGTCGTCGGGCCAGGTTGACCACGGCCCGAGGATCGTGCGCCTGTTTCTGGATCAGAGCCAGCGTCTGGAGCACCGAGTCGTGCAGGTGCGCGGCCATGTCCGCCCGCTCCTGGGAGATGATCCGTTCGCGGCGTTCAACATCCAGCTCACGCCACATGCGCCAGAGCCATGGTCCCCCGATGAGGGCGATCCCAGCGATCACCACGACGACGCCGAGCAACCCGTCCAGCGTGGCGTCCAGCTCACCCTGCCCGGCGAGGAACGCCACGACTCCGGCCACGATCACCGCCGCGCCGGCTGCGATGCGGATGATGGTGGCCGTTCGATCGGTGCCGGTGATCGCCGCGAGCCACGGAGCCTTCGGCGCGAGTTCGGCCATCCGCTGGCGCTCCTTCTCGTCGGCGGTGCGCCAGATCAACGCGACGCCGAACCCGGCGAGCAGAAGGGGAACCAGGACACCGATGCTGATGCCGAACGGTGTGTTCTGCAGCAGGCCGACGATGCCAAGCCCGAGCAGAATCAGGGCCGCGAGTTGCCCCAAGTCACCCGGGCGCGCGGCACGGATGCGCGCCCGCATGCCGGCCCTTGTGGCAGCAGCGACGCCGGCCGGTGCTCGCTCGGCCTCTTCCCTGACGACCGTCTGGTCCAACGGCGTGAACACCCACAGGGCCAGGTACAGGACGACGCCGAACCCGCCGATGGCGGTAAGCAGAGCAAAGGCGATCCGGACGCTGAGTGGCTGGACGCCAAGATGCTGCGCCAACCCGGTCGACACCCCGCCCAGCAGCCGACCGTCGGAACGGCGCACGAATCGTGGCGCTTCACGGCTGGTAGCGCCTCGGTACGTGGCCTGTTCGGAGGCAGGCTCGGTCGCCGTCATACCTCGATGGTCACACGCGCGAGCGCGCGATGCCATGAGGGACCGCCCTCCAGGATCCCTGAGGGAACACCAGGGTGGGACCGGGGCGATCCCCGATGGTGCGACCGCTCCGCAATCGGCAATATCAGTGGCATGAGCGAGTCTCCGACCTCGAACCTGAACGCGGACCTGCGCGAACTGCGCCGTAGCCGCGACAACCGCGTGGTCGCCGGCGTCCTCGGCGGCGTAGGAGGACGGCTCGGCATCGATCCCCTGCTGCTGCGGATCGTCACTGTCGTGCTCGCGTTGTTCGGCGGCGTCGGAATCGTCCTCTACGCATTGGGCTGGTTGCTCATCCCGGACGAGGACGCCGAGACCTCGATCGCGGAGCAGGCTCTTGGCCGGGACGAGACCCGGCCGGCGGGGGTGGGCACGGTTGCCCTCGCCGCCGGACTGGTTCTCGCCGTGCTGCTCGCGACGGGCGGCATGTTCGGGTCGAGCATCGGATGGCTTTTGATGATCCTCACGGTGGTGGGCGCATTTCTTCTGCTGCGTCGCCAGGACGAGGAGGATCACGGCGATTCGGAGATCACTCCCGCTGTCGACTACCCCGGCTTCCCCGGCTACGTGCCCACGCCTGAGCCGTCGCCGGCGACGAAAGAACCGCTTGATCGGACTACGACCGAACCGGTCCCGGCCACCGAACCCGAACCAGCCACCGAACCCGAACCAGCCACCGAGCCGGGCCGATCGCCCGAGCCGGTGACGTCGATCCCAGCCGCGGGAACACCGGCGTCGGTTTCCGCGACTCTGGATGGTGGCTCTGCCGAAACACCTGGGGCCACGGCCCGCACGGAGTGGCCTGAAGGGCCGGGGTGGCCCGAGGGCCCGGACTGGGGCATGCCGCAATCCGACGACTACCTCGAACCGGCCGCCCCACCCGCAGCCGGCATCGAGCGCAGGAGTTCGCGGCTCGGGCCGCTAACGCTCAGCGCCGTTGTCGTGGCGCTGGGCATTCTCGCGATCAACGATGCGACCTGGGCTGCGATCCCGATCTCGGCGTACTTCGCCACCGCACTCGCTGTGGTCGGCGCCGGGCTGCTCATTGGGACCTGGTTCGGCCGGGCCCGCGGGTTGATCGCGCTGGGCATCATCCTGACCCTCGCGCTTCCCGCAGCGGTGGTCGCCGATGGGCTCAACCTGGAATCGGCGGGTAGCGTCAACGTCCAGCCCGAGTCGATCGAGGCGCTGCCCTCGGGTGTACAGGAGTACGGCGCAGGGAGCGTGGTTTACGACTTGTCGCAACTTGAGCTCACCGACGCCGATTCGGTCACCCTCGACATCGATCAGGGAGTCGGCGAGCTGCGGATCGTCGTCCCGCCGGATGCGGACGTCACCGTCAACGCTGATGTCGGGCTCGGCAGCGTCGAGGCGTTCGGCTCTCGGTCAGGTGGACCTGGCACCTCACGACAGATCACGGACCTAGGCGACGACGGGACCGGGGGCGGCGAGATAACGCTCAACCTTGATCTCGGCGTCGGGAAGGTGGAGGTGAACCGGTGAAACGCCATGACACCGACGTTGCCTCTCTCGTTTTCGGACTTCTCTTTCTGGGGGTAAGCGCTATGTGGCCACTGGTGCACTTCGACGTCCTGGGCCTGCCCGGTCTGGAGGTCGCCGCACCGGTCCTGCTGGTGTCGGTCGGGCTCGCCGGCCTGGTCGCCTCGCTCGGCAGGATTCGCCGCGACCGCGACGAGGCCCGTTGAGCCGACGTCATGGCACTGGGGCAGGTGCGCTGCGGCGAGTGCGGTGTCCGGGAAGTCGGTGAACAGCCCGGCTACGTCGAGCCGCAGGAAGGTCTCGTACTCGGCGAATTGCGTCGCCGAAGTCACGGTTGTCCTCGCCCCGACGGAACGCCGACCGCGCCGCAATGCCGCCGCGAACGTCACGTGACAGCAAGCCGAATCGTGAACCCGGCCACGCGACCTCGTCATTCGTCCGCGTGGAGGCCGAGGCCCACGCCGCCGGTCTGCGTCAGGGTGAGCCGGGCGGCCTCGATCGAGAACTCGACCTCGCTGGCAAAGATCGTCTGCATCGCCTCGTCGACCTCGCGGAGCTCCTCCGGGCAGATCGGATCCGTCTGGGCGGTTTCGCCGAACCGCAGCGAATCCGAACCGATGTCGACGGATCCCTCGAAGTCGCGGCACCCGCTGCTGGCCGTGAACCGGTCACCCTCAATGAACAGCCATGCCGAACCTTCCGTCCCGGCCCACATCGAGCTCGCCGCCTCACCGGAGATGATGGTGTCCACCAGCCACCGGGTGCCTTCGAGCGGGCGGTCCGGGTCAGCGACCTCGCGGTCGAGCAGCACGATCTCCGTACCACCAGCGGTCAGGGTCAGCCGGTCGCCGTCGAGCGTCCAGGCTGGTGAGTCCTCGAGGAACGCCATGAGCCACTCGTCCTGCTCATGCCGCAGCTGATCGCAGCCCATTTCGGTACCGCCCATCGGGCCGACCTCGAGCCGGTCGGGTTGGATGGTGACGTCGCCGAAGAGGTGATTGCAGCCGGCGTTCGCCGATATCTGCCCGTCGGTGGTGAAGTCCAAGGAGATGCGCGTGCCCGCCACCAGCTCCCTGGCCTGACCGTCCTCGGTGACCGACTCGGACAGGAACGTCCGGCCGGCCAGGTCACCGCCGTTGCTGGTAGTCCCATTCTGGTCACCGCAACTGCCGGCGAGCAGGAGGGTCACCACTGCGGCCGTCATCCATCGCACGGTTGTCAGACGCTACCTGGCCGGTCCTGGTTCCGCCGCCGTGGACGCGGATCGGCTACATCCACTGCCGCATCCGTGCTCCACGCCCGTCGCGGAAACGGCCGATTCCCAGCACCACGAAGTCGACCCAGTGCCAGATGAAGGTCACCGGCACACCTATCCCGATCAACGTCAATACCAGCATGGTGATCGCTGACCTGGTGTTGCCCGAATAGAACCGGTGGGCGCCGAACATGCCGAAGAAGAAGCAGAGCAGGAAGGCCGGCAAGATGAGCCGATCGCTCGTCTTCTCAGCGGGAACCACGGCGGCAGTCTGCGGCGCCGGCCTCGGCTGGGGAGTGCGCGGCACGATGTCGTCGATGACCACGCACAGCTCACCGTGGGTCTTCGCGTCGTACGTGGCGCCCAGTCGCTCGTCGAGCTCGTCGAGCTGGATGCGCCCGTCGTCCAGGGCGTCGCGAACCAGGCCGGCCACGTGCTCGCGTTCGGCATCGGTGGCCCGGAGTTGCGACGGGTGGTCACGCGGGTCATATGAGAAGGCGGGCGGCAGGCCGGCCATGGAAGGCTACTCCCACTCGATCGTGCCGGGCGGTTTGCTCGTGATGTCCAACACTACCCGGTTGATTTCACGTACTTCATTGGTGATTCGCGTTGAAATTCGCTCCAGGAGGTCGTACGGCAACCGCGACCAGTCGGCCGTCATGGCGTCCTCCGAACTCACCGGCCGCAGCACGATCGGATGCCCGTAAGTCCGACCGTCCCCCTGCACGCCGACCGACCGGACGTCAGCCAGCAGGACCACCGGGAACTGCCAGATGTCGCGGTCCAAGCCGGCTGCGGACAGCTCCTCACGAGCGATGGCGTCGGCACGCCGCAGGACGGTCAGTCGGTCGCCTGTCGCCTCGCCCACGATGCGGATCGCCAGGCCCGGGCCGGGGAACGGGTGTCGCCAGACGATCTCAGCCGGTAGCCCGAGTTGCTCACCTACGGCCCGGACCTCGTCCTTGAACAACGTGCGGAGCGGCTCGACAAGCTCAAACTGCAAGTCGTCCGGCAGTCCGCCGACGTTGTGGTGGCTCTTGATATTCGCGGCGCCCTCTCCCCCGCCGGATTCGACGACGTCCGGGTAGAGCGTGCCCTGGACGAGGAACCGAACCTGCTCGCTGTGCGCTCCGGTCTGCGCGACGATGTCGCGCGCCGCTTGCTCGAAGGCGCGGATGAACTCACGTCCGATGATCTTGCGTTTCTGTTCTGGGTCGGTGACACCCTCCAGGGCTTTTAGGAACTGGCCGGTGGCGTCGACCACGTGCAGGTTGACCCCAGTCGCCGCCACGAAGTCCCGCTCGACCTGCTCGGCCTCGCCGGCGCGCAGGAGCCCGTGGTCGACGAATACGCAGGTCAGCTGATCGCCGACGGCACGCTGGACGAGCGCGGCCGCCACCGAGGAGTCCACACCGCCGGACAGGCCGCAGATGACTCGTTTGTCGCCGACCTGGGCGCGGATCGCGTCGACCGCCTCGTCCACGATGTTGACCATGGTCCAGGTGGGGCGCGCGCCGGCGACCTCGTAGAGGAAGTGTTCGAGGACGGTCTGGCCGTGCTCGGTATGCAGGACTTCGGGGTGCCACTGGACGCCCGCCAGCCGGCGGTCGGGGTGCTCGAAGGCCGCGACGGGCGCACCAGGTGAGCTCGCGAGTACGGTGAAGCCGCTTGGTGCCGCCGTGACGGCGTCGCCGTGGCTCATCCAAACCGTGTTGGCCGCCGGCAGCCCGGCCAGCAAGGTGCCCGGCGCGTCGATCGTGACGGTGGTGCGCCCGAACTCGGACAGCCCGGTGCGAGCCACCACGCCGTCCAGCGCCTGGGCCATGGCCTGGAATCCGTAGCAGATTCCGAACGCGGGAACGCCGGCCTCGAACAGGCGCGCATCAATGCTGGGCGCGTCCTCCGCATAGACGCTCGCCGGCCCGCCGGACAAGATGATCGCCTTCGGCTGTCGGGCGAGCATGTCGCTGACCGGCATCGTGTGCGGAACGATCTCGGAATAGACGCGGGCCTCCCGTACGCGGCGCGCGATCAGCTGGGCGTACTGGGCTCCGAAATCGACCACGAGGACGGTGTCGTGCACGCTCCGAGCCTACCGGCCAGGATGCGCGTGCCCGTTGGGCGGAATACGCCGTGACAACTCCACTGGGCGGGCCGGCGACGTAGCAGGTGCACGCGCATGGGCACGGCAGCTACAGCACTGCTGAACGTGATCGATCGGGACGAAAATCGGGTGCGGGTTGTCAGTGCAAAAACTTAGCCTGGTTCCTTGTGCGGACCCTTCCCTACGTCGATCCCGGCGTCCCTGATACCCGCTCCCCGGCGAGATTCCTGAGGTGGATCGCCGGGGGGCAATCCGGCACGCTCGCGCTCGGAATGATCTTGGGTGTGGCCTGGATGCTGGCGCAGGCGCTGGTGCCGTGGGCCATCGGCAACGGCATCAACCAGGTCATCGAGGGCGACACCACCTCAGCGTGGCAGTGGGCGGCCGTTGTGGGTGCACTCGGGCTGACTCAGGCGGTCACCGGTGTCGCTCGGCATCGCGTAGCGGTCTTCAACTGGCTCTACGCGGCCTTCCGCACCATCCAGCTCGTTGCGCGACATGCCGCCCGAACCGGTTCTGCCGTCCCGAAAGCGATGCCGACCGGTGAGGTCGTGGCGACGGTGTCATCCGACGCGATGCACATCGGCCACGTCTTCGACACCTCGGCGCGCTTCGCCGGCGCGGTCGCGTCGTACCTTGTCGTGTCCGTGATCGTGCTGAACACCTCGGCCGTCCTCGGCCTCATCGTGCTGGTAGGCGTACCGCTCCTGGTGCTCGCGCTCACACCGATCTTGCGGCCGCTCCAGCGCCGCCAGCGGGCCCAGCGCGAGGCGCTGGGCAAGCTGACCTCGCTCGGGGCCGACACCGTCGTCGGGCTACGGGTCCTGCGCGGAATCGGCGGCGAGCACGTGTTCTCGCAGCGATACCGGCAGCGGTCCGAAATGGTGCGAACGGCCGGCGTCCGGCTGGCCACGACGTTCGCCTACCTGGACGCGGCGCTGGTGTTCTTGCCAGGCGTGTTTCTGGTCGTACTGACCTGGGTGGGATCGCGGCTTGTCATTAACGGCACGGTCGCGCCCGGCGATCTTGTCGCGCTGTATGGTTTCGCGTTCTTCCTGCTGATCCCGGTACGAACGGCAGGTGAGATGACCTTCATATTTACCCGCGCGATCATTGCCGCCCGCCGCGTCCTGAAGGTCCTCACCGTTGAACGCGAGGTCGTCGATTCCCCCACCACCAACAGTCCCGTGATCATCGGCACTTTCCGGCCGCATTACCCGGGGACTGCCGGTGATCATCGGACGGTTGAGGGCGGCGGCGTCGTGCTGGTCGATCAGACCTCAGAGCTGGCGGTCAAAGCCGGCGAGCTGACCATGCTGGTGTCCGACCGGCCCAGCGAGACGGCCGCGATCGCCGATCGCCTCGGCCGCTTGGTACCGGGAAACGGCGTGGCGCTTCACGGAGTGCCACTCCACAGCATGCCGGTGGCCGAGGTCCGTCGCCGCATCCTGGTGAGCGATCCGGAGCCGATGCTTTTCACCGGAACGCTGCGGGGCGCGCTCGACCCGGCCGGCCGCCATCACGACGCAAAGCTGCTGAGCGTGCTGCGAACAGTGGCCGCTGGCGATGTGCTCGAATCACTCAGGGAAGGGCTTGACGGCGAGATCGACGAGCGTGCCCGGTCACTGTCCGGCGGGCAACGGCAACGGGTCGGGCTCGCCAGGGCGCTGCTGCGCCAACCGGAAGTTCTCGTGCTGGTCGAGCCGACCAGCGCAGTAGACGCACACACCGAGGCTGCCCTCGCCGACAACCTGCGCGAACTCCGCGCCGGCCGCACCACTGTCGTGGTCACCGCGAGCCCGCTGATGCTCAGCAAGGCCGACACCGTCGCGTGGGTCGTCGACGGCACCGTCGCCGCCGTCGGCCAGCACGACGAGCTGATGGCAACCGTCCCCGAATACCGCCGGACCGTCACCAGAGAGGAGGAGGTCGCGTGAGGCAACTACCCGTCGCCAGCCCGGCCGAGGTCCGTGCCGAGGCTCGGCGATTGTTCCGCCACCACCGCCGGCCGCTGAGTGTGGCGCTGACTTTGCACCTGCTCGCTGCCGCGGCGGGGCTGGCCTCGCCGTTCCTGCTCGGGCGGATGGTCGACGCGTTGATCGAGGGTGCTTCCGTCTCCCGCATCGACGTGTTGGCCGGCCTGCTTGCCGGGTTCGTCGTCGTCCAGACCGTCCTGGTGAAGTTCGCCATCAAGCGGTCACTCGACCTCGGCGAGCAGGTGTTCGCCGAACTGCGCGAAACGTTCATCCACCGGGTGCTCGGTCTGCCACTGTCGACCGTGGAGCGGGCCGGTACGGGTGATCTGATCGCCCGCACCACCGGCGACATCGATGCGCTGTCGCGGACCGTTCGCTTCGCCGTGCCCGAGATCCTCGTGGCCTTCGTCACGACGATTCTTACCCTCGCGGCGGCGATCATCGCGGGCCCGCTGGTGGCCGCGGGCGCAGTCGTCGGCGCGCCGTTGCTGTACGCGGGCACCCGCTGGTACCTCAACCGGGCTCGGGCCGGCTACCTGTGGGAGCGGGCGGCGTACGCCACCCTCGATGGATCGGTCACCGAGACCGTCGACGGCGCGCGCACGGTAGAGGCCTTGGACCTGGCCGACATCCGGATCAAGCGGATGGAGGCCGACCTCGCCGCAGCGTACGCCGCCGAGCGGCGGACGTTGTTCCTGCGCACCGTCTGGTTCCCGGCGGCCGAGATGTCGTACATCCTGCCGGTCGTCGCCACCCTCGCCTGGGGAGCCTGGCTGGCCTCGGCCGGGTATGCCACCGTCGGGCAGGTCACGGCGGTGGTGCTGTACATGGTGCAGATCATCGACCCGGTCGACCGCCTCGTGTCATGGCTGGACGAGCTGCAGGTCGGCACATCCTCGTTGGCGCGCATTACGGGCATCGCCAAGGTGCCGGAAGATCGTGAAGCCACTGGCGAACAACCCGATGGCGAGGACATCACAGCTGCGGGCGTGCAGTACGCCTACCGGGAGGGCCAGGACGTCCTGCACGGGGTATCCCTCGAACTCCAGCACGGCGAGCGGCTGGCGATCGTCGGCCCGTCAGGAGCGGGTAAGTCGACCCTCGGTCGCCTGCTTGCCGGCATCCACCCACCCCGCACCGGACGGATCGACGTCGGTGGCGTCCGGCTGGTTGACCTGCCACTCGAGCAGCTCCGCAAGGAGGTCGTGCTGGTGACTCAGGAGCACCACGTGTTCGTCGGTACGCTGCGCGACAATCTTGCCCTCGCGGCGCCGGACGCGTCCGACGCCGAGCTGCGCCGGGCCCTGGCGGCGGTCGACGCCCTGGAATGGGTAGAGCAGTTGCCGGACGGTCTTGACACGGTTGTCGGCTCGGGCGGCCACCCGATCTGGCCTGCGCAGGCGCAGCAGCTGGCCCTTGCCCGGATCGTGCTCGCCGACCCGCACACGCTGGTACTCGACGAGGCGACATCGCTGCTCGACCCGCGGGCGGCCCGGCACCTTGAGCGGTCGCTCGCCTCGGTCCTTGACGGCCGGACGGTGGTGGCCATCGCGCACCGGCTCCACACCGCGCACGACGCCGGCCGGGTGGCCGTCGTCGAGGACGGCCAGATCTCCGAGATCGGCAGCCACGACGAGCTGGTAGCCGCCGGCGGGGCGTACGCCGCCCTCTGGGACTCCTGGCACGGCACTCCTGCCCCATCCCGCTAAGCAGCGGGTGGTCATGGCATCGTCCGCTGGAATTCCTGCTGGAGGCCATCCAGCAATGCGGTGAGCCCGAGCTCGAATGCCCCGTCATCCACCTGCGGCTGATGCTCGGTGAGCAGGTGCGCCTGGCCGAGGTGAGGATAGCGCTCGGCGTACAGTGCGGGGTCGGCCGGGAAACCCAGGGCGAACGAGCCGAGCGCAGACCCGGTGACGTAGTACCGCATGAGCGCACCGATCCGGGTGGCCCGGCCGGGCGGCCACCCGGCGTCCACCAGGGCGCCGAAGACCGCGTCCGCCATCGCGAGAGACGCCGGCCGGCGCCCTGGGCCCTGGGCCAGGAAGGGGACGATGTTCGGGTGCTGGAGCAGCGCGGCACGGAACGACCGAGCCCACTCGCGCAGCCCGTCCGCCCAGTACGTCCGGCCCAGAGTCGAGATGTCCACCTTCTCGGTCACTTGGTTGGCCACCGCGTCGAGAATCTCGTCCTTGGTCGCGAAGTAGTTGTAGAGGGACGGCCCACGCACGCCGAGTGCAGCCGCCAGCTTGCGCGTGGTGAACTCCGTGAGCCCGTCCGCGTCGATGAGCTCCATGGCGGCGGCAACGATCTGCTCGCGGCTGAGTCGCCGCCGCGGAGGACGTGCCACTGTGCACTGCTCCCTTCCCATTCGACCGCGACGGTGAAAAACTACCAGCGCTAGTTATGGCTGGTCGAGAGGACGCCGCCGATGGACTTCGCACTGGACGAAGAACAGCTCGCCATCCGGGACACTGCCCGAACCTTCATCACCAAGGAGATCATGCCGCTCGAGGCCGAGGTGTTGCGCCGGGAACGGGCCGGCGAGCCTGGCCTCCGACCCGACGAGCTGCGCCAGATGCAGCTCAAGGCGCGCGAGTTCGGCTTTTGGGGGTTGTCCACACCTGAGGGGTACGGCGGCATGGACCTACCCGCCGTCACCCAGTCGCTGCTGTGGACTGAGGCCGGCCGGTGCATCGTGCCGTTCCGGTTCGGGGGCGAGGCCGACAACATCCTCTACTTCGCCAACGACAAGCAACGAAAGGAGTACCTGCTACCTACCATCGAGGGCGAGCGACTCTCCTGCTTCGCGATCACCGAACCCGGCGCGGGTTCGGACGCCGCCAACATCAAGCTCAGCGCCCGCCGTGATCGCGACGACTGGATCCTGCGGGGCGAGAAGACCTTCATCACCGGTGGCAACGAAGCGGACTTCGCGATCGTGATCGCCGTGACGGATCCCGATCGTGGCGTCCACAACGGCGGGGCGACGGCGTTTCTGGTAGACCGAGCGATGGGCTGGACGTCCTCCCCGATCCAGACGATGGGTCCGGCCACCCCTGCGTCCCTGCACTTCGATGACGTCCGGGTGCCGTCGAGCAACATCCTTGGTGAGCTCGGCCAGGGATTCGAGCTGGGTATGAAATGGATCCTCGAAGGACGCTGGCGCATTCCTGCCTGGGCGGTGGGCATGGCCGAGCGTGCCCTTGCAATGGCGATCGACTACGCGAACACTCGAGAGACCTTCGGCTCCGTCATCGGGGTGAACCAGGCGATCCAGTGGATGATCGCCGATTCGGAGGTCGAGTTGGAAGCCGCACGCGGTCTGGTGCTGCGAGCGGCGTGGACGGTCGACCAGGGCAGGGACGCCCGGCATGCCTGCGCGCAGGCCAAGCTATACGCCGCCGGCATGGTGAATCGAGTGGTCGACCGGGCCCTGCAGGTCCACGGGGGCATGGGTTACACGCGCGAGCTTCCTCTGGAGCGAATGTACCGGCAGGCCCGGCTGATCCGGATCTACGAGGGCACCGATGAGATGCAGCGCCTGATCATCTCACGGGACCTGCTCCGCCGCTTCACCTCTGTCGGACTGTGATCATCGGAAGTTTCCGGCCACATGACCCGGAAACTGCCGATGATCACGGGAGGCGGAGGCGGCGCAGCATGCGCAGTGACGACGTCATGACCTTGGCGAACTCGTCGTACGAGCTGTGCCAGGGCAGCGGAGTGATTCCGTGCACCCGCTGGACGGCGATGGCCTGCGGCTCGGTATACCGCAGGATCCCCTCCCGGCCGTGCCGTCGGCCTAACCCGGACGCACCCGTGCCACCGGACGGCAGGTCGTGGCTGCCCCACGTGGCTCCGTACCCTTCGTTCACGTTGACCGCACCGGCCCGGATCCGCCGCGCGACCGCGACCCCCCGGCGAGTGTCGCCGGACCAGACACTGGCGTTCAGCCCGTACATGGAGTCGTTGGCCAGCGCGACCGATTCATCGTCGGTGTCGAACGAGTAGACCGATACCACCGGGCCGAACGTCTCCTCGTCGGCGGGCAACATGCCGTGACGCACGCCACGCAGAACCGTCGGCTCGAAGAACCACGGCCCGAGGTCCGGGCGCGGTTTGCCGCCGGCGAGGACTTCCGCGCCCTTGGTCACCGCGTCCTCGACGTGTCGCTTCGTCTTGTCCAGCTGCGCCTGCGACACGAGCGACCCGACGTCGTGCCAGTAGTCAAAGCCGGCTCCTAGCCGGAGCTTGCCGATCCGGTCCAGGAATCGCTCCAGGAACGCGTCCAGGATTGGCGCCGCAAGGCACAACCGCTCCACCGAGATGCACAGCTGGCCGGCGTTGGAGAAGCAAGCCCGCACCGCGCACTCGGCCGCTCGGTCCAGGTTGGCGTCCTCGAGCACGATCATCGGGTTCTTGCCACCCAGCTCCAGCGTCACGCCGATCAGGCGCTCTCCGGCCCGCGCGCTGATCTGCCGCCCCACGGCGGTGGAACCGGTGAAGGACACGTAGTCGGCCCGATCCACCACTTCTCCGCCGATCCCAGGCCCGTCACCAGCGACGATCTGCCACAACGCTTCGGGCAGCCCTGCCTCGATTGCGATTGACCTGGCCATCAACGCCGTTAGCACCGCCTGCAGGTCCGGCTTGTGCACTACGGCGTTGCCTGCCACGAACGCCGGCAGGGAGTCCGAGATCGCGAGCGTCAGTGGGTAGTTGAACGGCGAGATAACCCCGATGACGCCTTTAGGGTGGCGCACCTCTATTGCCCTGGTCAGGCCTGGCACCAGCCCGGCACGCCGCCGGTCGCGCAATACCTGCGGTCCCCGAACCGCTGAATAACGAGCGGCAAGCGCGACGTCGCCGATTTCTTCAAAGGCGTCCCGGCGCGCCTTGCCGGACTCGGCCTGTATCAGATCGGCCAGCGCCGACTGCCGGTCGAGCACCAGGTCGTGCACGCGGCCGACGATCCGGGCCCGTTCGGGGAGCGGGCGGGCCGCCCAGGCGCGTTGCGCGGCGTGAGCTGCTTCGTAAGCGCTGGCCACATCGTCCGGCGTGGAAAGCGGTAGCTCGGCGAGAGGTGCTCCGGTGAAGGGCACCACTATCGTATGCCGGTCCGCGCGGGGGCTTGCCACGATGCCGTCGATGAGCTTGTCGATCAGCGAGCGGTCCACCGCGTCATGAGGGGTACGAGCGGCTGCGGTCGTCACACCCCACACATTAGGCGACTGATCCACCGCCGACTACGGCCCATCAGGCGAGCGCCGTTCCCGGTACGCGGCCACTTTGGCTCGGGCCGTACATGCAGCGCTGCAATAACGTCGCCATCCGTTCCGCGTGGTGTCGATGTACACCGCGTCGCACTTCTGTGCCTCGCACACGCCGAATCGATCTTCGCCGTAGCCGTCGATGATGAGCGCCAGGACGGTCGCGTACTCGCCTCCGAGCCATTCGACGGCACCGCCACACCCGCGCTCAGGACCACCGCGTTCGCCGATGTCGACGACAGCTGATGACACCGGGATGCCTGTCGCCAAATCAAGCCCTTACGTCTGCTGATGGCTCGGGCCTAGCGCAGAACGGTCACCTCGACCCGCTGAAACTCCTTGACCTCGGTGTATCCCGTCGTCGCCATCGCCCGCCGCAATGCGCCGATGAGATTCATCGAACCGTCCGAGACATGTGACGGACCAGCGATGATCTGCTCGAGCGAACCCACCTGGTCGACCTTGACCCGCGTTCCGCGCGGCAGCTCGGTGTTGTGCACTTCGGACCCCCAGTGCCAGCCCCGGCCGGGCGCCCCGGTGGACCGGGCCAGTGGCGAGCCGACCATCACCGCGTCCGAACCGCACGCGATCGCCTTGGCGATGTCGCCCGACCGGCTGATCGAACCGTCGGCGATCACGTGCACGTACCGCCCGCCGGACTCGTCGAGGTAGTCGCGGCGCGCAGCGGCCACGTCGGCCACGGCAGTGGCCATCGGCACCATGACCCCGAGCACGGTGCGCGTGGTGTGCGAGCTGCCGCCACCGAACCCGACCAGCACGCCGGCGGCGCCGGTGCGCATCAGGTGCAGCGCCGCTTGGTAGGTCGCGCATCCACCGACGATCACCGGGACGTCGAGCTCGTAGATGAACTGCTTGAGATTGAGCGGCTCGGCCCGGCCGGATACATGCTCTGCCGACACGGTCGTGCCGCGGATGACGAACAGGTCGACGCCGGCCTCGAGCACCGCGTGGTAATGCTTCTTGACCCGGGGCGGAGACAGCGCACCCGCAACAGTCACGCCACCGTCGCGGATCTCCGCCAGCCTGGCGGCGATCAGCTCGTCGCGCACCGGTGCGGCGTAGATCTCCTGCATCCGGCGAGTGGCGTCGCGCTCATCGAACTGGGCGATCTCCTCGAATAGCGGCTCAGGGTCGTCATACCGGGTCCACAAGCCCTCCAGATCGAGGACGCCCAGGCCACCCATCTTGCCCAGCTTGACGGCTGTGGCCGGCGACATGACCGAGTCCATCGGCGCGGCCACGAGTGGGATCTCGAACCGGTACGCGTCGATCTGCCAGTACGTCGAGACCTCTTCGGGGTCGCGAGTGCGGCGGCTCGGAACGATCGCCACGTCGGCAAAACCGTACGCCGTGCGGCCGCGTTTGCCTCGGCCGATCTCGATCTCGGTCACCAGGCAAGGCTATAACGTCCGCCCCTTGACAAAAATTCTTGTCAATGCGACCGTGGAGTGCATGCTAGAGGTGGACGTCATCGAGGACGCCGCGACCGCGGCGGTCGCGTTGGACCCGTTGCGGGGGCGGATCCTTGCCGCGCTGCGCGAGCCGGCCTCGGCGGCCGGTCTGGCCCAGCGCTTCGGCTTGCCACGGCAGAAGGTCAACTACCACCTTCGTGCGCTGGAGCAGTGCGGTCTCGTCACCGTCGCTGGCGAACGGCGGCATGGTGGCCTCACCGAGCGGTTGCTCGTCGCCAGCGCAGGGTCTTACGTCGTATCGCCTGAGGCCATGCACGAGAACGCGCCGGACCCGGCAGGCATGGCCGACCGTCTGTCGGCGCGGTATCTCGTCGCCCTCGCCTCGCGCGCAGTGCGTGAGGTGGGCCGTCTGCTGCGTTCCGCGCAGGCCGAACAGCGCCGACTGGCGACGCTGGCCATCGATACCGAGATCGGCTTCGCCTCGGCGGAGGAGCAAGTTCGGTTCGCCGACGAGCTCACCCGGACGGTGACGCAGTTGGCTGCCAAGTATCACCATGGCGACGGGCGTCCCTTCCGGCTGATCGTCGCCGCACATCCGACTCCGAAGGAGCAGCAACCATGACCAACCAACGCCGAATCGAGGTCAAGGTCGAGGTGCCGGTCACCCCTGAGCAAGCCTGGGAAGCGATTGCGACAGGCCCCGGCATCACCGGGTGGTTCATGCCCGCTGAGGTCGACGAGCGCGTCGGCGGCTCGGTCGTCCACCACCATGAGGCCGACATGTCATCGTCCGGGACGATCACCGCCTACGAGGTGCCGCACCGGTTCGCCTACGAGGAGAGCGCCGAGGAGTTTGCGCCGGACGACAGCGGCCCACCGGTCACCGCGACCGAGTTCCTCGTCGAGGCACGCAGCGGGGGAACCTGCGTCGTCCGCGTCGTGATGAGCGGGTTCGGCGAGGGTGAAGCGTGGGACCAGGCCATCGAGTCGTTTACGGCCGGATGGCGGCAGGCGCTGGTGTCGTTGCGCCTCTACCTAACACACTTCCGCGGCGAACCGGTCGCCGCTGTCAACGCAGGAGGCTTCGTAAAGGGTGAGCACGATGCCTCGTGGGAATGGTTCGCGCAGCAACTGGGCGTGCCCGCGATCGCGAGGGTAGGTGAGCGCGTGGCCACGGCGGCGCAGGGAGCACCTGTGCTTGCCGGCACCGTTGAGCGGGCCGACGAGCACATGATGACGCTCGTTCTCGACGCGCCGGCCCGGGGCATCGGTCTCATCGGCGCTGGTGGAGCGGGAGAGCAAACATTCGTCACGGTACGTGCGCAGCTGTACGGCCCGGAGGCGGCCGAAGTGGCCGCCCGTGAGCAGGCCGGGTGGAAGGCGTGGTTCGCCGACAACCTGGAGAGATCTTGATCTAAGAATCGTCCATTCGGGCAGCGGGCACGGATTCTCCGTCGATCATGGCAGCGGGCGAAATCACCGGGACGAGTAGTTCGGTGCCTCGACGGTCATCTGGATGTCGTGCGGGTGCGACTCCTTGAGCCCGGCCGCCGTGATCCGGATGAACTGCCCGCGCTCCTGTAGCTCGGGGATCGTCCGGGCGCCGCAATAGAACATCGACTGGCGGAGCCCTCCCACCAGCTGGTGGGCGACGGCCGCGAGCGGGCCCCGATACGGGACCTGTCCCTCGATGCCCTCCGGGATGAGCTTGTCCTCGGTCGAGACGTCGGCCTGGAAGTAGCGGTCACGCGAGCCCGACGTCGCGGCGCCGCGCTTCTTCATCGCACCCAGCGAGCCCATCCCCCGGTAGGACTTGTACTGCTTGCCGTTAACGAAGATCAGTTCGCCAGGGCTCTCGTCGCACCCGGCCAGCAGTGAACCAACCATCACGGTGTCGGCACCAGCCACGATGGCCTTGGCGATGTCGCCTGAGTACTGCAGCCCGCCGTCGCCGATTACGGGAACTCCGGCCGCGCGGCAGGCCTGGGCCGCCTCGTAGATGGCCGTCACCTGCGGGACGCCCACGCCCGCGACGACGCGCGTCGTACAGATCGAACCCGGCCCGACCCCGACCTTCACCGCGTCGACCCCGGCGTCCACTAGGGCTTGGGCGCCTGCTCGGGTGGCCACATTGCCGCCGATGATGTCGACCTCGGCCGCGGCGGGTTCGGCCTTCAGCTTGCGGACCATGTCGAGCAATAGGCTGGTGTGCGCGTGGGCGGTGTCTACCACCAGGACATCTACACCGGCTTCCACAAGCGCCATCGCGCGCTCCCACGCGTCGCCGAAGAACCCGATCGCCGCTCCGGCCATCAGCCGGCCCTCACCGTCCTTGGTGGCGTGCGGGTATTTCTCAGACTTGACGAAATCCTTCACGGTGATCAGCCCACGCAGCCGGCCATCGCCGTCGACCAGCGGCAGCTTTTCGATGCGGTGCTTGGCCAACAGGGCTATCGCGTCCTCGGGCTTGATCCCGACCCGGCCGGTGACCAGTGGCATCGGCGTCATAACGTCGCGCACGCGGCGGGTCTCGTGCTCGATGGTCGGGACGAACCGCAGGTCGCGGTTGGTCACGATGCCGACCAGGACGTTGTTGCCTTCGACCACCGGCAAACCCGAGATCCGATAATGCCCGCACAGGGCGTCGACCTCGGCCAGCGTGGCGTCCGGTCCAGTGGTGACCGGATCGGTCACCATGCCCGACTCGGACCGCTTGACCACATCAACCTGACGCGCCTGGTCGTCGATCGACATACTCCGGTGCAGGATGCCGAGGCCGCCCTGGCGGGCCATCGCGATGGCCAGCCGCGCCTCGGTGACGGTGTCCATGGCCGCTGACAACAGGGGGATGCGAACCGTCACGTTACGCGACAGCCGCGAACTGACGTCGACCTCGCTCGGGATGACGTCCGACTCACCCGGCAGCAGCAGGACGTCGTCAAACGTCAAGCCAAGAGCAGCGAACTTCTCGGGAACGGTGGAGTCGAACGGGGTCATCAGGTGATCCTCAGCGGTGGTCCGGCGGCGATGCTCCCATCGTAGGCCGTGACCGGTGTGGAGCAATTCGCAGCGATCGAGCGTTCGCACCTATTCCCGCCCTCACTTCTGGCAGCGACGAGTGGCGAACGTAATGCGAACACGGCAGGTCATACGGTCGCGGCGGCTTAACAACCCAATCCGTAAAGGAGCCATCACCATGCGAACGACCACCAAGCTGGCCGGAGTCGCCGCGACCATCGGAGCAATCGGCCTTGGCGCCGCATTCATCCAACCCTCGGCAGCTGACGGAGAACCGGCACCCATCGCCGTGGAGTTGCTCACGCCGCGAAGCGAGTTCACCGACGAGGTAAGTGGGCAGATCAGACTCAAGCTGGACGGACAAGTGACGAACGTGCTCAACATGGACGACATGTCCCGGGTGGCGACCGCCAAGATCACGGTGCAGCCGGGAGCGAGGTTCCCCTGGCACACGCATCCCGGCCCCGTCATCGCCAACGTAGCCCAAGGCAAGCTCACCTATGTCTACGCAGATGACTGCGTCGAGCGTCCGTATTCAGCGGGCTCGCTGTTCATCGACCCCGGCCGCGGCAACGTCCACACCGCGTTCAACGACACCGGCGAAGTGGCCGTGGTGTACGCGACATTCTTCGAAGTGCCGGCTACCGGTGCTCTGACGATCCCCGTCGACGATCCCGGTACCTGCGAGATCGCCGTCGGGTCGCACGCCCACTGACCGGCATCTCCCGAACGATTAACGAACGCCCAGCGCCGTACGGTCCCAACACACATCGGGACCGGGCGGCAGAAGGGAAAGCCATGCACACAGATGGAAAGGCATCGCTGTCGACTGTGGAGGCCCTGGTAGATCAGCTGCGCGGCGACGTGATCCGGCCGGTGGACGACGGCTACGACCAGGCCCGTCGCGTGCACAATGCGATGATCGACCGCCGTCCCAGGGCGATCGCCAGGTGCGCAGACGTCGCCGACGTCATCACGACCGTCCGGCTCGCAAGAGAAGGCGGTGCCCTGATCGCGGTGCGCGGCGGCGGTCACAACGGGGCCGGGCTCGGTGTGTGCGACGGCGGCATCGTCCTCGACCTTTCCCAGCTGCGGGGGGTCCGGGTGGCCCCGGAGAACGCCACCGTCCGTGTCGAAGGCGGCTGCACATTGGGCGACGTAGACCATGCGACGCATACGTTCGGGCTCGCGACCCCGTTCGGCATCATCTCGACGAGCGGAGTCGGCGGGCTGACTCTCGGCGGCGGAATCGGGTACCTGAGCCGACGGTACGGACTTTCCGTCGACAACCTGCTCAGTGCCGATGTGGTCCTGGCCGACGGCACGTTCGTGACGGCCAGCGCCGAGCAGCACCCGGACCTGTTCTGGGCGCTGCGGGGAGGCGGCGGCAACTTCGGCGTGGTCACGTCGTTCGAGTTCAGGTGCCACCCGGTGCGCACCGTCGTCACTGGGCCCGTCCTGTACGACCTGGACGACGCAGCCGAAGTGATGCGGTGGTACCGGGAGTTCCTGCCCGCCGCGCCCGACGACCTGAACGGGTTCTTCACGTTCTTGACGGTGCCACCGGCACCGCCGTTTCCCGAGCACCTACACCTCCGCAAGGTCTGCGGCGTCATGTGGTGCTACACAGGGACGCCCGAGCGGGCCGAGGACGTTCTCGCGCCCGTGCGCGCGTTCGGCAACCCGGTGCTGGACGGGCTGCACGAGGCGCCGTTCCCGGCGCTGCAGTCGGCATTCGACGGCCTATATCCGCCGGGGCTCCAGTGGTACTGGCGGGCCGACTTCATCCAGGACATCACCGACGAGGCCATCGCCGTCCACGAGAAATTCGGCGAGGTCCCGACAATGCACTCGACCATGCACCTGTACCCCATCGACGGGGCGGTCCACGATGTGGACGCCGCCGATACGGCCTTTGGCCACCGGGACGCCACCTGGGCGGGCGTCATCGTCGGTGTCGACCCCGATCCGGCGAACGCGCCCACGATCAAACAGTGGGCGGTCGACTACTGGGAGGCCCTACATCCACACTCGGCCGGAGGGGCGTACGTGAACTTCCTGATGGACGAGGGTGACGCCCGAGTACGGGCCGCCTACGGCGACAACTACGACCTGCTGGCGCAGATCAAGGCGCTCTACGACCCCGACAACTTCTTCCGGATCAACCAGAACATCGCACCAGTTGCGACACGACTCGAACAGGAACTGCAATGACGATCACGACCACTATCAACCTCGAAGAAATCAAGAAACGACAGCATCAGACGTGGAGCAGCGGCAGCTATGACAAGATCGCCTGGCTCACGGATCCGCTCGGCGACGTGCTCTGCGAAGCCGTCGACCTACGCGCCGGTTCCACCGTCCTGGATGTGGCAACCGGCACAGGACACGTAGCGCTCGCCGCGGCACGCCGCTTCGGCGACGTCACCGGAATCGACTACGTTCCCGCCCTCCTGGCCGGCGCCCGTAGCCGGGCCGCTGCGGAGGGACTGGACGTGGAGTTTCAGGAGGCGGACGCCGAGCACCTGCCCTTCCCAGACGACACGTTCGACTACGTGTTCTCCGCCCTCGGCGTGATGTTCACCGCAGACCACCAGCAAGCGGCGCGCGAGCTCGTTCGGGTGTGCCGGTCGGGCGGGCGCATCGGTCTGGCTAACTGGACGCCGACCGGATTTGTCGGCCGGATGCTCGCCCTGGTCAGCCGCCACGTTCCTCCGCCACCGGGAGCCCTGCCTCCCACGCGGTGGGGAACCGAGGAGGCCCTTAGTGACCTGCTCGGTGCCGGTGTCGACGAGCTGAAGTCCGCAACAGCTGCCATCACGCAGCGTCTGCCATCTCCTGAGTACTTCGCCGACTTCTTTCTGCAGTACTACGGGCCGACACTCAAGGCGTCCGAGCGGCTTACGACCGACGGGCAGCGCGCGCTACGAGACGACCTCATAAGTTTGGCCGCCGAGTTCAACCGGGCAACCGACGGGACCCTGGTGTGCGACTGGGAGTATCTGGTCACCGTCGCAACGAAAGTCTGAACCCTCGTCTCAGCGTAAGCTCCGCGCCAGGGATCCACTGTTGTTGGGGGGCGATCGGGCATGCTCGACGTCGTTCTGCTCGGCGATTTCCGCGTGCGCAGTGGCGGAAAGCTGCTCACCGGGCTCCGGTCGCCCCGATCCCAGGCGCTCGTCGGCTACCTCGCCGTGCATCAGGGCACACCCCAGGCCCGCCAGCGGGTGGCCGGCCTGTTCTGGCCGGACTCGACCGAAGCACAGGCGCGTACCAACCTGCGCCGTGAGCTGCACCAACTTCGGCGCAGCGTGCCCGACCCGGACGCGATTCTCGCAGTCGACCAGACCAGCATCTGGTGGCGCGACAACGCGCCCATCCAGATCGACGTCGCTACCTTTGAGGCCGCCGCCGACCAGGCGAGCACGGCGCTCCAAGCCGGCGATGACGAGACGTTCCTCGCGTGCGCCGGTACGGCTGTCGCGGCCTACGGCGGCGACTTCCTGCCATCGATCTACGACGATTGGGTTCTCGCCGAACGTGAGCGGCTGCGCCGCCGGTGCGTCACGCTACTCGACCACCTGATCGAGGTCAGTGGGGACGAGGACGGGGCAGCCCCCGTCACCTACGCTCGCCGGCGAGTCGAGCTGGAGCCCCTGGAAGAGGTCGGTCACCGGACGCTGATCTACCTGCTGGCCCGGATGGGCGACCGGGCCGCCGCCCTTCAGGCGTATCACCGCTGCCTGTCGGTGCTCGAACGCGAGCTGGACGCGCTGCCCAGCCGCGAGACCACCGAGCTGTACGAACGATTGTTGGTGCGCACTGACCACGCCCCCACGACCGCCCTGGCCAGGCAGACCGTCCGGCGGACGTCACCGTTCGTCGGACGGGAGCACGAGCTGGGCATCCTGCGTGCGGCGTGGATGAAAGCCGCTGCGGGCGAGCCCGGCTCGGCACGGCTCCTAGTGATCACTGGTGAGGCTGGAATCGGCAAGACTCGGCTGGCCGAGGAACTGCTGACAGCTGTGCGACAGGCGGGCGGTGGCGCCGCGCGAGCTCGGTGCTTCGCCGGCGAACGCCCACTCCCGCTCGCTCCCGTGTCCGAGTGGTTGCGCAGTGACGCCTGCCGGCCCGGGGTCGAGACGCTCGAGCCGGCCTGGCGTGCCGAGGTCGCCCGACTGCTGCCCGAACTCGGCGCCGACACCGGCGCGCCCGGACCCGCGGACAGCTGGCAGCGCCACCGCTTCTTTGAGGGCCTGGTACGGGCTGTGCTGGCTGTCGATCGGCCGATCACGCTGCTGCTCGACGATCTCCAGTGGTGCGATGCCGACACCCTCACCTGGCTGGAGTTGTGTCTCCACATTGGTGCGGAAGCACCGCTGCTCTTGGTCGCGACGGCCCGCTCCGAGGAGCTCAACGACAACCCGGAGCTGGTCGCAACATTGAGCCGGCTTCGCGTGGCGGGAATGGTCACGGACGTGGAACTTGGCCCGTTGGCCGAAGCCCAGACGACCGAGCTGGCCACACTCCTACTCGGTGGCGACATGGATCCGTCGTTGGCCGCCCGGCTGCACAGCCTCACCGAAGGTTTTCCGCTGTTCGTCGTCGAGGCCGTCACGCACGGCGGCGACGGCCCGGACCTGCCGGCTCTTGGTTCGCCGCGGGTCCAGGCGGTGCTGGAAGGACGGCTGAACCAGTTGAGCCAGCGCGGACGTGAGCTGGCAGGGCTGGCCGCCGCGATCGGCCGAGATTTCTCACTCGATCTGCTGATCGAGGCAAGTGACCACGACGCCGACACGGTCGTGGACGCGCTCGACGAGCTGTGGCGGCGGCGGATCGTGCGGGAGCACACCGCGACCACGTACGACTTCTCTCACGACCTGTTACGGGCCGCCGCCTACGACAGCCTCAGCCCACCCCAGCGACGAGGACTACACCGGCACGTTGCGCAAACCCTGGTGAGGATCCACGCCGAGGGGATCGACACAGTCGCCGCCCATATCGCCGACCAGTACGACCGGGCCCGGATGGCCGCGAATGCGATCCCCTATTACCTGCAGGCGGCGCGGACCGCCAACCAGCTGTTCGGCTACGAACAGGCGGTGCAACTCGCCGAGCGCGCCCTGAATCTGCTGGCCGGTCTGCCGGGTGGCAGCAGGCGCGACGAGCAGGAGCTCCAGATACGGGCGATTTCCGCCGGACCCCGCAATGCGCTTGGTGGCTGGACATCGCCCGAGGCGCGCGAGAACCTCGAGCGGATCAGGGAGTTGAGCGAGAGAACAGGTGATCGATCCGCGCTGGTCGAGTCGCTGGTCGGGTTGTGGGGGGCGGCGTTTGTGCGCGGGACGCTGAAAGCCGCACTCGCGCTGGCGGAGCGGGCGCTGGTGACAAGCGGCGACAACCCTGACCTGGCAGCGTATGCACACACTGCGATGGCCGGCTCGCTTACTTCGGCGGGAGAGCCTCGCCGGGCGTTGCCGCATTATGAGCTGGCCACACGAACACGAGCCGGCGGTGGCCGGGGGATCCTCGGCTTCGCACCGGGCGTAATGGCATGGGCCTGGCGAGCTCATGCCGACTGGCTGACTGGGCACGTGGACCGAGCCCGTGAACATGCGGCCATGGCTATCGATGTAGCAGAGGATCTCGGGGCGCCGTGGGGGCGCGCGGTGGCCGTCGCGTACGCGGCCATAACCCATCAACTGCGAGGAGACCGCGCGGAGACGCTTGCTCGGGCCCGGGAGATCCAGGACCTTTCCACCCGGTACGAATTCGCGTACTACCAGCATTGGGGCGAGGTCTTGGAGGGCTGGCTGCTCGGCGGGACCACTGGGGCGGCGCTGATCGTCAAAGGAATCCGCCGGCTGCGCGAGCATGAGGTCGGATCGCGGCTGCCCTACTACCTGGCCCTGCTGGCCGAGACGCTGCTCGATGCCGGCCAGGCCACCGAAGCCGCGAACGTGCTCGCCGAAGCACACGACGAAGCCGAACAGCACGCCGACTGGTGGTGGCTACCCGAGTTGTGGCGCCTGGAAGCCCGGTGCCTGCCCGGCCCGGACGGCGACCGCCGACTAGAGCGGGCCATGGCCATCGCCGACGAGCAGGGCAGCACGTCGCTGGAGCTACGCGCTGCCGTCGATCTGGCCGGCCGGTTGGTGGAGCGAGGAGCGTCCGACCAAGCTCGCGCGCTCGTCACACCGCCGCGGATGGCCTGTGTAGGCACCTCGCCGGAGTTGGACGCGATCGATGCGCGACTGGGCAGACAATTCGGCTGAGCTCAGCGTGTGGCGAGCTTGGCCAGCCGCTCGGCCGCTTCATTGAGAACCTCGTCCCGCTTGCAGAAGGCGAACCGGACGAGCGTGCGGGCGGGTTCGGGGTCGTCGCAGAAGACCGCTACCGGCACGGCGGCGACACCGACCAGATCGGGCAGCCGCCAGCACAGGTCGATACCGTTGCCATAGCCGAGCTGTGCGACATCCGCGACGATGAAGTACGTGCCCTGCGGCTGGTAGACCTCGAGCCCGCCGGCGCGCAGGCCGTGAGCGAGCAGGTCGCGCTTGCGCTGCAGGCTGGAGGCCAGCCGCTGGTAGAACTCATCTGGCAGGTCCAGCGAATTGGCCACGGCCGGCTGGAACGGGCCGCCGTTGACGTAGGTGAGGAACTGCTTGACGGCCCGAACCGCCCCGGTGATCTGCGCCGGAGCATGCAGCCAGCCGATCTTCCACCCGGTAACCGAGAAGGTCTTGCCGGCCGAGGAGATCGTGACCGTGCGGTCGGCCATCCCAGGCAGGGTCGCGATAGGAATGTGCGGCACGCCGTCGAAGGTCTGGTGCTCGTAGACCTCATCGGTGACGACGATCGCGTCGTGTGCCTGGGCTAGCTCGGCGATAAGGCCGAGCTCGTCGCGGTCGAACACCTTGCCGGTCGGGTTGTGCGGCGAGTTGAGCAGGATGAGCCGGGTGCGGTCGGTGAACGCCGCTCGCAGTTCGTCTGGATCGAAGGTGAACGCAGGCGCTCGCAACGGTACTGTTCGGCGGAGTGCGCCGGCGAGCGCAATGCAGGCGGCGTAGGAGTCGTAATACGGCTCGAACGTGACGACTTCGGCACCTGGTTCGGCCAGCGCCAGGATGCTCGCCGCGATGGCCTCTGTCGCGCCCGCGGTGACCAAGATCTCGGCGTCGGGATCCGGATCGAGGTCATAGAAGCGCCGCTGGTGCCGCCCGATCGCTTCGCGCAACTCGGGCACCCCTTTGCCCGGCGGGTACTGGTTGGCCCCGTTCCGGATCGCCGTCACGGCGTCCTCGAGCAGGGACGCCGGTCCATCGGTATCGGGGAACCCTTGGCCGAGATTGATCGCTCCGGTGCGGGTGGCCAGCGCGGACATCTCCGCGAAGATCGTGGACGTGAAAGGGCGCATCCGCTCGACGAGGTACGGCATGCCGCTCACAATACGGCCGATCGAGGCCACTTGAATCGCTGGGTGACCGGAGGGGTGGGCCCTCCGGTCACCCCCATCGAGAGTCAGCGCAGCGACCCGAAGAATTCGCGGATGTCGTTGGACATGATCTCCGGCTCCAGGTGGGCGGCGTAGTGGCCACCCGGCGCGTCGTAGGCGTGCCACTGCACGATGTTCTGATGGTCACGCTCAGCGAAGCGCCGGATCCCGCCGAAGTCGCCGGCAAAGGTGGCGAGGCCGATCGGGACGGTCGTCGGCTCGGTTGCCGGCTTGGCTTTGGCATCCTCGTAGTAGAAGCGGATCGCAGAGCCGGCCGTGTTGGTAAGCCAGTAGATACTGACATTGGTCAGGATGAAGTCGTCGTCGAGCGGCTGCGCCATGGCGTCGCCGCTCATCAGCTGAATGTTCCAGCCCAGCAGGCCGGTCGGGGAGTCGGCCAGAGCGTGCGCCAGCGTCTGCGGCTGCTGCGAGTGGAGGTGGTTGAACGAGAACTTGTTGTCCAGGAACCACTGCAGCTGCTGCAGTTGTGCCATGTCCTCCTCCGGCAGGCCCTCGAACTCAGACGGGTCCCCGGACGGGAAGGAGAAGATCTGCGTGACGTGGACGGCGGCCACGTGCTCGGGGGCGATCCGGCCGACCTCCGGCGAGATCATCGAACCAGCGTCGTTGCCAACCGCGCCGTACCGCTCGTGCCCGAGCCGGCGCATTAGCTCGCCCCAGGCCCGGGCAGTGCGGGCCGTGCCCCAGCCCCGATCGGTAGTCGGCCCAGAGAACCCGAATCCGGGCAGCGACGGGATCACCAGATCGAAGCCCGCGGCCGTGAGCGGTTCGATGACCCGCAAGTACTCGACCACGCTGCCTGGCCAGCCATGGGTGAGGATCAACGGGAAGGCGTCCGGCTCCGGCGAGCGCACGTGCAGGAAGTGAACGTTCTGCCCGTCGATCTCGGTGGTGAACTGCGGGTACGCATTGAGCTTGGCCTCCCAGGCTCGCCAGTCGTACCGATCGCGCCAGTACTCTGCCAGCCTGCGCACCTCGGTCAACGGCACGCCGTAGTCCCATCCGGCGTCGGGCAGCTCATCGGTCCACCGGACGCGGGCCAGCCGGTCGGCCAGGTCGTCGAGCTCTGCCTGCGGGACGTCGATGCGGAAGGGACGGATGTCACTGTGTGTGTTCGTCATGACTTCCACAGTAGAAGGGTATTAGGCTGATTCCGTTCCTAATGAGCTGCCACAATAAAAAGCATGTTGGAGACGTCGGCCAGGCTGCTGCGACTCCTGGCCTTATTGCAGACGCCACGCGACTGGACCGGTGGCGAGCTCGCCGATCGTCTGGGCGTGAGCGCGCGGACCGTCCGGCACGACGTCGAGCGGTTGCGCAGTCTCGGCTACCCCGTGCAGGGCACCCGAGGAGCCGCCGGTGGCTACCGGCTTGGCGCGGGAGCGAATCTCCCACCGCTACTCCTCGACGACGATGAGGCGGTGGCCGTTGTGGTCGGCTTGCGGACGGCGGCCGGTGGCCCTATCGCCGGGATCGGCGAGTCCGCGCTGCTGGCACTGGCCAAGTTGGAGAACGTGCTGCCGTCCCGGTTGCGGCATCGGGTCAACGCACTGCATACGCACGCGGTCACCGTCCCGCCGGATCGATCCGGCCCGAGCGTCGACCCGGATGTCCTGACGTTGCTCGCGGGTTTGTGCAGGGACCACGAGCGGCTTCGGTTCGATTACCGGTCCCACGACGGCTCGGTCGGCCGCCGCGATGTGGAGCCGTACCGGCTGGTCAGTTGGGGCCACCGGTGGTACCTAATCGCCTACGACACCGACCGCGTCGACTGGCGGACATTCCGGGTCGACCGGCTGGAACCGAAGATCCCGACGGGTCCGCGGTTCGCGCCGCGGGAGCCGCCGTTCGACGACGTCGCGGCCTACGTCTCGCGTAATGTCTCGGCGGCCGCGTGGCGGTACCGGGCGCGAGTGACGGTGCACGCGCCGGCCGACGTGATCGCAGACCGAATCAACCCTGCGGTCGGCTCCGTGGAGACGTTGGACGCCGGTACCTGCGTCCTCGACACCGGGGCCGACAGCATCGAGACTCTCGCGATCTACTTGAGCTTGCTGGGCGCGGACTTCACCGTCGCCGAACCACCTGAGCTGGTGGCGTACCTCGATGAGCTGGCGCGTCGCTACGCCCACGCCGTTCCACCTTCCGCGCCGATCATGCAAAAGTTGGGCGACATGCCGTAATGCCCGGATTGCGACTTTCACCGGCGACACACGGCGTGTCGCCCCGCTTTTGCATGATCGGCGACGTTGTGTCAGTGGCCGTGCCCGTGACCGTGACCGGCAGCCTCGGGCTCCTCTTCCTCGGGCTTGTCGACGACCAGCACCTCAGTAGTCAGCAACATGCTGGCGATCGAGGCGGCGTTCTGCAAAGCCGACCGGGTGACCTTGACCGGGTCGAGGACACCGTCGGCCAGCAGGTCACCGTACTTGTTGGTCGCTGCGTTGTAGCCCTCCGAGCCGGACATCTCGGCCACTTTGGACACAACGACATACCCGTTGGCGCCGGCGTTGTCCGCGATCCAGCGCAACGGCTCGGACAGCGCCTGGCGGACCACGTCCACGCCGGTCCGCTCGTCGCCGCTGAGGTCAAGATCGCCGTCCAGCACGGACCCCGCGTGGATGAGGGACGCACCGCCACCTGCGACGATGCCCTCCTCGATCGCGGCGCGCGTGGCCGAGATGGCGTCCTCGATGCGGTGCTTGCGTTCCTTGAGCTCGACCTCGGTCGCCGCGCCCACCCGGATCACACAGACGCCACCGGCCAGCTTGGCCAGCCGCTCCTGCAGCTTCTCCCGATCCCAGTCGGAGTCGGTCTGCTCGATCTCACGTTTGATCTGCGCCACCCGACCCTCGATGTCGGCCCCGGAGCCGCCGCCTTCGACGATGGTCGAGTCGTCCTTGGTGATCACCACTCGGCGCGCCTTGCCCAGCACCTCGAGGCCGACCTGGTCGAGCTTTAGCCCCACCTCGGGAGCCACGACCTGAGCGCCGGTAAGGATTGCCACGTCCTGCAGCATCGCCTTGCGGCGGTCGCCGAAGCCCGGAGCCTTGACGGCCACGCTGGTGAACGTACCGCGAATCTTGTTGACGACCAGGGCGGATAGCGCCTCGCCCTCAACGTCCTCAGCCACCACGAACAGCGGCCGTCCCGTCTGGACGACCTTCTCCAGCAGCGGCAGGAACTCGGCCACCGTGGAGATCTTGCCCTGGTGCAGCAGGATGTAGGCGTCCTCGAGCACCGCCTCCATCCGCTCCGCGTCGGTGATCATGTAGGGGCTCAGGTAACCCTTGTCGAACTGCATACCCTCGGTGAACTCGAGCTCGGTTCCGAAGGTCTGCGACTCCTCGACAGTGATGACGCCGTCCTTGCCCACCTTGTCGAAGGCCTCGGCGATCAGCTCGCCGATCTGTGGATCCTGCGCGGAGATCGCCGCCACCGAGGCGATCTCGGACTTCTCATCCACCGGGCGTGCGGTCTCGAGTAGCCGGTCACTGATCGCTTCGACCGCGCTGTCGATGCCGCGCTTGACGGCCATCGGAGCGGCGCCCGCTGCCACGGCCCGCAGCCCGCGGTGGACCATCGCCTGGGCCAGGACGGTCGCGGTCGTGGTGCCGTCGCCGGCGACATCGTTGGTTTTAGTGGCCACTTCCTTGGCCAGCTGCGCGCCGAGATTCTCGTATGGGTCCTCGAGCTCGATCTCGCGGGCGATTGTGACACCGTCGTTCGTGATCGTGGGCGAGCCGAACTTCTTGTCGATCACGACGTTGCGGCCCTTCGGGCCGATCGTGATCTTGACGGTGTCCGCGAGGATGTCGACGCCGCGCTCGAGTCGGCGCCGCGCGCTCTCGTCGAACTCCAAGATCTTAGGCATGGGTTTCCCTTCGAAAGCCGGACGCCCCTCGGAGAGCCCGCGCCGTGCGCGGCCCCCGAGGGGCGTCCGTTAGCGGTTCACTTCTCGATGATGGCGAGCACGTCGCGCGCCGACAGGATGAGGTAATCCTCGTTGTCGAACTTGACCTCGGTGCCACCGTACTTCGAGTACAGCACCTTGTCGCCGACCTTGACGTCGAGCGGGATGCGCTTCTCGCCATCCTCGTCCCACCGTCCGGCACCGACAGCGAGGACCTCGCCCTCCTGCGGCTTCTCCTTGGCGGTGTCAGGGATCACGAGCCCGGACGCCGTGGTCTGCTCCGCGTCGAGCGGCTTGACCACGATCCGGTCCTCGAGCGGCTTGATGGAGACCGACACTTGCTGACCTCCCCTTTCGCGGGATGTCACGATGGTTTCGTTCTGACCTGGC